>JAJVIJ010000067.1 GCA_022072095.1 Rhodocyclaceae bacterium
CCGCCAGAAGATTCTTTCAAATCTTCAATCCTTCAAATCCACGCTTGTAACTCATTGATCTGATTGATGTTTTTCAATCCGATCGCGGTGTGGTTTTGAAGAAAGTGCCCCCTCAGAGAGCCTTCCCCCAGATTGAGACGGTGTTCTGCTCAGAACCACTTGACTGAGCGAGTTAGAAGACCGATTTTTGATCCGTACCGATTGAACGCTTTCGGGCACAAGATTTTGTTCCTCAGGCCCCCATCTTTCGAAAATCTGTCTCCAAGAAACCCATGAAGGCCTTGGCCTTGACCTTGGCGCTGGGCAACCGCCTGGAAGTGTGAAGGGCCCACAGCTCAGCCGGCTCATCGGTCGCCACGCCCCATGACACGAGGCGACCGGCCGATAGGTCATCTGCCACCACAAGACGCGGAAGTCTCGCTGCGCCAATGCCTGTCAATGCCGCGTCGCGGATCATGGTGAACAAGGGCAGTTGCAACACGGTGCGCACCGCAATGTCTTTGGCAGAAGCTCCGCCAATCTTCCACGTCCCATGACTCGGTGAGCCTCGGACAATCACGGGCAACGGTTTCATGGATTGTGTTGTGGACACTCGCGCGAATCGCTTCTTGAGTTCAGGGGTGGACACAATCAATATCTGCTCGCGCGCAAAGCAGCGCCCAACCAGCTCAGAATTTGGCTCGGGGTTGACCCGAATCACCAGGTCATAGCCTTCGTTGACGAGGTCCACCTGGCGGTCTTCCAGCGTGATCGCCAGTTTGACATCGGGGTAGGCCCGCGTGAACTCAGCGGCAAGCCGCCCCATCATCATTTGCGCGAAAAGCGTCGGAACGTTAATCCTCAGCAGCCCATGAGGCTGCGTCCGCCCATCGCGCAGCACACTGGCAGTCAAATGGGAAGAAAATCCGGTGTGCCGCAAGTCGGAAACGTGCTGCGGACAGGCGGACGGGACACCCCCTGCCGCTTCATCACCCAGTCGACAGGGCCACCCCGCAGCCGAAGCAGTGCCACAGGTTCTTCTCCGGCGTCACGATCAGGCTCGCCGTGTCGTCTTCGTGGAACGGACAGCGGCCCGCCAGGTCCTTGCCGGTCTTCTTGAGTGCCACCCCGGAGGCCGTAACCAGCCGCTCCACAGAGACTTCCTCTTTTAGCCGCTCGATCTCGGTCTCGGGGATGCGGGGCATGGCAGGTTCCTCCCAGAAATGCGTCAAGACGCTATTGAGGCATTATTGTAGTGTCTGTTATGCTACCTGCGTCAAGGTCATCCAGAAACCGGGGGATACCATGATGAGCGTCGCCACCCATTGGCTCATCACCATGCAGCTCGCCACCAGACTGGTCCAGTTACGCAAGCAGAAGGGATTGTCGCAGCAGGCCCTGGCCGACGCGGTGGGGCTGCATGTAACTCAGATCAAACGCTACGAATCGGGAGCTACTCAGCCCTCTTTGGAGGCGTTGAAGAAGATCGCGGTCACCCTGGGTGTGACGGCGGATTTCCTGTTGTTCGACGAGGCGGAGCGCGGGCCGGACGATGAACTGCGCTTGCAGTTCGAGGCGGTGAGCCAGTTGCCGCCCGAGGAACAAGCGGTGGTCAAGGAAGTGCTGGAGAGCCTGATCATCAAGTACCAGGCGCGGCGCTGGGATACGGCGCGTGCCGCCGCCGGCCGCCGCTAACGGAGGAAGACCATGCAACCGGATATGCTCGTGAAGAAGCTCGAAGGCCTCTCGCCGGCGAGGCTCGCCGAGGTGGGGGATTTCATCGATTTTCTGAAGAACCGGGACGCGGATCGGGCACTGACCCTGGCGGCCATGGCTGCCTCCGAGCCGGCGCTCAAGGCGATCTGGGAGAACCCCGAGGATGCGGTCTATGACCGGCTTTAGCTGCTGAGGGGAAACGATGGCCTACGCTTTCGGGACGGTGCTACTGGTGCCGTTTCCCTTCACCAATCAGCAGGGGGCGAAACCCCGGCCGGCGGCGGTGGTGAGCAGCCCGGATTACAACGATGCCCGTCCGGATGTAATCCTCATGCCCATCACCAGCCAGGTGCGTTCATCCCTGGCCTTCGGCGAGGTCATGCTGGCCGACTGGCAGGCGGCGGGGCTTCTGAAACCCTCGGTGGCCAAACCCGTGCTCTTCACTCTGGAGAAGGCCTTGATCCGCAAGACCCTGGGGCAGCTCTCGGTGGCGGACCAGGATCGGCTTGGGGACGCCTTGGGATGCATCCTGGGGCAGGCCGAGGCAGAGACAGGGCGGGCATGACGCCCGTCCAAAGCCCGGCTACTTGGCCGCCCGCAATACCACCTCGCAGGTTCGGCCCGCAGCCTTGTCCGATACCGGCTTCATGCACTCCACCACCAGCAAACGGTGAGTGGGGCCGGCAATGAGGGCGTAATCAATGTCTTTCTGAGACCTGACTGTTGCTGGCCATGTCGCTATCGATAAAGCCATGCTCGAAGCCACATGATCACCCGATACCAACAGCAGGAATGCCGGGGATGACTCGGAAGAACCATAGTCGAGGGCAACACGCTGGGCCGCTTTTTCAGAAAGCAGCGATGGGTCACAAACGCTGCCTTGGTATAGACCGTTAATCGCCACAACCCACTCACCCTGCTTGATCGGCGGCAACGGCACCTCCCGCACCTCGCCCAACTTCATCTGACCGTCCAGCGCCCTGATCCGGGCATTCAGCGCTTGCAGGCGCTCGTCCGGGCCGCCGCACCCGGCCAGAGCTGTCAGGCTCAGCCCGAGCGCAAGAACCCGCCAGAAGCCAGTCATTTCCTCAGTGGTCTTGAGGCGGCCGTCCTCGGCGGCGTGGAAGTGGTCGTATTGGGTGGTGAGGCCGTTGGGGTCGGTGACACGGCGGGGGCGACCGCTGGCGTCGAGCGTGAGGCTGACGCGGTGGCCTTGCTGGTCGTAGGCGCCGGTGACTCTTCCCAGCGGGTCGCGGTCGAAGGCAAGGGTGTAGCCGTCGGCTTCGGTCACTTGGCTGACGCGGCCGAGCGGGTCGTACTGGGTCAGCGTGGCGTGGCCGGCGTAGTCGACGCGGCGCTCGAGGCGGTCGAGTTCGTCCCAGGTGGCGTAGTGGCCGTCGAGGTAGGCGCCGTCGAGGGTGAGGCCGGCGGCGTCCTGCAGCTGCGCCAGGCGCCCGCCGGGAGTCCAGGTGTAGCGGAGGGTCTTTTTCCGGACGGCCGTGCCGTGCATTACGGCCGGTCTTCCCCATCACGGGGCGGCGGGTCGATATCGTGCAGCACCCGCTTGACTTCGTCCTCCGGATAAGGCGCCTGCCCGGCCATCATGTCGTCGGCTTGCTGCCAGCCCGCCCGGATGGAGATAAACAGCCACAGGCCCAGAATCAGCATGAAGGGAATCAGCCAATATTGCCCGGTATAAACCCCCAGTCCGGCGATGCCCAGCGGGATGAGCACCGACAGACTCAGGCTGAGTCTGCGGTGCGCGCGCTCGCCGCGCGCCGTCGGTGCCCGGTTGGTGCGGATGCGGATCGCCGCCGCCGGACTCAGATAACCCGACTTCACGAAGACTTTGCCCCAGAGGTAGTCGCCGAGGAAGATGCCTAGTACACCGGTAAACAGAGTAATTGCGAGTAACCATTCATCGCCCAGATTAAATGCCGTAGACATGAAACTAGGCCCATACTGTCTATCCAGTTCTTTGGCAACCATTAGTTCAATAACGCCCAAAAAACTTACAGCAGCCAACATAAACACAAACCACCCCGCCACGGCGATCCAATAGCGGCGGCGGTCGCGTCCCTGGAGTTCGGGCGGATGGAGAACGTCGTGGAAGGGTTTGTGCATGGCTGCTTACTTCGACTGGGGCATGGTGTTGCCATAATAGGCGCTTGGTGGAGTGCCGCCTCCCGGCAGGTTGCCGGTATTGAGCGGCGCCGACAGTTCGCTGAAGCTTTGCAGACTCTGCGTCCCGCCCCCGCTGCCCGTCGTGGCATAAGGCACCGTGGATGACTGATTCGCACCGAGCGACGGGACAACTATTCTTTAATGCGCTCTTCGGCAATAGCCAGCTTCTTGCGCTCGGCTGGACTCAACGCAGATTCGATTTTCCTATAAAGCTCAGCAGCTTCCCGATACTTACTCAGCCGGAATGCCTCATGTGCCTTGGGCCGCAACTGCCCTACCATCACGTCGAATGCGTATTTCTCCGCCCATAATTTTCGTTGGCTTCCAAGCGTTGAAAAAAACGCTGGATTGCCTTGCAACGCTTTTATGCAATAACGCTTCACCAATTCCGCTGTTCTTGTAAGACCATCGACAAGAACCTCTTGCGTTGTCGCAGTAGGATAGCGATATTGTTCCGCGAACTCGGGATCACTAGAGCGAATGAATTCCGACAGTGAATACCGAACTCCTTGGCGAGTAATGCCAAAGCCGATTTCGTATGATCGCCGTCCGTGATACACGTCAACGTCAATGTCACCATTCCGGTAAAGAACAAGCGTCGGCAATGACTCAACCTCCACGAAGCCAAGATCACTTAGGAATGCAAATCTCTCCTTAACAAGATTCGCAAAGTTGAGGTTTGTGCGGTCCACCCCAGAAGCACCGTGCGTACTCATTTCGGCGGATTCCAAAAGTTCGTGTTAGCGTCGAACGTCCATCCGCGTTCTTTAAGCAGATATCGCTCGGCGTTCAGGAATTGACCGCCATTATCACCAACCGACGCGTCCCTAATCGGTAAGCCCCGATTCATCTCTGAACGAAGCACGCCTGAGTTCTGCGCCCAATCCACCTTTGGATTTCCTTGATACGGCAAACGATCCAGCAGCGATTTCTCGCCCTTGCCCAGGTTTTGAAGGTCTTTAACCCTGCCGATTACAGTGGTTGTCCCCTTTGCGGCATCTACTCAAGAGCATCGTCCAGCTCGGCAAGTAGCCTTGACGCGAGCATCCCAGCGTCTCCCTCCAACGGAACTCGCTTGATGATGTCGGAGAGGTGAAATCGAAGTGCCATCAGGATCTCGGTGCCGGTAGCCCCTGATTCCATCGCCGCCTTCAGGGCTGCTGCTTCCGTCGTACAACCTGTTCGCTCCAGATGAGAGATCAGGTCCCGCGTTGCAGCGTAGTGATCAAAGCTACTCATGGCATCCCCGTGAACCACTTCATTTGCACGCCACCCGACGGAACGACCACTTCGATCCCGCCCCCGACATTCGAGCCAATTCCAGGGGCAGGTCTCGTGATGAACGATGTACCTGGCCGAAGAGTTGCAGCCTCAATGAAGTTTGCGTTCAGAACGTTTTCAGCTGGAAGGCCGTAACGGCTCGCGTACCCGGGCGACAGAGGATGCTGAAGCGACCAGAACTGAGCCTCAGCCGCTTGGCTCTTTCCAGTCGTACCGATTCGATAAAGCGTAGCCCCACCTTCCACTTCCGTTCGTGCGGCAAGCGCAGCAGCCTTCTGGCTTTGGGTCGCAACACCATACGGCGTTGCAATTCCCTTTGCCGCCTTCGCCACCCCACCCGCCAATGATGCCCCAGCTTTCACGGCGCCGCCACCGATCATGGGCACATCGCTGTTGGCAACCTCGTTGGCGATCAGGCCCAGGCCAAGGAGCGGCAGCAGCGGTCCCGCAGCCACCTGCGTCGGCCCGGTGATCTCGCCATAACCGTCCTCCACCGGTTCCACGTCGCGCATGGTCATGGCCTGCATGGTCTGCTTGCCCGAGGTGGACACGTTGGCGTTGCCGCCGGTGTAGTCCTTGTTGATCTGCGCCTGCTGCTGGACGGCGGGATCCATGGCGCTCAACCCCATCGGGTCCACCAGATTGACGGGGTTGTTCCGGACATAGGCATACGGGCTGACGCCGTCCGCCATCCCCATCGGGTCTCTTGATGCGAATCGTGCGATGCCGGGGTGGTAATAGCGGGCTCTGTAGAAGACGAGGCCGGTGGCATCGGGCTCCCGTCCGGTGTAGCCGTACTGCGGGATGGTGCCGGTCGAGGCGGTCCGGTTGCCCCACGCATCGAAGCGCTGGCTGGCCGTGAGCGTGCCGCTTGCGTTGGCCAGACCGATGACCGAGCCCAGGCCATCCTGCAGGTAGGCGCTCTGGGTGGCGGCGGGTGTGTGGGTGGTGCCGGTCAGTCTCAGCAGCGGCTGGTCGAGGCCGCCGTGGGCGTAGACGGCACTGGGCAGACCGCTCATGGTGCCGGCCCACTCGGCGTGAAGGGCATCGCCGTCGTAGAGCCAGTGGGTGGTGGTGGCGCCGCTGGTCTTTTGGATGCGTCGGCCCTGGTCGTCGTAGGCGTAGCTTTCCGTGACCGCGCCGGTTCCGCTGCGGGTCGCCGTTTGCAGGTGATCGAGCGCGTTCCACACCAATTGGAGCGTGGTTGATCCGGTGCCGGTGGCAGTGCAGTCGGTCGTCGTCTTGCTGACGGTGCCGCCTTCGCACAGCTTGCTCAGGTGCCCGTCGGCGTCGTGCACTGCGGCGCCGATCAGGGCGCCCGTGTCGCTGCCGCTGCGGATCTCGCTGAGCCGGTGGGCGGCGTCGTACAGGTAGGCGGTGGTCGTTGCGCCTTTGGTCTTGCTCCTGCGGTTGCCCCAGATGTCGTAGGCGTAGGTCTCGGCCGTGCCGTCATGGGCGCTGGTCAGGCGGTCGAGCTGGTCGTACAGGTAGTTCCAGGTCTTGGTCGTGCCGCCGATGGTTTCCGCGTGGCCGGCGCGTCTTCCCTGCGGGTCCAGGCTGTAGAGGTGGCTGGACAGTGTGCTGGTGTTGACGAGGGTCTTCTTCTCCTTCAGGCCGCCGTCCTCGAACCAGCTCTGGGTGGTGCGTTGTCCCGAGTGCAGCCGCTGCTCGATCAAGCGGCCGCCGGCGTCCCAGACGAAACTGACGTTCTCGCCGTTGGGGGCGGTGATCGTGGCGAGCCGCCCGGTGGCGTCGTAGGCGAAGCTGGCGACGTGGCCGTCGGCGTCCTGCAGCTGCGCCAGACGCCCGCCGGGGGTCCAGGTGTAGGTGAGGGTCTTGTTGCCTCTCGAGTCGGTGACGGTTTGCAGCCGATGGGCTGCGTCATAGCCGTAGTCGTAGGCGACGATGAGATTGCCGGCGCCGTTCTTGGTCTCCACCCTTGTGGCCTGACCCAGCGGGTTGCGAGTGGTGGTCACCGTCTGCGCCCCGGGCACGCTGCGGGTTTTGAGCAGGCCCTGGGTTTCGCCGGGGTTGCCTTGGGCGCCGTAGGTGTAGGTCGTGCTCTGCCCGGCCTGGGCCTGCACCGGGGTCTGGCTGGAGACCCGTTCGTGGTGGACGTTCCAGGTCCATGTCCAGGTGTTGCCCAGGGCGTCGGTCTCGGTCAGCTTGCGGCCGAAGTCGTCGTGGGTGCGGCTGAGCTGTTTCTTGATGTCGATGCCGTCGAGGTTGCAGGTCTTGCTGGTGGTGTCGGTGGTACGGCCGGCCCAGATCTCCTTGACGTCGCCGAGCGGGGTGTAGACGACGCAGGTGACCGGGCGGTTGGTGTCGGTGGCCGAGACCGGCGGGCCGACCTCGCGCGTCAGGCGGCCGAGTTCGTCGTAAAAGCGGTATGTATCTCTTACGCTGCCGTCGGCGGCGATGCTGTTGATCCGTGTGGGGCGGCCTTGGCCGTCGTAGGCGGCGATCTCGACGGCACGGCCCTGAGACTGGCCCGTGACCTTGGGCAGCGTGGTCTTCTTCAACCGGCCGTCCTGAGTGGCGTGGTAGTACTCGTAGGCGGTGGTGAGGTTGTTGGGGTCGGTGCTGCTTCTCGGTCTTCCGTCGGCATCCAGCGTGAGGCTGACGCGGTGGCCTTCCTGGTCGTAGGCGCCGGTGACTCTTCCCAGCGGGTCGCGGTCGAAGGCAAGGGTGTAGCCGTCGGCTTCGGTCACCTGGCTGACGCGGCCGAGCGGGTCGTACTGGGTCAGGGTGGCGTGGCCGGCGTAGTCGACGCGGCGTTCGAGGCGATCGAGTTCGTCCCAGGTGGCGTAGTGGCCGTCGAGGTAGGCGCCGTCGAGGGTGAGGCCGGCGGCGATCGGGTTGCCGTTGACATCAAAGACGGTGTCCCACAGATGGCCACGGCCGTCGGCGGTCTTGACGGGACGGTCGAGGGGGTCGTACTGGAAGTCGGCGGGGTACCAGGCGCCATCCGGGCCGCGCGTGGTGCGGCCGAGGCTGTCGTGCGCAAAGTCGCTGGTGGTCTCGACTTCCAGGCTGGCCGGGGTGCCGTCGAGGTCGCCGCGGCGGGTGAGGCCGGTGATGTTCAGTTGGCTGGCGTCCCAGGTGGTTTCCAGGCTGGGGCCGACGCCGCTGGTGGGGTCGCCGAGCATGGCGCTGGTCCAGTCCCTGAGGCGCCGGGTCTTGACCGGGTTGCCGACGCTGTCGCTCTGGTATTGCGTCCAGGCGAGGAGGTCGGCGTTGGCGGGGCGGCTGTCGGCGACGGGGACGACGCCGGCCTTGAGCTGGAGGGTGTCGGTGAGGTTGCCGGCGGCGTCGTAGCGGTACAGCGTCCAGTGGCCGTCGGCGTCCTTGAGCCGTTTGGGCTGGCCGTAGGCGGTGTGGTCAAGGGTTTGCAGCGTGCGCCCGGAGGGCAGCGTGAGGTCGGTGAGGTTGCCGGCCGTGTCGTAGGCATAGCCGGTGACCAGGCCCATGGGGTCGTATTGGATGTCGTTATGGCATCCGAAGCCGTGCACTCACGCTTTACCGAAGAGCCGGCCAATCTTGGAAGCGAGCTTTTCCGGCTCCTGCGGCCAGGGCGGTACTGCCTCTGGCCACTCGGGCGGCCAGACGATGGCCGGCAGCTTCAACAGCCGGGCGTGCTCCTCGGCATCGGCCCGGCACAGCGCGATGCAGTCGGGGCGGTCCAGGCGGGATTCGAGGTCCTGGAAGCGGGCGTGGAGTGCTATTTCAAAATCAAAAGGCGGCTTGTCGGTCGAATAGCGGCTGTGCTTGATGAACAGCTCGAAAGCCCGTGCGAGGTCCTTGCGCGCTGTGGGAGCGCCACGGGTCATGTTGAAATAGGCGAGGAAGAGATGGGCTGTCCAGTGCATTCCATCCTTGCCGAACCAGCGCAGCGCCTTGTCGATGGCCTCGTCCTTCAGAGGTTCGGTGAAGGAGATCGGCGCGTCTTCCTTCAGCCAGCGAAGAATTTCGCTGGCGAACATCTCGTCGAGCGGGGTATCGGGGGGGAAGCTCCATCTGCGAGCAGCACTGGCGGACATGCCACTCAGGCCGACGGAAACGATCAAACCATCGCTGTTAAAAGACCCGTCCTTGTTTTTGCAGTGTTCGGAATCCTTCAGATGTATGTAGGGCCCGAATACTGATAGAACTGGAGATACTCTTACCCACCCGCCGCGACTTACGCCCACAAACATCCATTGGACCAAGTTGCCACGCGTTCTCAGAACATCCCGCCGCTTGTACTGCCCGGTGAAGTCCGGCAGCGCGGCCCGCAGGTGCGTCCTGACGAACCGCGCGATTTCTGGTGCCTTGTGCATTACGTCAGCTTACTTGGACAGGCGCGGATCGACCAAACCACCTCCTGAGTTTCCGCCTAGATAGGGCACCGAATCATCCCCATAGAGCGAACCTCCCAGCAGAGAGCCCGTGTTCAGCACAGCACCCATGCCCGCCATGCTCTGCGGCCGTGGCGCATTGTGGCCGTTGGGCGTCACCGTATAGACTGGTGTGTTATCTGGGAGATTGCGCTCGTACTTCGCCATCTGCGAATTGGAGATGCCGGACTTGCCCGTCTTGAGGTCGAAGACGGCGGTGGGATTTGCTGGGTTGCCGACAATGGCATCGGGGTTGGAACTGCTTGGCGGACGATACTCGCCTTCTCGGTATTCCTTATTCACATACGCCCGTTCCCCCACGACATTTCTGCCAGCGGCACCCGAGTCGGCAAGATTATTGAACTCCGTATGCACCTTCGTCCCCCTCGTTTGAGCCGTTCCGACCCGAGGGACAGCATTATCGGCCTGACGGGCCACGTCCACCAGTGTGTTGCCGGCGCGGTAGGCCTGGCCCGCCCCGGTGACGAAGGGCAGCACCGCGCCGCCGACATCGAGCGCCAGCGCCGTGGCATGCACGCCGAGGTTCTGACCGCCGGTCTTGTACAGGTCATAACCCAGCACGCCGAGGTCGTAGGCAATGAAGCCGATGTCGGCGATTACGTCCAGAAACTCCCCGGTCGGATCGACGTAGTTGACCGGATTGTTGGCCACATACGCATACGGCGATACGGCATCGACCATCCCCATCGGGTCTCTTGATGCGAATCGTGCGATGCCGGGGTGGTAATAGCGGGCTCTGTAGAAGACGAGGCCGGTGGCATCGGGCTCCCGTCCGGTGTAGCCGTACTGCGGGATGGTGCCGGTCGAGGCGGTCCGGTTGCCCCACGCATCGAAGCGCTGGCTGGCCGTGAGCGTGCCGCTTGCGTTGGCCAGACCGATGACCGAGCCCAGGCCATCCTGCAGGTAGGCGCTCTGGGTGGCGGCGGGTGTGTGGGTGGTGCCGGTCAGTCTCAGCAGCGGCTGGTCGAGGCCGCCGTGGGCGTAGACGGCACTGGGCAGACCGCTCATGGTGCCGGCCCACTCGGCGTGAAGGGCATCGCCGTCGTAGAGCCAGTGGGTGGTGGTGGCGCCGCTGGTCTTTTGGATGCGTCGGCCCTGGTCGTCGTAGGCGTAGCTTTCCGTGACCGCGCCGGTTCCGCTGCGGGTCGCCGTTTGCAGGTGATCGAGCGCGTTCCACACCAATTGGAGCGTGGTTGATCCGGTGCCGGTGGCAGTGCAGTCGGTCGTCGTCTTGCTGACGGTGCCGCCTTCGCACAGCTTGCTCAGGTGCCCGTCGGCGTCGTGCACTGCGGCGCCGATCAGGGCGCCCGTGTCGCTGCCGCTGCGGATCTCGCTGAGCCGGTGGGCGGCGTCGTACAGGTAGGCGGTGGTCGTTGCGCCTTTGGTCTTGCTCCTGCGGTTGCCCCAGATGTCGTAGGCGTAGGTCTCGGCCGTGCCGTCATGGGCGCTGGTCAGGCGGTCGAGCTGGTCGTACAGGTAGTTCCAGGTCTTGGTCGTGCCGCCGATGGTTTCCGCGTGGCCGGCGCGTCTTCCCTGCGGGTCCAGGCTGTAGAGGTGGCTGGACAGTGTGCTGGTGTTGACGAGGGTCTTCTTCTCCTTCAGGCCGCCGTCCTCGAACCAGCTCTGGGTGGTGCGTTGTCCCGAGTGCAGCCGCTGCTCGATCAAGCGGCCGCCGGCGTCCCAGACGAAACTGACGTTCTCGCCGTTGGGGGCGGTGATCGTGGCGAGCCGCCCGGTGGCGTCGTAGGCGAAGCTGGCGACGTGGCCGTCGGCGTCCTGCAGCTGCGCCAGACGCCCGCCGGGGGTCCAGGTGTAGGTGAGGGTCTTGTTGCCTCTCGAGTCGGTGACGGTTTGCAGCCGATGGGCTGCGTCATAGCCGTAGTCGTAGGCGACGATGAGATTGCCGGCGCCGTTCTTGGTCTCCACCCTTGTGGCCTGACCCAGCGGGTTGCGAGTGGTGGTCACCGTCTGCGCCCCGGGCACGCTGCGGGTTTTGAGCAGGCCCTGGGTTTCGCCGGGGTTGCCTTGGGCGCCGTAGGTGTAGGTCGTGCTCTGCCCGGCCTGGGCCTGCACCGGGGTCTGGCTGGAGACCCGTTCGTGGTGGACGTTCCAGGTCCATGTCCAGGTGTTGCCCAGGGCGTCGGTCTCGGTCAGCTTGCGGCCGAAGTCGTCGTGGGTGCGGCTGAGCTGTTTCTTGATGTCGATGCCGTCGAGGTTGCAGGTCTTGCTGGTGGTGTCGGTGGTACGGCCGGCCCAGATCTCCTTGACGTCGCCGAGCGGGGTGTAGACGACGCAGGTGACCGGGCGGTTGGTGTCGGTGGCCGAGACCGGCGGGCCGACCTCGCGCGTCAGGCGGCCGAGTTCGTCGTAAAAGCGGTATGTATCTCTTACGCTGCCGTCGGCGGCGATGCTGTTGATCCGTGTGGGGCGGCCTTGGCCGTCGTAGGCGGCGATCTCGACGGCACGGCCCTGAGACTGGCCCGTGACCTTGGGCAGCGTGGTCTTCTTCAACCGGCCGTCCTGAGTGGCGTGGTAGTACTCGTAGGCGGTGGTGAGGTTGTTGGGGTCGGTGCTGCTTCTCGGTCTTCCGTCGGCATCCAGCGTGAGGCTGACGCGGTGGCCTTCCTGGTCGTAGGCGCCGGTGACTCTTCCCAGCGGGTCGCGGTCGAAGGCAAGGGTGTAGCCGTCGGCTTCGGTCACCTGGCTGACGCGGCCGAGCGGGTCGTACTGGGTCAGGGTGGCGTGGCCGGCGTAGTCGACGCGGCGTTCGAGGCGATCGAGTTCGTCCCAGGTGGCGTAGTGGCCGTCGAGGTAGGCGCCGTCGAGGGTGAGGCCGGCGGCGATCGGGTTGCCGTTGACATCAAAGACGGTGTCCCACAGATGGCCACGGCCGTCGGCGGTCTTGACGGGACGGTCGAGGGGGTCGTACTGGAAGTCGGCGGGGTACCAGGCGCCATCCGGGCCGCGCGTGGTGCGGCCGAGGCTGTCGTGCGCAAAGTCGCTGGTGGTCTCGACTTCCAGGCTGGCCGGGGTGCCGTCGAGGTCGCCGCGGCGGGTGAGGCCGGTGATGTTCAGTTGGCTGGCGTCCCAGGTGGTTTCCAGGCTGGGGCCGACGCCGCTGGTGGGGTCGCCGAGCATGGCGCTGGTCCAGTCGCGCAGGCGCCGGGTCTTGACCGGGTTGCCGACGCTGTCGCTCTGGTATTGCGTCCAGGCGAGGATGTCAGCGTTGGCGGGTTTGGTGTTGGCGACGGGGGTAACGCCATTCTTCACACGGATGACGTCGGTGAGCCGGCCCTGGGCGTCGAAGCGGTTGAGGGTCCAGTTGCCGTCGGCGTCCTTGAGCCGTTTGGGCTGGCCGTAGGCGGTGTGGTCAAGGGTTTGCAGCGTGCGCCCGGAGGGCAGCGTGAGGTCGGTGAGGTTGCCCTGGCTGTCGTAGGCGTACTGGGTCAGCATCCCCAGCGGATCGGTGCGGGTGAGCCGCAGGTGGGTGCGGCCGGCGGCGGGGTCGTAGCTGTAGCGGGTTTCGGCGCCAGCCTCGTCGGTGATGGCGAGCGGGTTGCCGTGGGCGTCGAACAGGAAGGTGCGCGCATGGCCCAGGGCGTCGATCTGCCGCGCTTCGCGGCGGAATTCGCTCCAGGCAAAGGTGGTGGCGTGGTCCTCCTTGAGCGCGCCGTCGGCGCCGAACGGGGTGTGGCGGAAGACGCGGCCGTTCTGGTAGTAGGCGAAGCGCATGCCGTTGCCGCGCGGGAGCTGGTACTGCTTCAGGGTGTGGGCGAGCCTGGCTCCATCCGCTGCGGTGTGGTACTGGTAGCTGACCGCAGGCTGGCTGCCGGCGACGGCGAGCGGGTTCCTGAAGCGGGTGAGGTCGCCGTTGCCGTCGTAACTGTATTGCCAGCTGCGGCCGCTCCAGTCGCTGATCTGGCTGATGCGGTTGGCGGTGTAGCCGAAGGTCAGCGCGCGGCCGAGGCTGTCGCTGACCTTGCAGACCCAGCTGCCGGGGCAGCCGGTTATCGGTGCGTAGGAAAGGCTCAGCGCGTTGCCGTTGCGGTCGGTGATCGAGAGCAGCCGCGCTTTCAGGCCGCTGTCGGTGGCGCCGCCATTGACCGATTCGAAGAGGTATTTCATCCCCGAGCGTTCGCTGATGCGGTATTGGCCGTCGGCCAGACGCTCGAGCGTGGCGTAGACACCGGCGGAAGCGGAGAAGGTCGCGCCGACGCTGATGTGGCCACTGACATGGTTGGCGGTGGCGAAGTAGCGCTCGCCGCCGGTGCCGTCGCTCCAGCCGAGCTTGGCCTGCCCACCCTCGACGCCGTAGAAACGCAGGACGTGGTTGAAGCTGTGGGTCCAGCCAAAGCCCAGCGGGCCGTCCTGGGGGTTCCGGCTGTTGTACCAGCGCTCGAAGACGATGGGCAAACCGCCCCGCCCTTTGATGGCGATGTCGCGCTCGCTGTGGATCAGGTTGCCGGTGACCATGTTGACCGGATCGCCGGAAACCGTGCTGCCGCTGCTGACGCCGTTGGCGCTCTGCGTGGAGTTGATGCCGGACTGCTGGGCGAAGGTGGGGGCCGTGGCTTCGGCGACGATGCCCGTGCCGAGGCCCGCGTCGTAGCTCCCGCCGATGGCGCTCTGACTGCCGGTGTACCCCCCTCCCGCTTCCCCTGCGCCCGATTGCCCTCCCTCCCCCGCTTCGACGGTCACGCCGCCGCTGTAGCCGTTGATGGGAAAGGCCGCGAGCGAGGCACCGCTGGTGAGCTTTTCTGCATAGAAGGTGGCGCCCCGCCAGCCGCTGGCGTCCGGATATTGGATCAGGCGGCGCGGGATGGTGAGCTTGAAACCCTGGTTGACGTACTGGCTCTCGATCTGGGCGACATGGCTGGCCGAGTAGTTCAGGCCGGGGTCGGTGTTGCTGGTGAGCTTGGCTTTCTGCGCCGCCCAGTCGCTGGCGCTGTTGATCTGCAGGATTTCCACACCCTGCTCGGCGGCGAATTGCAGACCGCGGGTGGTGGAAACGGCATCGAGGTTGGCGTTCTCCTGCCAGACGTAGGCTTCATAGGCGGAACCGGCAAAGCCGGCGAGCTTGAAGGCGCGCCGGTCGCCGGTCGTGCCGTCGAGCCGGGTGCTGGTGACCAGGCCGCCCGGCCAGTCGATCAGGAAGCCCTTGCGAAACAGGCCATAGGGCAGGTCGAAGAGATAGTTCACCTTGACCTGGCCGGAGGTCAGCCCGAGACTGATGCCGCTGGTGCCGGATTCGCCGAACAGGCCGCCGGCCACGCGCATGGCATCGGCGGCGTGGCGACTGTAGCGGGCGGCGACGAGGTTGAGAAATTCGCCTTCGATGGCGTCGCGGGCGGCTTCCGATGCGTTGGCGTCGGGGTTGGCCTGCACTGCCGCCAGCAGTTGCTCGCTGCGCTTGGCGAGGTAGGCGTCCGAGGTGTGCCAGGCGTAGGCATGCAGCGCGTGCAGGTTGGCGGCGGCGATGTTGGCGTAATTGACCGAGCTGACGACGCCGCCGTTGCCGGGCAGTTCGGCCACCGTGACCTTGAGCTGGAGGACGTTGTCCGACGGGCACAGGGTGGTGCTGCCGCTGCCGGTTTCGCTGGTCTGTTCGACGCCTTCGAGGCGCAGCACCGGCACGACGTTGACGCTGGCAGCACAGGTGGGGGCCGCGCCGGGGTCCACGCCATTGAGCCAGGTGTCATAGGCACTCTGGTCGCCGGCGGTGGCGCCACGGAAGGCGAGCGTCAGCCGGGCCGTGGCCAGCGCGGACAGATCGAGTGTCTTCCGGGCGAGGATGTTGCCGGCGTAGTTTTCCGGATTGGTGCCGCTCTTGTTCCTTACCGTGACTTGCAGGCGGTAGCGGTGGCGGTCGGGGAGAGTGGCGGTTTCCGCCGATTCGCCGGCCACGCCGCTCCAGCTGTCGTATTGCAGCACTTCGTAGGGCGGCACGATGGGCAGGATGTCGAAACGGCTGCGCTTGATCTCGCTTCGGTAGGGGATGTCCTCGAGGCTGTTGTTGGCGTAGTGAGGGGCCTTGGTGCGGGCGTGCGCGACGGCCTGGTCGGCGAAGCTCTCCTGGGGCAGGCGATAACGCCCCTGAGCATCGAGACGGCTCGCCAGCCAGCCGGCATAGTCGAAGTCGAAGCCGGCGTCGACCGGGATGCCTGCCTGGTAGCGGTGATCCTTGAACGATGGGTCGAGCGGCACCCAGCGGTGGCCGGAGTCATCCACGGCGGCGCCGCGGTAGGCGGCATAGGGCAGGCAGGCTTCGACCCAGACATGGGCCAGCCCGACGTAGGCGCTGCCGTACATGGCGGCCGGATTGCCGTTGTTGGCGAGAATGTCGGCCGCGGCCCGGTAGGTCTTGGCACCGATCCAGCGCGGCCCGCGGCCGTCGGCACCTTTGGGGGCCGGGTCGAGGACCAGGACGGTGCCGCGCACGTAGCGGGCCGGGATGTTGGCGGCACGCAGCAGCGCGACCAGCAGGCTGGCCTGGTCGGTAGCGCCGCCGGCGCGGGCCGACAGCGTGGCCAGGCCACCTTTCAGTGAGCCGAAATAGGGCTCGAAGGCGACGTTCTGGTTGACCCACTCGAAAAGGCGTACCGGGTGGTAGTCCAGCTCCTTGGCGAGCGCCTGGATGTCGGCGTGGCTCTTGGGGGCTTCCGGGGTATCGGCCAGATCGGCGGCGGTGTAGCCACAGGCGCCGGCTTCGGTCGGGGTCGGCTTGAGTGCGACACGCATGTGGCCGCCGGCGTCGGCGAATTGGTGACGCAGCAGCCACAGCGTGTCGCCGACGAAGCGGGGCGGCTCGGACGCGGCCGGCAGCTCGGTCACCGGCTGCGGTTCGGCCAGCTTCCAGTTGGGCGCGGGCAGCGGCGCCAGCGGTCGCGCCGCCTCCCAGGCGGCAAGACGATCGGCCACGCGCCGGGCGCGCGGACCGAGTGTGTTGCGGTCGGCCTGTGCCAGCGCGTGCAGGTCGCTGTCGAGCACGGCGAAGCGGGCCGCGAGGCGTTGGCGCAGCGCCCGTCCCTGACTGACGGCCTCGGCGTCGCCGCGAGCGGCCGCGACTTGCAGCGCGGCGTCGAGACGACCCAGTGCCTCGCCGCGCAACACGCGCATCTCCTGGCGCTTGGCGGCGGCTTCGGCATGGCGGCTGGCGAGGTCCGGCTCGGCGGAGGTCTCGGCGCGCCGTGCCAGCGCGCGCACTTGCGACAAATGGCGTTCCAGGCTCTGCGCCAGACGGTCGTCATGGCGCTGCTGGGCGTCCCGGACCGCTTGCAAGGCTTCGACCGGTACCGACACCGGCCTCGCATCGGGCGCAGCTCGGACAGGCCCCGCCCAGAGCAGGGCGACGATCAGAGGGCCGATGGCTAAGACGGGTGTCGGGAACAGGCGGCGCATGGGAGCCTCGTCAGTGGATGGCGCGGGATGGCGTGGGGCGTGGCATGGCTTGGAAATCGGGCGCTGGTCGGCACGATCGCGCCGGCCGCGAGGCTCGTCAGCCGCTTACCCGCCGGCGCGGCCCCACGAGCAGCGAAGCGAGCAGCGCGCCGCCCAGTGCAAGCTGTGCCCAGGCTGGAATCGGCACTTCTTCGTCATTGGCCGCGGGTTCGGGCAATGGGGCGATGTCGATGCGACCGATGACCAGCGTGGTGGCGCCGCCGGCGTCGGTGATCTGGTAATCGAAGGCGTAGCTGCCGACACCGGTGGGCGTGCCGCCGATCTGGCCGTTCGCAGCCAGGCTCAGCCCCGGTGGCAGCACGCCACCGCCGACGGTATAGCTGTACGGGCCGGAACCGCCGCCGGCACCCAGCGTGTAGGCGAAGGGCTGACCCAGCGTGCCCTCGGCGGCGAACGCGGTCGCGGTGATGCCGCGCCGGGCATTGGCGTCGTTGGCCAGCGCGCCCTGAGCATCCGCGACCGTGGCCAGCGTGCCCAGTTGCTGCTCGACCACATCGGGCAGGCCGTCGTTGTCGGCATCGGTGAGCTGGGTGCCCACGGCGGCGGGAAGCGCTGATAACGCCCGCGCCGTGACGAAGGGGTCACCCCGCCAACTGCCATCCGGGTTCTGCTGGGCGGCCAGCCAGTTGCGGGCATTGGCGACCGCCGTGGTGGCCGCGGCATCGCCTTCGGCGGCGAACAGCGCCAGGGCCCGTACGGCCAGGGCAGAGGCCGAGGGACTGGAGGCTTCCAGCGCTGCACTCTGCGGATTGCGTTCGGCGAAGCCGCCGTCGCCATTGGCCTGGGCGATGAGCCAGGCCTTCGCGCTGGCGATGGCGCTGTCGATGTCAGCGGGGGAAGCCTTGGAGCAGGCGGAGCCGCCGAAGAAGCGGCCGGCCTGCCGCTGCTTCTTGAGTTCGTAGAGGGTCAGGGCGGTAGCCGCCAGGGAAGCGTTCTGAGCGTGGACAGGCTGCCCGTTCTGGGACAAGGCGTAGGGCCAAGCGCCGCTCCACGGGGCAGCCGTCAGTTGGTGCGGCAGGGTATGGCAGAGGACCGTTACTGTCAGCTCGGTGGTGTCGTTGGTGTAGGAGACGCCGGCACTACGCAGTGCACCCCAGGCCAGGGCCGTGTCGGGGAAGCTCGATGCATAGCCGGGAAACGGTCCCCACAGGGCCATGCCACTGGAGAAGTTGCCGTTCACCATCGTGATGCCGTTGCGCTCGTCGCGGAGGATGCCGGCGAGGGTCTTGGCGTCACGGCCGGCAGCCGCGAGCGCAGCCGCCTGCCAGGCGCGGGCATCGACGCTGCTGCCCGGCGCATTGGCCAGCCAGGACAGCGCGCGTCCCAGTTGCGGCGATTTCGTCATGCCGCCGGCCAGCATCGCTTCCACTGCGGCGGCGGTGGCCTGGACATCCAGCCCCTGCGGGCCGCCGAACGAACCGTCGCCCTTTTGCGTCTGTACCAGCCATTTCAGGCCCATGGCGCGGGCGCTGTCCGGGTCGGCGCGCGCGAGCGCGGTGGCAAGGGCCAGACAAGCGAGCAGCACTGCGTGGCGGCGACTCATGGCGACCTCCCTGGTTGCATGCGCCGGCCTCAAGGCCGATTTCTGTCGATACGCAGACCGACCTTAGCGCGTGATCATGACAACAATATGTTCGTTTTTGTCGACGTCATACCCAGGGTGGCGACCGGTACGGCCCCATGGCGCGCCGCAGGCCGGTCAGGGCTTTGCCTTCCCCTCCGCGTGAATGAGGCGCTCGAGCCGACCGTGCAGGCCCGCCGCGACGAGTGCGGCGGCCAGACCCAGCGCCATGCGGCCGCCGCCGTCCAGCACCGCTGTCCAGTCCGTCAGCTGCGAGGCGGCGTCTCCAGCAGGTGAGCTCGTCCAGGACACCATGTCGCGCACCGCGCTGGCCAGCACCAGCGGCACGTCCAGCGTCTCCAGCAGCGCCAGACATGGCAACGAGAGCAGCAGGCGCAGTCCGCGACCGCGCCAGCTCAGGCCCGGCCAGGCGAGCGCGGCGGCCGCCAGGATCAAGGGATGCTTGAGGGCGTGCGCCATCAGCGTCGATGCGCTGAGGGCGGCGCCGGGCGGCAATACTTGCCCACGCATGAGCAGCAGCCGCTCGCTGACGAATTCGCCGGCGATCAGGTATTGCCCCTTCTGCCAGCTCAGCCCCAGGCTGCTCACGCTGTAGTCGTGCACCACGAGGTCGAGCACCGTGCGATACCAGGGTAGCCAAAGCTCGGCGTAGTGCCAGCCGAAGGCTTCGGCAAGTGCAATCAGCAGGGGCAGGCCCACAAGCAGGCGCAGCGCGACCCCGCTCAGCGTGCCTCCGCCCGACTCACGCTGTGCGGGCGCCATGGCGCGCGGCGAACCACAGGAAGCCCAGCAGGCAGCCCGCCACCATGGCCAGCGGCAGCACGGTGCCGTGCAGCAGCCCGAACAGCGTGCGGTCGTGCCGGAAGGTATGCCAGAGCAGCAGCAGCCGGCCCTGATTCAGGGCATGGACCAACAGCGCACCGAGCACCAGGCCGGTGAGGCGCGTGCGCCAGGTGAAGGGGTAGGCCATCAGCCCGGCGACCAGCAGAAACAAGGTCTCCAGCCCCTCGCAGCCGTTGAGTACGCTGAGTCGGCCATGGGGCGATACCAGGCGGTGGCCGTCGGCGCGCACGGCCTGCTCCGGCCACACGCGATCGATGATCCAGGCCGCGGGCGCGACGGTCGCCCGCTCGATGACCAGACGCTCGATGGCGCCGCCCCTACTCATTTCCCATGCGTATTGCAGCGCAAAGAAGACGGCGAGGAAGGTCAGCAGCAGGCGTGCGGGGCGGCGGCGCCGGGCTTCGGCCCGCGCCTCGACGTCCAGCAGTTCCTGGTAGCTGATGCTGCGCATGGTGCCCACCTGCCCTTCTTGTTCGCCTTCGACCGCATACCGGGACCGATACCGCGGTTAGTGTGGGCAGCGCATCGTTACACGACGATGACGGGACCATGACAACCCCCCCGGCCGGCCGCGAAACGTCGTGGGCGTCTTGTTGCCACGCAGCCGCTGGAGGATTCGCATTCGATATCGCTGGACAAGTGCTCTGGCCGCGCCGCAGAGACCTCGCCCTAGTCCGAGCCGGGCCTTTCGTAGCCGGTCCGATTGACATGCAGGCCGGGTCTGCCAACAATCGAGCGGCTTGATCAATACGGGCTGACAACGACTACAAGGCCCGGTCACGAAACCTCGACAGGAGACCATTCATGCAGCCACAGCAACTCGCCCGGGACGGCGGCGAACGCCGCGCCCAGACCGCCTATACGCGACGGGCCGCGTTTCTGCCGCGCGACAATTACTACGTCGGCGCCCAAAAGGAATTCCCCGCCCATGTGTTCATGGCGGAGAGGGCGCAGGCACTGGATCCGGATTGCCCGACCGGGTTCATCGTGCTGGATTACCCGTTCGGTGCCGACTATCCGGCGACCACGCCACTCATGCTGGCGCGCTACGCCAGGATCCGCGCCGGCGAGTCGCTGGCCGCGCGGTTCAAGTCCAGCGCCGAAGTCTATTACGTCATTCGCGGCAGCGGCCGAACCTGCCAGCGTGAGGATTGCATTCACTGGACGACGGGAGACGTGTTTTGTCTGCCCGGCGGCGGCGAAACCGAGCACCATGCCGGGGATGCGGATAGCCTGCTCTGGGTGGTGACCAACGAACCCTTGCTGTCGCTGGAGAACGTGGAACCGCCCCGGCCGGGCCACGGTTCGATCCTGCCCGTTCATTATCTCGCCGAGGACATCGACCGCAATCTGAAGCTCACGCAGGACGAGGAGGCACGCAAGGGCGCCGCCAGCAACGGCAACGGCGCATTCATCTTTTCGAGCCAAACCTTCGTCGAGAAACGCCGTCTGCCCTTCCCTACGCTGATGTTCGCGCTGAACTCGCTCGTTCCGGGCAACGACCAGCGGCCGCACCGTCACAACGCCGTCGCACTGACGCTGGTGCTGGAATCCGAGCAGTGCTACAGCATGATCGACGGCAAGCGCCACGACTGGGTCGATCTCGCCGCCCTCGTCACGCCGCCTGGACAGGTGCATTCTCACCACAACAAGGGCAGCAAGCTGACCCGTTTCCTGATAGCGCAGGATTCCGGCATGCATTACTACTGCCGGACATCCGGATTCAGCTACGCCTAGCCCTGCGGCCGGCGCACCCCGCCGGCCGCAGGCTGAAATCGAGCCGCCGGTTTTTTTCGGGCCGCGGCGGCTCGGATCGATAGCCGTGTCAGCTCACAGGCTGCTCACTACTGCGGCGCTGCCACCGCCGCACGGTAGGCCTTCAACACCTCGCTACCTGGCTTTCCGCGTTGGTCCAGACCTTCGGCCCATTCCGTTTGCACCGCGAGCAGCACGGCCTGCAAGGCCTTCTTGTCCGCGGCCGAGAACTGCACGATCGAGAGCCCCTGCTGGCGCAGCTTTTCGATGTCCTTTTGCAGGTCGCGATCCAGTGCCGCGCAAACTCTGCGCGTGGCCTCCTCGCCTATGTCCAGCATCGCTTTCTGCACGTTCGCGGGCAGCTTCCTGAAGCGCTGTTCGCTGATGACGTAGTTGGCCGCGATCGCGCCCAGGCTTTCATCGGCGGTCGCATAGCGCACCAGGCTGTCGAGCTTGTAAGGGATGATGCTGGAGAACGGATAGATCATGCCGTCGATGGTGCCGCGTGACAGCGCCTCGAAAATCTCCGGCGTCGCGAGCCGGACCGGCACCGCCTTGAGCTTGCGCGCGGTCAGGTCCAGTGCACCGCCGGCGGTGCGCAGCTTCATGCCCTCCAGATCCTTGAGCGATTCGAATTTTTTCTTGCTGGTGATGACCTGGTAGGGCGGCATGACCGCCGACCACAGCAGGCGAACCCCGTTCGGCGCGAAATCCTTGTCGGCCAGAATGCCAGTGCGCGACAGGCGGAAATAAGGCAGCGTTCCCTGACACGAACCCGAAAACGTCCCTGGCAATTCGGCGACGGCGGACAAGGGCATCTTGTTGTCGGCGATGAACGACGGCGCCACGTAGGCGATATCGGTCACGCCGGACTGCGTCAGCGCCAGCATGTCCTTGGCCTTGCCTAGCTGTTCGGACGGGTAGTACTCGAACGTGACCTGTCCCCCGGTCGCCTTCGTCACCGCATCCATCCAGTAGCGGGTGGCGTTGTCGACCATCCAGTGCCCGGAAACCGGGAAGGAGTCGGCCACCCGCAGCACGACTTTTTCCTGCGCGTCGGCGGCCGTGGCGACGAGACCAGCCGCGACGGCCAGGCTGGACAGGGACTTGGCGATCAACGATGTGTGGTTCTTGGGCACAGCAGTCTCCTCATCGATATGGATAAGTCATCAGCGATCCGTGACGATGCCGCGATGCGGATGCCGAACCGACATCGGCGACGACATCGATCCGGTTCACCCCACCAAACCCTGCGCACGCAGGTTCGAGATTTCGCCAGGCTGATATCCCAGCGCAGCAAGAATGTCATCGGTGTGCGCACCCAGGGCCGGCGGCGGCTGCATCGTCTGCGCGCGCTCGCCATCGACCACGAGCGGGAAGTTGATCAGCGGCAACTCGCCCAGATCTGCGGCAAACTCGCGCACGAACATGCCGGCATGATCGAGATAGGCATCGCCGGCGACCGCGCGCGCATCGCGGATCGGCGCACTAGCGACGCCAGCGCGCTCCAGTGCGGCGAGCAATTCGGCGACTGTGCGTACCGCGGTGCGCGCCGACATCAGCGCGATCAACTCTTCCCGATGGGTGACGCGCGCCGCATTGGTCGAGAAACGCGGATCCTGGGCGAACTCCGGCGTACCCAGCACCTCGCATACGCGCCCGAACAGGCGGTCGTTCGGAGCGGCGATCAGCACCCAGCCATCGGCGGCAGGAAACCCCTGGTGGGGCACGACGATATCGACGCCCGAACCCATGCGCCCCGGCGTCTTGCCACCCGCGAGCACGCCCAGCAGGTGCATGGCCATCCACGCGAGGCCGGTGTCCATCAGGCTCGCCTGCACACGCAGGCCGCGGCCGGTGCGCGCCCGCTTCAGCAGCGCGGCCAGCACGCCGAGCGCGGCCCAGATACCGGTGCCCATGTCGATGACCGGCACGCCACATCGCGCCGGTCCGGTTTCGGCGTGGCCGGTGACACTCATGATTCCGGAACAGGCCTGCACGACCGGGTCGTAACCCGGGCGCGACGCCCACGGCGGGCGCTCGCCGAAACCGCTGATCGCGCAGTAGACCAGCTTGGGATTTTGCTCGATTAGCGCCTCGAACCCCAGGCCGCGCGCCTCCATGCTGCCCGGTTTCATTGAATGCACGAAGACATCGGCCGAGCAGGCCAGGCGACGGACGATGTCCTGACCCTCCGGTCGATCGAGATCGACCGCGATGCTGCGCTTGTTGCGGTTGGTCGCCAGGAAACCGACCGACTGATCGCGCCATTCCGGTGGCCGCCAGTGCCGCGAATCGTCGCCCACGCCAGGACGTTCGACCTTGATCACGGTGGCACCGAGATCGCCGAGAATCTGCGTGCAATACGGGCCAGCCACGTTCGCCGACGGATCGACGACGGTAATGCCATCCAGTACACATGTCCTGGCCGCCCCTCCTTGCCGGTGGCACCGTTCCTGACGTCCCACACGGTCAGCACGCACCCAGGCCGACCGGCCCGGTCGGCGCTCACTGGCCGGCGACCGCAGCCTTGAAGGCGCGGACGGCGTCGGTGCCGAGTTTGCCGCGCTTGTCCATCATCGTCGCCCACTCGGAGACAGTGGTGCCAAAGATGCGGTCAAGCTCCTGTTGCTCGGCGGCACTCGGTGTCATGAATGTGACCCCCTGCGCAATGAGCTTTTTTTCGGCCTCGATTTCATCACGATCCATCCTGGCACACAGGTGTCGGGTCGCCCGCTCGCCGGCTTCGACCAGCGCCTTGCGCACGTCGGCGGGCAGTTCCTTCCACCGCTTCTCGCCGACCGCGTAGCCGCCGACGGCAGTACCGAAATTGCCACCCTTGGTCACGGACTTCACCAAGCTGTCGAGCTTGTACGCATACACGCCGGCATAGGTAAACATCAGGCCATCGACCGTACCGCGCGAGGCGGATTCGAACAGATCGGGTAACGGAATGCGCACCGGCACGGCCTTCAGATCCCGCAACAACTGGTCCATGCCACTGCCGATGACGCGCACCTTCAAGCCCTCGACATCCTTGATGGCCGTCAGGCGCTTTTTCAGCAGATTGATCTGATAGGGCGGGTAGGCGAACGCCCAGAGCATGCGCACACCATTTGGCTCATAGTCGTTCTTCGCAAAGAAACCTTCGCGGGACTGCCTGGAATAGGCGAGCGCGCCGATGCACGAGCTTTTCGGGCTGATCATGCCCGGCAGTTCGGCCGCGGCCGAATACGGCATCTTGTCCGACACATAGGACGGAACGATGACGCTGATATCGACCACACCGGACTGGAGCAGCGACGGTTGATCGCGGGCCTTGCCCAATTGCTCGTTCGGGTAGTACTCGAACTTGATGTTTCCGCCTAACTGCTTCTCGACCTCGGCCATCCAGAATCGTGCGGAATCGGAAACGAAATGCCCGGGCGGAAACTGATCCGACACACGCAGCACGAGCTTGCCCTGCGCCTGGGCCGAACCGATCCAGATTCCGGCGAGCGCCAAACCCAGGCAGCGTCCGCATCGTCTGATGGAAAAAAATCCGTCTACAACCGTTCGTTGGGGCATCGAACTTTCCTTGTCATATGTGTTGAGAGATGTCACGGTGCCGACAATGCCTCGCGAAACGCCTTCAGCGTTTCGCTGCCGGGCTTACCGCGCCGATCGACGCCTTCCGCCCATTCATTGGCGACCGTGGCCAGGGTCTGGGCGATCAGGCGCCGATCTTCAGCGGGCAGTGTCACGATGGTCGCGCCTTTCTGGCGAAGTTTTTCCATCGCGGTCTGAACGTCCTTGTCGAATGCCGTACAGCCGTGTCGAATCGTGGCCTCCCCGGCTTCCTGCATCGCTTTCTGCACACTGGCCGGCAAGGTCTTCCAGCGCGCCTCGCTGATCAGATAGTGCCCGGCCGCGGTGCCGAAATTCTCACCCTCGGTCACGTACTTCACCGGCAGGTCGTAGCTCAGCATGCTCGAATATGGAAAGATCGCGCCGTCGATCGTGCCCCGGCTCATCGATTCGTGCACCTCGGGCGACGGCATGCGCACCGGCACGATCTTGAGCTTCTTCAAGGTCACCTCCTGAGCCGCACCGATGGCCCGAAGCTTCAAGCCCTCGACCTCGCGCAGGCTGCCGAATTTCTGCTTGGTGGCAATCTGGTAGGGGGCGAGCACGAAGGAAAACAGCACGCGCACACCGTTCGGCGCGTACTCCTTCTGCGCCAGGACGCCATCGCGCGACAGCCGCCAGTAAGCTGCGGCACCGCTACAGGAGTTGGGAAACAAGCCCGGCAGCTCGGCCACCGCCGACAGCGGCATCTTGTCGGAGACATACGAGGGCACCACATAGCCGATATCGGCTACCCCCGACAGCGTCAGCGCAAGCAGGTCCTTGGCCTTGCCGAGCTGTTCGGCCGGGTAATACTCGAACTCGACGGCACCTCCGGTCGCGCGCGTGACCTGATCCATGAAATGGCGTATCGAGTTTTCGGCGATGTAATGCCCGGTTGGAAAGGCATCGGCGACCCGGAGCTTCAACTTCGAGGGCTGCGCATCGGCAGAGCCGGGCATCAGCGCAAACATCGTCAGGCCAAACACGAACGAGCACGACCAAGCGGCTGCCTGGCGGTTCATGACATCCCCTCCTCGCCGGATATGGCGCTTGTTATCGTTTCGACCGGCCTTGCTCCTGTATCGCCTGCAAATAACCTGGCGCGCAGGGGACCGGTTCGTGGCAGTTATAGTAGCCTCAGAATACCGATAGGCAAAGCATTGAGCGCCATTTTGCGGCGGGTGCGAGGAGTCGTACCATTGGCACGAAGCCAGCTCCCTTTTTTGCGTTTTCGACAACATCACCGAGGAGACATCATGAACTTTCTGAGCGAAGAACAAATCATCTGGCGCGACATGGTCGAACGCTACGTCGACCAGGAAATCGGCCGCGAATACATCCGCAAGTGCGACATCGACCGCCGTCACCCGGACGAGGCCTTCCAGAAGATCGCCAAGATGGGAT
>JAJVIJ010000007.1 GCA_022072095.1 Rhodocyclaceae bacterium
TAGGCAAACGCTGACACCACCATGAAAATCCTGGTCATCGGTTCGGGCGGGCGCGAGCACGCGCTGGCGTGGAAGCTCGCGCAATCGCCGCGCGTACACAAGATCTATGTGGCGCCAGGCAACGGCGGCACGGCGAGCGAGCCCGGCATCGAGAATTATCCGCACAAGGATCTTTCCGAACTGATCGCGCTGGCCGAGCGGGAGCGGATCGATCTCACCGTGGTCGGGCCCGAGGCCCCGCTTGCCAGCGGTGTCGTGGACTTGTTCCGGGCGCACGGCTTGCGCATCTTCGGGCCGACGCGCAAGGCCGCGCAACTGGAAAGCTCCAAGGATTTCGCGAAACGATTCATGCAGCGTCACGGTATCCCGAGCGCGCGCTTCGCGACCTTTACCGAGGCCGCCGCGGCGCATGCCCATGTCGAACGCGAAGGCGCGCCCATCGTCGTCAAGGCCGACGGTCTCGCCGCCGGCAAGGGGGTGACGGTGGCGATGAACGCGGCGGAAGCCCATGCCGCGATCGATGCCGCGCTCACCGACCGTCGGCTCGGCGATGCGGGCGCGCAGGTGGTGATCGAATCCTTTCTGCAGGGCGAGGAGGCCAGCTTCATCGTGCTCGCCGACGGTCGGCATGCACTGGCGCTCGCGACCAGCCAGGATCACAAGCGGCTGCGTGATGGCGACCTGGGACCCAACACGGGTGGCATGGGTGCGTACTCGCCGGCGCCGGTGATCACCCCCGGCCTGCATGGTCGCATCATGCGCGAGGTGATCCAGCCGACGATACAGGGCATGGCCGAGGACGGACTACCCTATAGCGGCTTTCTGTATGCCGGCCTGATGATCGGCGCCGACGGCTCGCTGCACGTGCTGGAATACAACTGTCGTCTGGGTGACCCGGAAACCCAGCCCATCATGATGCGCCTGAAGAGCGATCTCGTGGATCTGATCGAGGCGGCGCTCGAGGGCGGTCTGGATGAGGTCGAGGTCGACTGGGATCGGCGCGCGGCGCTGGGCGTCGTGCTGGCTGCGGCCGGCTATCCGGATGTCGTGCGCAAGGGGGACGTGATCGACGGCCTGCCGGAGCGCCTGGACGATGCCCATGTGTTCCACGCCGGCACCGTGCGCACCGCTGACGGTGTGGCCACGGCGGGCGGTCGCGTGCTGTGCGTCACCGCACTCGGCGATTCGATCCGCGAGGCGCAGCGCCGCGCCTACGAGATCGTCGATGGTATCCGCTTCGCGGGCATGCAGTGTCGCCGTGATATCGGCAAGCACGCCCTCAAGCGTTGAGCGACCGCATGAGTATCGCAGCCGACGTGGACGCGACCGCGGTCCGCGACTACTTGGGCAGGCTGCAAACCACCCTCGTCGATCGGCTCGAAGCCTTCGACGGCCGACCGTTCCGGCGCGACGCCTGGACGCGCCCGGATGGCGGTGGTGGGCTCAGCTGCGTGCTCGAAGGTGGCCGCGTGTTCGAACGTGCAGGTGTGGCGTTTTCACATGTCCATGGCGACCGACTGCCGCCGTCCGCCAGCGCCCACCGACCGGAACTCAGCGGCCGGGGCTTCGAGGCCATGGGGGTTTCACTGGTCTTGCATCCGGAAAATCCCTACTGCCCGACCGTACACATGAACGTCCGCTTTTTCTGCGCCGGCGTGGGACAAGCGCCACCGGTCTGGTGGTTTGGCGGTGGCATGGATCTGACCCCCTACTATCCGTGGGAAGAGGATGTGCGCCATTTCCATGCCTGTTGCCGACAGGCGCTGGCCCCGTTCGGGGAGGACACCCATCGCCAGTACAAGGCATGGTGCGACCGCTATTTCTTTCTGCCCCACCGGCAGGAAGCGCGCGGTGTGGGCGGCATTTTCTTCGATGACCTCGATGCCGGCGGCTTCGCGCGCTGCTTCGCGCTCACGCGCAGCGTCGGTGACCATTTCCTCGCGGCCTATCTGCCCATCCTCGAGCGGCGCGCCGGCCAGCCCTATGGCGAGCGCGAACGCGCCTTTCAGGCGTTTCGCCGCGGTCGCTATGTCGAATTCAATCTGGTCTGGGACCGGGGCACGCTGTTCGGCTTGCAGTCCGGCGGGCGCACCGAATCCATCCTGATGTCGATGCCGCCGCAGGTGAGCTGGCGTTACGACTGGCGGCCGGAACCGGGCACACCCGAGGCGCGGTTGTACGAGAGTTTTCTGCCGCCGCGCGACTGGTAGCTGACCGCTAGCTTCTCGCTGCGTTTCCGTGTCGGCCATGGTCGGCGCGAGACCCTGCTGGCCGCGCCGCTAGGCTGTGCACCTCGCAGCGTGATACCGCATCGATGATTGGGGGCTGCAACGACCATGGAATCTTTTCTCGTCCCGACCGGTGTCGTCGCACTCGCCGAGATCGGGGACAAGACGCAGCTGCTGGCTTTCGTGCTCGCTGCCCGCTTCCGCAAGCCGGTGCCGATCATCCTGGGCATTCTGCTTGCGACCCTGGTCAATCACGGGCTCGCCGGAGCGCTGGGCAGTTGGTTCAAGGAGGCCATCGGCGGAGCTGGGTTGCGCTGGCTGCTGGGTTTGTCGTTCATGGCTATGGCGATCTGGGCATTGATCCCGGATCGGATGCACGCGGACGGGGCCGAAACGCCGCAGCGCCTGGGCGTGTTCGGGACGACGCTGGTCGCGTTCTTTTTCGCGGAAATGGGCGACAAGACACAACTCGCGACCGTCGCAATGGCGGCCCGTTATGCGGCGCCGGCAGCAGTGGTGCTGGGCACCACGCTGGGCATGATGATCGCCAATGTTCCGGCCGTGTTCGCCGCGCACAGGCTGCTGGAGCGGATGCCGATGAAGACGATCCGAGCCTTCGCCGCCGCGGTCTTCGCCGCGCTGGGCCTGATGACGCTGCTTGGCGTCGACGCCGGCTTCGACCTCTGAAGCATGCGGGCGCGCCGGCCTCAGCCCGGGTTCATGCCCGGGATCGGGGTGGCGGTGCCGGCCACGACGCGCAAGCCGAACAGTGCGCCATGCGCGACCGGTCGACGCAGGATGTCGTCTTCGCGTGCCCCCATGGCGTGCGCCCACAGCACGCGCATCACGCCGCCATGCGCGATGATCAGCACGCGTGCGCCCGGCGCCTGCGTGACCAGGTCTCGCCAGAAGGCACGCAGGCGCCCGACGAAGGCCGTCATCGGTTCGCCGCCGGGCGGCGTCAGCCGGTAGGGGTCGCGCCAGAAGGCGTGCAGCGCGGCCGGTGCCGTCCGTGCGAGCTCGGCGGTAGGCAGTCCTTCCCAGTCGCCGAAATCGATTTCGCGCAGCCGGGCATCGATCACGAGCGGAATGCCGGCATGCTCGGCAAGGTCGCCGGCGAATGCGGCACAACGCAGCCGCGGTGACGACAGCAGGGCGTCGACGGGCAGCACGCGCCGGGCGCTGGCGGCCATCTGCGCCCGGCCGGTCTCTGTGAGCGGATCGTCGAGCCGGCCGCGCAGGCGCTCACCGCCGGTGGTTTCGCCGTGGCGAAGCAGGAAGACGTCCACCGCCCCGGATCGGTTTCGAATCGGCACGCCTTGTGTCCCCGCGGCCGACGGCCCAGCCGCCGGGCACGTGATCCCCGTCGTCCCGATGAGGATGGCGGGTCAGTCGGCCTGCTTGCGCAGGAAGGCGGGGATGTCGAAATTGTCCACGCCGCTCGCGCGCATGGCTTCGACCTGGGTGCTGGCGACGCCGCGTCCGCGAAACACCGAGGGTACATCGAGCTGTTTGAAATCGATCCCCGGGCTCGGGGCGCCGCTCAGGTCGTCGGTGCCGGTACGCTGGATGATCTGCATGGTCGGGCGGGTTGCCGCGCGCGCCTGTCCGAGGCCGGTGGCGACGACGGTGACACGCATGCCGTCCTCCATGGCCTCATCGAAAACGGTGCCGAAAATGATGTGTGCGTCTTCGGCGGCGAAGGCGCGGATCGTGTCCATGGCTTCCTGCACTTCCTTCATGCGCAGCTTGCTCGATGCCGTGATGTTGACCAGAACGCCGCGGGCACCGGACAGTTCGATGCCTTCGAGCAGCGGGCTGGCCACGGCCTGTTCGGCGGCGACGCGCGCCCGGTCCACGCCCTGGGCCAGCGCCGAGCCCATCATCGCACGCCCCATCTCGCCCATGACGGTGCGCACGTCTTCGAAGTCCACGTTCACCAGTCCGGGCACGTTGATGATCTCTGCTATGCCGCCGACCGCGTTGCGCAGCACGTTGTCGGCCGCCTGAAATGCCTCGGGCATGCTGACGTCGTCGCCCAGAACGTCCATCAGCTTCTCGTTCAGGATCACGATCAGCGAATCGACGTTGCGGGCGAGCTCTTCGATGCCGGATTCCGCGGCGCGCAAGCGCTTGCTCATCTCGAATCCGAATGGCTTGGTGACCACGGCCACGGTCAGGATGCCCAGCTCGCGCGCCACCTCGGCGACGATGGGCGCTGCCCCGGTGCCGGTGCCGCCGCCCATGCCGGCCGTGATGAAGGCCATGTGCGCACCGCGCAGTTCGGCGGCGATGGCCTCGCGCGCCAGCTCGGCAGCGGCACGCCCCGCTTCCGGTTTGGCCCCGGCGCCCAGGCCGGATTGCCCGAGCTGGAGCTTGACCGGCGCGGCCGAGCGCGCGAGCGCCTGGGCATCGGTATTGGCGTTGATGAACTCGACGCCCTGCACGCCTTCGCGAATCATGTGGTCGACCGCGTTGCCGCCGGCGCCGCCGACGCCGATGACCTTGATGATGGTACCGGCCGGTTCCTTTTCGATGATGTCGATCATGTCTGCTCCTTCAATCAAGTCTAGGGTTACCACACGAGGCCGTGCATCAGGCCAATTCAGAAATTCGTAGTCAAAAATTGCGTTCGAACCAGGCACGCATGCGCCCCCATACCTGCTGCATGTTGCGTGTCTGTCTGGCTTCGCCGCGCCGGCGCTGGGCCGCGGCTTCCAGCAGCAGCCCCATGCCGGTGGCGTGACGAGGGTGCTGCACGACGTCGGCGATGTTGCCGCGATAGCGCGGCGCGCCGATGCGCACCGGCAAATGGAAAATTTCCTCCGCCAGTTCGACCATTCCCGGCATCACGCTGGAGCCACCGCACAGCACCACGCCCGAGGACAACAGTTCCTCGTAGCCGCTGCGACGCAGCTCGGACTGCACCAGCTCGAACAGCTCGCTGACGCGCGGCTGGATCACATCGGCCAGCGCCTGACGCGAAAGCTGACGCGGTGGCCGGTCGCCGATGCCGGGCACGTCGAACCTGTCGTCCTTGTCGGCTTGGTCGGCGAGCGTCAGGCCATGGCGCAGCTTGATGTCCTCGGCATCCTGGGTGGGAGTACGCAAGGCCATCGCGATGTCGTTGGTGATCTGGTCGCCGGCGATCGGGATGACGGCGGTGTGGCGAATCGCGCCCTGCGTGAAGATGGCGATATCGGTGGTGCCGCCACCGATGTCGACGAGGCAGACCCCCAGATCGCACTCGTCCTCGGACAGCACGGCACGGCTCGAGGCGATCGGTTGCAGGATCAGGTCGGCGACCTCCAGGCCGCAGCGGCGCACGCATTTGACGATGTTCTGGGCCGCGGACACGGCGCCGGTGACGATGTGCACCTTGACCTCGAGGCGCGCGCCGCTCATGCCGATCGGGTCGCGGACGCCATCCTGGCCGTCGATGATGAATTCCTGCTCGAGCACGTGCAGGATCTGCTGGTCCGCGGGAATCGGCATTGCCCGGGCGACTTCCATGACGCGCTGGACATCGGCCAGCGTGACTTCGCGATCCTTGATGGCCACCATGCCATGCGAGTTGAAGCTGCGAATGTGGCTGCCGGCGATGCCGGTGTAGACCTCATCCACCTTGCAGTCGGCCATCAATTCGACTTCCTGGATCACGCGCGAGATGGTATCCACGGTGGCATCGATATTGACGACCACGCCCTTCTTCAGCCCGATCGACTCATGGCAGCCCAGTCCCCGCAGTTCCATGCGTCCGTCCGGCAGCAATTGCGCGACCAGGGCCGCGACCTTGCTGGTGCCGATGTCCAAACCGACGACCAGGTCCTTGTTGTCCTTGCTCATCATGCTCCCTTGTCCGCGCCGGGCGCCGGCCGCAGTGCAAATCCGTTGCGATAGCGCAGATCTATGGTCACGGCCTTGACCGGCAGTGCCAGTGCATCGTCCGTCAGCACCCTCACCATCGTCGCCAGGCGCTCGGGCTGGCTGCGATCGTCGCGCCCCAGTTCGATGCGTGTGCCATTGGCAAGGCGGATCTGCCAGGACAGCCGCGGCGACAGCGTGATCGCATCGATGCGTGAGCCGAGTGCTGCCAGGCGCTGTTCGAAATCGCGTGCGCGCTGCACGATCAGCTCGGCGGTTCCCTCCGGTCCCCAGTAGCTGGGCAGCCTCAGGTCGGACGCCGCCTGGAATACTTCGCCGTAGCGATTGACCAGACGCGCTTCCGCACCGTCGGCCGGCCGCCAGCGCGCCACCGGAACATGTTCCTCGAGCGCGAGTTCGATGCGATCCGGCCAGACGCGCCGCACATCGGCACGTCGCACCCAGGGCAGGCGTTCCATCGCCTGCCGGACCACGTCGACATCCATGCTGAAATAGTTGCCGGTGATCGAGCGCTTCGCTGCGAACGAGATCTGCTCGACGGTGACGTGCGTGACCGGGGTGGTGACGACGATCATCCGTGGCACGCCCAGAGGCAGCCGGCTCATGCCCAGCACGACGGCCCAGGCCAGGCCCGCGAGCCCGACCAGATGGAGCAGGTCGGCGGCCAGATTGAGCGCCTGAGGCCGGTCCCAGAGTCCCACGGTGTCGCCGGCTCGGGCCGTGCGCGCCGCCGAGCCCTTGCGGCCCCTGCGGTCCGCGTAGCGCGCGCGATGATCGGCGCGTCGCGCTTCAATCGCCATGGCGGGCGGTCTCCAGGATCAGGCGGCACAGGCTAGGAAAATCGATGCCGGCCGCGGCGGCCGACATCGGTACCAGCGAATGCCCGGTCATACCGGGCGCGGTGTTGATCTCGAGCAGCCAGGCTTCGCCCTCGTCATCGACGATCAGGTCGGCCCGCCCCCATCCGCGACAGCCCAGCAGGCGGGCGGCCTGCAGCGTCACCGACTGCAAGGTCTTTTCCAGTTCGTCCGGCAGACCACTGGGACAGTGATAGCGGGTCGCGTCCGAGAAATATTTGTTCTGGTAGTCGTAGAGCCCGTCCGGTGCCTCGATGCGCACGACCGGCAGTGCCTTGTCCGCCAGAAACGGCACGGTCACCTCGGTGCCGCTGATGAAGCGCTCGACGAGCACCAGGCGATCACGGCGGGCGGCGGCCGCATACGCCGTGCTCAGCTCGGTCGCGGTATCGACACGGGCTGCGCCCAGAGACGAGCCCTCGCGCGCCGGCTTGACGAACAGCGGCAGGCCGAGCTCGGCGACGATTTGCGCGGGCTCGATGCCGCCTTCGAGCAAGCGACAGGCCGGGGTAGACAGACCGGCCGCCTGCCAGACCAGTTTCGCACGCCACTTGTCGAGCGCCAGCGCCGAGGCCAGAATGCCGCTGCCGGTGTAGGCGATCCCGAGCACGTCGAGCATGCCCTGTACGCTGCCGTCTTCGCCGCCGCGGCCGTGCAGCGCGATGAATGCACGCGCGATACCCTCGGCGGGCAACTCACACAGCGAACGCTCGGCCGGGTCGAAGGCCATGGCGTCGATCCCGGACGAGCGCAGTGCGGCCAGCACCGCACCGCCGGACATCAGCGAAATGTCGCGCTCGGCCGAGCTGCCTCCCATCAGGACCGCGACGCGGCCGAATTCTTTCGGGCCCATCATGCCGGCCTCCCGACGATATGTACCTCCGTCTCGAGCGCGACGCCATGGCGCGCCAGCACGGTTCGGGCAACGTGCGCGATCAGCGCTTCGATGTCGCCGGCCGTGGCCCGGCCCTCGGCATTGACGATGAAATTGGCATGCTTCGTGGAAACGCAGGCGCCTCCCAGGCAAAATCCCTTCAGTCCGCAGGCCTCGATCAGCCGGGCGGCATGGTCGCCCGGCGGGTTGCGGAACACCGAGCCGCAATTCGGCCGCGACAGCGGCTGGCTGGCGATACGGCGCGCGAGCAGATCCTTGATGCGGGCGCGCGAGGCTGCCGCATCGCCGGCCGCGAGCGCGAACCAGGCACCGGTGAACCACTCCTCCGCGGCCGTCTTGCCGCGCACATGGCGATAGCCGATCTCGAAGTCGGCAGGCGTGCGCGTGTGCGTGTTGCCGGCGCGATCCAGGGTCCGTACCGCCGAGACGATGCCCCAGGTTTCGGCGCCGTGGCAGCCGGCATTCATCGTCAGCGCACCGCCTATGGTTCCCGGAATGCCGGCGAGGAACTCCGCACCGGTGAGGCCGTGGTTCGCCGCCAGCCGCGCGAGCTTGGGAGCGGCCACGCCGGCTTCGACGAACACCCGACGATCGGCCAGCCAGTCGATGCGTGACAGCGACGGGTGCAGGAAGACCACCGTGCCGTCGTAGCCGCCGTCGCGCACGAGCAGATTCGAACCCAGGCCGACGAACAGCAGCGCCTCGTCGGCCGGCTGGCGGGCGACGAATGTGGCCAGATCGTCGGCATCGGCCGGGACGTAGGCGGTGCGCGCGCAGCCGCCGGCACGCCAGCTCACATGCCGGCTCATGGGCTCGGCGTGGCGCAGGGTGCCGCGCAAGGGCAGAGGCCGGGAAAGATCTTCGCGCATCATGGCCCGGTCCTGATCAGCGGTGGAGACACCGACGTGGCCGCACCCAGCTGCGCGGCGAGCTGGCCGATCGAGCCGGCACCCATGGTCAGCACGACATCGCCATCGCGTACGATCTCGGCCAGACGCGCGCCAAGCTCGCCGATATCCTCGACGAACAGCGGTTCGAGTTTGCCCGCCACACGCAGCGCGCGCGCCAGCGCCCGGCCGTCGGCAGCGACGATCGCTGTCTCGCCGGCGGCATAGACCTCGGTCAGCAGCAGCACGTCGGCGGTCGACAGCACGCTGACGAAGTCCTCGAAGCAGTCGCGCGTGCGCGTGTAACGATGCGGCTGGAAGGCCAGGATCAGGCGCCGGCCCGGAAATGCGCCGCGTGCCGCCGCCAGCGTCGCGGCCATCTCGGCCGGGTGGTGGCCGTAGTCATCCACCAGCGTGTAGTGGCCCAGGGTGGCACCGTCGGCCCCGCGGATGGCGATCTCGCCGTATTGCTGGAAGCGGCGGCCGACACCCCTGAATTCGGCCAATGCGCGGGCGATGGCCTCGTCGCCGACGCCCACTTCGGTGGCCACGGCGGCTGCGGCGAGCGCGTTGCGCACGTTGTGCACCCCCGGCATGGCCAGCCGCACCGGCATGCGGGAGAGCGTGCCGTTCTCGCGCACCAGATCGAAGCGCATGCCTGCGCCATCGGCCCGGACGTGTTCGGCGCGTATCTGCGCACTGGGCGACAGGCCGTAGCGGACCGTGGTCTTCGAGACCATGGGCATGATCTCGCGCACGGCGGCATCGTCCTCGCAGAGCACGGCGACGCCATAGAAGGGCAGCCGCTGCAGAAAGTCGACGAAGGCCTGTTTGAGGCGGGCGAAGTCGTGGCCATAGGTTTCCATGTGGTCCTTGTCGATGTTGGTGACCACACTGATGACCGGCGACAGCAACAGGAAGGAGGCGTCCGATTCGTCGGTCTCGGCGACCAGGAATTCGCCCGCACCCAGGCGCGCGTTGGCGTCGGCGGCATTCAGACGGCCGCCGATCACGAAGGTCGGGTCCAGCCCGCCTTCGGCGAGCACACTCGCGATCAGGCTGGTGGTCGTGGTCTTGCCATGGGTGCCGGCCACCGCGATGCCCTGCTTCAGCCGCATCAGTTCGGCGAGCATCGTCGCGCGCGGCACGATGGGAATGCCGGCCAGGCGCGCCGCGCGCACTTCCGGGTTGTCGCGGCCGACCGCGCTGGAAATGACCACGACATCGGCGCCCTGCACCTGTGCGGCCTCGTGGCCGATGGCGATGCGGGCGCCGAGTGCCGCGAGCCGGCGCGTGGCAGCGCTGGCGGCCAGGTCCGAGCCGCTGACCACAAAGGACTGGTTGAGCAGGACCTCGGCGATGCCGCTCATGCCGGCGCCGCCGATGCCGACGAAATGGATGTGCCTGACCTTGTGCTTCATTGCGCCTCCACCAGCGCCCGACAGCCAGCGGCCACGGCGGCGGCCGCATCCGGCCGGGCCAGTCGGCGCGCGGCGTCCGCCATGGCCGCGAGACGGGCACGCGCGGGCTCGATCAGCAGCTCCATCAGCCAGGTCGCGAGGCGCGCCTCCAGGCTGCTTTCCGGCCGATCATCGGCGGGCAGTTGTGGCAGCAGGATGGCGGCGCCGTGCTCGGCCAGAAAGCGCGCATTGCCGGTTTGATGATCGTCGACGGCATGCGGATAGGGCACCAGTATGCTCGCGACGCCGGCTGCGGCGAGTTCCGCGATCGTCAGCGCACCGGCGCGACAGATCACCAGATCCGCCACGCGGTAGCCGGCGGCCATGTCCGCAATGAACACACACACATCGGCCTTGATCGCCAGGTCCGCGTAGCGCTTGCGCACCGCGTCCACATCGCTGGCGCCGGTCTGGTGCAGCATCTCCGGGCGCATGCTCTGCGGCAGCCGTGCGAGCGCGCCCGGCACGGCGTCGTTCAGCGCGCGTGCGCCCTGCGATCCCCCGAGGACCAGGAGTTTCAATGGCCCGGAGCGAGCGCGGTAGCGCTCGGCCGGTGGTGGCAGCGCGGCAATGTCCCGGCGGACGGGGTTGCCCACCCATTGTGCGCCCGGCAGGACATCGGGAAAGCCGCAGTAGATACGCGTCGACAGCCTGGCGAGCAGGCGGTTAGCCAAGCCGGCCACGGAATTCTGCTCGTGCAGCACCAGCGGTCGACGCAGCGCCGCAGCGACCAGACCGCCCGGTGCGCTGACATAGCCGCCCATGCCCAGCACGACGCTGGGCTGCACGCGTCTGAATACGCGTATGGCTTGGGCGATCGCGATCAGCAGGCGCCATGGCACTAGCATCGTTTCGCGTAGACTTCTGCCGCGCAGCGGCCGTGCATCGATCCAGGCCATCTCCAGTCCGTGTTCGGGCACGATGCGCGCTTCCATGCCGTTGCGCTGCCCCAGCCAGACGATGCGCCAGCCGGCAGCCGCCAGCTCCTGCGCGACCGCGAGGGCGGGGAAGATATGCCCGCCGGTGCCACCGGCCATGACCAGCAGGACCGGCGCGCTCATTTCGATCCTCCGGACATCAGCTGGCGGTTTTCGTAGTCGACGCGGAACAGCAGAGCCAGTGCCAGACAGTTGGCCAGGATCCCCGAACCGCCATAGCTCATCAGCGGCAAGGTCAGTCCTTTGGTCGGCAGCACGCCCAAGTTGACACCGATGTTGAACATGCCCTGTATGCCCAGCCAGATGCCCACCCCGTAGGCCACCAGCCCGCCGAAGATGCGCTCCAGCGAGATCGACTGGCGCGCGATCGCGAACGCGCGCTGTGTGAGGATCGCGAACAGCACGATGATCGCGGCGACGCCTGCGAAGCCCAACTCCTCGCCGATCACCGCGAGCAGGAAGTCCGTGTGCGCCTCGGGCAGATAGAACAGCTTTTCCATGCTCGCGCCCAGACCGACGCCGAACCATTCGCCGCGGCTGAACGCATACAGCGCGTGCGCGAGCTGGTAGCCCTTGCCGAGCTCGTCCTGAAACGGGTCGACGAAGAACAGCACGCGGTCGCGGCGGTAGGGTGAGATCAGGATCAGCAGCACGAAGCCGACCGCCAGCGCCACGGTCAGCAGGAAATAGAGGCGCGCGTTGATGCCGCCCAGAAACAGGATGCCCATCGCGATGCAGACGATGACGACGAAGGCGCCGAAATCCGGTTCGCGCAGCAGCAGAAAGCCGACCACCAGCATCACCGAAGCCATCGGCAGGAAACCGCGCTTGAAGGACCCCATGACCGCGAGCTTGCGGGCGGTGTAGCTGGCCGCGTAGAGCACCACCGCGAGTTTCATGAATTCGGACGGTTGCAGTTGCAGCGGCCCGATGGCCAGCCAGCGTCGCGCGCCATTGATCTCGCGGCCGATCACCGGAATCAGCACCAGCACCAGCAGTACACAGGCGCAGATGAATGCCCACGGCGCGAGCCGCTGCCAGGCGGTCATGGGCAGCTGGAATGCGACGGTTCCGGCGACGACGCCCAGCGCGAGATACAAGGCGTGGCGCAGCGCGAAGTAGCCGGGCTGGAAACCGGTCACGGCACGGCCCTCGGCGGTGGCAACGGACGCGGAATAGACCATGACCAGGCCCACCAGCAGCAGCGTCACCGCGGGCCAGATCAGCCAGGGGTCGAGCTCCCTGAGCGGGCGTGCCGGCGGTGCGAGCAGCCGTCCGCGCGCACTCAGCGCACGCGCGCCGTGATGGCGGAAACGATTGCCGGTGGTCCGGTCAGTGACGGCTGTCATGGACCGCCTCGGCATCGATCAGTTCGGTCACGGCCCGCGCGAAAACCTCCGCGCGGTGTCGATAGTCGCGGAACATGTCCCAGCTCGCGCAGGCCGGCGACAACAGCACCGCATCACCCGCTTCGGCGATGGCCATCGCCGTGCGCACCGCGTCCGCCAGGTCAGGACAGCGCTGGCGGGGTACGCCGCTGGTCACCAAGGCCGCTTCGATAAGTTCGGCATCGCGTCCGATCAGCAGCACCGCGCGCGCATGCCGGCTGACGGCCGGTGCGAGCGCCGCGAAATCCTGACCCTTGCCGTCGCCGCCTGCGATCAGCACCACCTTGCGACCCAGCCCCTCCAGCGCGGCGAGGGTGGCGCCGACATTGGTGCCCTTCGAGTCGTCGATATAGCGCACGCCGCGGTGCTCGGCGACGAGCTGCACGCGATGCGGCAGGCCGCGGAAGCTGCGCGCCGCGGCCTGCAGCGGCGCCATAGGCAGACCGGCGGCCGTGCACAGTGCCAGCGCCGCGAGCACGTTGGCGAGATTGTGCCGCCCGTACAGTGCGAGTTCGTCCGCCGCGAGCAGCAGGTGCCCGCCGCGCGCGAGCCAGAGGCGCCCGCCGTCATCGACGAGGCCGAAATCGCTGTCGTTCGCGGGCGCGTGCAGGCCGAAGGTCCAGACCGCTTGCCGCGGGCGAGGCATGGCCATCACGCGCGCGTCGTCCCGGTTGAGAACCGGGGCGACGCAATCCGCCAGCAGGCGTGCCTTGGCACGCGCGTAGCTGTCCAGGTCCGGGTAACGGTCCAGATGATCCGCACTGACATTCAGCACCGTGGCGGCGTCCGCGGCCAGGTGCGTCACGGTTTCCAGCTGGAAACTGGACAATTCCAGCACCCAGGCGTCCGGGACGTGGCCACCGGCGGCCGTGCTCGTCTGCGCCTCGGCGAGCGCATCCAGCGCGGCCGGCGAGATGTTGCCGCAGACGCGGGTCTCGAGCCCGGCCTCGCGGCACATGTGCCCGACCAGGCTGGTGACCGTGGTCTTGCCGTTGGTGCCGGTGACGGCGAGCAGCCGACCGCGCGTGCGCCAACCCAGCGCCGTCAGCGCCTGGGCAAACAATTCGATTTCGCCGGTGATGGCCAGACCGCGCGCACGCGCGCATTCGAGAATCGGCAAATCGCCCGGCAGCCCCGGGCTCAGCGCCACGAGATCGATCGCGTCCAGCCATTGCGGCGAAAACGGCCCGAGCGCGATGCGCACCCCGGGCCATTCACGCCGCAGCGCATCGATGCCGGGGGGCGAGCTGCGGCTGTCGGCGACCGTCAGCTCGGCGCCACGCGCCGCTAGCCAGCGCGCCATGGCCAGCCCCGATTCGCCCAGGCCCAGGACCAGGACGCGACGACCGCGAAAGTCCGGTAGCGCAGCGTTCATCGCAGCTTCAGTGTGGACAGGCCGAACAGCACCAGCATCATGGTGATGATCCAGAAGCGCACCACGACCTGGGTTTCCTTCCAGCCCCCCAGCTCGTAGTGATGGTGCAGCGGCGCCATGCGGAAGATGCGCTTGCCGCCGCTCCATTTGAAGTACAGCACCTGCACCATGACCGACAGCGTCTCGGCGACGAACAGTCCGCCCATGATGAACAGCACGATCTCCTGACGCACGATCACGGCGACGGTACCGAGCGCAGCGCCGATCGCGAGCGCACCGACATCGCCCATGAATACCTCGGCCGGATAGGCGTTGAACCACAGGAAGCCGAGGCCGCCGCCGGCCAGTGCGCCGCAGAAGATCGCCAGTTCGCCGGCTCCCGGTACCAGCGGCACGCCCAGGTATTTCGCGAACACCGCATGGCCCGCGACGTAGGCGAAGATGCCCAGCGCGCTGGCCACCATGACGGAGGGCATGATCGCCAGGCCGTCCAGGCCGTCGGTCAGGTTGACGGCATGGCTGGTGCCGACGATGACGAAATAGGTCAGCACGATGAAGCCCAGCGCACCGAGGGGATAGGCGACGCTCTTGAAGAAGGGCACGATCAGCTCGAGCATGGCCGGTGTCGTCGCGCCGTAGGCGAGATAGACCGCTGCCGAGAGCGCAAACAGCGAGGTCCAGACGAATTTCGCGCGCGCGGACAGTCCCTTCGGGTTCCGGTGCACGACCTTGCGCCAGTCGTCCACCCAGCCGACCGCGCCGAAGCCCAGCGTGACGCCCAGCGTCACCCAGACATAGCGGTTGCCGAGATCGGCCCAGAGCAGCGTGCCCAGCGCCACGACGATCAGGATCAGCGCTCCGCCCATGGTCGGCGTGCCGGCCTTGGTCAGGTGTGATTTCGGCCCTTCGTCGCGCACCGACTGGCCGATCCTGGAGCGCGTGAGCCAGCGAATCATGGCCGGGCCGAAGGTCAGCGACAGCGCCAGCGCGGTGAGCATCGCCAGCACCGCGCGCAGCGTGATGTAATTGAACACGTTAAAGACGCGCAGGTCGCGCGCCAGCCATTGGGCGAGTTCAAGCAGCATGGTCGGCCTCAGGCGTGGCGGCGAGCGCATCGGCGACGCGCTCCATGCGCATGAAGCGCGAGCCCTTGATGAGCACGGCGGTGTGTGCATCGAGCATGCGCCGGGCGGCGGCGATCAGATCGTCGATGCGGCGAAAGGGCTGGGCGCCGGCACCGAAATCATGCGCCGCCACCGCCGCGTGCTCGCCGATGGCGAACAGATGGTCGACGCCCTGGCTCTTCGCATAGCCGCCGATCTCGGCATGGAACTCATAGGCGCGATCGCCCACTTCGCCCATGTCGCCGAGCACCAGCACCTTGCGTCCAGGGGTCGCGGCGAGCACGTCGATGCCGGCGCGCACCGAATCCGGATTGGCGTTGTAGCTGTCGTCGATCAGCATTGATCCATGCAACCCGGCGCGCAACTGCTGGCGCCGAGGCACGCCGTGGAACGCGCCGAGCCCGTCGACCACGGCGTCCAACCCGATTCCGGCGGCGATGGCACAGGCGCTGGCCGCGAGCGCATTGCGCACGTTGTGCACGCCTGGAACCCGCAACAGCACGTCCGCGGCGCCGGCCGGCGTGTCGAGCCAGACCCGGTGCATGAGCCCCTCGGGCTGGAAGCGACCGCGGACGGCGGCGTTCCCATCGAGCGCGAAATCGATGCACGGGCGCTCGCCCGCGAGCTCGCGCAGCAGGGGTGTCAGCGCATCGTCCGCCGGAAACACCGCCACGCCTTGCGCCGACAGCGCCGAAAACACGCTCGCGTTCTCGCGCGCGACGGCCTCGGTGGTTTCCATGAACTCCAGGTGTTCACGCTGGACGTTGTTCACCAATGCAACCTCGGGCGCTACCTGGCGCGCGAGCCGGGCGATTTCCCCTGGGTGATTCATGCCCAGTTCGATGACCGCGTAGCGATGCCGGCCGGACAGTTCGAGCACCGTCAGCGGAACGCCGATGTGGTTGTTGCGGTTGCCGCGTGTCGCCAGCACCGCAGTCGCCGCGTCCAGCCCCTGGGCCGCGGCGGCACTGCGCAGGCAGGCGGCGATCATCTCCTTGACCGTGGTCTTGCCATTGCTGCCGGTCACCGCAATCACCGGCAGCGTGAATCGCCGGCGCCAGTGCGCGGCCAGTTCGGACAGGGCCGCGAGCGGGTCGGGCACCGGAATGTACGCGACCGATCGATCGGCCGGCGGCTGCCAGCCGCTCGCGACCAGTGCGCCGGCAGCGCCCCGCTCGCACGCCTCCGGCACGAAAGTGTGACCGTCGAAGTGTTCGCCGACGAGTGCGACGAACAGCATGCCGGTGACGACCTGTCGGCTGTCGCTGCCGACACTGCTTACGGTCGCGTCCGCGCCGATCAGCGGCGCACCCAGCAAACCGGCGATTTCGGACAGGCGCAGGTTCATCATGCGGCGCGCTCCGACCAGGCGGCCAGAGCCGCGCGTCCGGCGGCGATGTCGGAATACGGGGTGCGCTGCCCGCCCATGTCCTGATAGGCCTCGTGGCCTTTGCCGGCGATCAGGATGACATCGCGCGGCGCCGATACGCGCAGCGCGTGCATCACCGCGTGTGCGCGTTCGGCCTCGACCTCGTAGCGGGCGTCCGCCGGGCAGCCGGCACGGATGTCGGCGATGATCGCTTGCGGATCTTCGTGGCGCGGGTTGTCGCTGGTCAGCACCACATGATCGGCGAGGCGACAGGCGACACCGCCCATCAGCGGCCGCTTGCCCGGGTCGCGCTCACCGCCACAACCGAACACGCAGTGCAGCCTGCCGCCGCGCGCGCTGGCCACGGGTCGCAGCGCGCGCAGTGCCTGCTCGAGCGCATCCGGGGTGTGCGCATAGTCGATCACCAGCAGCGGACGATCGTCCCCACCCAGCCGTTGCATGCGCCCCGGTGGTGGGGAGAGCGCTCGACACGCGGTCGCCGCGTGTTGCAGGTCGATGCCGCGTGCGCCGAGCACGGCGAGTACGGCGAGCAGGTTGGCGACATTGAAGGCGCCGATCAGCTCGGCCGTGATCCGCGCCCGGTCCAGCGTGCGCCCACCTGCGCTCAGCACGGCATCGAAGGCAAGCCCGGCGGACAGATCGATCGCCTCCGCATGCAGCAGTCGGTCGACCGCACAGCCCACGAGGCCGGCCTGCGTGCAGGTGCCGATCAGCAACGGCCGACTCGATGGCGGTCGCCGGCAGATCCGATCGGCCAGTCTGCGGCCGAAAGTGTCGTCGAGGTTCAGCACGGCTGCACCCAGGCCGGCGGTGTCGAACAGCGCGGCCTTGGCGGCGCCGTAGGCGTCCATGGAACCGTGATAGTCGAGATGGTCGCGCGTCAGATTGGTCAGCACCGCGACATCGAAGGCGACGCCGGCGACGCGGTGCTGGTCCAGACCGATCGACGACACCTCCATCGCCACCGCATCGGCACCGTCGGCAAGAAAATCCGCGAGCAGCCGATGCAGCAGCACCGCATCCGGGGTGGTGTTGGCCAGCGTCTCGAACCGGGGCGGCGCGCCGGGTTCGGCGGGTGCCGCAGTGGATGGTGTCGCGGACGGGCAGGGTAATTCGGGGAAACCGGCGCCCAGGGTGCCGACGACCGCACAGCGCTCGCCGAGCCAACACAGCGATTGCGCAATCCACTGACTGACCGAGGTCTTGCCGTTGGTACCGGTCACCCCCACCACGAACAAATGGGCGGACGGATGTCCATACAGCGCATCGGCGAGGTAGCCCGAGAGTGCGCGCAAACCGTCGACCGCGATCAGCGGCACCGCGGTCGGGCCGGACTCGCTGGGCTCGAACCCGGCCGGCTCGTACAGCACCGCGGCGGCACCACGCGCGAGCGCGTCGCCGATATGTCGACGCGCATCGTCGCGGGCACCCGGCCAGGCGAGAAACACGTCGCCCGGCTGGAGCGTGCGCGAATCGGTCGCGAGCCCGGTGGCGGTCACGCCGCGGGCCGCGAGCTCGGTCAATAGGGTCGCAGCCCGCCCCGAGCTCACAGCCGTCCTCCGGATGGCCGCGTGGTGACCACCTGCACGGGGGGCTGGACCGCAGCATCGGGTGCCACGCCGCGCGCGCGCAGGCTGTCTTCCATGATGCGCGCGAACACCGGCGCGGCGACATCGCCGCCATAGTGCTTGCCGGCCGAGGGCTCGTCGATCATCACGGCGACGATGAGGCGTGGTCGGGAAACCGGCGCGAAACCCACGAAGCTCGAAACGTAACGCCGCGCATAGACGCCGTTTTCCAGCTTGTGCGCGGTCCCGGTCTTGCCGGCCACCCGGAAGCCTGGAATCTGGGCCTTGGGAGCGGTGCCGCCGGGCAGCACGGCCATTTCCAGCATGGCGCGCACGGCGCGTGCCGTCGCCGGCGAAAACACCTGCCGTCCCGTGGCCGACCCGGCGTCGCGCCGCAACAGGGAAAGCGGCAGCAGATCACCGTCGCGGGCAAAGACCAGATAGGCGTGCGCCAGCTGCGTCAGGCTGACCGCGATGCCATGGCCGTAGGACATGGTCGCCTGCTCGATCGGTCGCCAGCGTGCGAACGGCCGCACGCGGCCGCCGGCTTCTCCCGGGAACCCCAGACCCGGCGGGCGGCCGAAACCCAGCGCCACGAACATCGACCACATCTCCTCGGGCGACAGCTTCTCCGCGATCTTGGCGGCGCCGACGTTCGATGATTTCTGGATGACCTCGGCCACGCTCAGCAGCCCGTGTGGGTGTGCATCCGAAATCGTTGCATTGCCTATCGTCAGCCGCCCCGGCGCCGTCTGGATCGGCGTGTCCGGCTGGACGCGACCCGTTTCCAGCGCGAGCGCGATGGTCATCGGCTTGAGTGTCGAGCCGGGCTCGAAGGTGTCCGTCAGCGCACGGTTGCGCAGTTGCTCGCCGGACAGGCCCTGGCGGTCGTTGGGGTTGTAACTGGGCAGGTTGGCCAAGGCCAGGATTTCGCCGGTATCCACATCCAGCACGACGACTGCACCGGCTCGGGCGCGGTTGTCCTCGACCGCCTGACGCAGGTGCGTGTAGGCCAAGTATTGCAGTTTGCCGTCGAGCGCGAGCTGCACGTCCTCGCCATCCCGTGGAGAGCGCAGGCGTTCGATGTGTTCCACGATGCGGCGACGACCATCGCGGAGCACACGCGTGCTGCCCGGCTGGCCGGACAGATCCTTCTCGAACGACAGTTCCACGCCTTCCTGACCACGATCGTCGACATCGGTGAAGCCGACGACGTGGGCGGCGACCTCGGCAGCCGGATAGTAGCGGCGGTATTCGACGTCGCTCTTCAGTCCCGGAAGTTTCAGCGCCAGCAGTTCGTCGGCGACTTTCGGGGCCACCTGACGCTTGAGCAGCACGAAGCGGCTGTCCTCCGCCAGCCGGCGGCTGACTTCGGGCACCGGCATCGCCAGCGACGCCGCCAGCTCGCGGAGCTGGGCCGGTGTCAGCCGCGCCTCCTCGGGATAGGCGCCGATCGCCCGTGCCGGTGTCGAGGCCGCCAGCAGCGTGCCGTGGCGATCCACGATGCGGCCACGGTGCGCGGCGATGCGCTCCAGTCCGGACTTGCGCGCCTCGCCACGCAGCCGCAGGCGTTCGTCATCCAGCCCTTGCAGCATCAGCGCGCGCACGAGCATCGCCGCGAAGGCCGCCAGCAGCAGGATCAACACCAAGCGCGCCCGACCCACGGACAGGCGCAGCGACAGCAGGGGGCTTTCGGAGAATTTCATCGCGTCGGCGTCATCGACCGGCGGTTGCGCCGTCCCCGTCCCGGACTTGTGGCGCTGGCGCGACGGCCCGCGCGATGCGCGTCTGCGCCGCCGTGGGCGGGCGCAGACCCGCCTCGCGTGCCTTCTTTTCGATCTGTGCCGGGGCCGCCCCGATTTCCTGCTCCAGTTGCAACTGACGCCATTCCTCTTCGAGCTGACGCATGCGTTCCTGCTCGCGCTTCAATTCGGTGAAATTTCGGCGCGACTGGTTTTCCATGGTGACGACCGCGATCGCACTGCCGACCACGAACAACACCAGAACGATATTCAGTCGGATCACGCCCGGTCACGCGAGTTTCTCCGCAACGCGTAGCACGGCGCTGCGCGCGCGCGGATTGCGGGCGATCTCGTGCTCGCCGGGGTGCACCGGCCGGCCGAGCGCGCGCAGACGCGGACGGGGCAGCTGCTCAGCGCGTATCGGCAGGTCGCGCGGCAGCGTGTCCGGCGCCGCTTCGCCCCGGATGAAGCGCTTGACGATGCGGTCTTCCAGCGAGTGGAAGCTGATCACGGCCAGCCGCCCGCCAGGTCGCAACAAGGACACTGCTTGTGGCAAGGCTAACGCCAATTCCTCAAGCTCCCGATTGATGAAAATCCGTATAGCCTGGAAGCTGCGCGTCGCCGGATGCTGGCCCGCCTCGCGGCGACGGACGACTTGCGCCACGAGCGCGGCCAGTTGGGTGGTGGTGAGCACAGGCTCGCTGGCCCGAGCAGCGACAATCGCCTTTGCAATCGCATGAGCAAGCCGTTCTTCGCCGAACTCACGTAACACCTTCGCAATCTCGCGCACTTCGGCGCGGTTGAGCCAGGCCGCCGCCGTTTCGCCGGTCGTCGGGTCCATGCGCATGTCCAATGCCGCGGCGTGGCGGAAACTCAGTCCGCGTTCGGGGGTATCGAGTTGCGGCGACGACACGCCCAGGTCGAACAGGATGCCCGCGACCTCGGCGATGCCAAGATTCGCCGCGACCTGAGCCAGCTCGCTGAACGGCGCCCGCACGAAACGGAAGCGGGCGTCGTCCACTGCCGCGGCTGCGCGTGCCGCGTCCGGGTCCCGATCCAGCGCGAGCAGGCGTCCATGGGCCCCGAGCCGAGCGAGCAGCGCCCGACTGTGGCCGCCACGGCCGAAGGTCGCGTCGACATAGGTTCCCGCCGGCTCCGGCGCCAGCGCGGCGAGGACCTCGTCGAGCAGCACCGGGACATGCCGGTCTGCGGTGGACGATCCCGGGCTCACAGCGGCAGGTCGGCCAGTGCGCTGGGCAGGGGTTCATCGCTGTCGGCAAACGCCGCCTCCTGTTGTTCGCTCCAGCCGGCATCCGACCAGAGCTCGAAATGATCACCCAGTCCGACCAGCCAAACCGTTTTGTCCAGCGAGGCCATGCGGCGCAATTCCGGCGCCACCAGCACGCGGCCATTTGCGTCCAGCGTCTCTTCGCGCGCATGGCCGACCAGCAGGCGCTTCAGGCGCGCGGTCTGGAGATCAAGTCCGGAGGCGGGCAGCAATCGATCGCGGATCGCAGCCCAGGCAGGGGGTGGGCAAACGAGAATGCAGCGGTGCGGGTGGCCAGTCAGGACCAGCGATGAAACACCCTGCTCGTTGAGCACTTCACGAAAGCGGGCTGGAATGGCCAGGCGTCCCTTGGCATCCAGATTGAGCATCGCCGCGCCCTGAAACATGCGCCCCCCGGGTTCGAAAGAGCAGTGCTGTCCCCACTGCGTCCCACATTTATCCACATATTTCCACTGTAGAGCAATTGTGCGAGAGGGTCAAGCCAATCTGCTGGCCGATCCGGGTACGAGGATGGGTGCGGGCATGGGTCCAGCATGGGTCCAATTGGCCCAATTCGACCGCGTACGCCGGCACGGGCGCGCCCGCCATCCGGACGGACACCGGACCGGCGACAGAGGAACATCCGTTCGCTCTCGGGCAGGCGATGGCCCTGCTCGATGCGTATGGGGAACGGCTCGCCGGGTGCGACCGACAACCGGAATCGACGCTTGCCGCGCTGCAACGGCAGACCGGTGATGCGGGCAATGCCAAGCGCCGTTCGCGCGCACGCAATGCGCCGAAGTTCGATGTCTGCACCTACCTGTTCGGGATGTGCGGCGTTGACCTCGCGCGCATCAACAGTATCGACACGACGACAGCGCTGAAAGTCATTGCTGGGGTTGTCCCCGATTTCTCGCGCTTCCCGAGCGCCAAACACTTCGCCTCGTGGCTGGGGCTATGTCCGGGAACCAAGATCAGCGGCGGTAAGGTGCGTCGGCGCGCACGCGACTCCGGGTGCCCTCGTGCGGGCTAACGTTTGAGCTCACCCGAGTGCGGAAGCGGGCGAGGCCCGCTGTGGCACTTCGGGTGAAACGAAGGGTTAGCCCGCAGTAGCTTGACCGAGCCCGATACTGTAACCATAATGGCACCACTTTGGTTGGAGTGCTACACAATGCCTACGACGCTGACCTTGAAGAACATTCCGGATGAGGTGTACGAGCGGCTCAAGCTCTCGGCTGCAGCCCACCGGCGCAGCATGAACAGCGAGGCGATTGTGTGCCTGGAGACAGCGCTGCTGGCGAACAGGCTTGCTCCTGCCGAACGGCTTGCGCGAGCACGGACACTACGCGCGGCGTTGCCGAAGGGGAAGTTCCGAGCGAAGGACATTGACGCCATGAAGCGAGAGGGCCGCTCGTGATTGTGGTCGACTCGAATGTAGTTGCGTACTTGTACTTGCCCGGCGAGCACACCGCCAAGGCGGAAGCCCTGCTCGAGCAAGACCCGGACTGGGCGGCGCCGGTACTGTGGCGCAGCGAGTTCCGCAACATACTTGCCGGATACCTGTGGCGCAAGATCCTGACCTTCGACCAGGCCTGCAGCCTTCAAAGTGAGGCTGAAGATCTACTCGCTGGAGCGGAGTTCGAGGTTGACTCGAAGGCAGTGCTTGAACTGGTACGCGACAGTGACTGCTCAGCGTATGACTGTGAGTTCATTGCGCTGGCGAACAAATTGCAGGTCAAGCTGGTGACGATGGACGCCAAGCTTCTGAGGACCTTCCCAAAGCGAACGATCTCGCTCGCTGCTGGCTAACGTCTGACATAACCGGCTGGATGGAAGCGGGCGCAGCCCGCTATAAGCCAGTCCGTGTTGATGGAATTGTTGGACGAAGCCGCTACGCGGAGGAAGACCCGATGCCTGCCGCACGACGTATCGTGTGATCTCACGCCCTTGCTCATGAGGGGCGATTTTGCACAACTTCGTGAGGGTGAGCCAGCTATGAACATTGCATCATCGGCGCATTTCGACCGGCAATAGCAGACGCATCTGCTCCACGGCCATGCCTCCAGGCGCTGCACCATGCCAGCCCGCAGCGGGTTCAGCACCACGTAGCGCGCCACCTCGAGCAGGTAACTGTCCCGCTCCACCAGGATCGCCTTGTAGCGTCCCTGGAATACATGTCCCACTCGTGCATGGGCGCGGTTGAAGCGTTGCGTATAGACCCCGTTGAGCTGGCGCATGCCCTGCGCCAGATTGGCTTCCGGCGTCTCGATCAGGACGTGGTAATGGTTCGTCATCTGGCACCAGGCATGGCAAACCCAATTGAAGCGTTCGCATACGTGGCTGAACACTTCGAGCCAGGCTTCACGATCGGCGCCAGCGAGATAAATATCCTCGCCCCCATCTCCGCGGGAGGTGACGTGATATACCCCGCCAGCCAGTTCAAGCCTTAATGGGCGTGCCATGCCGGGAGTTTACTGGCGGAAATGCGCCGGAACAAGACCTGACCCCATAGCCCTCACATCCGCCCTGCCGCCGGGGTCATTCCAAAAAGATATTTGCTGGAGCGCTCCGAACCCGGCGCTCATGAACCGGGCTCGTCCAACAAACGGTTCAGATCGCGGCTTCGCGCGATCTAACCTTATTCGTTCGGCGTCGCGTTATCGGCCTTCGTATGTGGATGAACTGACAAATGGCTTCCCATCTCCCGGGATGATCTTGCTCCAGCCCGGTGGACTTGTATACGTTTTGAAGTCCCAAATCTCGGCAATCTGCCAGCCAGGTTGACTTTTCTCCAAAACATACTTGTACTTGTCGCCTTCGTTCCTACTTTGCTCCTGGTACTTCGAGAGTTCTGCGCCTGCAGGGATCGGCGTCGAGTTCTTGATGCTTGCAATGATTACAGCTCTTGATTCGGACTCAACCTTTACATCGATGATATCTCGCGTGAATGATTCAAGTGTTCCAGGCTTTACCTTTACATCATTGAAGGCGGTGCCTGTCATCACTTTTTCGGCAGATGCTTGGGTGCGATGGAATGTAGGAAGTTGAGCGTTGTAGTGTGCAAAGTGCTCGGCCCGTATTTGATCCTGAACTTTCCAATACGACTTGAGTGCGCGGTCTGGAGTGGTTATGTCAATATCTACGGGTGTTGAGATTTGCGCTGAAGCTGAACTTGATTTTGCTTCTGGCTTGGCTTGTTCCGTGTTGTTTCCTCCGCAGCCTGCAGTAATCAAGACTGAAGAAAAAATGGCCAAGAATTTACTCAGTTGCATCTGGTTCCCTCATGAATACTTAGAATGTGACACTGCACCGCTCGCGACGCCTAACGCTTGAGTTAAGCCGTGCCGCGAAGCGGCATCGGCTTGAACGAATTGTTAGGCAGGCGCACGGTTGCGCCTACCGATCATGCGCCATACGGGCGGCGATGGCATCCGCTTGCTGCGTACTACCCGACCGCTCGTAAGCTCAACGAAGGCAATGAGCATAGGCCCGTAAAGAGCATTGAGCGGATGCTCATAAATGTCCCTCTTAAGCTCTACAAGCTGTCCCGGATCCAGCTTGACTGGCTCTTTGCCAACCAACTCATAGACGGCGCTGTTGTATCTCAAGTTTGGATAGAGGCGAGGAGACAGGAAAGGTCTCCGGATGTGTTTAAGCGCCAGGCCAAGGAGGGAGTACGTGCAACGAACTTTACATGTGCGAACGTAGACCGGTACGCCGCTACGGTTTGTAATTGTGACGGAGAGCGAATCCGAGCTGCATCCGTCAAAGTTGAGCGTGTACGAGATTGAAGCTTTTACAGGCAGGAAAAGGCGATAGCCCTTGTACAGCAATACAAGCGCCGCGCCGATAACCGAGATTGCGCCGCAGATTTTTAGGAAGCTATCGAGCATGTCTCAACGCCTGCCTAACGTAGAAGTCACCGGCGCTGCGCGGCTTTATCGCGCAGCGTCCGTGTGGACTGCCGGGTTGGGCCTCACTAGCGAATGAACCCTCGTTCCAAAATCGCCTTCTCGATGTTTGGTAGCCACCGCCTCACGTCCTTGATGGCACATTGGAGGAAACCAGTTTCAATCTCGATGCCCTCGCCGAGAAAGTTTATGTTCGAAACTTTGATGCCTGCCATGGTTGCGAGTCTTTGTCGCAACTCGGTTTCGTGCTTATAGGATGCGAGCAAGCCAGCAGCGTGGACTATGCAATTTCGAATGTAAATTAGGGCTTCGAGCGACAAAATCTCTTGCTCCAAGGCAAGGGCGGCTTTCTCATTGAAGACGGACAGCACATGGGTCGCCTCGTTCTTTTTATCTGGCTTTTGGGGGAATGCGAAGGATGTGCGCTGCTTCAGCGCTAGCAGTACCCATTCGACAGTTGTAATGAGCGCGACTATTGAGGCTTCCATAATTCATGACGTTACCACAGCGTAGCTTGCATCCAGCAAGCGGCGATGATCGAGGGGCGCTTCTGGGCGCTTTTGAGTTTGTTGCGCGCTGTAATGTGCAACTCGGCA
>JAJVIJ010000043.1 GCA_022072095.1 Rhodocyclaceae bacterium
CTTTCAAAGATCACCACCCGTACCGGCGATGCCGGCAGCACCGGGCTGGGCGACGGCTCACGTGTGTCCAAGTCCAGCCTGCGCATCCATGCGCTGGGCGAAGTGGACGAGCTGAACTCGCTAGTGGGTGTACTGATCGCCGAAGGGCTGGCGGAGGACCACGCGGCGCTGTTGCAGGCGGTCCAGCACGATCTGTTCGACCTTGGCGGCGAACTCGCCGTCCCGACCATGAGTCTCGTGACCGCAAGCCATGTCGCCCGACTGGAGGACGCCACGACTCATCTGAACGCGGCTCTGCCGCCGCTCAAGGAATTCATTCTGCCCGGCGGCAACCGCCCGGCGGCACTCGCCCATCTGGCGCGCACCGTCTGTAGACGGGCCGAGCGCGCGCTGGTCGCGCTGGGCGAACACGAACCGGTCTCGGCCCCCAGCCGCCAATACCTGAACCGCCTGTCCGATCTGCTGTTCGTGCTGGGCCGCGTGCTGAACCGCACCGGTGGCGGCACCGACATACTCTGGTCGCACACCCGCCGCTGACCGAGCGCACAGGCAGGCCGGGTTCCGCAGGGCTCCCGCCCGGTCACGCGGCCGGGCCGGAGATCACTCGCGCGCCTCGAGCGCGATCCGCCGTCGACGCACGGCCTCGGCCAGAACATCGAGCAGGGTCACGGTCTGCTCCCAGCCCAGACAGGCGTCGGTGATGCTCTTGCCGTATTCGAGCGCCCGCCCGGGCAGCAGGTCCTGGCGACCTTCGTTGAGGTGCGACTCGATCATCACCCCCAGTATCCGGTCCTCGCCACCCGCCAGCTGATCGGCGACGGCTCGACCGGCTTCGACCTGTAGCTTGAACTGCTTGCGGCTGTTGGCATGCGACAGGTCGATCATGACCCGCGCCGGGATGCCGGCCACAGCGAGCTCACGACAGGCGCGATCGACCCCCCCGGCGTCGAAATTCGGCTCCTTGCCGCCGCGCAGGATCACATGACAATCCTCATTGCCCAGCGTCGCAACGATGGCCGAATGGCCGGCCTTGGTCACCGACAGGAAGTGATGCGGCGTCTGCGCCGCGCGGATGGCGTCGATCGCGATCTGCACATTGCCATCGGTACCATTCTTGAAGCCGATGGGGCAGGACAGCCCCGAGGCCAGTTCGCGATGCACCTGCGACTCGGTCGTCCGCGCGCCGATCGCCCCCCAGCTGATCAGATCGGCCGTGTACTGCGGGCTGATGGTGTCCAGGAACTCAGTCCCGGCCGGGACGCCCAGTTCGTTCAGTTCGAGCAGCAGGCGGCGGGCGATGCGCAGACCGTCGTTGATGCGAAAGCTGTTGTCCAGGAAGGGGTCGTTGATCAGGCCCTTCCAGCCCACCGTGGTACGCGGCTTCTCGAAATAGACGCGCATGACGATCAACAGCTCGGCCTCGTGACGAACGCGCTCGGCCAGCAGACGACGACCATACTCCACGGCCGCCTCGGGATCGTGGATCGAGCAGGGTCCAACCACGACCAACAGGCGATCGTCGGCGCCATGCAGGATACGATGTATCGCCTGACGGCTGCGCCAGGTCAGCTCCGCTGCCTTCTCGGAAGCCGGAAACTCGCGCACCACATGAACGGGCGGCAGCAGTTCCTTGATGCCGCTGATGCGTACATCGTCGATCGAATAATGCTTGGTCATCTCTTCCGGCGCTGGCTGTAGACCCGGCAAGTCTAGCAGCCCCTCGGCGGCCATGCCCCGCCGCATCGGGCCACCGCCCTGTCTCGGGTCGAGATCAGTGCGCTTTCATTTTTCGCTGCTGCAGCGCCAGCACGAGTTCGGCTTCGCCGCGGGAGATGCCGCACTGCTCCGCGATCTGGTCGGGGTCGGCCCCGCGCTGGGCCAGCGCCATCGCCTCGCTGTACTGCGCCGAAGCGGGTGGCGCCACGATCTGGCCACGCAAGTCGACGATCTCGTCACGCAGGCCCTGGACCTCGGCACGCAAGGTCTCGAACTCGTCGATCAGCCGGGCGATCGCGGCCAGCGGCGCCGGGTCCGCGAGCGCGCGGCCATTTGCCGGCGCAGCGGCCTTCGCCTCACCCGCGTCCCGTTGCCCTGCCCTCCTGGCTACGCGCCACATCACACAGGCCCAGCTGACCGTCAGCACGACCAGCGCGATCAGCGACAAGCCGAGCCAGTCGTCCGTGAAACCCGACAGAGTCATGGGATGGGAGGGCAGGCGCCACCAAGCCGCAGCGCACGGCCAGCGCACGCGGCTGTGGCCGATCGCCGGAGCGATGTCGACACCATATGCTCAGTGCAGACCCAGATCGGCCGGAACCGGCACCGGAAAATCCAGCAGCATCTGCGCGAACGCCTTGGCCTGCGGGTCGATGCGCACGGAGGCGATGCCGCCGCCACCCAGCGCCTCGTGCATCAGGAAGTTCAAGGCTAGAATGCCGGGCAGGTCGTAGCGCAACACGGGGCCCTTGACCGCGTGTGCGAAATAGTCGGCCACGGCCTGCTCGGTCAGGGCCGCACGGATATAGGGAAGGTACTCGGCGCGGCGAGCGATGATGCCGATGTTGGCGGCATCACCCTTGTCGCCACTGCGGCCCCAGGCGAGGCGCACCAGCGGTACCGTACGCCGCCCGCGCGCAAACGCGTCAGCGGCCGGCAAGGGGCCACCGACGCCGGGCAGGCTCGCGGCATCGAAGGGCTGGCCGGTCATGGGCGCACAGGGCACGGGGGTGCCGCCAACCTCGACGCTGACCGGGATCCGCTCTTTCGGCCACACGCAAGAAAACAGGCGAATCACCGGCTGCACCTTGGGTCGACCACCGAAGAACCCGGTAATCGCCGGCGCGCTCGCCAGCGCCGATGGCGCCACCTCGCGCGCAAAGAACTCCAGCGCCGCCTTCGATGTGTGACGCACCCCGATCTTCAGCAGCACCTCGCGCGTGAAGGCTCGCGCATGCGGCCCGTAGGTCGCCTCGGCACCCAGCACCTCCACGCTGACCTCGGTGAAATCGCCCCAGCCACGCTCGGCGAAGATCCGTCGGCAACGCGTGAGCAGCGCGGTGCCGCTGCGTTCGGCCTTCTGCGCGGCATCGATGCCACCGATCATGAATACGCTCAGGGCGCGGAAGCCGTCCATGTAGGTCACGGATACCTTGCAGACATCGGTGGGCGGCCGGCCGCGCGCGCCCTGCACGAGAACCCGATCCGGACCATCCTGCGTCAGCGTCACCTGCGTCAGATCGCAGATCACGTCCGGCAGGATGTAGGCGCGCGGGTCGCCGATCTCGTAGAGCATCTGCTCGCCGACCGAGGACGGGCATACCAGGCCGCCGGTACCTTCGGGCTTGGTCAGGATGAAGCTGCCGTCAGACCGGCACTCGGCGATCGGGAAACCCATGTTGTCCCAGCCGGGCACCTTGTCCCAGTCGGTGTAGTTGCCGCCGGTCGTCTGCGGACCGCACTCGATCAGATGGCCGGCGAGGCTGCCCTGGGCCAGCCGGTCGTAGTCGGTGGCTTGCCAGCCGAAGTGATGGATGAGCGGCGCGAGCGCGACCGCGCTGTCCACGCAGCGGCCGGTGACGACGATGTCGGCGCCGGCCGCCAGCGCGGCAGCGATCGGTTGCGCGCCCAGATAGGCATTCGCGCTCATGATCTGCGTTGGAAACGCCGCGCCGGAAAACATTTCCGTGACACCCGCCGCACGCAGCGCCTCGACCTGCGGCATCAGGTCGTCGCCATTCACGGCCGCGATCTTCAGATCGACACCCTCGGCAGCGGCCGCGGCGGCGAGCGCCTCGCGACATGCGGACGGATTGACACCGCCGGCGTTGCTGATCACCTTGATGCCGCGCGCCTTGAGCTCCTTCAGCAGCGGCTTCATGCTGGCGACGAAATCCGGCGCGTAGCCCTGCTTGGGGTCCTTCATGCGCGCGCGGATCAGCAAGGACATGGTGATCTCGGCGAGATAGTCGAAAACCAGATAATGGATGTCGCCGTGGCACACCAGCTGGGCAGCGGCAAGCTCGGTATCGCCCCAGAATCCCGACGCGCAGCCTATGCGCAAGGTATCGCTCATCGTCTCACTCCTTTGGCCATGTTCGCTCTAGTTTCCCGTCCACTCGGGTTTGCGTTTTTCGAAGAACGCGCGCAGCCCTTCGCGCGCGTCTTCGGAGTGCAGCATGCGCGGCATCATCGCCAGCGCGAAGTCCAGGCTTTCCTTGAGCGGCATGTCGGCCATGCCATGAAACGCGAATTTGCCCAGGCGTATGCCAGTCGGCGACTTGTCGACGATACGGCCCAGCATCCACGCGAGCTTGTCATCCAGTTCGGCGCTTGGCGCAATGTAATTGACGATGCCGATCTCCATCGCCTCGGCTGCGCTCCAGGGTTCGCCGGTGATGCACATTTCCAGCAGGCGCCGTCGCGGCACGATGCGCAGCATGTGCGGCATGATGATCATCGGCGCAAAGCCGCGCTTGGTCTCCGGTGCGCCCAGCTTGACGTGATCGGCACAGATCGCGATGTCGGCCGCGCACACCAGGCCGAAGCCGGCACCCATGGCATGGCCATTGACACGCGCCACGACCGGCTTCGTGCAGGTTTCGATCAGCTTGAACAAGTCGACGATGGGATGAAGCGGACGCGCGATATCGACGCGCACCGGGCTGCCTTCGGCATCGACGCGCAGATCGCCACCCGCGCAGAACGCCTCGTCGCCGCTGCCGGTCAGCACGATGGCCATGCATTGATCATCATCGATGGCCTGCTGGAAGAACCGGCACAGCATGCCGGCCGCTTCCCGGTCGATGGCGTTGCGATATTTGGGGCGATTGATCGTGATCCAGGTGGCCGGGCCCCGGCGTTCATAAAGTACAGCCGACATCACATCTCCTAGACATGCGAATCGTGGCAAACCCGGGGTGTCGCCGCCCGGGCGAGCCATCACCGCCGGACACCGCACCGGGCAAATAACGAGCTACTGTAACCAAGCGTCCCGGTACGGGTCAACGCGGCTCCGCGCAGAAAAAGTTCTGCCGGCGATATGCCGATCGCAGCGCCGGCCATACCCGGCTCCGCGACCCCGCAGGTTTCCGCGATAATCGAAGCCGAGCCCGAGGGCGGGCGCTACCGAGGAGAGGAGAACACAACATGGAAAGACGAAAATTTCTACGCCAGGCCGGCGCCGGCCTGGCGGTGGGGGGACTGGCCGCGCCCGCGATCGTGCGCGCGCAAAGCCCGCAAATCAAATGGCGCCTCGCCTCCAGCTTTCCGAAGAGCCTGGACACCATCTACGCGACCGCGGAAAACATCGCCAAGCGCGTCAGCGCCGGCACCGGCGGTCGTTTCCAGATCCAGGTGTTCGGGCCGGGCGAGCTGGTGCCAGCCTTCCAGGTGCTCGACGCGGTCAAGGACGGCACCGTCGAAATCGGCCACTCGGCAAGCTATTACTATGTCGGCAAGGACCCGACCTTTGCGCTCGACACGACCATTCCGTTCGGCATGAACAGTCGCCAGCAGGCAGCATGGATGTATCACGGCGGTGGCCTGGAACTGATGCGCGAATTCTTCCGTGAGTACAACATCATTCAGTTCCCGGCGGGCAACACCGGCGCCCAGATGGGCGGCTGGCACCGCAAGGAAATCAAGACCGTCAAGGACCTGAAGGGCTTGAAGATCCGCATCGCCGGCATGGCTGGACAGGTCTTGGCCAAGCTCGGCGCAGTGCCACAGCAGTTGCCGGGCGGCGAGATCTACCCGGCGCTGGAAAAGGGCACGATCGACGCCGCCGAGTGGGTCGGCCCCTATGACGACGAAAAACTGGGCTTCCAGAAAGTGGCGAAGTACTACTACTACCCGGCCTGGTGGGAGGGTGGCCCGCAATTGTCGATTTACGTGAACATCAAGCAATGGGAGGCCCTGCCCAAGGAGTTCCAGTCCGTGCTCGAGACCGCGTGCGCGGAAGCCAACATCGACATGCAGGCGCGCTACGATGCCAAGAACCCTGCGGCACTGAAACGGCTGGTTGCCGGCGGGGCGCAGTTGCGCCCTTACCCGCGCGCGGTCATGGAAGCCTGCCGCGCGGCCACCGAGGAGCTGTACGCCGAGATCTCGGCCAAGAACGCGAAGTTCAAGAAGGTCTTCGACGCCTGGTCGAAATTCCGCGATGACCAGCGCCTGTGGTTCCGCGTCGCCGAAAAGGGGTTCGACGACTTCGCCGCGCTGTCCAGCCAGGCCGCGGCACGGCCGGCGCCGGCGAAGGCGCCCGCGACGAAGCCCTGACTCGCCGACGATCGCGCGCCGTTCACCCATGCTGCGCATGGGTGAACACGACCTCGTATCACACGGTAGAGCGCGTCAGGTAACGGCCCGCCTGGCAAGCCGCATCAAACTGGCCGAGCCGGCCAAGAGCGCAAAACCGGCCGCCACCCACAAGGCCAAGTCGGCACCACGCCCGGCCGTGACATGGAACACGAACGCCATGAAGGCCGCGCCCAGGGTCTGGCCGGACAGGCGCGCCATGGCCTGCATGCCACTCGCCCCACCACGCCGGTGTATCGGCGCCGAGCCGATCATCGTGCGATTGTTCGGCGTCTGGAACAGGCCAAAGCCGACGCCGCACAACACGATCCGCCAGACGATGTCGACGGTACCGGCCTGATGCGGCAGACTGGCCAGCAGCGCGAGCCCGGCGGCCAACATGGCCATGCCCAGCCCGCCCAGCATGCCGGCGTGGTAACGATCCGAAAGCCGGCCGGCGAACGGCGCGACGACGACGATCACCAGCGCCCAGGGCGTCATCAGCAGACCGGTCTCGCCCGGTGTCTTCGCCATGACGTCGTGGAAATAGAACGGCAGCGCGATGTAGGCCATGGTCTGGGACGTGAACGCGGCCACCGAGCCGGCAATGGACAGGCCAAAGGCGGGAATGCGCAGCAGGTCCACGGGCAGCAGCGGATGTTTCGCCACCAGTTCGCGACGCACGAACAGCACCCCCAGCAACAGGCCCGCTCCGAGCTCGGCGGCGACCCACAAGCGGTCCTGACCGTGGCCGGCACCGTCGATGCCCAGGATGATCAGGCACAGCGTCAGGGCATTGAGTATCGCGCCGCGCACGTCGAAGCGATGATTCGCGCGCGGATTCGACGGCAGCACATAGCGGCCGATGGCGAGTGCGGCCAGACCGATCGGCACATGCACCGCGAACAGCCAGGGCCAGTCGGCGATCGACAGAATGATGCCGGCGATGCCGGGACCGAGCGCGGTGCCGGCGGCGACCACCATGGCATTGGTGCCCACCGCCCGGCCGAGCATGCGCTGCGGATAGGTCAGGCTGACCAGCGAGGTGCTGACACTCATGATGCCGGCCGAGCCCAGGCCCTGCAGCACGCGCGCCGCCGCCAGCGTCGGCAGCGACTCGGACAGCGCGCAGCACAGCGCACCCAGCACGAACACCGCGAGCCCCGCCTGATAGACACGGCGAAATCCGATGATCTCGCCGAGCATCGCCAGCGGCAGCAGCGACACGGCGACCGTCAACTGATAGGCATTGACGATCCACACCGACTGCGCCGCCGAAATGCCCAGGCTGCCGGCGATGCTGGGCAGCGCGACGTTGGCGATGCTGGTGTCCAGCACCGCCAGCGTGATGCCCAAGGCCAGCGTGAGCACCGACCAATAGCGGCGCGGCACCGGCAACCCGTCCTCGACCGGCGACGACCGATCATCGGACCCGGGCCGATCCATGTTACCGGCACCCACCCGACGATGCGCCGCAGCACCCGCGCCGCATCAGCGCAGCGAGGCTCAGATGGCGCCCTTCGCCGCCAGCGCGTCGCACTCGGCCGCAGTCTTGCCCAGCAGATTCATCAGGATGTCGCGGGTGTCGGCACCGAGCAGGGGCGGCGCACGATGCTCGACCGGCGTCTCGGACAATTTCATCGGGTTGCGAATCATCGGCATCGCCCCCGCCAGCGGGTGCGGAACCTCGATCTGCATCGCGCGGTGCCGCACATGCGGGTCGGCGAGCGTCTGCGAGACATCATTGATCGGCCCACAGCCGACGCCGACATCCTCCAGCGCGTTGCTCCAATAGTTGCCGTCTTCGCGCGCCAGGGCCGCTTCCATCAGGCTGACGAGCAGATCGCGATTTTCCAGCCGCCCCGCATTCTTGGCGAAGCGCGGATCGGTGGCCAGCTCGGGTATGCCCAGCACCGCGCAGAACTTGCCCCACTGGTAGTCATTGCCGACGGACACCATGATCTGCCCGCCCTTGCATTTCAGCACCTGATAGGGGACCAGAAAGGGATTGTCGTTGCCCCAGCGCTGTGGCACCTTGCCACTGACCAGATAGGCGAGGTTCAGATGGCCGAGCATCGACACCTCGACATCGAGCAGGGCGGCATCGATGTACTGGCCAGTGCCGGACACACGGTCACGGTAGTACAGCGCCGACAGGATGGCCGATGCCGCATGCATGCCGGTCATCAAATCGACGATGGGCAGCCCGACACGCATCGGCCCACCCCCTGGGCGTCCGTCGCGCTCGCCGGTCACACTCATCAGCCCCCCCATGGCCTGAAAGATCGGATCGTAGCCGGCACGCTTGGCATAGGGGCCATCCTGGCCAAATCCGGTCACGGAACAATAGATCAGGCGCGGGTTGATGCGGCGCAGATCCTCGTAACCGAGGCCATAACGAGTGAGCGTGCCCAGCTTGTAGTTTTCCACGAGCACATCGGATTTCGCCGCCAGTTCGCGGATCAGCGCCTGTCCCTCGGACATGGACAGATCCACGGTCACGGATTTCTTGTTGCGGTTGAAACCGAGAAAGGTTGTGGACTCACTCGTGTCCTTGCCGGACGCGTCCTTCAGGTACGGGCCGCCCATGGTGCGCGTGTCGTCCCCGGTCTGCGTGCGTTCGATCTTGATCACCTCGGCACCATAGTCGGCCAGCGTCTGGCAGGCGAGCGGCCCTGCCAGGATGCGTGTGATGTCGATCACTCGAATACCCTCGAGCATGCGGGTGGTCATAGTCTCCTCCAATGGTTTGTATGGGTTTCAATCCGCACCCGGCCTCTCGGCCCGGTGATGCATGCAGGATCGTCGCTGCCAATACTGTTGATCGATGTTTTTCCCGCCCGCTCGAACGAGGCTGACGGAGGCACGAGCGCGCGCATCACGAGACGGCGCCCGCCCGTCGCAAACGGCCTTCGGTCACGACAGGCCGGCGCTCACCGGTTCATTGTTCGACGCTGATGCGGGCCTCGCGCACGATGCGCTGGTACTTCGCGAAATCCTCGCGGACCAGATCGGAAAACTGATCCGGGCTCATGATGAGCGGTTGCGACCCGAGCGCGGCCAGGCGTTCCTTGACATCCGGCAGCGCCAGGATGCGAGCGATCTCGGTACCCAGCTTGGCGGTGATCTCGCGTGGCAAGCCGGCCGGCGCGAACACGCCCATCCACGCGCTCAGACGATAGTCCGGCAGACCTGCCTCGGCAAAGGTCGGTACCTCGGGCAGATTCGGCAAGCGGCTGTTACCGGTGACCGCCAGCGCGCGCAGTTTGCCGGCCTTGATGTGCTGCAAGGAGCTGATCGGCGTGTCGAAGGTGAATTGCAGCTGCCCGCCCAACAGATCGGTCAGCATCGGTGCCGTGCCCTTGTAGGGCACATGCGTGGTCTTGGTGCCGGCGATCAGATTGAAATATTCGCCGGCCAGATGCGTGATGCCGCCGGTGCCCACGGTACCGAAATTCAATTCGCCGGGCTTGGATTTGGCCAGACGCAGGAACTCGGCGAGCGTGTTGGCCGGAACGGACGGATGCACCTCGAGCACCAGATCGGTGCTGACGAAGGACGTGACCGGGGTGAAATCCTTGAGCGAATCGAAGGGCAATTTCCGCATCAGCACGCCGGTGGTGATGTGTGTCGTCGTCACGAACAGGATCGTGTGGCCATCGGGAACCGAGCGCGCCACCAGTTCGGCGCCTATCACGGTATTGCCGCCCGGTCGATTGTCGATGACGACCGGCTGCCCCCAGGCCTGGGATAGCTTTTCGCCGACGATGCGCGCCACCGCGCTGGTGCTGCCACCCGGCGTGTAGGGCACGACGAAACGGATCGGTTTGGACGGATAAGCCGTCCCCTGTGCCAGCACATCGGCTGACACGGCCGCCAGCAGGCCGGCCAGCGCAAACGCACCCGACCAGAACCCGAGACGACCACGCAGGCCGCCTATGACATGATCACGAACCATAGTCTGCTCCCGAACGATAGGCCAGCCGGGACACCCGGCCGCCCACACTGCGAACGCGCACCAAGACCGACTGCTCGAACCTGCCGCTCGAACCCGCAGCTCGAACCTACTGCTCGATCTTGATGTTCGCTTCCTTGATGACCTTGCCGAACCTGGCGTAGTCGGCCTTCACGCGCGCGTCGAACTGTTCGTGCGTCATGATCAGCGGCTCGGAGCCCATGGCCTGCATCTTTTCCCGGATATCCGGCATCGCCAGAATCTTGCCGATCTCGGTCGCCAGTCGGTTGACGATGTCCTTGGGCGTTCCGGCCGGCGCCATCACACCGAACCATGCGGTCATGTCGTAGTCCAGTCCGGACTCGGCGAAGGTCGGCACCTGCGGCAACGCCGGCAGACGCGTCTTGCCCGATATCGCGATCGGACGCAGCTTGCCGGCCTTGATGTGCGGCAGCGAACTGATGGGCGTATCGAAGGTGAGCTGCAACTGCCCGCCCAGCAGATCGGTCAGCATCGGCGCCGTGCCCTTGTAGGGTACATGCGTCATCTTGGTGCCGGCGATCATGTCGAAATACGCACCGGCCAGATGCGTCAGCCCGCCGGTACCGACCGTGCCGTAGTTCAGCTGTCCGGGTTTCGACTTAGCGAGCTTGATGAATTCGGCCAGTGTATTGGCCGGCACCGAGGGATGCACTTCGAGCACGAACTCGGTAGCTGCCAGTGTCGTCACCGGGATGAAATCCTTGAGCGGATCGTAGGGCAGGCTCTTCAACAGATGCGGATTGATCACATGCGTGCTGGCCGACAGCAGGATCGTGTGCCCGTCCGGCGCCGAGCGCGCCAGGATTTCCGAACCGATCACCGTATTGCCGCCGGGACGGTTGTCGACGATCACCGGCTGCCCAAGGATGGGGCTCAGTTTCTCGCTCACCAGGCGGACGACGTTGCTGGTGCTCCCGCCCGGGGCATAGGGCACGATGAAACGGATCGGCTTGCTGGGATAGGCCTGTTGAGCCAAGGCATGGCCGGACAGGGTCGCCGCCAGCCACGTCAGCGCACAGCCGCCCACGCCCAGGATTCGGCGCAATGAAGTCATGTCTCCTCCAAATAAAGAAAACGGATCGCGGCGCGGGTCTCGTACCGGATCGTCGACCGATCGCAGCCTGCCCGTTCATGCCTGACCGGAAAATCCGGCCCGCGCGAATGCTACTACGTCCGGTCCGGACAATCGAGCGATCCGTCGCCTCCGCACGCCGACGCGCGTGCCGCTCAATCGGCGCGACCGGCCGATGCGCCGGACATCAGGACCTGCTTGACCACAGGCCATTGCCGACGGCTGATCGGCAGGCGTTCGTCTAGCCCCTTCAGCAGCAGGCGATGGACCGGGTCCGGATCGGTGGAGGGAATGCGCTCGAAGCCGGCGATCGCGACGCGCGCGACCAGGCAGTTGCGATGGATCCTCAGAAAGGCTGCGCCCAGATCGCGTTCGAGCTGAACGAGTGGAACATCCAGCAGATGTTCGCGGTCCGCGGTGCGTGCGGTCACATACTTCTGCTCGGCGCGCAGATAGACGATCTCGGCCACGGGGATCAGCAAGACCCGCCCGCGCTCGGTGCAGGGGATATGCATGGCCGACCTCGCAGGATGCGGTGCAGCGTCTGGCCGCGACGACCTGACTTTCTCCAGCGCGACCTTGAGCCGCGCCGCGCGCACCGGCTTCATCAGATAGTCCACGGCCGCCAGGTCGAAAGCCTGCACCGCGTGCTGCTCGAATGCCGTGACGAACACCACTGCCGGTGCCTGCGGCAGACCCTGCAATAGCCGGGCCAGCTCGACGCCGTCCATGCCGGGCATGCGGATGTCCACGAGCGCGACATCGACCGGTACACCTCGATCGGCCAGGGCTTGCAGCAACGCCAGCGTCTGCCCTCCGCTGCCGGCCTCGCCGACCACGATGTTGGGCAGCTCGGGCGCGAGATCGGCCAGGAGCTGTACGAGGCGCAGGCGGGCCGGCGCCTCGTCATCGGCCAGCAGGACGCGCAAGGGCTCACTCATCGGCATCCGCCCCAGTGGTATAGGGAAAGTGCAGCTGGACACGATAGCGGCCGTCGCGAACGTCCTGAACGAAGCCGCCGGCCAGGTCGAAGTAAAGCCGCAGGCGCTCGCGAATGTTCGCCACCGCCATGTGCTGCCCGCCACCGTGTACGGTCACGCCATGGTAGGGGTTGCTGATCTCGATCTCGATCTGCCCTGCCGCCCTGCGTATGCCCACGCGCACCAGCGCGGGGATCGACGAGGGCTCGACGCCATGATAGACCGCGTTCTCGAGCAGGGGCTGGAGCAGGAGCGGCGGTACGCGGGCATCGGGCGGGACCGCATCGATCTCCCAGAGGACGAGCAAACGCTCGCCGAGGCGCAATTTCTCCAGATCCAGGTAGCGCCGGCCGAGCGCAATCTCGTCGGACAGACGCACCAGGTCGTCGTGATCCCGCATCAGCACGCGGTACAGGTCGGCCAGTTCCTCCAGCGCGGTTTCCGCGCGCCGCGGGTCGCTGCGCAGGATGCCCAGCACCGCATTCAGGCTGTTGAACAGGAAATGCGGACGAATGCGGCTGTTCAGCGCCATCAGCCGCGCCTGGCTCAGGCTGGGCGCGAGCGCGGCGTGACGCAAGGATGCGTCGTAAGCGATCAGGGCAACGGCCGACAGCGTGAATGCGATCACCCGCGCCGTGTCCGGCACGTCGAAGTAGGCCGCCAGCGCAGCGCGCACCGCCAGCGCCCCGACCAGCCCCAGCGCCCCGGCCACGATCCAGGCCAGGCGGCCCGAACGCCTGAGCCAGCGCGCGCACGACACCCACAAGCCCAGGCAAGCGGCCAGCGCGGGTTCGAGCACGACGATCTGCGCCATGAACGCCGCGCCGATCCCGACCCAGCCGTCGCCGGCCGACACCGCGCAGACCAGCGCGAGCGCATGAGTGATCAGCAAGGCGCGCAGCAGAACGCCGAAATTGGCGAAGTCCGGCCATGCGACGGGCGTCTGCGTGACCGCACGGGCGACGCCACGGACTTGCCGTATACTCGAATCCGTTTCCAAGCCTCTGTCTCCAGGCAGGCGGTCCGCGCGCCCTGATCGGTTCAGCCTCCAACCGGCGACCCGGCCCACACGATGGGCATGGCGAGCGGAAACGCTCTTTCAAGAAACGCACCGGTCCGCCCCGAGTCGAGTGCTTCTTGTACCTGGTCTTCCACCTCGCCTCGTGGGTGAAGCCGGCGCAGCGCACCACGAAGGAATACGGGCCGCGTGCAGCAAACCTGAATGGCGAAAGTCAGCAATTATGAATGAAGCCTCCTCGCCACCGGCCACGCCGGCGGCCGATGCCGGCCACACCTGGTCCGGACGCTTTGCCGAGCCGGTCGCGCAGCGCGTGCTGCGTTACACCGCCTCCGTCGCATTCGATCGTCGTCTGGCCTACGCGGACATCCTGGGCTCGCGCGCGCACGCGCGCATGCTCGCGCGGCAAGACATCCTGAGCGCGGAGGATCTCGCCGCGATCGAATCCGGCCTCGCGACGATACGCGGGGAGATCGAGCGCGACGAGTTCGTCTGGCGTCTCGAAGACGAGGACGTCCACCTCAATATCGAGAAGCGGCTGACGGCGCTGGTCGGCGATGCCGGCAAGCGCCTGCATACCGGCCGGTCGCGCAACGACCAAGTGGCGACCGACATCCGTCTGTGGCTGCGCGACGCCATCGACGACATCGATGCCCGCTTCGCGGACTTTCAGCGTGCGCTGCTCGATCAGGCCGAACGACATGTCGATACCGCGATGCCGGGCCATACCCACTTGCAGGTCGCGCAGCCGGTCACCTTCGGTCACCATTTGCTGGCCTACTTCGAGATGAGCCTGCGCGACCGGGAACGTTTGCGCGAGTGCCGCCGCCGCACCAACCGCTTGCCGCTCGGGGCCGCCGCGCTCGCGGGCACGAGCTTCCCGATCGATCGGGAATTCGTCGCGCGCGAACTGGGTTTCGAGGGGCTCTGCGACAACTCGCTGGACGCCGTTTCGGACCGCGACTTCGCCATCGAGTTCTGCGCGGTCGCGGCGCTGGCGATGATGCATCTGTCGCGGCTGGCCGAGGAACTGATCCTGTGGATGAACCCGCGCGTCGGCTTCATCGATCTCGCCGATCGCTTCTGCACAGGCAGCTCGATCATGCCGCAGAAGAAGAATCCGGACGTACCCGAACTCGCGCGCGGCAAGACCGGCCGCGTCTACGGTCACCTGATGGCCCTGCTGACCCTGATGAAGGCGCAGCCGCTCGCCTACAACAAGGACAACCAGGAAGACAAGGAGCCGCTGTTCGATTGCGTGGACACCCTCTCGGACACGCTCGCGCTGTTCGCCGAAATGGTCCCCGGCATCAGTGTCCGTGCCGACGCGCTGCGCGCCGCGCTGGCGCAGGGCCACGCAACCGCGACCGACCTCGCCGATTACCTGGTCCGCCGCGGGCTGCCGTTTCGCGACGCGCACGAGGCCGTGGCGCGCGCCGTGCGCGCTGCCGAGGGCAGTGGCACCGACCTTGCCGCGCTGCCGCTGGAAACCTTGCGCGCGTTCTCGCCGCTGATCGAAGACGATGTCTTTGCCGTGCTTACGATCGAGGGCTCGCTCGCCGCGCGCGCGCATCGCGGCGGCACCGCGCCCCTTGCAGTACGCGCCGCGATCGACCGCGCCCGCGCCCGGCTCGCCGAGTTCGAACCAGCCTGACGCGCCCCATGACCATGGCGGCCGCTCGACCGATCGCCGTGACCCGCCCGGCAGGCAATCGGCAGGCGCTGCGCGGCGACGTCGGCACACGAAGGGCCTCATGCATGAGCAAAGCCCGCCGATGAGAATCCTCGAATACGTCGGCCTCGACACCTCGCGTGTCGACAAGGCCTACCGCAAGGTGGTTGAGGCGATCGCCGCCGGCGACTTCCGCGCCGCACAGGTCAAGAAACTCACCAGCCTGAGCCACGGCAAGTTCTACCGCGCGCGGCTCGACGACGCCGACCGACTGCTGTTCTCTCTCGTGCGTCACGGCGACGAGGTCTGCGCGCTGATGCTCGAAGTCATCCGCAACCACGATTACGACGGCTCGCGCTTCCTGCGCGGTGCCGCCATCGACGACGCGAAGATCCCCGACTGCGATATCGCCGAGGCAAGCCGGGAGGCCCAGCCGCTGCGCTACCTGCACCCCGAGCGGCGGGTCATGCATCTGCTCGGCAAGCCGATCTCCTTCGATGACGTCCAGGAGGCCATCTACCGGATGCCGGCGCCGCTGGTGGTGGTCGGCGGTGCCGGCAGCGGCAAGACCGCGCTGACCCTGGAGAAGCTCAAGCACGCCGAAGGCGAGGTCCTCTATGTCACCCAATCCGCCTATCTCGCGCAGAGTGCGCGCGAGCTTTACTATGCCAACGGCTTCGAGCATGCCGGGCAGGAGGCGGTGTTCCTCTGCTACCGCGAGTTCGTCGAATCGATCCATGTGCCGCCGGGCCGGGAGGCGCAGTGGCGCGATTTCGCTGGCTGGTTCGCGCGCATGCGCCAGTCGTTCCGCGACATCGACGCCCATCAGGCTTTCGAGGACATTCGCGGCGTGATCGCGGCATCGGCCGCTGGCGTGCTCGCGCGCGAGTCCTATCGCGCACTCGGCATACGCCAGTCGATCTTCGCCGAGGCGCGGCGCGACGCCGTCTACGATCTGTTCGAGAAATACCGCGCCTGGCTCGCGGAAAGCAGGCTGTTCGACCTCAACCTGGTCGCGCAGGACTGGATGGCACGGGCTGCGCCGCGCTACGACTTTGTCGTCATCGACGAGGTCCAGGACATCACGCCCATCCAGCTCGCCCTGGTGCTGAAGACGCTGAAGAAACCCGGCCACTTCCTGCTCTGCGGTGACTCGAACCAGATCGTGCATCCCAATTTCTTCTCCTGGGCGCAGGTGAAGCACCTGTTCTGGCAGGATCCGGCGCTCGCGGAGCGCCAGGAACTGCGGGTGCTCACCGCCAACTTCCGCAACGGCCGGGAGACCACGCGGGTGGCCAACCGGCTGCTCAAGATCAAGCAGCGGCGTTTCGGCTCCATCGACCGCGAAAGCAACTACCTGGTGCAGGCCGTCGGTGCCGATGCGGGCGCGGTCAATCTGATCGCCGACAAGGACGCCGTCAAGAAGGAACTCGACGTCCAGATCCGCAAGTCCACGCAGTTCGCCGTGCTGGTGATGCGCGACGAGGACAAGGCCGAGGCGAGGAAGCATTTCGCCACGCCCTTGCTGTTCTCGATCCACGAAGCCAAGGGGCTGGAGTACGAGAACATCGTGCTCTACCGTTTCGTCTCCGATCATCGCGCCGAGTTCGCCGAGATCGTCGACGGCGTAGACAAGGATGACCTGGCCGCCGAGGAACTCGATTACCGCCGCGCCCGGGACAAGGGAGACAAGTCGCTCGAGGTCTACAAATTCTTCGTCAATGCGCTGTATGTCGCGCTGACGCGCGCCATCCGCAACCTCTACGTCATCGAGTCCGACACCCAGCATCCGCTGTTCGCTCTGCTCGATCTCGCGGAGGCAGGTCAGGTCAAGGTCGAGGCGAAGCAGGCGAGCCTGGAAGACTGGCAGAAGGAAGCGCGCAAGCTCGAGTTGCAGGGCAAGCAGGAGCAGGCCGACGCCATCCGTCACGGAATACTGAAACAGACGCCCGTACCCTGGCCGGTGTTCGATCAGGCGCGCACCGAGGAATGGCTGGTCAAGGTGTTCCGCGAGCAGGCGCCTGGCGGCAAGCTCAAACAACAGCTCTACGAGATCGCCGCCTGCCATGATCTGCCGCCGCTGGCTGCGCAGCTGGCGCGCGAGAGCCGGTTCGACGCGGCCACGCGCTTCCATGAGCAGCGCGCCACCTTGGGCCGCAAGACCTACGTCGGCTACTTCGCGCACAACTTCAAGGACATCCTCCACCAATGCGATCGGCATGGCCTGGAACACCGGCTGCCGATGAACCTGACGCCGCTGATGGCGGCCGCGGCAGCGGGCAACGTGGCGCTGGTCGAGGCGCTGCTCGAACGCGGCGCCGACCGCGACGCCGTCGACCATTTCGGCGCCAATGCGCTGCACTGGGCGATGCGCGAGGCCTTCCGCGACCCCAAGTTCGCGCGCGGGCCGTTCGCGCCGCTCTACGAGCTGCTGGCGCCGGCCGCGGTGGACATCAATACCGGCCAGCGCCTGGTGCGCATCGATCGCCATCTGTCGGAATATTTCCTGTTCCAGACGCTGTGGGCGCTGTTCAAGACGCGCTTCACGCACAGGCAGCGTCGGCCCTATGCGGCCTTCGAGACGCAGGCGATCCTTGACGTCTGGAAGGAAATGCCCGCCAATGTGGTGCGGCCGGAGCGCAACAAGCGGGCGCATCTTTCCAGCGTGCTGTCGCGCAACGAGGTCGAGCGCGACTACGCCTACAACCGCGCCCTGTTCCGGCGTGTGGCGCAGGGCTGGTACCAGTTCAACCCGGAGTTGTCGGTGCGGCGCAAGGTCGATGGCAACGAGTCATGGGTGCCGATCTATCAGGCGCTGAACCTGCCTTTCGTGGGCGAGTTTGCCTGGGATTTCGTCTGGCCGCGTCTCGCCGAATACCTGATGCTCGCCGGCCTGCCGGAGCGCGCCGTGCCGATCGCCCTTGAACGCCTGGTGGCTCGGCAGCAGCAGGCGCAGCGCGAGCAGGAACGCGAGGCCGAGGCGCTCAAGGAAGCCGTCGAACGCAACGAAGCCGAGAGGCTGGCGGCCCGACAGCGCATGGAGGCCCCACCGCCGAAGTGGGGAACCCCCGCAGCGAAGCGGGCGGAGATCGAGCGGATCCGTCAGGCAATCGCAAAGCGGCAGGAAAGCTGAACGAGGCTGAATGCACCGACGACGTCTCGCCCGGTGAGGCGCCATCCATGGCGTGGTCTTGAGCGGATTCTTGCTCGTCGCCAGTCAGGCGGCGAGGCTCGCGGTGAAGGTATCGGCGATGCGGAAGTGCATCAGCGGACCGAAGCAGGCATCGCCCGCCGCATGAATTCATCGAACAGCGGCACCGTGAACGCCAGATCGCCGTGGGCGGGGCTGTAGATCATGCCCTTGCGGATCAGCTTGGCGCGCACCGGACCGAGACTGTTGACCTGGACGCCCAGCGTGTCGGCGATATCACCGGTCCGGTGTGGACCGGGGCCGAGTTCGGCCATCGCCCGCAAAAATCGCTTTTCGGATGGCGTGAGCCGATCGAAACGGACGCGAAAGAAATTTTCGTCCAGCCGCTCGCTGACGCGCTCTGTCGCAGCCGTGATCACGTCCTTGCCGATCGGGCTGGACTCGGCGAGGTTCCAGGCCTGATAGCCCCACTCCTGCAAGAAGTAGGGATAGCCGCGCGTCATGCGAAAGATCTCGTGGAGCGCATCCGGCTCAAAGGAGACCTGCGCTTCCTCGGCCGGTTCCTGCAAAGCCTGAGTGGCGTCTGCTTCGGACAATGCGCCGATGATGGGGAAGTTGAACAGGCGCTCGGCATAGGACTTCGATTCGCCGGCCAGCCCCGGCAGGATGGGCAATCCGGCGCCGATCAGCACCAGCGGCAGTTGGCGCTGTTGCACCTTGTGCATGGCCATGATCAGCGCGCCAAGCTCCTTCGGGTTGAAGTACTGGACCTCGTCAATCAATACGGCAATGGCCGTATTGCGATCGGCCGCGGCTTCCGCCACCGCGATGAACAGATTCGGCAGGTCGATTTCCAGGTCGCCGCTGTCCGCGGTTCCCTTCTCGGGTTCGATATCAAGGCCGATGTCGAGGTCCCCGACCGTCAGCCTGACGGCGGAAATGAAGCTCCGCAGCACCGCCAGCCCACGCTTGACCTTGTTTCCCGCGCCGGCCAGGCGGTCCAGGTCATACAGCAGCTTGCGCAGACTCGGCGCCAGCAGTGCGCCAAGGCGCTTGTCCTCGTGGGCCTCGATTTCGATCGTGTGATAGCCCGCGGCCAACGCCATCCGCTGAATTTCGTTCAGCAGAACAGTCTTGCCCACCCCGCGCAGGCCGGTGAGCATGAGGCTCTTCTCCGGGCGCCCGGCGCGTATGCGCCCGAGCAGGATGCGCGCCTGTTCGAGCACCGGGCCGCGTCCGGCCAACTCGGGCGGCGGTGCCCCGGCTCCGGGCGAGAAGGGATTGGTGATAGGGTCCATCTCTACTCAATCGTACGCATGTATACCTGTAAAAGAGTATACATGGATAAGATCGATATAACTCCATTCGTGCGCCCACTCGCTCGCACCCCACTCCCGAGGTCGCAAGCGTCAGGATGCGCGGGAAACCTCGCGCCGATGCCCGACCTTGACCACTTCGATCACGGCTTCGGTCTCGGCCACGGTGTAGAGGATGCGGTAGTCGCCCTGGCGCAGACGGTAGCGTTCCTGGGCGGCGAGCTTCTCGGCGCCGGGCGGTCGCGGATCGTCGCGCAGCGTGTCGATGCGCGCGAGGATGCGCCGCACATCGTCGGCCGGGATACCGCGCAGATCCTTGGCCACCGATGGCTTGAAGCGCACCTCGAAGCGCGGCATGTCACAGCGTGCCGTCGGCCTTGAGCTGAGCCAGAAACTCCTCGTAACTCAGCGCCTTTTCCCCGGCACGATCGGCGAAGGCGGCGAGGTCTTCCTGATCCTCCCGCAGCGCGGCGCGGAGGGCGTCGTTGACGATCTCGGACATGCTGCGGTGGGCGGTGGCCGCCTTCAGGCGCAGCGCCCGGTGCAACGCGGGGTCGAGATAGAGGGTGGAGCGGATGGCGTCGCTGCTCATGGATCATCTCCAATAGGGTTGACGTCATGATGTTGTAACGTCAAAGCGGCGTCGTCAAGCCGGCATGCTGCCCTTGCCCATCCTTCCAAGCTGTCAGTGAAGGACGGCAAAGAGGAAGTCGATCCTCACGTCACCCATAGAAGTTCAGACGCGGTCAGCGACATGCGTCCGCCACTCCTTACAGAGTTTGCGAAATGAACGGCTGTTGTCGAACGCCTGTTGCAGATCGATAGTCGCCGCGAATGCCGCTTGATCCAGCACCGTGCGGTAGGCGCCCCCGTCAATGTGGTCGCTTAGCCAGCCCTTGGCGTCGCGCGGCACCTCTGCATCGACGACCACGGGTGGAACGCGGAAGCCGCGGTAGCCGTCGAGGGAATGTGCTGCTGCGATGAACCAGGCTTCGAACTCGCGATTGGCGATAACCACCGACAGCTTGCGATGCGCCACGTATTGCTGCGCACGCCGGTAAATCGCCGCTGCCAATGTGGCTGGACAATCATCATCGGCATCGAGTACCACCAGAATCCATCCTTGCTCTCCGCACTTCGTCGCCGCCAGCAGTAGTTGCTTGCGGAACTCGTCATCCCGATTGAGAAATCGGTCGCGGCGAACTCGGATGGGCGGCAGCGACTGCGGATACTCTGAAGCGGGAAGCCAATCCGACAAACGCCGAAGCAACACCGGCAAGGCGCGCACCTCGCCATCGCCCTCGACGATGCTGGCGATCGCAATCATGCCCGTGACTCGCCGAACAGGTCACCCATGGACGCTCTGTCCTGCTGCTCGATGCTGGCACGATCGGGCGCAAGCTGATTCATGCGCAGCAGCTCACCAGCCGAAAACAGGTGATCGCGCATGACCTGACGCGAAGCTTCATCCAAGGGCGCGATCTTCGTTTCACCACCATCGGAAACGACCGCCAGCACCGAATCTGCGTCGATGTTGGGGTCGTCGAGCAGGTCTGGACTGTGGCTGGTGACCAATACCTGTGTCGTCGCCGACGCATGCACCAACACCTCGCGCAGCGCGGCGCTGGCAGCCGGATGCAGCGCGGTCTCCGGCTCTTCTATTCCGATCAGGGTGGGCGAGTATTCCACGTTGCCCTGCAGCAGCGCCGTCAGGACACCCAAAGCCCGCAGGGTGCCATCGGACATGTTCTGAGCCAAAAAGCGCCACGGATGTTTGGCGCCCGCCATCTCCTGCCGGAACTCCAGCGTCTCCATCGGGCCGATCGATTTGCGTTCCACGCCATGGACCATCTGCGCCACGGAACGCAGATACTCCTGGATCATCTGCATTCGCTGCGGGTCTACCCGTTCCAGGTGACCGATGACGCTGGCGATGTTCTCGCCGGCCGGTCGCAACAGCCGGCCATCCTGCGGCTTTTGCAATTCCCTCATCAGCTTGGGATTCAGGTTGTAAAAGCCCATGGCGGTCAACGCATCGAACACCGGGCGAAATGCCGTCATGCCCGACACGGCCACCAGTGCGAGCCGGTCCGACGTGATCGCCGGAAACGTACTCTCGCTGCTGTCGCGCAGCTTGCCTCTGGCCACGCGAAAGAACGGTCCTTTGCCGATTCCCGAGACGACGCACTCCTCGTTCTGCACCTCGTAGCCGCCGCTGGCCATCGAGCCAATGACGAAGGCGTAGTGCCCGTCCCGGCCATCCGGCAGATTGAATTCGAGCCGGATACCAAAATGGGTGGGATGTCCGCTGGAGCGCCGACGCACCTCATTGAGGCCGCCGCGCTCGCTCATTGCGCTGTCCAGCGAGTTGAACAGCGCGTCGCGCACGAAGTGCAGTGCATCCATGAAATTGCTCTTGCCGGCGCCGTTCTGTCCGACGAGATAAGTCAACGGGCGCAGGCGCAGGTCGCAATAACCGATGCTCTTGTAGTTCCGAAGCATGACGCGACGGATGAATGGCGCGTGAGCCATGGGTTTCTCCTATTGAGCCCGAAACACCTTCATCACCTCATCCCCCAGGTGGTTGATCACCTTCACGGCGATGCGCCCGCTCTTTGGCTTGGGAAACGGCCGCGAGGTGTCGCTGTTGAGCGTGGCCCAGGCGCCTTCGTCGATTTCGGCCTTGAGCGTGGTCTTGAGCGCCTTGTAGGGGTCGTTCGCGCCCAGGAAGTAGGCGTGGCGCACGAAGAAGCTCTCCTGGTTGTAGTCGGTGTCGATGAACCAGCAGGCGATGCCTTCCGCGCCGTCGCTGCGCACCTCGCCGGTGCCGGGGTCGAACACGTCGACGCCGTGGACAGTGGCCTGTGACCAGTGGTCGGTGGTCAGCGACAGCGGAAAGTCGGCGTCGGTCAAGCTTTCGAGCGCAGCGACCGCTTGAGACCGTTGAGCATCCGCCCGATTTCCGCCGCGAGTTCCTGCACGGGCTGAACCTGCTGCGGGCTTGCCAATTGCAGCCTCGACGCCAAGACCAGAAACGTCTCCGTCTCCGCCAGCGAGCCACTCGCGACCCCCAGAAACTGCAGAAACTCGCCCGTCCCCGACCGCTCCGCGCCCTCCGCGATGTTGGCCGCCACCGAGACGGCCGCCCTGCGTATCTGGCTGGTCAGCCCGAAGCGTTCCTCCGGAGGAAAGCCGGCCGAGACGCGATAGACCGCTTCGGCCAGCGCGATTGATCTCCTCCAGACTTCCAAGTCCTGATAACTCTTTGGCGTGCTCATGGTTGGCCACCATCCTTCCCGTTCTGGTCACCAGCCACCGGCCACTGGCCACCGTAATGTCCGGCTCGCCGAAGATCACGAACAGGTTGCCCTTGCCGGTGTTCTTGAGGTCTTCGGCCATGTGCAGGTCGGCGTTCATGCGCGCTTTGAGCACCGGCACGCGGCCGAGCTTGCTGAACTCGCCGGCGTGGGCGTCGAAGCTGAAGGCGCAGGCGATCAGCACGTCGAAGCCGGCGTCGGCGGCCTCGCGCGCGGCCTCCACCAGGTCGGGCCGCGACACGGTGCCGAACTCGGGGCCGATGAAGATCGCCGCGCGGCGCTCGGCCTCGCCTTCCAGATACCGCCCCTCGGCGCAGACCAGATCGCCCGGCCAGGGGTTGAGCGCGGTGAAGTCGATCTTGTCCGCCTTGTGCGCCTGCTGCACGCCGGCGGTGCGCAGGTTCTCCAGGATGATGGCGACGAAGTCGCGCGGCTGGCCGTAGCCGCCGCCCGGTTCGGCGATGCGCGCGGCGGGGTCGATCAGTTCGTCGTTTTCGTCCACGCCCAGCACGCGGTGCGGGGAGAGGCTCTCCACCGTGAACGGCCCGGCCACGCGCACGCGCTTTTTGTCATCAAAGGGCCGGTCGTAGAGGTATTCGAACTCCGCCTTGGCGGCGATGGAGGCGTCGATTTCGCGCTGGCGGGCGATGCGCTGCTGCCACCACTGGGCGTGCGCGGTCTTGGCCGCCTCGGGCCAGTCGGCACCGGCCTCGCGGGGGATTTGCCATTCCTCCCAGGCCGTAGGGTGGGCAAAGGCCGCACGGCCGTGCCCACCGGGGGCGTTGTCCGCGGCGGCGTCATCCGCGTGGGCACGCTGCGCTTTGCCCACCCTACCGAGGGCGGCGTTGAGCTGCGCGCGCAGCGGCTCCAGCAGTTGCTGGTGGCGCTCCCAGATGACGTCGATCTCGGCGTTGTTGGCGATGGATTTGAGCGTGATGTGCGGCACGCGCTCGTAGACGAAGCCCTGCCGGATGCTGCCGTGCGTGGGCCGGGTGGAGGGCGCGGCGCGGGTGATCTCGGCCTCCTTGCGCTGGCCTTCCGGGCTGTCGGCGAGCAGGTAGTACGGATAGCGCGCGCCCATGATGCGGGCGCGGGCGAGGGCGAGTGCGACGCGCGAGGTGTCGAGCGTGATCCAGCGCCGGCCCCACTGCTCGGCGACATAGGCCGTGGTGCCAGAACCGCAGGTGGGGTCGAGGACGAGGTCGCCGGGGTCGGTGGTCATGAGGATGCAGCGTTCGATGACGGACGTCGCCGTCTGAACGACGTATATCAGCCCCGTACCGATCTGTAGCGATTCCCAACGATCCGTGATCGGCAGTACCGCGAAATCGTTGATGTAACGCTTGTAGCGAACAGTTGCTGAGCCAGCGGCAACGCGCCCAGCCTTGCTAAGCCGCTCTAACCCCGCGACGGTCGTCTTCCAGTGATTGGCGGCGCCAGCTCGATATTTCTTGTCCTGGAACTCGAAAACTTGCTCGGTCGATGCTTGGCCTGAACTGATAAGGCTCGTGTGTTGGAAAATTTGGCCATGCGGAATCTCGACAGTTCTTTCAAGTTCTTCCCGTTTCAGGCGTCGCTCTTCACCACTCGGTAGCTCTATCTGATCGTATCGATCAGACGATACATGCCCGGCCATTCGTTCGCTGTAAAGCTGGCGATACTTCGCGTAATCCTTGGATTTCGCAAACCACACGATGAAATCCACCGTGTTCGCAAGCAGGCCAGACGCTTGGCTGCCGGTTTTCTGAACCTGGATGATGGAAACGAAATTCTCCTCCCCAAACACCTCATCCATCACCGCCCGCACGCGGTGCACGTTCTCATCGCCGATCTGCACGAAGATGGAGCCGGATTCGGTGAGCAGGTCGCGCGCCACGGTGAGCCGGTCGCGCAGATAGGTCAGGTAGGAATGGATGCCGTCGCGCCAGGTGTCGCGGAAGGCCTTGACCTGTTCCGGCTCGCGGGTGATGTGTTCCGCGTTGCCGTCCTTGACGTCGCGGCTGGTGGTGGACCACTGGAAGTTGCTGTTGAATTTGATGCCGTAGGGCGGATCGAAATAGATGCACTGCACCTGCCCGCGCAGGCCCTCGCGCTCGGCGAGGC
>JAJVIJ010000034.1 GCA_022072095.1 Rhodocyclaceae bacterium
TCGTCCCGCTCGCAACCGCTTCTTCGCCGCTTCGCTCAACCGCTTTTGCACCATGCCGATATCCCCCAACATTGCTCCTGGAGATATAACGCTTCAGGTCATCAGCAGTTGTCATGATTTATGAAATGATCAATTATCGCCTCACCATGCCTGTTCAAGTACCTGCTGCACCTCGTCGACATGTTTGATCGGCCGGGGATTGCTCTGCAAAAACCAGTCGTCGAAGCAGATGGCCGCGATGTCCGCGAGCGACTCTTTCGGAATCCCCGTGTCGCGGAGACGGCTTGGTACGCCGAGATCGGCGAACACGGCATTCAGCGCGTCCACGACTGCGTCGACCCGCGCCTCGAAAGTCACCGCATGCACGCCCAGTGCGAACGCGAGCTTGTCGATACCGGCCGGCGACGCCTCGGCATTGAAGCGCAGCACATGGGGCAGAACGACCGCATCGGCCATGCCCATGCCGACATGGAAGCGCGTGCTTAACGCGTGACCGATGGGGATGGTCATGCCGGCGCCGGTGTAATCGGAACCCTGGCCGCACAGAATGGATGCGATCACGAGATCCGCACGCACCTGCGGGTCGTCGCCACTCGCCGCCGACGGAAGCAGACTCCTCGACATCCTGAGCGCGTGCAGCAGCAGCGCATCGGCGATCGGATCGCCGCGGGGGGACATCAGGCACTCCACCACCAGCGTAAGGGTGTTCAAGCCCGCGCCGACGAAGACCCGGCGGGGCGACGACGCGATCAGCTCCGGATGAACGAATACCGCACGCGCGCGCGCCTTGGGGTCGAACAATGCGAGCCGTCGACCCTCGACCGGATCGAGCACCGCGCTGCCGGCCTTGACCGCCGCCGTCGTCGGCGTGGTGGGCACATTGAACACCGGCATCTTCGGTTCGAGCAGTTTCGGGCTGATCAGCTTGCCGTCGCCCTGCCGATGCGTGCACAAGTCCTGCACCCGAGCTTTCTCCGCGAGCAGGATGGCCACGGCACGGGCCGTCGTGATGGCCGACCCGCCCCCCACGGCCACGATGGCATCGGCTTGCAAACGGCGCACTTCAGCCACCGCGTCCTCGACCGCGGACAAGGGCGAGTCGACGCGCACGCCGCTGTACACACCCACACAACGCGCGCCCAGCGCCTCGGTCACACGTGCCAGCGGCGAATCTGGCCGACCCAATGTCGCGCCGCACAGCACTGCGACCCGCCGGCTGGCGACGCGATCGATCTCGCTGGCGAGGAGCCTGAAGCAGTCGGCGCCTTGCTCGATGCGTAGAGCCGGCGTGTTGTGACTGAATGATTTCATGCACGCACCCCATTCAGATATCTGACGAACGATCCCGGCCGCTGTGGTGCGCGGCGAGATCGACTCAAACGGCCCGCTGCGCGGTGATCAAAAAGATCGTGTAGTCGCGCGCAGTGCCATCGGCTCCGACTTTATGCACGGTGTCGGCGGTCAGCGCGTCGACGTTCGCAAGACCGAGCTTGCGCAGGACGTCCATCAGCCACGGACGCTCGAAGCCGTGATGAGCCACTCCAGGTATGTTCGGGCCATGAAAGCTGCCGTCCTCACTATCGAGGTCGGCCAGCGCCAGCCAGCCGCCGGGTTTGAGCAGGCCTGCCAAGGCCTCCAGCACCGCAGCCACATTCTCGATATGGTGCAGTGTCATGCTGGTGAAGATGAGATCGAAGCGTTCGGCCGGCGGCGGGTCGGTGGTGAGGTCCAGCCGACGCGTTTCGATGTGCGCGAGCCCGCTCCGACGGCATTTGTCTTCAAGCACCCGCAGCATGTTGGGCGCGATGTCCGCGGCCACGACATGCGCCAGCCGGTCCGCCAGCAGCACGCTGACGAGTCCCGTGCCGCAGCCGTACTCGAGCGCCCGCATGCCCGAGGCAAGCGGCAGCGCGGTGACCATCGCCGCCGCCACCGCGCGCGCGATGCCGGCACGGCGCGGGTTGTCATCCCAATCGGCCGCCAGGCTGTTGAAGCGTTCGAGGTTCGCCGATGTATCGATCATGCCGACTCCTGTCTTTCGTTGCGGTCATCACGGGCAACGCCACATGCCGGACTGCGCGCCTTGCGACGTGCCAGCGCGGTGAGCCGTCCCCACCGCGCTCCTCAAACACCTCGGCCCTGCTCACCGAATACGACGCGGCCGGCGATCAGCGCGTCGATCTCGTCGTCGGAAAATCCCGCTTCACGCAGTACGACGCGGTTGTGCTCGCCGAAGCGCGCCGGCCGCTGATGCAGTCCGCCTGGCGTACGGCTCATCTTGATCGGCGTGCCGACGGTCCGGAATCCGATCGACGGATCCTCGATCACCAGTTCGCGCGCCGCCACCTGCGGATGGCTCAATGCTTCCCCGATAGACAAGACGGCACCCGCCGGCACACCCGCCTTCAGCAAGGTCAGCGCGATGTCGTTCTTGTCGCGCGTGGCACACAGGGCGTTGATCTCGACATCGATCGCGTCCTGATTGCGAAAACGCTCGCCGACCTCCTTGAAACGCGGATCGTCCGCCATTTCCGGCCGTTCGAGCACGTCACAGAGTATCCGGAACTGCTTGTCATTGGCGCAACACAGCATGACGTAGCCATTGCGGCAACGATAGACGTTGTACGGCGCACCGCTCGGGTGGCGATTTCCGATACGCGCCGGCTCCTTGCCGGACATGAACCAGTCGGCCGTAAAGGGGTGAGTGAGCAGAAACGACGCATCGAACAGGGCCACCTCTATTTCCTGACCGAGGCCGGATTTCTGGCGCTCGTAGATGGCCATCAGAATCCCCGAGGCGGTGTAGAAGCCGGTGATGATGTCGACGATCGACGATGCCACCCGCATGGGCGGACCATCCGGTTCGCCCTGCCAGCTCATCAGACCGCACATCGCCTGTGCCGACGGATCCATGCCGATCAGGCCGCCCAGCGGGCCATTCTCTCCGAAGCCGCTGACGTGGGCGGCGATCAACCGAGGAAAGCGTGGCGCCAGCACCGTCCGATAATCCAGCCCGAAGGCGCGCATGGTCCCCGGTTTGAAATTGTCGATCAGCACATCGGCGTCTTCGAGCAGTTTCAGCAGGATCTCACGGCCTTCCGGACGCGTCAGATCGAGTGAGATCGCGCGCTTGTTGCGGTTGACGCTGAAGTAATGCGATGAGAATCCGTGCTCGTTGTAGGACGGCCCCATCTTGCGGCTGACCTCGCCGCCGGGAGGCTCGACCTTGACGACTTCGGCACCATGGTCCCCGAACATCTGCGTGCACATGGGCCCAGCCAACACGTGGCTCAGATCGATGACGCGCAAACCCGAGAGCGCGCCAGGATGGACGGGATGGGGGGGAAGCATCATATCTCCTCGTTATTGCGTGAAAAATCCTCGCCGCTTCTTGGGACTCCGATTGCGCCTGGCCTATGTGCCCTTGGCCGCCTCCTTGTCCATTGCATCCCAGTCGAAAAGCGCCGGTTGCTTTGCCAGAAAACGATCCACCGCTTGCTGGTGATAGGCGGACTCGCGCGCCTCCGATTGCGCACCCATCTCCATGATGCCCAGCGTACGGAAATCCTGGTTGTAGGATTGATTCAATACCGTCTTGGCGTTGCGGATCGCGAGCCGGGACGCATGCTTGAAGCGACCGGCGAGCGCCTTGGCCGCCTCGGCGACCGTTCCCGCAGGCAGGATGCGGTACACCAGCCCCATCGATTTCGCTTCCTCGGCGCCGAACGAGCGCGCGGTGAAGATGAGCTCCTTGGCGGTTTGTAGCCCAACCCAGCGCGGCAACGTGTGCATGATGCCCATGTCGGGAGCGAGACCGACGCGGCCGAACACGCAGCAGAAGCGCGCGCGATCGCTGGCCAGGATGATGTCCGCAATCAGCGCAAGACTGAGCCCAGCACCGTAGGCAAAGCCTTCCACAGCCGCCACCACCGGTACCGGCAAGTCGACGAGCTCCGGCAGCCAGTCGTAAATGTCGTACAAGGTCTTGTTGCGCTCTGGCACCGACAGATTGCGGCGCTCCTTCATGAACTTGATGTTGCCGCCGGCGCTGAACATGCCACCGGCACCGGTGATCACCAGCGCGCGAATGTCCGCATTGGAGCGCACCGACCTGACCAGCTCGGGCAAATCGTTCTGCATCATCGCCGTGGTCATGGCATTGCGTTCCGCGGGGTTGTTCATCGTGAACACGGCGACACCGTCGTGTACCTCGAACATGCTATCGATGAAAGGCATGGTCTCCTCCTGATTGTCGGTAGTTGAATGAATCGAACGGCTTGCGTTGTTCCGGCTGTATGGACCCGCCCCGCCTTCTCACCCGGCGAGCAGCCGGCCAAGCGTCGCCATCGCGATGTTGGCCAAACCAAGCAGCGTGTTCGTGCCAACGAGCCGGCGTATCGCGCTCAGCGCCGCCCCGCCGGCGGCCCAGTCGGAAGCGTCCACGGCGCGGCCGAGTCGGCGATAGGGCGCAAAAAATACGTGCAGGAAAATCAGCATCATGACGAGACCAATCCCGAACATCAGATGCCAATGAAGCGGCGCGGACTTCATGCCGACCGCCAGCAGCATGGCAAGTCCGCTTGCCAGCAGCAGTCCGACACACAACCAGACCCAAGGAAAGAATCGTCCGAACACACCCAGCCAAAGTCTGAGACGAAGCGGCGGGTCCAGCTGCGCCGCCGCGACCGGGCGCAAGCAAACATACGCAAAGAACATGCCCCCGACCCATACGGTGACCGACGCAAGGTGCAGAAACAACCAGATCGCGCTCAGACCCATGGTCCATCCTTCCGAAATTATTCATTGACGAGGGCTATCGTACCCAACACCAAACATCCTCCCCTCTTGCGGAGCGGTGTCGGGGACCACCCGGAACGGGAAGCCCCCTCGGTGCCGACTATTGGTCGACCTTGAAATTGGTGGCCTTCACGACCCTGCCCCATGCGGCAATTTCCGCTTCCATCACCGCAGCGAATTGCTCGGGCGTATTGCCCACCGCTTCCGAGCCGGCGGCTGCCAGACGCTCCTTGATCTCGGCCGACGCCACGATCCTGGCGACTTCCTGCTGCAAACGGTTGATGATGTCTTTCGGGGTTCCTGCCGGCGTCAGCAAGCCGGTCCAACTACCGATCTCGACGCCCTGCACGCCCGACTCCCGCATGGTCGGCACGTCGGGCAATACCGGCGACCGCCTCGGAGACAGCGCTGCCAGCGCACGCAACTTTCCGGACCTCACATGCGGCAGGGCCGGAAAGCCGTCGACAGCCATCGACACCTCACCCGCCAGCAAGGCCGTCAATTGCGGTCCCGTCCCCTTGTATGTGATTGCAGTGAGCTGGGTACCGGTCGCCAGCCGAAACATCTCCCCGGCCAAGTGTGTGGCGCTGGTGCCAGCCCCGAAATTGATTTCGCCGGGCTTGGATTTCGCCAGATCGATGAATTCCTGAACCGACCTTGCCGGCACAGATGAATTCACCAGCATGAACAATGTACCGGTATGGCTCACCAGACTGACCGGTGCGAGATCCTTGACCGTGTCGTAGGGCAATTTATAGAGATGGGGGACCAAGGTCAGCGAACTTGCCGGAGCCATCAGCAAGGTATAGCCATTGGGCGGCGACTTGGCGACGACATCGATGCCGATGATGCCATTGGCGCCTGGACGATTCTCGACGACCACGGGTTGCTTCAGCGCCTCGAACAGCTTTTGAGCCACGAGCCGTGCCATGACATCGCTCGGACCTCCGGGGGGCTGAGGAACGACCATCCGGATGGGTTTGCTGGGATAGACCTCACCCTGGACAGCGGCCGGGGCCACGCATCCGGCAAGCGTCAGCAATCCGAGAAAAAAGCGGGAAAGAAAACGGCCAACGGATTCGATAGTAAGAACAGCCATGATAGCCATCATGATCCCCTCCTCGACGCAGGCCGGCTGTGGTGCCGGCGGCATTTGCCGCGCATTTTGATCCGCGTACGGCCCGGGCCACAGACCACTCTCCGAAAAGAAAGAACATGGAGCCATGTCTTCGGAACCCGGCGCCAACACCCGATTTGTACCTCGAACGAGCTGCGATCCCCGTACATCGAATGCACCCCGGCCCATGGGCCACCCGATGGAAGCAAGCCAGCGATGACGAAGCTTATCGTACCCGACACCCTCACCGCTCGCGAATTCTCACATCGACAAGACAGCCGGCCGTCGCTCGTGACGGCGCCAACGGACATCCGGCTATACTTTGTCTTGAAGTCGCAAAGACGACCCGGCGCCCGCGCTCAGATGCACCGCCTCGCAGAAGGCTGAACCGGGCGAGACCCACACACCCACAGGAGACGACGCCCCATGTTCCGGCTACCCGCCCCGGTCCGCATCGGATTTTTCGCAGCCATTTTTCTTGCGTCATTGCCCTGGGTCGCGAAGGCTCAGAACTATCCCAGCAAGCCGATCCGTCTGCTGGTTCCGTATTCGTCCGGTGGCGGCACCGACATCATGGCACGCGCGGCGGCGCAGAAGCTTTCCGAAAGCCTGGGTCAGCCCATCGTGGTGGAAAACCGGCTGGGCGCGGGCGGCAACATCGCTGCCGAAGCGGTCGCCAAAGCCGCTCCAGACGGCTACACGCTGCTTTTCGGCGCCACCGGCCCGCTGGCCATCAATCCGACGCTCTACGCCAAGCTGCCGTTCGATCCGGTCAAGGATTTCGCACCGATCGGGCTGGTCGGGACCTTGCCCTTGTTCCTGGTGGTGCCGGCCAGTCACCCGGCGCAGTCGGTGAAGGATTTCATTGCGTTCTCAAAAGCCCGCCCGGGCCAGCTCAACTATGCCTCGGCGGGCGTCGGCGGCACCACGCACTTGGCCATGGAGCTGTTCAAGGCCACCGCCGGCCTGGACATCGTGCACGTCCCCTACAAGGGCACGACCGCCGGCATGGCCGACATGCTCGCCGGCAACATTCAGGTCATGTTCGACGGCTGGGTTGGAACGGCCCCTCAGGTCAGAACAGGGAAACTGCGCTATCTGGGCGTGGCCACGAGCAAGCGTTCGAGTTTTGCCACGGAGCTGCCGACCGTCGCCGAACAAGGCTTCCCTGGCTTCGAGGCCAGCGTCTGGTACGGACTGCTGGCCCCGGCCGGGACCCCGCGCGACATCGTCAATAAACTCAGCGTCGAACTGGCCAAGGTCATGGCGCTGCCCGAGCTGCGCGAGCGCTTCGCTAGCCTGGGCATGGAGCCACTGACCGGTACGCCCGAACAGTTCGCGAACTTCATGCGGACCGAAACGGTGAAATGGGCCAAGGTGGTGCGGGACTCCGGCGCCAAGGCCGAATGAGTATCGGCCCACATTACATGACCGATCACCCGCGGTCGTCGAGGGTGCGATAAGACCACGCTATCGAGGAGACACCAAATGGGCATTTCCGTACGTCGTCTGTCCTACGGCCTTGGGGCCGAAATTCTCGGGGCCGATCTGAGCCGGACTCTCAGCGACGAAGATATCGCGCAAATTCGTCAGGCATGGATTGAACATGGCATAGTGCTGATCCGTGGCCAGGACATCACGCCCGAGCAGCATATCGCCTTCAGCGCACGCTTCGGGACCCTGGACGACCATGCTGCGCTGTTCAAATACCGCCATCCCGACCATCCGGAAATTTTTTTGGTATCGAACAAACCCAAGGCGGACGGTACACCCTCCGACACGCGCAACACCGGTGTGCGCTGGCATTCCGATCTGTCCTACACGCTGCGGCCGGCGATGGGCTCGCTGCTGTTCTGCCGTGAAATTCCGGAGGTCGGTGGCGACACGATGTTCGCCAACACCTATCTGGCCTATGACTCGTTATCCGAAGGCTTCAAGAGATTGATCGGCCCGCTTTGGGCGGTGCATACCTTTGAGGAGGCGGTGCGTGAAACCGAAGGGGTCCGGGACCCGGCGAACATCGCCGCGATGAAGAAAGTCAATCGTCCCGTCATGCAGCCGATGGTTCGCCCGCACGAGGAAACGGGACGCAAGACCATCTATGTCAGCACCGGTGTCACCACGCATATCGTCGGCATGACGCGCGAGGAAAGCCAGCCCATCCTGCAGTATCTGTATCAACATTGCATCCGCCCGGAATTCGTCTATCGCCACCGCTGGCAGCGCAATGACCTCATCATGTGGGACAACCGCTGTACCATGCACAAGGCGGTCGGCGACATCCCGTCCGGCGGCATCCGTCACATGCATCGCACCACCGTGCTCGGCACGCCTTCCGGGCAACTCTACGAAGGCGCCTGAACCGGCCCGGCTGCTGCGCGGGTTCCAAGTCGTGCCGCCCAGCCCGTCTTGACTTGCGCTCGCCGGCCGGCGAAGCTTGCCCGTTTTTCGGAAGGCCGTTCGGCTACACATTCGGCTGCGGGTTGGCCCGAGGCCGAAGTGTGTTTCGTCATCTACGCCAGCCGACGACCGGCCATCGACTTCACGGATATCTGATGCTGCAAATCTTCGACTCGCTCGCGCGCGACAGGCGCGTCCTCGTTCCGATCGAACCCGGGCATGTGCGCCTGTACGTATGCGGAATGACCGTCTATGACGATTGTCACCTCGGACACGCACGCGTGCTGGTGGTGTTCGACATGGTCGTGCGCTGGTTGCGAACCTCCGGTTACCGGGTCACCTATGTGCGCAACGTCACGGACATCGACGACAAGATCATCCGCCGGGCCGGCGAGAACGGCGAATCGATCCGTGCGCTGACCGATCGCTACATCGCGCGCATGCATGAGGACGCGACGGCACTGGGGGTGCTGCCGCCGGATCATGAACCACGCGCCACGGACTATGTGGCGGACATGCAGAGTCTGATCGAACAGCTGGAACACAACGGGCTCGCCTATGTGGCCGGCAATCGCGACGTCTGCTTTCACGTGCGCGCGTTTCCCGGATATGGCCGGCTGTCCGGCAAGACGCTTGACGACCTGCGCGCCGGCGAGCGCGTCGAGCCGGCCGAAGGCAAGCGCGACCCGCTCGATTTCGTGCTCTGGAAGCAGGCCAAGCCCGAAGAGCCTGAGGAAGCGCAATGGCCGTCGCGCTGGGGCCGGGGTCGGCCGGGCTGGCATATCGAATGCTCGGCGATGAGCACCCGTCTGCTTGGCCCAAGCTTCGACATCCACGGGGGCGGTGCGGACCTGCAGTTTCCGCACCACGAAAATGAAATCGCGCAGAGTGAAGGGGCGCTGGGCAAGCCGTTCGTGAATATCTGGATGCACAACGGCTTCGTGCGCGTCGATAACGAAAAGATGTCCAAGTCGCTGGGGAATTTTTTTACCGTACGGGACATTCTGGCGCGGTATCAGCCCGAGGTCGTGCGCTTCTTCATACTGCGCGCACACTATCGCAGCCCGCTGAACTACTCCGATCAGCACCTGGATGATGCCCGGAGCGCACTGACCCGCCTGTACACCGCGCTCCAGCACACCGCGCCCTCGCCCACCGATCCCGATTGGAAGGTCGGCGCGGCTGCGCGATTTGTGTCGGCGATGAACGACGATTTCAACACGCCGGAAGCGATCGCTGTCCTCTTCGACCTGGCCACCGAGGCGAACCGCTCCCGGTCCGCTGAGACAGCCGGACTGTTGAAGGCCTTGGCGGCTACGCTGGGCCTGTTGCAGTCCGATCCGGATCGATTCCTGAAGGCGGCTCCGTCCCAACCCGAAGGAGTCGGCTTGAGCGATGCCGAAATCGAGGCGCGCATCGCCGCACGCTTGGCCGCCAAGAAAGACCGCGATTTCGCGCTGGCCGACCGCCTGCGGGCCGAACTGTCGGCGTCCGGCATCGTGCTCGAGGATCGCGCGGGCGGCATCACCGACTGGCGACGCGCTTGAAGCGCCGGACATTGCTCCGTGCCGGTCTGGCGGCGCCCCTGTCGCTCGGTTTGATCGGCCCGGCACGATGGGCCTTGGGCCAAGCCAGTTTTTCCAATACGCCCTTCACACTCGGGGTGGCTGCCGGTTCGCCGACCGTGGATGGCTTCGTGATCTGGACTCGACTCGCACCCGCCCCGCTGGAGGGCGGCGGCATGCCGGATGCACTGATCAACCTGCGCTGGGAACTCGCCAGCGACGCGGATTTTCGCGAGCCACTCCGGACCGGCTGGGTGCTGACCCGGCCGGAGCTTGCGCACAGCGCCCATGTCGAGCTGTCCGGCCTCGAACCCGGCCGCTCCTATTGGTATCGGTTCACGCTGGGCTCGTGGGTCAGTCCGGTCGGGCGGGCCGCGACCCTACCCGCGGCGGACAGCATACCGAGCCGTCTGCGTGTCGCGTTCGCATCCTGCCAGCACTTCGAGGAAGGCCACTTCGGCGCCTACCGACACATGTACCGCGATGCGCCCGATTGGGTGATATTCCTCGGTGACTATATCTATGAATACGGGGGGCGGCCCGGCCGCGTGCGCCGTCACACGGGCGGCGAAGCCCGCACGCTCGCGGACTACCGCAATCGGCATGCGCAGTACAAGACCGATCCGGATCTGCAGCGCATGCACGCCGCGGCACCCTGGCTGCTGACCTGGGATGATCACGAGGTCGCCAACGACTATGCCCGTGACCAGTCCGGCGACATGAGCCCCGAATTTCTGTCTCGCCGGGCGGCAGCCTATCAGGCTTATTACGAACACATGCCGCTGCGCCATGCCGCCTGGCGTGCCGGCGGCAGCGAGCTGCGCCTGTATGGCAGCCATGCTTTCGGCCGGCTGGCCCATGTCCACCTGCTCGACTGCCGGCAATACCGCAGCCACCAGGCCTGCCCGCGACCGGGCCGAGGGGGTGGCCAGGTCGTCGTGGCGAACCATTGCGCGGAACTCAATACGCCCTCGCGGAGCTTTCTCGGTCACGAGCAGGAGGCATGGCTGGAACGCGCACTGGCCGAATCCGGTGCCGTCTGGGATGTGCTCGGGCAATCGACACTGTTGTCGCCGGCTGCCATCGCCACGGCGGGCGACCGACGTGTCTGGACCGATGGGTGGGACGGATATCCGGCCGCGCGCGCGCGCCTGCTGGGCTGGCTGGCCGCACGTCCCGAGCGCAACGCCATCGTGCTCGGTGGTGACGTCCATTCGGCCTGGGCAGCCGATCTGAAAAGCGATTTTGGTCAAGCCAGGGCCCGCGCCATCGCGAGCGAATTTTGTGGGACTTCGGTCACCTCGCGCAGCCGCCTCACACGCGAAATGGTGGCTGTCATCCTGCGCGATAACCCCCATCTGCATTTCGCCGATCCGGAACATCGCGGTTACGCGATCCTCGATATCGATCGAGCGCGCGCGCAAGTCACATTTCGCGGCTTGGAGAATGTGGCGGATCCGGATACCGCCGTCCGTACCCTCGCACGTTTCGAAGTCCGCGCGGGGACGCCGGGAACCCGCAGGGCCGATGTCGTCGGCTGAGGCCGGTCAGGACTGGCCCGAAACCAAGCCCTCGACCCTCGCCGGCCCATCAAACGAGCCGAGCAGTCACATCAGATAGTCCTTTCTGCACAGCCCCGCATAAGCGCAGTGTCGACAATGGCGCTCGGCCGGAAATGCGCGCGCCGGAGCGCCGTTGCGGAGGGCCACCAGCGCCGCCTTGAGCCGAGCCGCCTGCGATCGTGCGAGTCGTGCGATGTCCGGCAGTTCCACCGGCGTGCATGCCCCGTCCTCGCGCAGCGGCAGATAGACCGCTCGATCCAGCGCGGCCGCGGCGCAGACCCGTTCGGCCGCCTCCGACTCCGGATCGACCTCCCCGCCCGCAAGGCTCGACGCAAACAACCACGCATAGAGCGCGAGCTGCACATCACGTTCCGCGGGACGGATGCGCTCGATCAGCGCTTTCCGCGTCTGGTTCTTGTAGTCGATCAGCGCATGGCCACCTTCGACACGGCGGTCGACGCGATCGATGCGCCCCACCAGCTCGATCCGGTCTCCATCGCCAAGCGCCAGCAAGCACGTCAGGCGTCGCTCCAGCGCTTCGGGCCGCCAGCCGCCGTGGGCGGCCCATTCCCGCTGCCCGCGAACGTAAGCGGACACGCGTCGCAGGAAACGAGCGAGTCTGGGAAAATCGTTCCAGCTGTCCTCGATATCCTCGGCAAAAGCCGCACGCGCCAAATTCTCGAGCGCCGCGCACGCCTCGATCTCCGTCGGCGCCAACAGGTCGGGGAAAGCGCTGTGGAAGCGATACAGAATCTCATGCAGCCGCTGGCCGGTGGCGCGATGATCGAGCTCCTCGGCGACGTCATCCAACTCGCTCAGCCCGAGCGCCGTTGCCACCGCAAAGCGATATGGGCAGAACGCCAGCAGCTCGACCTGGCTGGGGCTGACGCGTACGGGAAAGACCTCTACCGCCACGCGAATTTCCGTTGCCGGCCGCGCCAGCTCATGTGCTTGAGGATCCTGCCGGCTGGGCGCTGGCCGGATCAGATCGTCGCCCCAGGCAATGTGGCTCAACAGCGCGAGCTGCGCAAATTCCCTGGCCGGCAGGTTGGCTTCGTTATTCCTGCGCTCCTGCCAAGTCGCGAGCACGGTGTCGGCGCGGGCAATCAAGCTGGCCAAGGCGAGACCACGCCGCCGACGCGCCTCCGCGGGGCTCTTCAGACCCAGTGTCGCTCGCAAACCCGCATGGCCAATCAGGCCAGCGGGTCGCGGCAAATCCAGATGGGCCTGATCCGCCCCGACCAGCAGCGCCGCGTCGAAGTCGCGCAAGCGCGCGGCTTCGAGCGAGGTCATGCGCACCGAGCTTGATACGGTCTCATCCCTGAATCGAGCCTCATCCAGTTCACTATCCACCCAGCGCCGAAACTCGGTGAAGTCGAGCCGGACATCGAGGTCGCTCGATTCCGCACGAACCTCGTCCAGCCAGGCGTGCAAGCTCCGGCCGGCGGCATCGGCGACGAGCGCCTCCAGCGCACCCAGATGATCCAGTACCGCTTGCAGGCGTTCGAGCCAATCGCACAGCGTCGCCGACTCGATCGGCATCATCGAACCGGCCTGCCGCAGAAGCAGGACCATCGGCCTGGCATCGCCATAGGCCGCATCTTTCATCAGCGCCCGGGATAGCGCGTCCAGGCCGCCGACGATGCCATGGGTGCGCACGCATGATTCGATCGCCGCGACGGCCAGATCGTGTTGGCCCTCCTCGAGATTGGCGCGAAAGAACGGCGACTTGATCAGATCGAGCAAAGCGAGATGGTGACCATCGGTCGCGAGCCATTCGAACCAGGCGTCGATCAGATGAGCGGCGCGGGTCGTTGCCAGACGCCAGCCGGTTTCATCTTCGACCCGTATCGCCGACCGTTCGAGCAAGGCACGCGCCCGTCGTGCGCACTCGCGATCGAGCGCAATCAAAGCAATGTGGCGACGGCCAGCGTCGAGCCAGGTTTCGACCTGATGTGCGACAACCCGAGCTTCGGTCTCCAGGTCTGGGCATGGCATCAGCGTCAGACGTCCCGAGCCAAATGGCGTTTGCGGCCAAAGCGTGCGCGCCGATTCCGCACGCACGATCAACGGCATGGTGTCGTGTTCCGTGTCCGACCAAGCTCGCTGGCACAGACTGTCTAGACTTGGGAGCTCGCCGCGGTCTGCCTCCAGCACCGTGACCACCGCGCGCTCCGACCAGAGCTCCATGAATCGGCTCTGCGCTGCTTCGGCTGGGGCATCCAGCACCATGTATAGCGGCCCGGGCGCGGAACGGGCGAGATGATGCAGCCGGATGCGTTCCGCGGCCACCTGGCTCAAGCCCATGTGTGTGTCGGCCTGCCACAACTCGTAGGTGAGCCTGGCTTCAAAGCCGAGCACGCGATTTTCGGCCAAGCGATAACTGTCGGACACCGAGGCGATGAACTGCTCGGCGTTGGCCGATAGCGCGACATGAGCGTCCGTCAGCTCATCGAACAACGCCACCAACTCATCGGCCGCTGCCCAACGGCTTGCCGCGTCCGGTAGCCAAGCGCGCGCGCGCAGCGCTGCGTACAGGCGCAAACGACGGACACGAGCCGATACACACTCGGGCTGCAGTGCGAGTCCTCCGTGCGTGACCATCCGCGGCAACAACAGCCCCCGGCCCGCCGCCGTGACGAGCGCCTTCGACCAATCGGGGATGGCTGCACTGCTTGGCAGCCAAACCCAAACCGAAGACAAATCGGGGAGCCGCGCGGATTCGGCACTCACGATGTGCTCGGCGCAGCCGGGCAGGAAACCCCGGCCACCGGCAAGCCTGCGGGCCGCGATCCGGCTCATCGCCTGCGATACGCGACGCAGTCAGGCGCGTATCGGGCCAAGGACCACGGGGCTAAGGACAACGCCCCCCGCGCCAGCGCCAAAGCGTCCGAGGAGGAGCACTCACCGCTCCAGCTTGTCCAGCTTGTCGGTCACCTTGGCCCAGTCATCGGCATCGGGCAGCGGCTCCTTGCGCTCGATGATCACCGGCCAGAGTTTGGCCAGCTCTGCGTTCAGCGCAATGAAGGATTGCTGCGCGGTCGGCACATCGTCTTCCGCGAAAATGGCTTCGACCGGACACTCCGGCACACAAAGCGTGCAGTCGATACATTCATCGGGGTCGATGACCAGAAAATTCGGCCCCTCGTGAAAGCAGTCGACCGGGCAGACGTCCACGCAATCGGTGTATTTGCACTTGATGCAGCTATCGGTGACGACATAGGTCATGTTTGTCCTCGAAACGATGATGTGTCCGTGACGTCCAGGCACACGGATTGGCAAACAATCATAGCCCATCGCGGCACCCACACGCGGACACGCAGGCAGGCGTTTCGCAGGAAGCGCGGGCAAACGCCGCCAAGAGTTGTTGCGGAGAGTTGTTGGCACTTGGGCACTGAATTGGCTAGGATTCATCCCTTGGGCGACGGCCATGCCACCGCCGGAATTTCGAGGACAGACATGAGCGAACATATCCATCACGTGACCGACGACAGCTTTGCTCAGGACGTGCTGGCAAGCGACACTCCGGTACTGGTCGACTACTGGGCCGAGTGGTGCGGCCCATGTAGGATGATTGCGCCGATCCTGGATGAAGTGGCCAAGGAGTACGCCGGACGGCTGAAAGTGGCCAAGGTCAATATCGACCACAATCAGCAGATCCCCGCCAAGTTTGGCATACGTGGCATTCCCACGCTGATGCTGTTCAAGAACGGCAACGTCGAGGCCACCAAGGTCGGAGCACTGTCCAAGTCGCAACTCACGGCGCTTATTGACAGCAAGCTCTGAAGTCGCTAGAGTCCGGCGCCAGCGCAGGCTGGCTCCGTTCTCCGTTAGAAGGCAAGTAGGAACTTTGGCCGTCGTCGCCCGGCCCGTGATTTGACGAGGGTCCGCGTGGATTGGATGGGCAGTCCCCAAGGTCGGAGCAGGCGATCCCGTACGAGCACCAAGGATGGCCTTTTCTTTTCTGCCCGACTTGCTTCTGCCACCGATACCTGACCCAGCCGGCTCGATGGTTTGGTTCGTACTGAAACGCCCGCACAATCCTCACCGGGTCAGCCCTCCTCGAGTTCTGGTTGTGCTTGGTGCGCGGCCTGTTTCCATGAGACGGGTCGATTCCTGAACGCATTCGCAAGGCATTCAATGTTCGGCTGGAATCAGGCCGGCTTGCAAACCAGCACCACCTCTCTTCCAATTTCACACGGCTTCGCCGCACCCATGCATTTATCGGAACTGAAATCGCTGCACGTCAGCCAGCTCTTGGAAATGGCCCAGGCCAACGAGATCGAAGGCGCAAATCGCATGCGCAAACAGGAGTTGGTCTTTGCGCTCCTGAAGAACCGCGCCAAGAAAGGTGAGCCCATCTTTGGCGAAGGGGCCATGGAAACGCTGCCCGACGGCTTCGGCTTTTTGCGCACCCCAGAGACCTCGTATCTCGCAAGCACCGACGACATCTATGTGTCACCGTCGCAGATTCGCCGGTTCAATTTGCACACCGGCGACACGGTCGAGGGCGAGATTCGCACACCCAAGGACGGAGAACGCTATTTCGCACTGGTCAAGGTCGACAAGATCAACAACGAGCCACCTGAAGCCGCCAAGAACAAGATCCTGTTCGAGAATCTGACACCGCTGCACCCGGATGAACATCTGCGCCTGGAACGCGATATTCGATCCGACGAGAACACGACCTCGCGCGTCATCGACATGATTGCACCGATCGGCAAGGGGCAGCGTGGGCTGCTGGTCGCGCCACCGAAATCCGGCAAGACCGTGATGTTGCAGCACATCGCTCATGCCATCACGCACAACCACCCCGACATCACACTGATCGTGCTGTTGATCGATGAGCGCCCGGAAGAGGTGACCGAGATGCAGCGATCGGTGCGGGGTGAAGTGGTGTCATCAACTTTCGACGAGCCGGCGACGCGCCACGTACAGGTCGCTGAGATGGTGATCGAAAAGGCGAAGCGGCTGGTCGAGCACAAGCGTGACGTCGTCATTCTCCTGGATTCGATCACCCGCTTGGCACGCGCCTACAATACCGTGCAGCCTGCGTCGGGCAAGGTATTGACGGGTGGTGTCGATGCCAACGCATTGCAAAAGCCGAAGCGCTTTTTCGGTGCGGCTCGAAACATCGAGGAGGGCGGGTCGCTGACGATCATTGCCACCGCGCTCGTGGACACCGGCAGCCGCATGGACGAAGTCATTTATGAAGAGTTCAAGGGCACCGGTAACATGGAAATCCACCTGGATCGGCGTATGGCGGAAAAACGCATCTATCCTGCCATCAACGTCAACCGCTCCGGTACGCGCCGTGAGGAAATGTTGCTGAAGCCAGATGTGCTTCAAAAGGTATGGGTGCTGCGTAAGCTCTTATACAATATGGATGACCTGGAAGCGGCCGAGTTTCTGATCGACAAGATCAAGGCAACCAAGAGCAACGGCGAGTTTTTCGACGCCATGCGCCGCGGCTAGGTTCGAACGGACCGCACATCTGCGGCCAGCTATTCGGTACCGAGACGACGAGGACAAGATGGCGGAGCAACGGGCAGACAGCGGCCTCAAACCCCTCCGGCGCTATGCGCCAGACCTTCTTGCTGGAAAGGTCGCACTGGTCACCGGTGGTGGCACCGGCATGGGCAAGGCCACGGCTCTGGAAATGGCGCGCTGTGGCGCCAAGCTGGCCATTCTGGGTCGTCGGAAAGAGATTCTCGATGCCGCGGTCGACGAATTATGTGCGGAGGGCACCGAAGCGCTGTCGATACCGTGTGATATTCGCGTACCCGATTCCATTCAACAGGCCATGGACGCTATCCGTGTCCGATACGGCCGTCTGGATATCCTGGTGAACAATGCCGGTGGGCAATTCGTGTCCCCCGCCCGTGAAATCAGCAACAAGGGCTTCGAGGCCGTCATCCGGAACAATCTGCTGGGCACGTGGTACGTCACAAAGGCGGCGGCTGACAATTTCTTCTTCGAGCATGGCGGGCGGGTCATCTGCGTCACGGCCGTGACGCGATGTGGCAACCCCGGATTCGCACACACGATCGCAGCTCGCGGTGGCGTGACGGCGCTCATGAAGACGCTCGCGATCGAATGGGCTGAGTACGGCATTTTGATCAACTGTGTCGCGCCCGGCACGATCAAGACCGAAGCCTTCCAGCAATACCCGATTCCAGAGGAAAACTGGCACATCTACACACGCAACCTGCTCGGCCGCCCGGGCAGCGCCCAGGAAGTGGCCAACGCGATCGTCTTCCTGGCGTCGCCCCTCGCTGATTTCGTCACTGGAGAAGACTGGTATATCGATGGTGGCGAGACCCTGCATCTTGCCCATGACGCTCGGGAAATGATCGACCCCGTGCGCTTTCGAGCACGACGACCGGCACGCGGGCTGGACGAACTATAGACGAACCATGGATCCGTAACCCGCAGGCCATGCCGTATTGGAGCGTTTCGAACTCAGAGAATGAGGTGGCTCCAGAAGTGCGCTCCGCTCCGTAGTGGGGAAAAGGGGAAAACGCAAAAAAAAGCCGGCGCAAGGCCGGCTTTTCTCCTCCCGAAGAAGGGTTACTTCTTCTCTTCGGCAGGCTTGGCGGCGTCGCCAGCGGGTGCCGGAGCGGGAGCCGGGGCTGCGTCGGCCGGAGCAGGCGCAGGAGCCGGAGCCGGAGCGGGCGCAGGAGCCGGAGCCGGAGCGGGCGCAGGGGCCGGAGCAGGCGCCGGCTCTTCTTTCTTGCCACAAGCCGTCAAGGCCAGAGCAACGAGAGCAGCAGCAATCAGAGAGCGGTTCATTTGTATTTCCCTTGTCGACAAGTTTGGATCGTTCGGATCACGAAGAATCTTATTAATGACATCCGGCCCGCTGACTACACGGACCAGTCATTAAATATATCATGCTTGACAACTTTCCAAGGACCCGCGGCGCGCGACTGCCGGCGGGACTGTTGTCGCCGTATCATTAACGCATCACGCCTGCGCGTTCGAGCGGTCTCGACAACCGCACCCCCTGCTGCATGCCTGCGCTCAGCCGCTCTTGACGACAATATCATGCAGAGTGTTGGCGCAATGCGCCATGCGACCGGCCGCACGATCCAGATGCTGGTAGATCTCGCGACGCTTCAGCATGTTGAGGAAATCATTGCCCTGGAACAGATCCGCCAGGGCACGGCGATACAGCTTTTCGGAGAAGCGCGCGGCTTTGCGCGCGCTGTCCGCGCATTTTGCCGCATCAACTGGCGCTCTGCCGAGTAGGGTAAACCCCTGGCTCAAGGATTGGCAGCCGTCACGCAGGGCCGCGGCCATTTCATAGGTATAGCGGTCCGGCGCTATGGCCAGGATGTCCATCTCGTTCACACAGTCCTTGCAGTAATTTACGACCTCGTCGAGATCCGTGATTGCACGATAGATGTCCTCACGATCCATCTGGGTCGCAAACGCCTCATTCAAGGTATGGATGTTGTTGATCTTGACCAGGTCGGCGTCGTGCTCGTCCTGCTTGATTTGCGCGGCAATGGCGGCATCGGCGGTGCCCATGTAGTCCGCCAACAGGCCGACGGTGCGGGCAACCTGCAGCGCCTGTTCGTGCAGCAACGAATAGAAGTCGGGCGCCTTGGGGAATATGCGGTCCAGCACACGATAGACGATGGAGGTGTTGTGCTCGCTCATACCAATCCTCTCTGTATCAATGCCTGAATCAAGGCGTAAATCACGGCGCCGACAAACGCGGCGGCGGGAATCGTGATGACCCATGTCATCACGATTTCCAGCGCCTTGCCCCAGCGCACGGCACGCGGCCGCTCGGACGCACCGATACCCATGATGGAACTGGCCACAACGTGCGTGGTCGAGACGGGCGCACCGATCAGCGATGCAGTCAAGATGACGCCACTCGACGTGAGCTGTGAATCCAGCGCATGCAAGGGCCTCACCTTGTAGATGGCGAACCCCAGTGTGCGCACGATGCGCCAACCGCCCGACATGATGCCCAGCGTCAATGCCGCCGCACACGCAGCCATGACCCAGAACGGCACCTCGAATCGGGGGATGAAGCCTCCCAGCATCAACACCAGGGTCAGGATACCCATGCTCTTCTGGGCATCATTGGCGCCATGCGAAAAAGCCAGGCCGGCGGCAGTCACGTACTGTGCCCAGCGCAGCTTCCGATTCAATCGCGGCGTTGCGGCGCGAAACAGCAGGCCAAACAGCTTGTGCAGTGCGTAGCCGACGCCGAAACCGATGATCGGCGACAGGATCAATCCCAGCAACACCTTCATGACCCCGGTGACATGCCCGTGTCTGAACAGCGACTCGACTCCCCACACGACATGACCGGCATCCACCGCCAGCAGCACGGCACCGATCAGCCCGCCGACCAGTGCATGTGACGACGAAGAGGGAATGCCCTTGGCCCATGTAAAGAGGTTCCATGCGATTGCGCCACCCAGACCGCTGACCAGGATGGTCAGCGACAGGATGGGCCGCAGATCGGACAGGTCGATGAATGTGCCGATGGTATTGGCCACGGCAGTGCCTCCCAGCAGCGGCCCGATGAACTCGAAAATGCCCACCAGCACCACCGCCTGAACCGGCTGCATGGCCCGCGACGCGATCACCGTGGCGATGATGTTGGCCGCATCATGGAACCCATTGGTGTAATCGAACACCAGCACGATGATGACCGAGACGATCGCAAGAACCGCCAGAGTATCCATCACGCATTCCGTCCTAGACGCTCGCCGTGCATGAGTCGATCAGCCCGGCCGGCTGCCGATCAGCGCCAGCGCCAGCAGCAAAGGCTGCATGTGCGCCGCCAGGATCGTCATGCGGATAGCCGGCCCGAGCCTCGCCGGTGTCGCCGCATCGTGCGCGAGCCCCAGCCCTCCCTTGAATGCGGCCGGCACAAACGCCAGCGATACCAGCGCCTCGGCCGGCAGCTGGCCGCTCACTACCAGCGCAAGCGACGCGGCAATGGCCAAGAACAGCATGAGCCAGTACCCGTACACGGCCGTGGCCGGATCGAGGCGCGCCACCCAATGCAGCTTCCCCGCTTGGATGTCGGCCTCACGATCGGGAAACTGGTTGATATAGAGAACATTGGTCACCAGCAGCGCATAGGGCAGCCCGACGAGCCAGGGCGCATGCGACCAAGCGCCGCGCTGCACGAAATCGGCGCCCACGACGATGAGCAGAAAACCCGCCACGACGCAGATTTCGCCCAGGCCGCGGCTGTTGAGCTGGAGCGGTGGCGCCGAGTACGCCCAACCGATGAACAGTCCGCTCAGGCCAATCCAGATCAGCCCGCTGCCGCTCAGGCTGACGAGCCACAGGCCCGCGACCATCACCACGGCAAACAGCAGCAGCCCAAAGACCAGCGTCTGATGCGGGCTCATGACGCCATTCTGGATGAACCGGGACCCGCCGGTGAAGGGAAATACGCGACCGAGGTTGGCCTCGTCCGAACCGTTCAGGTGATCGTAGTAGTCGTTGAGCACATTGACACCGGCCTGGGCCATTGGCCCCAATGCCAGAGTCGCGCAAGCCAGCGGCCACGAGAAGGCTCCATCCGCCGCTGTGGCCAAGCCGAGCACGCAGCCCACCAGGGCGATGCTGAGAAAAGCGGGCCGCGTGGCGAACAGATAGCGCCTGACCGGACTCGAAAATGCGGATGGCACAGGCTCGGCCGGGGTCAGGGCAGCGCGGCTCATGACATCGTAGTTAGCGCGGACTACCAAGGACAAGCACGGAGCTCGCCTGCGGCCCCTGCTCGCCCGCTTCCTCGACATAGCGAACCTCGTCGCCGATCGTGAGCCGCTCATAGTCCGCACCCGGCACGCTGTTGCGATGAAAATACAGCAGCCGGCTGTCGGCCGTCTCGATGCGGCCGTGATCGGGCTGCAGCTCGGCGATATGTCCGTGCGTGGGCGGCGCATGGGTCTTGGTTTGGCCGCGCTGCCGACGCGCATGGTCTTCGAGCTGACGTCGCGCGGCGTCGAAGGCATCGCGCACCGCGACGTAGATGTCTTCATGGGCCTGATGTTGCGGCGCGCCGTAGCCAGCGGCGATCTCGGCGCCGGGCACCGTCACATCGATGCCGACCCGGAACAGATTGCCCGGATGATGATGCTTGTGCTGGCATTCGATGACGACGCGGCAACTGGTGAGGCGCTCATGGAAGTGCTCGAGCAGCGCCGCACGTTCGCGCACCGCGGTCTCGACAGCCGCCGAAGGCTCCATGCCACGAAAGGTGATCTGAAGGGGAATCTGCATCGCCGCACTCCCATCTGCATAGGTTCGTCCATCCGGTTCAGGCATTCACTATCCGCTGCGTAACGGATGTCAACTCTGATCTACATCAAGCGCGACAGAGACACCGCGCCTGCCTACCCCGGCAAGCAGGGGCTTAAGCCAAGCCATGAGCGCCATGAGCGCCTGTCGCACTGCCGACCGACCATCGGCTCATCGTGTTACCGGCAATGACGTTCGAACCAGTCGCCGGCAAGTCGTGCGACCTCGTCGAGTGCCCCAGGCTCCTCGAACAGATGCGTGGCGCCAGGAACGATCGCAAGGCGCTTCACCGAAGCAAGCGCCGCGTAGGCCTGGCGGTTCAAGTCGATCACGGCGTCGTCGGCACCGCCGACGATCAGCAAGGTCGGCACCCCGACCTGGGTCAGCTTGTCGAATGCAAGATCGGGTCGTCCGCCTCGCGACACGACAGCACGGACGCGACTCTTCGGCACCGTCGCGGCGATCAGCGCCGCGGCGGCACCGGTGCTGGCGCCGAAGTAGCCGATCGGCAGCGCCGCCAGCGCCGTCTGCCGCGACACCCAGTCCGTGACCGCGACGAGGCGCCGGGTCAGCCGTGGAATGTCGAAACGCGCCTCCTCGTCGCGATCCTCAGCGGCGCACAGCAAATCGAACAGCAGTGTAGCGAAGCCTCGCCTCACGAGCGCCGCTGCGACCTGGCGATTGCGGGGGCTGAGCCGGCTGCTGCCACTGCCATGGACAAAGATGATCAGAGCGCGTGCCACGCTCGCAGCCGGCAGCGACAGGTCGCCGCTCAGGGTCACGTCCGGAAGCTCGAGCGCGACCGTACGGTCGGAGGAGGCGCTCACGGCCCGCGTTCGTCAGGCGCGGCACGCAGCGCCGCCATCTGCACGATCACATCGTCATCGGACAGTTGATGAAAGTCGACGAAGTAGCTGCCTACCGCACCTTCGAAGTGATCGGGAATCTGCACCGCGACAAAATCATCGACCAGCGCACGCAAGCGCGCGGCCGCCTCCGGCGGCGCGACGCCGACTGCGATGATCAGGCTCGCCGGACGGTCGGCGCGCACCTCGCGCAGCGCCGCTTCGAGCGTCAGCCCGGTGGCGATACCGTCGTCGACGAGTATCGCGCAGAGCCCCTCGGCCGAGGTCCGGGCCTGCCCACCGCAATAGAGCTCGCGCCGCCGCCGCGCCTCGCGGCGCTCGTCGGCGATCTTGCGCTCCAGCCAGCTCGGATCGAGGGCCGCACGTTCGACCTCATTGAACACGGGCGCGCCGGTTTCCGTGACGGCACCGATGGCGTACTCAGGCTGCCAGGGGTGGCCGAGCTTGCGCGGAATGACGAGATCGAGCGGCAGGCCGAGCGCGCGCGCGATCTCGGCCGCGACCGGTACGCCGCCGCGTGGCAGCGCGTACACGATCGCAGGACCATGGACACGCCGCTCCAACAGCGCCGCGAGCTTGCGACCGGCTTCTTCGCGATTACGAAATCGCATCGGTCGTCGACCGGACCATCCGGATCAAGTCGCCTTGATCGTGAGCTTCTTAGCCTTCTTCTGTGCTTCAGCGCTCTTCGGCAGACTCAATCTCAGCACACCCTTGGAACACGTCGCCTCGATCTTGTCGCGATCGACACCTGGCGGAACGCGGAACACGCGTTGGAACGAGCCATAGTGCCGCTCGGACAGACAGTAGTTCTTTTTCTTTTCCTCTTTCTCCTCGGTTTTCTCGCCGCGGATCGTCAGCATGTCGTCAGCCAGCGAGACCTCGATGTCCTTTTCATCCATGCCGGGGAGCTCGACCTCGATCTCGAACGCCGCGTCCTTCTCGACGATGTCCACGGCCGGGCTCGCGCCCCAGGACAGCTCGTGGCGCCAGAACGGCTCGTGGCCGAAGGATTTCCGGCCAAATGGCGACAGCCACCCGCCGCGATTGAAATCGTCGAACACCCGGTCGATTTCGTGGCGCAGATTCTCAAAAGGATGCCACCACGACCTCGGCTCGTTGGATACGATGCCCTGATTTTCATCTTCCGTTTTCGTAAGCTTTTCAGCCATGATCGAAACCTCCATCGCGATGATGAATGCAGCTCGACTTTGGACAAAATCGTGCGCCACTTCGTTGAGGGATGTCAACGAAGTCTTACGTCCCCTGCGGACCATGAGGCGATGATGGATAGTGTACGAACCGATGCCTCGCCAGCCGGGAATGCACCGCCGTGCTGGGAGCATTTCGAGCACATGGCCGACATCGGCCTGCGCGGCTACGGAAGCAGCATCGCGCAGGCCTTCGAGCAGATCGCACTGGCGATGACCGCGGTGATCACCGCGCCGGGCAAGGTGCGTCCGCAGCGTGCCGTTTCAATCGTTTGCACCGCCACGGACCCCGAGCTCCTGCTCGTCGACTGGCTCAACGCGCTGATCTACGAAATGGCGAGCCGGCACATGCTGTTCGCGCGCTTCGCGGTGCGGATCAATGAGCATGGGCTCGAGGCGACGGCCTGGGGCGAAACGGTCGATCGCAGCCGCCATCGGCCCGCGGTCGAGGTCAAGGGCGCAACCATGACCGCGCTGGCCGTGCGCGAGCAGCCACCTGGCGTATGGTCCGCGCAGTGCGTGGTCGATGTCTGATCCCACCGCCCGCCTACGAAGCAATTTCTTCCTCGGTGCGGATTGCCTGGGCGATGAGGGCTACGATATCGCCGAGCGAGGTCGAGATCG
>JAJVIJ010000057.1 GCA_022072095.1 Rhodocyclaceae bacterium
GTCTCGACACTCACCGAACGGGGTGCCGAAATCACATTGCGTGCGCTGGAACTCGGGGCGGTCGATTTCGTGACAAAGCCGAAGGTTGGCCTTGCCGATGGCTTGCGACAGCTCAGCGAGGATATCGCGGCCAAGCTTCGCATTGCGGCGAGGGCGCGCGTTCGCCAGCTCACTGGGAGCCCGGCGAGCACCGCTCCCGCAGTCGCATCACATCGGCCACTGGGGCGACTCGGTACAGAGAAAATCATCTTCATCGGTGCCTCGACCGGTGGTACGGAGGCGACCAAAGTGGTCTTGACAGCCTTGCCCGCCGACGCACCGGCAGTCATGGTGACCCAGCACATGCCACCTGGGTTTACGCGCAGCTATGCGACGCGCCTCGATGGTTTGTGCCGCATGCGCGTCAAGGAGGCAGAAGATGGCGAGCGGATTTTGCCCGGACACGCCTACATTGCTCCAGGTGGTCTGCACCTCGGCGTTCAGCGGTCCGGGGCCAACTATGTGGCGCGAGTGCGCGATGGTGAGCCGGTGAATCGACATAAACCATCGGTGGATGTGCTGTTTCGTTCTGCCGCTGAGCATGTGGGACCGAACGCGTTCGGCGTGATGCTGACAGGCATGGGCGCTGACGGTGCGTCGGCCATGAAGGTCATGCGCGATGCTGGAAGCTGGAACATCGCTCAGGACGAGTCTAGCTGCGTGGTGTTCGGCATGCCGCGTGAAGCCATCGCGGCGGGAGCGGTTCACGAGGTGTTGTCCCTGAACCGGATCGCCGCGCGACTGGTCGAGCGTTTGAAAAGCACCTTTGGGGAGACGGCGACACGTGTCTAGCGCAGTACGTATGCCGGAAGGCTCGGCACGTGTCCGCGCAGTCTCAAGAGTACGGTCGTCCAGCCGAAGGACACAACAGTGTGCTTGGTTCAGGCCGGGGAATGCGGCTTGTCGTCAACCGACACCACGCTGATTTTGCTTGCCGAGAGCCAAGCCTTCCCGGCTCAATGACATAGGAAAGAAACATGAGCGCAATGACTTCTGGGTCGGCGGAAAGAGGGTCGGCGATCGACCTGACTCAGTTTTTCGCGGTCTTTTTCGAGGAAGCCACCGAGAACCTCGATGGCATGGAGCACCATCTGCTGAATGCCGATCTGCAAACCGCCGATGATGAAACGCTGAACTCGATTTTCCGCTGCGCGCATTCCGTCAAGGGCGGTGCCGCAACGTTCGGCTTCACGGACATGGCGGAACTGACCCACGAAATGGAAACGCTGCTCGATCGACTGCGCCGCCACGAGGTCGTTGCCGACACCGCCATGGTCGATCTGCTCCTCCATTCCGTCGACACGCTGCGTGCTCAACTTGCATGCCATCGCGACGGTGGCACGGATGCGGTGGCTGTTGACACCGGCGACTTGCTGCTGCGCTATCAATCGCTCACGGCGGCGGCCAACGATTGCGAAGAGGCGACTGCGGCGGAGCAGACCCCCGGCACACCCGCTGAAGCAGCCGAGGGCCCGACACATACCATCGAGTTGGCCGTTATCTGCGACGATTCCACGGCGCCAGCCGATATTTTGATGCGCATGTTCCATCAGAGCGCGCACCTCGGTACCGCCACGCCGCTGAGCGCCGATCCAGTCGCCAAAGGCGAGAACCGCTTCATGATCGTGACCAGCCTGAGTGACCAGGAACTGCTGGCTCAGCTCGGCTTCCATCTCGCACCCGAACAGGTTCGCATCATTCCTGCTGACATCGGCTATGGCTTCTTCAGCGACGCGCCGGGCATGCCCCGTGAAGAGGGTTCCGACGCCGGGTTCGGCTTTTTCTCGGATGCACCCGGTGCGCCGCAGTCAGATGTGAGCCCGCACGTCGAGTCCAGCACAGAACCAGAACCGGTCGCGGCACCATCCAGGCCCGTCACGCCGGCGAGGGCCGATTCGACGACGTTGCGAGTCCCGGTCGAAAAGGTGGATCAACTGGTGAACCTTGTCGGCGAACTGGTGATCACGCAGGCGATGCTGGCGCAGACCAGCAAAGAGCTGGATCTCGAGTTGCATCAGCAGATCATGGCCGGCCTGGGCGAGCTGGAACGCAACACGCGGGACCTGCAGGAGGCGGTGATGTCGATTCGGATGATCCCGATGTCGACCGTGTTCAACCGCTTTCCGCGCATGCTGCGCGACCTGGCCTCCAAACTCGGCAAGCAGGTCGAGTTCGTGACCAAGGGCGAAGCCACGGAGCTCGACAAGGGGCTCGTGGAGAAAATCATCGACCCGCTCACCCATCTCGTGCGCAACAGTTGCGATCACGGTATCGAGCCTCCCGCAGAGCGACTGGCAGTAGGCAAACCGGCGCACGGCACGATCACGCTGTCGGCCTCTCACCAGGGTGGCTCGATCATGATCGAAGTGCGTGACGACGGTCGCGGCCTGCCCCGTCAGAAACTGATCGACAAGGCCCGCCAGCGAGGCTTGAACGTACCCGACTCGATCAGCGACTCCGAAGCCTGGGCGCTGATTTTTGCGCCCGGATTCTCGACCGCGGACGTGGTGACGGATGTATCAGGGCGCGGTGTCGGCATGGACGTCGTCAAGAAGAACATCGGCGCGCTCGGCGGCAGCGTCGACATCGAGGCAGCCGAAGGTTTTGGCATGAGTGTCAAGGTCAGGCTGCCACTGACGCTGGCCATCATGGACGCCATGTCGGTCGGTGTCGGCGACGAATGCTACATCCTGCCGCTCGCTTCGGTCGTCGAATCATTCCAGATGGCGCCCGACAAGATACGGACCGTGGGCGGCAGTGGCCGCGTCGTGCAGGTGCGGGACGAGTTTCTGCCCATCATCGCGCTGGCGCAGGTGTTCGATGTGCCGCGCCGATATGGTGTCGAAGCTGGCGAGGACATCATCGTGGTGGTCGAATCGGATGGCGTTCGCGTGGCGCTTCAGGTCGATGCGCTGCTGGGCCAGCAGCAGGTCGTCGTCAAGAATCTCGAGTCGAACTATCGCAAGGTTGCGCATATTTCCGGGGCCACCATCATGGGTGATGGCCGTGTGGCCCTGATTCTCGATGTGGGCAGTCTGGCCCGCCGGTCCAGGCACTGACTTAAGGAGGCCGACATGAGCACGAAAGCTGCCAGGGCCGTAGCATTGCCGGGCCAGATGCAGACTGCGGAGCCGTCGGCGGCGGAATCCGAGTTGAGTCGCACCGAGTTCGAGCGTGTCCGCAAGCTGATCTACGCCCGCGCCGGCATCTCGCTCGGGCCGGCCAAGCACAGCATGGTATTCAGCCGACTCATGCGCCGACTGCGCGCGCTAGGCATGAGCGATTTCAAACACTATCTCGACATGCTGGAGTCCGAACCCGCCAACGGCAACGAATGGCAGGAGTTCGTCAATGCGTTGACGACCAATCTGACATCGTTTTTCCGCGAGCAGCATCACTTTCCCATCCTTGCGGAGTTTGCCGCGAGGCAGGCAGCTCAGGGACCGGTGCGCATCTGGTGCAGCGCGGCCTCGACCGGAGAAGAGCCCTATTCGCTGGCAATCACGATGCTTGAAACGTTCCGGGGCAAGACGCCGCCGGTGTCGATTCTGGCGACGGATATCGATACCTCGGTTCTGGCCAAGGCCGCCCGTGGTGTGTATAGCGATGAGGGGGTCGCCCGGCTCGATCCGGGCTTACTGAAACGCTACTTTCTGCGTGGACGTGGGGACAACGCGGGCTATGTCACGGTCCGGCCGGAAGTCCGCGAACTGGTCACCTTCCAGCCGCTCAACCTGCTCGCGCCACGCTGGCCGTTTCGAACACGCTTCCACGCGATATTTTGTCGGAACGTCATGATCTATTTCGACAAATCGACCCAAAACGGGGTGTTGCGCAAACTCGCCGAGTGGCTTGAACCGGATGGCCTGCTGTTCGCCGGCCACTCCGAAAACTTCGGGCATGCGCGTGACCTGTTCGAGTTCCAGGGGCGGACCGTTTACCGCCTGGCGCCCCCATCCCCCACGGCCGCCCGGATGGCTTGAATAGCCACGGGGCCGTCAGCCCCGTGGCTGCATCGGCGAGGTGAGTTCCCCGCTCTCCGCACAAGCTTAGCGGCGGCCGCCTACCTGGACGCCGACATCCACCGCCTTCAGGCGCGGCAACACCTTGCTTGCAAACAGTTCCATGTTCGCGCGCGCCATGTCGAAGGGCATGCCGCCATAGGACAGAATGGTGATGTACCCGGCTGCATCGACCCTGTCGCGGTAGTCCATCATGCGTTCGAATACCTGATCCGGTGTGCCCCAGATCTGAAGCTCCGCGAGGAAGTTGACGAAGGCATCGATGCCGTGCTTCTCGATGTTCTTGGCCAGCGCGCCGTAGTACTCGTAACCCTTGATGTCGGCGAGCTTGACGTTATGGAACTCGTAATGGTCCAGTGCCGAACGGCTGTAGCCATACAAATATTTTGCCCTCATCTCATTGGCCACCGAGCTGTCCTCGTGGCAGCCGACGAAGGCCGCGATCAAGGGCTTGGGCGCTTCCTCGCCGTTGTTGTATTCCCGGTAAAGCTCGCGGTACATGTTGAGCTCTTCAAGCGTCTTGTCCCAGGGCTTTTGCGCGATGATCAGGATGCCGACGCCGAGTCTGGCCATGATGCGGGCGGACTCCGGCGATACGGCCGACGCATACACCCGGCCGCGAAAACTGCGGAAGGGCTTCGGCCTGATCTGCACGCGGGGCTGCTTGTACAGCTGGCCGTCGTATTGCATCTCGCCCGTTTCCAGGCTGGTCAGGATGGCTTCGGAATACTCGACGAAGCGCTGCCGTGATTCGTTCATGTCCACGCCGAAGCCGGTGAACTCGATCTGACCCAGGCCGCGGCCGATGCCGAGCACGACGCGGCCCCCGGACATCTGATCCAGCACGGACAGCTCTTCCGCCACGCGCACCGGATGGTGCCATGGGAGAACCATGACCATCGAGCCGAGCAGGGCGTGGTTCGTCCGGCCCGCCATGTAGGTCAGGAACTGGCCGACGTTCGGGCACATCGTGTAGCCACTGAAGTGGTGCTCGGCGGCCCATATCGACTCGAACCCCATGGACTCCGCACGGTTCGCCATGCCCAGCTCATGGCGGTAAACCTCCTCGTCGGTGTGTCCGGTCAGGTTCTGAAAGAAAGTGCTCATTCCAACATGCATCGTGTGTCTCCCGGTGGGCTGTCGATCATTTGAAAGCGATATTGGTACCGCTTGGATTCTACCTGCTGGGTTCGCCGGGCCCGTCGACAAGTAATGCCGAGCTCGACGCGACACCTTCCCGGCGCGGGTCCGCGGCGCCCAGCCAGCTAGCCGGGCGAACGTCCGGTGTCGGGTTGTCGGGCCCTGAAAGCCGCCACCCAGGGCCGGCTGCATCCATCCTCTGAATGACATGCAGACCGCTGGTCATATCCGTCACGAGCAGCCGGTGGCCGCGCGCCACGAGCGGGTCCCGTAGCGCTTCCGCGCGCCCGGCCTCCAGCTCGGTCGGACCATTGCGGCTGCCGATGTGGGGCAGGCCTAGCGCCGCGTCCGCACCCATTCCACTATCGAGTATGGCCAGAATCGTGCGTGCGACATAGTTGGGAATGCGGCTGCCTCCGGGTGAACCCAGCACCAGCAACAGACGCCCCTGGCCGTCGAAGACCATCGTCGGCGACATCGATGACAGCGGTCGCCTGCCGGGCGCAACCCGGTTGGCCACTTGTCGGCCATCACGCATCGGCATGAAGCTGAAGTCGGTGAGCTGATTGTTCAGCAGCGTTCCGCGCACCCAGATGCGGCTGCCAAATGCGGCCTCTATCGAACTGGTCAGCGCCACGGCGTTGCCCTCGCGATCGACGATCGACAAGTGGGTCGTCGACGGGCGTTCCAGTGTGTGCCCCTGCGTATGCTCCGATCCGGACACCGTGCCGGGCAGGGCGACTCCCATCGAGCGCGCCTCGTCGATGCGCGTCGCACGCGCGCGCAGATAGTCCGGGTCGGTCAGCGCCTTGACCGGTACGCTGACCTGATCCGGATCGGCCAGATATTGCGCCCGATCGGCAAAGGCCAGCCGGCCTGCTTCGGCAAACCGATGTGCGAAGCGTGCCGACATCGGTTCGGCATCCGGCGGGAAACGCTGCATGATGCCGAGTAGGGCCAGCACGACGACGCCGCCGGAGCTGGGTGGCGGCGCGCCGCATACCCGATAGCTGCGGAACATCCCACATAGTGGCGCACGCTCCTCGGGCCGATAAGCCGTCAGATCCGCGATCGTCAAATCGCCCGGTCGTGCATGCGACCGCACAGCACGGACGATGTCCGCCGCGATGTCGCCCTGATAGAGCGCGTGCGCGCCGCCGTTCGCCAGGCTTTCCATCAGCTCTGCGTAGTCGTGATTCGTGAGCATGGAACCCACTGCCCGGACGTGCCCGTCTTCCCGAAAGAACTGGGTGCGCAGGCCCGGCTCGGTGGCGAGAGCAGGCTCGGCGGCCAACAAGGCATGCAATCTCGGCGACAAGGGGTAGCCCGTGCGTGCGAGCCGAATCGCCGGCTCGAACAGGCGCGGCCAAGGCAGGCGGCCGCCGGCCCGATGCGCGACTTCCAGCATCGCCGGCAGGCCCGGCACGCCGACCGACAATCCGCTCGCTGCGGCATCCCAGAACGGCAGCGGGCGACCGGACGCATCCAGAAAGCGCTCCGGGAGCGCCGCGGCTGGCGCCCGTTCACGCCCGTCGAAAAATCGCAGCCGGCCGGTCGTGGCCTCGAAATGCAACAGGAAGCCACCGCCGGCCGGGCCCGATGACTGGGGTTCGACGAGACCCAGTACCCATTGTGCGGCGATCGCGCCATCGACGGCACTGCCACCGGCATCGAGCATTTCCAGCGCCGCGCGCGTCGCCAGTTCGTGTGCCGTGACCACCATGCGTTCGCCGCGCGCGGCGGGTCGAGCGCGATAGTCCGTGGCGCGTTCGGGTTGCGCGCGCACGTCGACGGCCGGCATGGGGTGCAAGGTGCAGGCGGTCAAGCCGACGACGACACAGAGGGCCGGGATGAGCGCGAGCGGGCGCATCGCGGGCATCTCGTCGCCAGGGTTGCTCAGTTCCCGCGGTGCAAATAAAGGGTTCGGCCAGCGCCTCCGCTCCGGCCTCGGCTCCGCACGCGGTGGGAGGGCGCTGATCGTCACTCCCATCGGTCCGGCGGCATGACCGGGCTTGCGTCCCGAGCGTCTGCCGCCTTCTGCTCCTTCGCTCTGCTCGCGCGATCCGGAAGACGGCATTGAGGAGGCAAACCGATCAGAAGAGCGGGCGGATCACGATGGTCTGATCGCGGTCCGGACCGGTCGAGATCAGGTCGATCGGTACCCCGCAGATCTCTTCCAGTCTTTGCAAATAGGCGCGCGCATTGCTCGGCAGCGCGGCGTGTTCACGTAGGCCCAGTGTGCTTTCATGCCAGCCCGGCAGAACCTCATAGATGGGTTCGCAACGATCCAGCTCCTCGGCGCCAACGGGCAGAATGTCGCTCAGACCATCCGCCAACCGATAGCCGACGCAGAGTTTCAGTTCGTCGACCCCGTCGAGCACATCGAGCTTGGTGACACACAGGCCGGACACGCCGTTGATCTGGATCGAGCGCTTGAGGGCCGCCGCGTCGAACCAACCGCAGCGCCGAGGGCGACCCGTGGTGGCACCGAACTCATTGCCACGCGTGGCCAGATGACGGCCGACATCGTCCTGCAACTCGGTTGGGAACGGCCCACCGCCAACGCGCGTGGCATAGGCCTTGGTAATGCCCAACACGTAGTGCAGCATGTTCGGTCCGACCCCGGCCCCGGCGGCCGCGGCACCGGCAACACAGTTGCTGGAGGTGACGAACGGATAGGTGCCGTGGTCGATATCGAGCAGCGTACCCTGTGCGCCCTCGAACAGGAGTTTTTCGCCGTTGCGGTGCGCCTCATACAGTGCGCGCGGCACATCGGCGACCAGCGGTGCCAGGCGTTCGCCCATGGCCAGCGCGCCTTCGAGCACTTCGGAAAAACCGATCGGCTGCACACGAAAATATTGCGTGAGCGTGAAGTTATGGAGATCCAGAACCTCGCGCAGCTTGGCCTCGAATCGTGCCGGGTTGAGTAGATCCTGGAGTCTGAGCGCGCGCCGGGCGACCTTGTCTTCATAGGCCGGGCCGATGCCCCGACCCGTGGTACCGATCTTGTTCGATCCGCGGGCGGATTCGCGCGCGAGATCCAAGGCCTTGTGGTACGGAAGGATCAGCGGACAGGCCTCCGATATGCGCAGGCGACCGCTGACTGCGACCCCGGCGGCCTCCAGTTCGTCGATCTCGGCGATCAGTGCGTCCGGGGCGAGCACGACGCCATTGCCGATGTAACAGGTGACCAGGGGCCGCAGGATCCCGGACGGAATCAGATGCAGCACCGTTTTCTTGCCGCCTATGACGAGGGTATGGCCGGCATTGTGCCCGCCCTGAAAGCGCACGACGCCGTGCACCGACTCGGTGAGCCAGTCCACGATCTTGCCCTTGCCCTCGTCACCCCACTGGGTGCCGACCACTACGACATTACCTGCCATCATTCGGCTCCAATTTGGCTCCAGTCAGGGTTCCACCCGCCAAGCGCCATCACGTAGGACGAGGCGGCGATCACCGCCGACTTCTTCCGCCCTGATCTCTTCTCCGGGAAGAGGGCGGATGACGATTTCTCCGCGCGCGCGCAGTTGCTCGATCACTTTGTCCAGGCTCGGCGCGCACGCGTGCTCGTCCTTCCAGGGCGCGACGATGGTTCCGCGCCGTGGCTCGGCCGGCACGATGCGGGTGAGCGTACGCAGATCCAGCGAGAAGCCGGTGGCGGGCCGGGATCGACCGAACAAGCGGCCGATGTCATCGTAACGCCCGCCAAGTGCAATGGCTTGCGCCAGACCGGTGACGTACGCGGCAAAGACGACTCCGGTGTGGTAATGGTAGCCGCGCAGGTCCGCAAGATCGATGCCCATGGCATGGTCGGCGAGCGCGCTGGCGATGCGGCCGAGATCGTCCAGCGCCGCGGCGATGCCGGGCAGTTCGGGCAGCCGCGCGCGCGCGCGATCAATCACTTCCGGGCCGCCGTAGCAGTCGAGCAAGGTGACGAACGCCGAACGGCAGGGCTCGCCGATGTCACGCACCAGGGTACGCAGTGTCGGTCCGTCCTTGCCCTGCAAGGCATCGAACAGATCTTCGCTGGCCTCGGGTCCGATCCGAGCTGCGTCCGTGAGTGCGCTGAAAATGCCGACATGACCCAGATCGATACGGGCGATGGCGACGCCCACGGCCTGCAAGGATTCGGCCAGCAGCGCGATGATTTCCTGGTCGGCCTCGATGCCGGCGTGTCCATAGAGCTCGGCACCCAGCTGAATCGGTTCGCGCGTGGAATTGAAGTCAGCCGGCAGCGCGTGTGCGACGCTGGCGCAATAGCACAGGCGGGCGACGCCGACACGGTTGAGCAGATGGGCGTCGATGCGCGCGACCTGTGGCGTGATGTCGGCACGCAGGCCCATCATGCGTCCGCTGATCGGGTCGACCAGCCGAAGCGTGCGCACATCCATGTCGCGGCCGCTGCCCTTGAACAGTGACTCGACATACTCGAGCAGCGGCGGGATGACGAGCTGATAGCCGTGGGTGCGGAACCGTTCCAGCAAGCGCCCGCGCAGCACCTCCAGCGCGGCGGCGTCGTCAGGCAGGATATCCTCGATCGCCTCGGGCAGTAACCAGCGCGGCATGCTCAGAGCTTGGTTCCGGAGATGATCAACAGTCCCAGCAGCATCGAGCCCAGGGCGATCAGCCGTACCACCTTGTCCGGCATGTCCGCAGCGCGCCGAAACATCTGGCGCCAAGCCGCCGGTGCGACAAACGGCAAAATCCCCTCGAGCACGAGCATCAGGCCTAACGCTGCGACAAGAGAACTGAACATGCCATCACTTGCCGTTGCGACGGCCGGGGCTCTTCAGATACTTGAAAAAGTCCGAACTGGGGTCGACGACCAGCACATCCCCCTTGTTGCGGAAGCTCTTCTGGTAGGCCTCGAGGCTGCGGTAGAGCGAAAAGAATTCGGGGTTGCGGCCGAACGCTTCGGCATAGATCGCGGTGGCCTTGGAGTCGCCTTCGCCTTTCAGCGCCTGGGCCTGCTTGTAGGCCTCTGAAATAATGATTTCGCGCTGCTTGTCGGCGTCCGCGCGGATGCGTTCGGCCTCGGCACCGCCTTCGGAACGCAATTCGTTGGCGACGCGCTTGCGCTCTGCTTCCATGCGCCGATAGACCGAGTCGCTGACCTCGGTCGGCAGTTCCACGCGCTTCAGACGTACGTCCAGAATCTCGACGCCGATCTTGGTTGCATCCTTGTTGGCCTTGGTGCGCATTTCCTCGACGATCCGGTCGCGCTCGCCGGATACGACCTCGTGCACCGTGCGCTTGCCGAACTCTTCGCGCAGATCGGAATTGATCGTCTGTGCCAGACGCGTTTCGGCGCGTGTCTCGTCGCCGCCGACCGAGATGTAGTACTGCTTGACGTCGACGATCCGCCACTTCACGAACAGGTCGACGAGCACGTTTTTCTTTTCCGAAGTGATGAAGCGCTCGGGCTCCTCGGTGTCCATGGTCAGCACGCGCTTGTCGAACAGGCGCACGTTCTGGATGACGGGCCATTTGAGATGCAAACCGGGCTCCGTGATCACCTCCCGGATCTCGCCGAGCTGGAACACGATGGCATTCTGTCGCTGATCCACCGTAAACAGCACACCGGACAGCAGCATGGCCGCGACCAGTACGACGCCGACGAGAAGGGGCAGGCGGGGGGACATCATCGTTCTCCGCGTTCGCGCGAGCGGAAGCTGTCTCGCGAACGATAGTCGGCTGTGGGGGGCTCGGGTTTTCCGGCTGCAGCAGCCGAATCAGGCTGGCGGGCCGTCGAGCCCGGCGTTTCGCCGGTGCCGGACGAGCCGGTACCAGCGGTGGCCGGGGCAGTCGATTGCATGAGTTTGTCCAGCGGCAGATAGAGCAGGTTACCGTTTCCCTTGGCGTCGATCATGACCTTGTTGGTCGAGCTCATGATCTGCTGCAGGGTGTCGATGTACATGCGCGAGCGGGTGACCTCCGGCGCCTTGTCGTATTCCTTCAGCAGCAGCTTGAAGCGGTCGGCCTCCCCGGTCGCGACGTTGACGATCCGTGTCCGATAGCCGGTGGCCTCCTCGATCAGCCGAGACGCGGTCCCGCGTGCACGCGGGATCACGTCGTTGGCGTAGGCCTGGCCTTCATTTTTCTGTCGTTCGCGGTCTTGGCCGGCTTTGACGGCGTCGTCAAACGCGGCCTGAACCTGCTCCGGCGGTTGGGCGTTCTGCATCGTGACTTTACTGACCTGGATGCCTGTGCGGTAGCGGTCGAGAATCGACTGGATGAGCGCAGCGGCGTTCGCCGCGATCTGCTCGCGCCCTTCGTACAGTACGAAGTCCATCTTGCTCTTGCCGACGATCTCGCGTATCGCCGCTTCGGCAACGCCACGCACCGTGTCGCTGGCATCGGACTGGTCGTAGCGGTTATAGAAGATATAGCTCTCCGGGTCCTTCAGCACATACTGAACAGCAAACTGAATATTGACGATGTTTTCGTCGTCGGTGAGCATCAATGCTTCTTTGAGGTACTTGTTGCGCTCGCTGCCACGATAGCCGACTTCGATGGTGCGCACATCGGTGAGCGAGACGATTTCGTGCGACTGAATCGGGTAGGGCAGACGCCACTGCAATCCCGGCGGAGTCGTTTCATGGTAGCGGCCGAATTGCAGGACGACGCCACGTTGACTGGCGTCCACGATGTAGAAACCGCTGCCCAGCCAGACGATCAGCAGGATCCCGACCACGATGCCGATGCCACTACCGAAAACTCTGGGGGACATCGGCGTCGGCGGCTCCGTCGGACCGCCATTCCTGTTGCCGGCTTGGCTTTCGGTACGCTTGCCGAACAAGGTCGACAAACGCCGATTGGCGTCGCGCCACAGTTCTTCGAGATCCGGCGGACCGGAATTGGCGAGGATGGCCTTCATGCGCTGCCGCAAACCCAGGAACAAGGTCTGAATGTGCATAACTATGGACTTGGTTGCAGAGTTGTGATTACCACAGGGAGTATGGCGCAATTACGTCGGCAAACATAACTATGGCGGAGACACGACGAGCCGGCCTTGCTGCGAGGCACGTCGCAGGGCTAAACCGCAACACGGCGCTGTCACGTATTTGTCATTGACTGGAGGTCAGCTTACGGCATCCGTTCGGGCGGGCTGGAACAAGGTATCCGACACGCCTGCACTTGAATCCAGATTCGTGCCCTGCCTGCATTGCGGATCGGCCATCATTTCGGCCAGTGCAGCCCTGAGGTCACTCAGCCCCGCGCCCGTACGTGCGCTGAGACGAACGCGCCGGATTCTACCATGGGGATCACGATCGACGCCGGGGGCGACGTGGGTGCGGTCTATCTTGTTCCAGACGATCAGTGTCGGCACCTCGCTCGCACCGATTTCGGCGAGTACCCGCTCCACCGCGTCGATCTGGGCATCGTGCCCGGGGTTCGATGCGTCGACCACGTGCAGCAGCAGGTCGGCCTGAGCCGTTTCCTCCAGCGTGGCGTGGAAGGCGTCGACCAGCGTATGCGGCAGCTCCCGGATGAAGCCGACCGTGTCGGATAACACCACATGGCCCCCGATCTCGTCCATGTACAGCCGGCGCGACATGGTGTCGAGCGTCGCGAACAACTGGTCGGCCGTGTGCGATTCGGCATGGGTGAGTGCGTTGAACAGCGTCGATTTGCCCGCGTTGGTATAGCCCACCAGCGAGATCGACGGTACCGCACCGCGGGTTCGTGCGCGCCGCCGAACCGCGCGCTGCCGCGCGATATGCGTCAGCCGTTCGCGCAGAAACTTGACGCGCTTGCCGATCAGCCGCCGGTCGACCTCGAGCTGCGTTTCACCCGGACCGCGCAGGCCGATACCGCCCTTTTGTCGCTCCAGGTGGGTCCATCCGCGCACGAGGCGAGAAGACAGATGGGCCAGTTGCGCCAGCTCCACTTGCAGCTTGCCCTCATGGCTTTGCGCCCTTTGCGCGAAGATGTCGAGTATCAGGCTGGTCCGGTCTACGACCGGGACACCTAGCGCGCGCTCGAGATTGCGCTGCTGGGCAGGGCTCAGGTCGTGGTCGAAGATCACCAGGTCGACCTGAGCAGCCTGGCACAGAGACGCGATTTCCTGAACCTTGCCACTGCCGACGAAGGTCGCCGCATCGGGCTGTTTTCGCCGGCCACCGACCATGCCGACGGGTTCGGCGCCGGCGCTACTGACCAGTTGCTCGAATTCGTCGAGTCGGTCTTCACGATCGATCGATCCGAAATCGACCTGGACCAGTGTGGCTCTGGGCCTTGGGGGGCGGCCCTGCCGTGGCGGCTGCACGGCCGCGGGTGTGGAAGCGGTGTCTATGGCGGGGGCCGGCCTGCTCAAGCCGTGTCGCCGCTGTCGTACTGAATGTTCACGGGGCGGCCAGGAACGACCGTCGAGATGGCGTGCTTATAGACCATTTGGGTCACGGTGTTACGCAACAGCACGACATATTGGTCGAATGACTCAATTTGCCCCTGAAGTTTGATGCCGTTGACCAGATAGATCGAAACGGGGATGTGTTCCTTGCGCAAGGTGTTGAGGAACGGGTCTTGTAGCGTTTGCCCTTTATTGCTCATGATGGCCTCGTATTGATGGCAGCTCGGTTCGATAATGTATAGGATTTCCGCGCTGCGGAAAACTGATGCAGCCCGCGACGCGGGTGCCCAGGCGGGCTGCGCTTCGAGTTCACTGGCAGGCACCCGGTACATGGGCACCGTATCGCCAATTTAGTTCCAGTCCGGGTTCATCGGCTCGGGCGGCGAACGCGTGCGCAATGGCGATGCCGGGTACGGCTACCAGGCTGGCTCCGCTCCAGACCAGAGGGATATCTTCCCTGAGCCAGGCCGGAATGCCGGCCTCCTGGAACAGGTTCTTCAGGCTTCGATGCGGGCCATGCGCTCGCACTTGCAGGGTTTCACCGCCACGTCGGCTTTCCAGCCGCAAGCCAAGGGGGGCGATGTGCGCCCGGCTGAGGCCGGTACCCAGGCTTTCTTTGAGCTCTAGCGAGCCTCGCCGCCAGCGTAGTGCCGCTTCCCCTTGCCAGACGACGGCGGCATGCTGTTGGCCCATCGTGGCCTGCGCCGACGAGGTACGCTCGATCCAGAGGTCATCGCGGTAGCGGTACAGGCAAACCTCGCCGACGACAACACGCAAGCCTCCCCCAGCGCACACCCGGCTCAACTGCCGATAGATTTCCAGCATCCGTGCCTGGCTGGGCAGCGACGAGCCCTGCTCGCGCAACAGCTTGCGCAACAGGCCGACGGCTCGCTCGGGCGGCAAGGAAAGGAGGGCACTCGCCGACCAGCCGTCGTCGCGACTGATACGGGCGAGGTCCTCGGTGGCCTGCCGATCCAGCAAGTCCTCGGCGGAGCGCGCCAGCCCTGCGGCGCGCAGCAGGGCCGCGCGCGCACCCGGGAATCGGCTCTCCAGCAAAGGCAGCACTTCGTGCCTGAGGAAATTGCGCAGATAGTAGGTGTCGCGGTTGCTCGGATCCTCCACCCACGAAAGTCCATGTGCACGGGCATATTCGAGCAGGTGCGCGCGCGGGATCTCGAGCAAGGGGCGTAGCAGGCGCGTGCGCGTATCCGCGGCCAAGGGGCGGCTGGTCGGCATGCCGCTCAAGCCGGACGGCCCCGCACCCCGCAGCAATCTGTGCAGGATGGTTTCCGCCTGGTCGTCGGCATGGTGGCCGAGCATGATCCAGTCCGCATCGCATTGTCGATAGGCATGGAAGCGCACCCGGCGGGCAGCGGCTTCGGGTCCGTCCGCCGCATCTCTTGGCACCCGTACGCGCACAATGCGGCAGGGCAAGCGCCGTGACGCGCACCAGGTCTCACAGAATGCGGCCCAGTCGTCCGCATTGGCGTGCAATCCATGGTGCACGTGCAGGGCCGAGACGCTGAGCCCAAACGTGTCGGCGACGCGGGTGGTCACGTCGGCCAGAACAATCGAGTCCAAGCCGCCCGACAGGCCCAAGACGATCCGGTCGCCGTTGCGAACGTGAGCGGCGAGCGCGCGGCTCACGACCCCGATCAAGCTATGACGCGGCCTGTTCCTTGAAGCGGCCATAGGCCATCAGCCGTTCGTGTCGGCGCGCGACCAGCTCTCCCGGCGAAAGTTCGGCAAGCTGGCGCAGCGACTCCGCCAGGACACGCTTGAGCGCCAAAGCCATGGCGCGCGGATCACGATGAGCACCGCCTATCGGCTCGGTCACGACCCGGTCGACCAGGCCGAGCCCTTTCAGGCGCGTGGCCGTGATGCCCATGGCTTCGGCGGCGTCGCCGGCGCGGTCGGCGCTCTTCCACAGGATCGATGCGCAACCTTCCGGAGAGATCACCGAGTAAGTCGAGTATTGCAGCATGATCAGGACATCGCCGACCGCAATGGCGAGTGCGCCCCCGGAGCCGCCTTCGCCGATCACCGTGGAGATGATCGGCGTCCGCAGGCTGGCCATGACGTAGAGGTTGTGCCCGATGGCCTCGGACTGGCCGCGTTCCTCGGCGTCGATGCCAGGGTAGGCGCCCGGCGTGTCGACGAAGGTGAATAGCGGCAGCGAGAATTTTTCCGCCAGTTGCATCAGACGCAGCGCCTTGCGGTAGCCCTCGGGCTTAGGCATGCCGAAATTGCGCAGGATCTTCTCCTTCGTGTCCCGGCCTTTCTGTTGCCCGATGACCACACAGCTCTGGCCGTTGAAGCGAGCCAGTCCGCCGACGATCGCCCGGTCATCCGAGAACTGCCGATCGCCGTGCAGCTCTTCGAAATCCGTGAACAGGTGCCCGATGTAATCCAGCGTGTAGGGGCGCTGCGGATGGCGCGCGACCTGCGCTATCTGCCACGGTGTCAGCTTGCCGTAGATGTCGCGCGTCAGCGCCAGGCTTTTCGCGCTCAGACGCTCGATTTCTTCGGAAATGTCTACGGCCGAATCGTCCTGCACGAAGCGCAGTTCTTCGATCTTGGCTTCGAGTTCGGCGATCGGTTGCTCAAATTCCAGGAAGGTGGTTTTCATGCGGCGCGCAGCTTCGACGTTGATGGACATGATAGCAGGCGCTGCCACCCATAGTCCGGACCTCGCCGGCCTGGAGTCGACGTCGAGTTAGAATCCCATCGATGTATTCGCTGCTGCGCCCATTGTTGTTTGCGCTGGACGCCGAAGAGGCGCATGCGCTCGTGCTTGCGGCCCTCGCACGCGTGCCGTCCTGGTGTCCGCCCGGCCCCGCACCGCGCGTCGGCCCGATCGAAACCATGGGGCTGCGTTTTCCCAATCCGGTCGGGCTGGCGGCCGGTCTGGACAAGGACGGCGTCGCGATCGATGCGCTGGCCCGCCTGGGTTTCGGCTTCATCGAGGTGGGCACGGTGACACCCAGGCCGCAGCCAGGCAACCCCAAGCCGCGCCTGTTCCGCATTCCTGAAGCGCAGGCGATCATCAACCGCTTCGGTTTCAACAACGCCGGCATCGACGCGCTGGTGGCACGTGCGGCTAAGTCGGGCTACGTGCGCGGCGGCGGCATCCTCGGTGTCAATATCGGCAAGAATTTCGATACGCCGATCGAGCGCGCAGCCGACGACTATCTGATCGGTCTGGAGAAGGCCTATCCGGTGGCGAGCTATGTCACCGTCAATGTCTCGTCGCCAAATACACGCGACCTGCGCAGCCTGCAAGGGGGCGAGTCGCTGGATGATCTGCTTGGCCGCCTCAAGGCAGCGCAGGCGAGACTCGCCGACCGACATGGCCGCCACGTGCCGATCGCGCTCAAGGTGGCGCCTGACCTGGAAGATGACGCGATCGACGCGATTGCCGATGCGGTGCGCAGGCACCGGGTCGAGGGATTGGTCGCGACCAATACCACGATCTCCCGGGAAGGTGTGGCACATCACTTGCATGGCGACGAGGCGGGCGGGCTGTCGGGTCGGCCGCTGCTGGAGCGGTCCACGGTCGTGCTGGCGCGCTTCGCCGAACGTCTGCGGGGCGAGGTCGCGCTGATCGGCGTGGGCGGCATCGTTGATGCGGATGGCGCGCGGGCCAAGTTTGCGGCCGGCGCGCAGCTGGTACAGCTCTACAGCGGCCTGATCTATCGTGGCCCGGGCCTGGTGGCGGAGGTACTGCGGGCTCGGCAATGAGGCGGGTGGCGCCGGCAAGGGACGGTGCCGAGCGACAATCCCGACAATCCTGGAGAGGGAAGGCGACGTGTACATCGGAGTGCCGAAAGAAATCAAGAACGAAGAGTTCCGCGTGGCCTTGCTTCCCGAGGGGGTCGCCGAGCTGATCGCGGCCGGTCATCGGGTGCTCGTCGAGCGCGGCGCTGCCGCGCGCGTCGGTTTCGGCGACGCGGACTATCGGGCGGCCGGCGCGGACATCGTCGCCGAAGCACCCGAGGTCTACGCTCGCGCCGAGCTGATCGTCAAGGTCAAGGAGTTGCAGGCTAGCGAGTTCGCGCTGGTACGGCCCGGGCAGGTGCTGTTCGCGTTCCTGCACCTGGCCCCGGACCCGGTTCTGCTCGACGCGCTGCTGGCCGCGCGCGTCGTCGGCATTGCCTTCGAAACGGTGAGCGATGCGCATGGCGGGTTGCCGCTGCTCGCGCCGATGTCGCGCATCGCCGGGCGGCTGGCGCCTCAGGTTGGCGCCTGGGCCTTGCAGATGGCCAACGGTGGTCGCGGCGTGCTGCTGGGCGGCACGCCGGGTGTACCGCCCGGCCGCGTCGCCATCATCGGCGCCGGTTCCGTTGGTAGCGAGGCCACGCGCGTGGCCGTCGGGCTCGGCGCCGCGGTCACGGTGCTGGACGTCGCCACGGACAAATTGGTCGAGCTCGACCGCAGCTATCGCGGTCGGGTGGAGACCTGCACCGCATCGCGATCGGCGCTGGCGGACGCGCTCGCCGTTGCCGATCTCGTGGTCGGCGCCGTGCTCGTTCCGGGGAAACTGGCGCCGAAGCTGATCGATCGTGAGCTGCTCGAGCGCATGCGTCCCGGCTCGGTGCTGGTCGATGTCGGTATCGACCAGGGCGGTATCGCCGTAAGCTCCCGGCCGACCTCGCATGACCGGCCGCTGTTCGTCGACAGCGGAATCGTGCACTACTGTGTGCCGAACATGCCGTCGGCGTGCGCGCGCACGGCAACCCTGGCGCTGTCTCGCGCCATATTCCCGTATCTTCGGCGACTGGCGGAGCGGGGCTGGCGCCGGGCGCTGCGCGAGGACGCGGGCTTCATGGCCGGCTTGCAGGTGCTGGACGGTGGCGTGACACACGCCGGCCTCGCGCAGGACTGTGCTCGGCCGTGGCTCGATCCGGCCACGGCGCTGGCCGATGGCGCTTGATTGGACAGCATGCGCGACTATCTTTTCATCCTGATCGGCACGGTACTGGTGAACAATGTGGTGCTCGTGCGCATCCTTGGCCTGTGCCCGTTCATGGGTGTGTCTCGCCGGCTGGATACGGCGACCGGGATGGGGCTGGCGACGACCTTCGTGCTGACACTGGCCTGTGGTCTCGGCTACCTGATCGAGCATTACCTGCTCGCCCCCAACGGGCTGTCGTATCTGCGCACGCTGGTGTTCATCGTCGTGATCGCGGCCGTCGTGCAGGCGACCGAGGCGGTCATCCAGAAGACCAGTCCGCTGCTCTACCAGGTGCTCGGCATCTATCTGCCGCTGATCACGACCAACTGCGCGGTGCTCGGCGTGCCCCTGTTGAACGTCGCGCTCGGCCACGATCTGTTGGCCTCGCTGCTGTTCGGTGCCGGCAGCGCGCTGGGCTTCACGCTGGCCATGGTGTTGTTTGCCGGCCTGCGCGAGCGACTCGAGTGTGCCGATGTTCCGGTGGCATTTCGCGGTACGCCGATCGCGCTGGTGACGGCGGGTCTGATGAGCCTCGCGTTCATGGGTTTCGCCGGGCTCGATCGCGTGCGTTGAACGCTGATGCTGCTACCGCTGTTGATCATGACCGGACTCGCAATCGTGCTCGGCGCCGTCATGGGCTACGTGTCGGTGCGTTTCCGCGCGGACAGCGATCCTCTGGTGGACAAGGTCGATGCCATTTTGCCGCAGACGCAGTGCGGCCAGTGCGGCTACCCGGGCTGTCGTCCCTATGCCGAAGCGATCGCAAATCAGGAGGCCGAAATCAACCAGTGTCCGCCGGGCGGCGATGAGGGCATACGCAAGCTCGCCGAGCTGCTGGGGCGCGAATACAAGCCGCTCGATGCTGCCCATGGTGCGGAAAAGCCGAAAAGTGTCGCGGTCATCGACGAAGCGACCTGCATCGGCTGCACCTTGTGCATCCAGGCATGCCCGGTCGATGCCATCGTCGGCGCAGCCAAGCAGATGCATACCGTCGTGGCTACGCTGTGCACCGGTTGTGAATTGTGTGTGCCGCCCTGCCCGGTGGACTGCATACGCATGGAGCTGGTGAGGGACACCGTGGACACATGGAAATGGCGACGACCGATCATTCCGATCAAGGCGGTCGCATGAATCGGCGTCGCGGATTCGGCTTCCATGGCGGCATCGAACCGAACTCATACAAGAGCGAGACGACACGTTTGCCTATCCGTGTGGCGCCGATCAGCGAGGAGTTGGTGGTGCCGCTGCACCAGAACATCGGCGGGACGCCGCGGCCGCTGGTGCGCGTCGGCGAATACGTATTCAAGGGACAGCGCATCGGGGCGGCCGACGGCAACATCTCGGCGGCGGTGCATGCGCCGACCTCTGGTCATGTCACCGCGCTGGAGCTGCGCCAGGTGCCCCATGCGTCGGGGCTCGCGGACCCCGTCGTGGTCATCCGCGCCGACGGCGAGGATGCCTGGATGGCGCCGGAACCCTTCGACTGGCGCGCCGCGCCTCCGGATGCCGTGCGCGACTATCTGCGCGATGCCGGCGTCGTCGGTCTGGGCGGAGCCGTGTTTCCGAGCCATCTCAAAATGCGTCCCGGCGATGCCGATGCGATCGACACCCTGATCCTGAATGGCGCGGAGTGCGAGCCTTTCATCACCTGCGATGACCTGCTGATGCGCGAACGCGCCGCGACCATCCTGCGTGGAGCCAGCATCCTTGCCCGGCTCACGGGGGCGCGCGAGACCCTGGTCGGCATCGAGGACAACAAGCCGGAGGCGATTGCGGCCATGCGGCAGGCGGGGGCCGGCATGGCAGGCGTCGAGGTGGTGGTGTTGCCGACGCGTTATCCAACCGGGGGTGCTAAGCAACTGATCCGTGCGCTCACCGGGATCGAGGTGCCGCATGGCGCGCGCAGCACCGAGTTCGGCGTGCAGTGTTTCAACGTCGGTACCGCGCATGCGGTGGCCGACGCACTGGAGCGCGGCCGGCCGCTCATCTCCCGCATCGTGACGGTGGCCGGGGCGGTGCGGACGCCGCGCAACTACGAGGTTTTGATCGGTACGCCCGTGCGCGAACTGCTGGCCGATGCAGGCATGATGGCAGGTGTCGAGCGTGTGCTCATGGGAGGACCGATGATGGGCTTCGCGCTGCCGGGGTATGCGGTGCCGGTGGTCAAGGCGACCAACTGCCTGATCGCCTGGACGCCGGGATTGTTGCCCGAGCAGCCGGAGGAACGGCCTTGTATCCGCTGCGGTGCCTGTGCCGAGGTCTGCCCGGCCGATCTGCAACCGCTGGAGCTCTACTGGTATGCGCGCGGCAACCAGTTTGGCAAGGCCCAGGAATATGGCGTATTCGATTGCATAGAGTGCGGCTGTTGTGCCTATGTCTGCCCGTCCAACATCCGCCTGGTGGACTACTATCGCTATGCCAAATCCGAAATCTGGGCCAGCGAACGGGACAAGGCGCGCGCGGACGCCGCGCGCGCGCGCTTCGACGCCCGCAATGCGCGTATCGAGCGCGAAAAGTCCGAGCGTGCCGCGCGGGTGGCGGCGAAGACCGCCGCGTCACGCGCAGCCGTGTCGGCGATTCCGGATGCCTCGGCTGACGGCGTGTCGGAACCGTCCGTGTCGAATGCCGGACCGGCGTCCGGTTCCGAAGCCGCGAAACACGCACTGATCGCGCAGGCACTGGCGAGGGTGCGCGCGCGCCAGGCCGGGCAAGATGTTGCCGACGATCCCGGCGGTGCCGCTGGCGCTCACCAGCCGGGCGATACGGGGCACACGACCTCATGAGCGGCGCCCCTTATCTGCATCGCGCGCGTTCGGTGCCGGTGATCATGCTTTGGGTGCTGGCGGCCTTGCTGCCGGGCATCGTGGTCCATGCCGGATTCTTCGGACCGGGCATCCTGATGCAGCTGGTCGTGTCGTCGCTGGCCGCCCTGGTTGCCGAGTCGGCGGTACTGGCCCTGCGCGGCCAGCGGCTCGCGCCGGCCTTGTCGGATGGCAGCGCGCTGGTCACCGCGTTTCTGCTCGCACTTTGCCTGCCGCCGCTCTCGCCTTGGTGGCTGACCGCGCTCGGCAGCGTGTTTGCGATCGTGGTCGCCAAGCACTTGTACGGTGGGCTGGGTCAGAACCCGTTCAACCCGGCCATGGCCGCTTATGCCATGTTGATCGTGGCGTTTCCGGCGCTGATGTCGCAGTGGCCGCTTGCCGGCGAGGGCCATCAGGTCGCGGGTTTCGGTGAGTCGTGGCGGCTGGTCTTTGGCGGCGAGCGCGCGCTCGACGGCATCACGGGCGCTACGCCACTGGATGCGCTGCGTACCGGCATGCGAGGTTTGCCGGGCGCTGCGCCGCCACAGATCAGCACGGTGATGGCCGGCAGCGGGCTCGGGGTCATCGCCGGTGTCGGCTGGGAGTGGGTGGCGGCTGCCTATGCGCTGGGCGGGCTCTTGCTGGTCGCATTGCGCGTGATCAGCTGGCATGTCCCGACGACATTTCTCGTCGTGTTGGCGTTGATCTCGGCGCTGTTCTGGATGGTCGATCCGGCAAGCCACGCGCCGCCCTGGTTCCATGTCGTGGCCGGGGGCAGCATGCTGGGCGCATTCTTCGTTGCCACCGATCCGGTTTCCGGGGCGAGCACGCCGCGCGGCAAGTGCCTGTTCGCGGCGGGCATCGCCGTGCTCACTTACTTGATCCGTGTCTTTGGCGCATTTCCGGACGGCATCGCATTCGCGACGCTGATCATGAATCTGTGCGTGCCGATCATCGACCGCACGACCCAGCCACCGATTTTTGGCCACAAGCAAGGCCCTGCGCGTCGCGGTCTGCGGCAAGGCGATCGATGAATCATCAGTCGGACAACTCGTCACCCGAGCAGCCGGCCGCAGACGACGCCCTCGCAGCCGCCACGGATGCGTCCGATGCGTACACCGTGTCGGCGCGTGCCGCGGCGATTCTGCTCGTGTTCGCGCTGCTCGCCACGGCGATGATGGCCATGGTCTACCGGGCCACGCAGGCACCGATCGCGGCCAGCACCGCCCAGGAGCGACTGCGCCGGATCAACGAGGTGCTCGCACCCGCCGAGTACGACAACGATCTGCTGCGCGATGCGCTCAGCATCCCGCCCGAACCGGCGCTCGGGCTCGCCAGCGGCAGCGAGGTATTGCGCGCGCGCGCACGGGGACAGCCCGTGGCGCTGATTTTCGAGGCGATCGCTCCGGATGGCTATGGTGGTGCGATCCGGCTGCTGGTCGGCGTGCGCGCGGACGGGCGTCTGAGCGGTGTGCGCGTTCTCGAGCACAAGGAAACACCAGGGCTGGGCGACTACATCGATCCGGCGCGCGATCGCCGGCGCGCGCGCCCGTGGATCGAACAATTCGTCGGCACGAGCCACGCCGAACTGGGCGATGCCGGATTCCGGGTCAGGAAGGATGGTGGGCAGTTCGACGCCGTCACCGGTGCGACCGTCACCGCACGCGCGGTCACCGTCGCCGTCGGGCGTGCCGCGGCCTGGGCCCATGCCCACCGCGCCGAATTGTTTGCGGCGTCCTTGTCGGGAACGGAGCGACCATGAACGTGGACTTCAAGGAAATCGCCGTACGCGGCATCTGGCGGCAAAACACCGGGCTCGTGCAGTTGCTCGGCCTGTGCCCCATCCTCGCGGTCAGCAACGAATTGGTCAACGGCGTCAGCCTGGCGCTTGCGACCGTACTGGTGATGACCTTGTCCAGCGCCACGGTCGCGGCGCTGCGCGGCTTCATCCCCCATGAAATCCGCATTCCGGTGTTCATGCTGATCATCGCCACGCTGGTCACGGTGCTGGAAATGGCGATGCACGCCTGGCTGCATGCGCTGCATCAGGTGCTGGGCATCTTCTTGCCCTTGATCGTCACCAACTGCATCGTGCTCGCGCGGGTCGAGGCCTTCGCCGCCAAGAACGGCCCGGTCGCCGCGGCATGGGATGGCGCCATGATGGGCGTCGGCCTTGTGCTCGTGCTCGCCGTGCTCGGGGGCGCGCGCGAACTGCTCGGGGCTGGCACCTTGTTCAATGGCATCGAGCGCATCCTACCGGCCGCGCAGCCATGGCGTGTGCTGCCCGACGCGTACCCAGGCTTCCTGCTGGCCATACTGCCGCCCGGGGCGTTCATCCTGCTCGGTGTGCTGATCGCCGCTCGCAATGCGATCGTGATGCGGCGAACGAGCCAAGCCGCCGGCGTGCCGGCGGCGGCCTAGCGCAAGGCGACGAACGCCATCAGCGCTGAGCCCTTCATCGCGAGCTGAACGCCGGAGCTACTCAGGCGTTCAAGGCGAATTGCACCCGTTGCGCCAGTTGCTCGGGTACCGCGATCGGGCAACGGATCAGATGGTCGAACTGGAGTCCACGCTATTCGTTGGGCGTCATGAAATACACTCACCGTTCTGGGCGCCTGAAAATCCGACCCGGCGCAGCGCACATCCCGTAGGCAAACAACGAAGAGCCAAAAGGGCTCTTCGTCGCTTTCATACGACGGAAAGCCGTGAGGCTGAAGCTGGCTGCGGGACATTGGCATAGAGGAATGACGGTTGATCAGGTGTGTTGAGTTGGTAGATCTTGAGTTTGAGGTACCCGGTATCGCGGAAGCCTCGAGCCCTGCGA
>JAJVIJ010000058.1:0-15698 GCA_022072095.1 Rhodocyclaceae bacterium
GCAACCGCTTCTTCGCCGCTTCGCTCAACCGCTTTTGCACCATGCCGATATCCCCCAACATTGCTCCTGGAGATATAACGCTTCAGGTCATCAGCAGTTGTCATGATTTATGAAATAATCAATAGTGGAGATCATGCGCCACAAGCTGCCGACCAAGATCGACTCCGACGACGATCTCGTCACCATGATCGAGGACAGGCATCGGCGAAGACAAGCGGCGATGGATCATGCGTATCGGAAACAGGCTCTCATGCTCGGCGCATCAGCGTGTGGGTGAATCTGACAAAGTAGAATTAACTACCTCAGGGCCAGCACCGGTGACGAAGGCAAGCGCCTCGCGCAATTGATCGAGGATGTCAGCGACCGACTTTTCTTCACCGTCATCACGGTCACGGACGAACTGAATGCCTACAAGGTGTTCGAGACGCTCAACGCCCGCGGGGTGCGGCTTTCCGCCACCGACCTACTGAAGAACTACCTGTTTTCGGTGCTTGACCGCGGCGGCGAAACCGACCACGAGCTGCGCAACCTGGAAGACCGTTGGGAAGACATCGTCGGCCGCCTGCAATCGGAAAATTTTCCGGACTTTCTGCGCGTCCACTGGAACAGCCGGCACAGCTTTGCGCGGCAGGCGGACCTGTTCAAGACCATCCGACAGAAAGTCGCCGACCGCGAGGCGGTCTTTCAACTGCTGCGCGGCATGGAGCAGGACCTCGATACCTATCTGGCGCTGTCCTCGCCCGAGGCATCGGACTGGTCGCAGGACGACAAGCAGCTGGCCGGCGTTCTCAGAACCTTCCGCGTGCGGCAGCCCTTTCCGCTGTTGCTGGCGTCGCGGCGGCTGTTCGATGCCGCCGATTTCACCGGCCTGCTGCGCGCCGTAATGGTCATCTCCCTGCGCTACAACGTCATCGGCGCCTACAGCACCGCCGAGCAGGAACGCACCTACAACGCCGTGGCCGAACGCATCGCCAGAGGCGAACTCACCCAGCTTGGCTCCACGCTACTGGCCATGCGCGGCATTTATGTCGAGGACAATGCCTTTCGCACCGCGTTCGCCGAAAAGAGCATCCGCACCACCGATGCCCGCAACAACCGCGTGGTGCGTTTCATCCTGTGCGCGCTGGAGCGGCACCTTTCGGGTCAGGACTACAGCTTCACCAGCGACGCCTTCAACATCGAACACGTGCTGCCGCAAAACGCGCCGGACGGCTGGGGTGGCTTCAGCAACGACGAGGCCGATGCGTTGCTCTACCGGCTCGGCAACATGACCCTGATGGAAACTGGCAACAACCGGGATGCCGGCAACAAGGAATACGCCGCCAAGCGCGAAGCCTATCGGCAAAGCGGCTTTGCCATCACGCGCCGTATCGCCGACGAAAACGCCGAATGGACGCCCGAACGCATCGCCGCCCGCCAGGCGTGGATGGCGACGCAGGCCGCCGCCATCTGGCGCGTTGCGCAGCTGAGTTGACGGGTCGGGACTGACCGCCGATTTGGAGAGCTTGCCTGAGGCTGGGAGTGTGGTGCCGCTTGTCTGACTCGAACAGACGACCTACCGCTTACGAAGCGGTTGCTCTACCAACTGAGCTAAAGCGGCGCACCCTTGCGTTTCCGGCCAGACAGCAGGGCTGCATCGACCGCCGGAAGCGCCCCGAAGTATACGCGAACCGCCTACGCTGACTTCAGGCAGATGGCGCGGCGGGCGTGCGCCGGACGCGGACGATGATTTCGACGGCCTCGGCGACCATGCCTGGGGGTAGCGGCGGCAAGCCGATGATGCCGACCTGGTCGGCCGGAAGGTCGATCAGTTCGCCATGCTCGGCATCGTAGTAATGATGATGCGCTGTGGTGTTCGGGTCGTAGAACACCTTGCCGGGTTCGACGATCACTTCGCGCACCAGGCCGTGCCTGCACAACAGCCTGAGGGTATTGTAGACGGTGGCGCGCGAGGTCTCCGGCTGTTTGCGATTGACGCGCCTGAACAGCATTTCAGCGGTCACGTGTTCGGCGCAGGCATACAGCATGGACGCGATCTCGACGCGCTGATGGGTCACCGGGATGCCACAATCGCGCAGCGTCCTTGTAATGTGTTCGCGTGACGCCATCGATTGCGGAAACGTGGTCGATGGCGATGCATCGCTGACGGGTTCTTGCGTAGCCATGGGCGCAGTATAGTCGGGAATGCGAACCTTTCTCAAGCACATGGCCAGGCAGGCCTGTGGGCGAGCGTACCGCTCATGGGCGGCATTCAAAGTGTCGCTTTCGGGGGCAGACAAGCTACATGGCGTGTTTTGTCTCCTTTTTCCGTTACTGGGATGATTGCGGTCGGCGGCACGCGCTCGCTTTGTCCGGACGATTGTTGTACAGTTTCCACCGTCGGGTTCGCTAGCGCCCAGACCTCTTTGCCGCGCAGCACTGGCGTCCCCCAACGATCGGACGCCTTCGTTCGGCCCCACCCCCGCGCCGATACTTAGGAAATGACTTTGCATGCCAGGCGTTCACGTCCTGGATTGCCGTGGACGCATGGAGCCCGTGTAGTGTGATGGTTCCCGCTGGTTTCAATTCGTCGGATCCTTACGTTCGTCGGACCCTTGCCAGACCATGACCGAAAACTATCAGAACACCCAGATGGATGTGGGCAGTATGCGGTCGGACCCGGATCAGCCCTTGTCAGGCTTGTGGGATTGGGACATCGCCCATGACCGTCTCGAATGGTCGCCCGAGATCTATCGCCTGTTCGGCGTCGAGCCCTCTGCTTTCGATGCAAGTTATCCGGCTTTTCTGGAGAGGGTGCATCCGGACGACCGCGACAAGGTGTCCTCGGCGGTGCGCGCCGCGCTGGAGGATGGCCAGCCCTACCAGGTCGACCATCGCATCCTGACGCGAGCCGGTGATTTGCGCCACGTGCGCGAGATGGGCAAGGTCGAACGCGATGCCGCGGGCAGGCCGATCCGCATGCTAGGCATCGTCCAGGACATGGGCGGGCGCCTCAAGGACGAGGTGCGCATGGGCCTGCTCGCGCAGGTGGTGGAACAGTCGGCCGATCTGATCGTGATCTCCAGCACGCAGGGCGTGATCGAGTACGTCAACCCGACGTTCTGCCGGGCCAGCGGCTACACCGCCGACGAGGCCATCGGCGCGAGCACGCGCCTGTTGAAGTCCGGCCTGCAGGAAACCGCCTTTTATCGGCGCCTGTGGGAGACGCTCATGGGCGGCGAACCCTTTCACGACGTGCTCGTTAACCGGCGCAAGGACGGCAGTGTGTTTTTCGAAGACAAGACCATCACCCCGGTGCGCCTGCCCCCGGATGGTCCGGTCACGCATTTCGTATCCACCGGCAAGGACATCACCGAGCAGTTGCAGTTCGAGGAGCGCATCCGTCATCTGAGCGAGTTCAGCCCGCTGACCAACCTGCCGAACCGCGCCGCCTTCATGAAAATGATCGACGACGAGGTGCGCCGCCTCGCATACGTCGGCGGGCGGCTCGCGATAGCTCATGTGGATGTCGACCGCTTCAAGGCGATCAACGAGGCGTTCGGGGTGATCGCGGCCGACCAGTTGCTGAAAGCCATCGGCGAGCGCCTGCAGCAAGCCTTTCCGGCCGCGCGCATCGCGCATCTCGGCGCCGATGAGTTCGGCGTGCTCTGGACGGACATCCCCGGCATCGATGCGCTCATCACCGAGGCCGATCACATCATGGCGCAGTTCGCGGAGGATTTTTCCGTCGCCGGCCACGCCGTCTTCATCACCGCGAGCGTCGGCTTGTCGCTGTACCCGGACGATGCCAGCCAAGCGGCCGACCTGTTGCGCACGGCGGCGTCGGCGATGTACGAGGCGAAGAACCAGGGCGGCGCCTGCTGGCGCACCTATATCGCAAGTCTGGTCAAGGATCAGACCGAGCGGCTCGACATGGAACGCGAATTGCGGCAAGCGCTCGCGAAGCAGGAGTTCACGCTCCATTACCAACCCCAGGCGAGCCTGGAGACCGGGCGCATCGTCGGGCTGGAGGCGCTGTTGCGCTGGCGCAGCCCGCAGCGCGGCATGGTGTCGCCGGGCCAGTTCATCCCCGTGCTCGAGCAGACCGGGCTGATCGAGGCCGTGGGCGAATGGGTGCTGGCCTCCGCGTGCCAGCATCTGGCGGCCTGGCTTGCGGCCGGCCTGCCGGCGGTGCGGGTTTCGGTCAATGTCTCGCCGCGCCAGTTTCGCAGTGCGCGCCTGCCGCAAGTCGTCGCCCGCGCGCTGGCCGGGATCGGTCAGGGACCCGGCGCCGAAATCGAGCTGGAAATCACCGAGTCGGCGCTGCTGCACGACACCGAAGTGGCGGTGGCGACGCTGCGCACGCTGCGCCAGCTCGGCGCCCGGATCGCGATCGATGATTTCGGCACGGGTTACTCCTGCTTGAGCTACCTCAAGGACTTGCCCGTGGACACGTTGAAACTGGCGCAGCCGTTCGTGCAGGGAATTCCCGAGCACCCCAGGGACCGCGGCATCGCCGCGCTCGTCATCGGCCTGGGGAAGAGCCTGGACATGGACATCGTCGCCGAAGGCGTCGAAACGGAGGAACAACTCGCGGTGCTGCGCGAGGAAGGGTGCACCCTGCTCCAGGGCTATCTGTTCAGCCGGCCGATCCCGGCCGAGGATGTGCCGCTGATCCTGACGAGCGGAAAAACCTTGTGATCGGCAACCCATCAGGCACGGTTTCGACACCTTGCGTCGCCGTGGCCTCGGCCTCATATAGACAAAACGTCTCGACATGTCCGTTATGCAGCCTGACAGCGTTCTCCCTATGACCGTTTCCAGCCCGTACCCATGCCATCGCGAAGCGCTCGTACGCGAGGTGCATCATCGCATCAAGAACCATCTGCAAGGCCTGGTCGGGCTGGTTGCCGAACAGGCACGGCAACGGCCTGAGTGCAGCGATTGCCTCGACTATGTCGCGACGCAGCTGCGTTCGGTGGCGATCGTGCATGGCCTGCAGAGCCGGCAACCGAACGGCGACATCCGCTTGTGCGACATGCTCGACGAAATGGTCATCGCCATGCAGCGCTCGCAGCCGACCGGCCGCGTCGAACTCGCCTTCCTGCTCGAACGGGGCTCGGTCCGGGTCGCGGACGACGAAACCGTGCCGATCGCGCTGATCACCAACGAGTTGCTGCGCAATGCCGCCAAACATGGCGGTGCGGAGGGCGACATCCGCGTCACGCTCGCCGAGGTACGGGACGGCGTCACCATCGAGATCACCAATACGGGTCAGTTGCCCATGGAGTTCGACTTTGCCGGCGAACGAGGCCTGGGGACCGGTTTGACGCTGATACGCGCGCTGCTGCCGCGGCGCGGCGCATCGCTCGCGTACAGTCAGTCTGGAGGCCGGGCGAGTTGCCAGCTGACGCTGGCGCCGCCGGTCGTCAGCCGCGTCACCAGTGACGCCATGTCGTCATGAGCGCGCGCCAAAGCCTCGACCAGCGGATGGAGACGGGACCGTGCGTGGTGCTGGTCGATGACGACCGCCTGGTCCTGCATACGCTCGGCCAGGGGCTGCGGGCCGCGGGGCTGAGGGTGTTCGCCGCCGACTGCGGTGCCGAGGCGGTCCGCCTGTGCCGGACCGAGACGCCTGATCTCGCGATCATCGACATCCGCATGCCGGAGACCTCGGGCATCGAGGTCGCACGCCAGCTGCGCACGGATACGACCGTGCCTTACCTCTTTCTGTCGGCCAGCTGCGACTCCGATCTGGTCGACATCGTGGTGCAGGAGGGCGCGGTCGGTTATCTCGTCAAACCATTGGATGCGAGCCAGATCGTGCCCGCCATCCGTGTCGCGATCGCGCGCGCCGCAGACCTCGCGACGCTGCAGCGCAAGGAGGCCGGACTGCGGCTGGCGCTGGCCAACAATCAGAAGACCAGCATTGCGGTCGGACTGCTGATGGAGCGCCACCGTCTCAGTCGGGAAGAGGCGTTCGATGCGCTCAGGTCCCGCGCGCGGCGCGAGCGGCGCAAGATCGTGGATGTCGCCGCGGGCATCCTTGCAGGCGTCGAAGAGCTGCTGTTGCGTCCGCCCGACGCGAAATCGGAGCGCGCCCGGGTGGGGCCGGCCGAGCCGTCCTGAGCGCGCACTGTGCCGCGTTCGACGATCAGACCGACGGACCTGCTTCGCCCTTCATGAGCCGCAACTCGCGCTGCGGGTAGGGAATGACGATGTGCTCGTCGCCGAAGGCGCGCAGTACCTCGCGGTAGATGGCGGACGAGACGCCGATCGTGCCGCCGCGCGGGTCGTCGATCCAGTAGCCCAGCTCCAGCTGAATGCCGCTGTCGGCGAAGCCGGTGACGAAGGCCAGCGGCTCGGGATCGGCGAGCACGCGCTCCTGGGCGCGCGCCGCGGCGACCAGGATGTCCAGGGCGCGCTCGACCGGCGCGTCGTAGGCCACCTGAACCGGTAGTGCAACGCGCATGCGCGGGTTGGTGTAGGTCTCGTTTTCCACCACCGAGCCGATCAACAGCTCGTTCGGCACGATGGCCTCGACGCCCGCGAGCGAACGCAATACGGTGTAGCGGGTGGTGATCTGCGTGACCTCGCCGCGATAGCGATCCACGCGGATCAGGTTGCCCAGCCGGATCGAGCGATCCAGCAACAGGATGAAGCCGGCGACGTAATTGCTGGCGATCTTTTGCAGGCCGAAGCCCAGGCCGACGCCGAGTGCGCCGCCGAACACCGACAGCGTCGTCACGTCGATGCCGACCGCCGGCAGCGCGACCAGGATGCCGACCACGGTGAGCACTGCATAGGCTAGGCGCGCAAGCACGACGCGCACGTTCATGTCGAGCGCGTTGGCGCTCATGAGCCGCTGTTCGAGCACGCCCCCGAGCCACATCGCCGCCAGCAGGGTCAGCAATGCGGTCAGCGCTCCCTGGAAGAGCAGCCACAGGTCGAGCCGGCTCTTGCCCACCGAGAACTGCACGGCCTCGAGCGCAATGACGAGCGGCTCGAGCAGGTCGAGGATGTGCAGCGCGACCAGCACCCACACCAGCCCGGAAATGCTGCGCTCGAAGGTGGCAAGCCAGCCGGCGCGGGGCAAAGCCTGCCGCAGCACGACCATGCTCAGCCGGATCGCCGCCAGCGACAGCAGCAGCGCCAGCGCCAGCGACAGCAGGTTGACGCGGAAAAATGGCGCCAGGCCCAGCCGCGCCAGCCAGACCAGGCCCAGCGCGGCCAGTGGAAACACCAGACGATGGTAGCGATAGCGGCCGGAGCCGGCGGCGTCCTCTGCCTTGTCATCGCCGGTGCCCGGCGCCCCCTGCGCACGCACCCGCCGGGACAGCCAGAATGCGCACAACAGCGCCAGCACGATCGCGGCGAGCTGCCAGACCAATTCCGGCGTGTGCAGATCGCGCTCGACCTCTGCGAGCAGGCGACCGAAACCGGGGCTAGCCATCCGGAGCAGTTGGCAGCGGCCGCCGGCTGAACACCGCTGCGAAAAAGCCGTCGCACTGGTGCCGGTCGGGCGCGAGCATCAGGTATGGACCGGCGCCCGAACGTTCCGGGCGGATGCCCTGGGCATCCAGAATCGACCACGCATCCTCCACGGCGAACTCCGGGTGCGCAGCCAGGAATGCATCGGCCACGGCCTCGTTCTCATCGGGCAGCAGGCTGCAGGTGACATAGACCAGGCGTCCGCCCGGCTTCAACAGGCGCGCCGCCGCGGCCAGGATGGCACGCTGCTTCTGCACCAGTTCGACGAGGTCGGCGGGTGTCTGCCGCCATTTCAGATCCGGGTTGCGGCGCAGCGTGCCGGTGCCGCTGCATGGCGCGTCCACCAGCACGCGGTCGATCTTGCCGGCCAGGCGCTTGACGCGCGCGTCCTGTTCGTTGTGAAGGCATACCGGATGCACATTGCTCAAGCCGGCGCGTGCCGCGCGCGGTCGCAGCCGCGCGAGGCGCTTGTCCGAGACATCGAAGGCATACAGCCGTCCGCTGGAGCGCATCAGCGCACCCAGGAGCAGCGTCTTGCCGCCGGCGCCGGCACAGAAATCGACAACCATTTCGCCGCGCCGCGGCGCCACCAGATGGGTCACGATCTGGCTGCCCTCGTCCTGCACCTCGAGCGCCCCTTCGAGAAAGAGCGGGTGCCGTGCGAGCTGCGCAGATTCGGTGAGCCGGATCGCATGCGGCGCGAACAGGCCGGCCTGCGCCTTGAAGCCTTCGTCGACGAGGCGCGCCAGCACCTGTGCGCGCGTCGCCTTGAGCGGGTTTGCGCGCAAGTCCAGTGGCGCCGGCTGTTTCAGGCTGCGCGCAAGCGAGGTGAGCCGCTCGGAGTCATGGACGGCGGCCAGGCGCTCGTACAGCCAGTCGGGCAGGTCGGCCTGCTCGGCCGGACTCAGCGCGGGCACGGGCTGCGCGCGCCGCTCGGCAATCCAGTGTTCCTGTGCGCGGTTCAAGGCCGGGGCCAACTCGCGCTGGCTCAGCCCGAACACCCGCACCGCTGCTGCGAGCAGCAGATGCCGCGGGCTGTCGTCGCCAGCCCAGCGCTCCAGACTGCGGCGGGCACGCAGCACGGCGAACACCGCTTCGGCGACGAAGGCGCGGTCGCGGCCGCCCAGATCCGGGTGTTCGCGAAAAAAGCGTGACAGCACAGAGTCGGCCGGATGCTCGAGAGTGAGCACTCGCGCCAGCGCCACACCGGCGAGGCGAAGCAGGGCCGGTTGCATGCGCGGCAAGCGGCTGCTCAAGCGCTCGCGCGGGCCCGGCGAGGACGGGGTGGGATCAACCATCACGGCAACTCACCTCGGCGCACACCCGGGTACTCGAAGCCGGCCGCGAGCTGATCATAGACCTCGCCTTGGCGATCGACGAAACGGATGCGCACCGGCAGCAGGCGATGGTCCGTCGCCAGCCATACCTCGGTGCTCTGCTCGTCGCCCAGGCCGGTCGCACGCAGATGTATCGTTTCCAGGCTGCCGACGGGGAGTTCCTGCATTTCTTTTCCCAAGGTTTCGAAGCGGGCGCGCGCTACGCCCTTGCCGCTGGCGACCATCCATGCCGAGGACGCGCGCAGTCCCGTCACGCCGAACTGGTGGAAGACGGAGAGCAGGTCCTGCGCGCCGGGGTCCAGCGGCAACTCCCGGCGGCGCGCGCCGGCCACGAGAATAACGCGATTCGAACTGCGGTCGAAATCGACGCTTTCGCGCGGCACCGATTCCCCGACGCGACCGGAGCGAAAGCTCTCGGGCTCCAGGCCACTTGCCGTTAGCTTGCCCTCACTCTCCTGAAAGACAGCCACCGGCCGAAACCAGGCCGCGAGCCCGGTGGTTTCGACGACGGCGCGCACACGGTAGCGGCCGTTGCCGTGCTGCCAGCTGTGCACGCTGCGCCCGATATGCAGGCGCTGCTCGCCACGCATCACGAGAAAATGCAGTCGCCCCTGATCCGGCCAGTCCGTGGCGACGGCGACGGCGGCGGGCGCGGGTGGCTGGGGCGGGTGCGGGGGCGGGAGCGGAGGGCGGGTGGCGGGCTCGGCAGGCTCCGGCTTGTCATCCGCCGCGGGTGCGGGCACCTCGGTCGGGCGATCGTCGGGCTCGGCAGCAGGGGGTACCTCATCGCCGCGCACGATCACGGGTTCGGGCAGTGGTCGGGCTTGGGTGCGTCGGGGGGCGCGCGGCTTCGGTGGCGGCGCGGGTCGGGCCTCGCCGACGGGCGTCCTCACCGGCTCGGCGGCGGGCGGCAGCAGGCGCGCTTCGATAGCTGCTGCCACCGGAGCCTGTGGCAGCTGCCACCCGGGCGCGGACAACACCAGCAGGTGCAGCATCACGGATGCGAGTGCGGCCAGTCCCGGCCCGAACGCCCGGCCGCGTGGCGCGCCGCGCGCGCGCGCGCTGTCGTCCGCCCGCGAAGCCACGGCCGATCAGTCGCAATACCCCAGCGGTGGCGAGACCAGCGCCGCCGCCTCGGGTGCCGGCGGATCGAAGCGCACGCGGCCGTCCTCGCCGAGACGTGCGCGACCGCTGACGAGCCAGCGCAGCACCTGTGGATAGAGGCGGTGCTCCTGCTCGAGCACGCGCGCCGCGAGCCGTTCGACGGTGTCGTCCTCGACGACAGGCACCACGGCCTGGGCCACGATCGGGCCGGAATCGAGATCCGGGGTGACGAAATGCACCGTCGCGCCATGCACACGCATGCCGGCGGCCAGTGCGCGTTCGTGGGTATGCAGGCCCGGAAACAGCGGCAACAGCGACGGATGGATATTGAGCAGGCGGCCGGCATAGTGCAGCACGAAGTCGTGCCCGAGTACGCGCATGAAGCCGGCGAGCACGACCCAGTCCGGCGCATGCGCATCGATCGCCGCCATCAAGGCGCGGTCGAACGGCTCGCGTCCCGCGAACGCGGTATGGTCCACGATCCGGGTCGGGATGCCATGCGCGCGCGCGATGTCCAGACCGCCGGCGCCGGGACGATTGCTGATCACGGCCGCGATGCGCGCGCGCTGCTCGACGATGGGGCTGGACGCCAGATCGGCCGCGACGAGCGCCTGCAGGTTGCTGCCGCGCCCGGAAATCAACACGACGATGTTTTGCATGGACGTCATCCACGAACCGCGGCACGGCGCCGGCGCAGCGCCGCGACGAACAGCGGCAGCAGAGACGCCAGGATGATGCCGGCGAGGATCAGGCTGAGGTTGCGTTTCACCCAGTCGAGATTGCCGAACCAGTAGCCGGCGAAGGTCAGCGACAGCACCCACAGTGCGGCGCCGGCGATGTTGAACACTGCGAATCGGGTGTAGGCCATGCGCCCGATACCGGCCACGAAGGGTGCGAAGGTACGCACCAGGGGCATGAAGCGCGCGATGACGATGGTCTTGCCGCCGTGTCGCTCGTAGAACGCCTGCGTGGCGAGCAGCGCGTCGCGGTTGAACAGGCGCGAGTCCTGCCACTGGAACACCCGCGGACCGCACCAGGCGCCGACCGCGAAGTTGACGGCGTCGCCCACGATCGCCGCCACCATCAGCACCATGCACAGCAATGTGACATCCAGCCCGCCCACCGCCGCCAGCGTGCCGGCGACGAACAGCAGCGAGTCACCCGGCAGGAATGGGGTGACGACCAGCCCGGTTTCGCAGAACACGATCAGGAACAGCATGCCGTAGACCCAGTGGCCATAGCTCGCCACGAGAGCCGGCAAGTGGCGGTCGATGTGCAGGACAAAGTCGATGAGTTGGCCCACCAGGCCGAGCAGTGCATCCATCGTGCCGTTAGCCGCCCAAAAAAGCCTGCATGATACCGGCTGCCCGCTTCGTCCCCGGCGACCGGCCCGAGCCCAGCCGCCGGGCCGCTGCCGAAGGCTGATACCATAGTCCTCCCGTCCTCGTTCCCGTTGTCAACATGTTTTCCGCAGACAAACAATCCCTCGCGCAGCTGGACCCCGAAATCTGGGCGGCCATCGAAGGCGAAGCGCGTCGCCAGGAGGATCACCTGCAACTGATCGCCTCCGAAAACTACGTCAGCCCGGCCGTCATGGCGGCGCAGGGCTCGGTGCTGACCAACAAGTACGCCGAGGGCTATCCCGGCAAGCGCTACTACGGCGGCTGCGAGTATGTCGACGCGGTCGAGGATCTGGCGATTGCGCGCGTGCGCAAGCTGTTCGGGGCCGAGTACGCGAACGTCCAGCCGCACTCGGGTTCGCAGGCGAACCAGGCGGTGTATTTCGCGATGCTGAAGCCGGGTGACACGATACTCGGCATGGCCCTGCCGCATGGCGGCCACCTGACGCACGGTGCCACGGTCAATCTGTCCGGGAAGCTGTTCAACGCGATCGGCTACGGTCTGCATCCCGACACCGAGGAGATCGACTACGCCGAGGTCGAGCGGCTGGCTCACGCCCATCGGCCGAAGATGATCGTCGCCGGCGCCTCGGCGTATTCCTTGCGCATCGATTTCAAGCGCTTTCGCGAAATCGCCGACGCGGTCGGCGCCTACTTGCTGGCCGATGTCGCTCACTATGCCGGGCTGATCGCAGCCGGGTTCTACCCCAACCCGGTGGGGGTCGCGCATTTCGTGACCTCGACCACACACAAGACGCTGCGTGGCCCGCGTGGCGGCCTGATCCTGGCCGGCGCCGAGCACGAGAAGGCGCTCAATTCGATCGTCTTCCCGGCCCTGCAGGGCGGCCCGCTGATGCACGTCATCGCCGGCAAGGCGGTGGCCTTCAAGGAGGCGCTGGGCAAGGACTTTCGCGACTATCAGGAGCAGGTCATCCACAATGCCCAGGTGATGACCAAGGTGCTGACCGAAGAGCGCGGTCTGCGCATCGTCTCGGGACGCACGGAATGTCACCTGGCGCTGGTCGACCTGCGTGCGAAGAACGTCACCGGCAAGGACGCGGAGGCGGCGCTGGAGAAGGCCGCCATCACCGTGAACAAGAACGCGATCCCGAACGACCCGCAGAAGATGTTCGTGACCTCCGGCATACGCATTGGCACGGCCGCGATCACGACGCGCGGTTTCACCGAGCTGGAAGCCGAGCGTGTGGCACACCTGATCGCCGATGTGCTGGAAGCGCCCGGCGATGCGGCCCATCTCGCGCAGGTGCGTGCGCAAGTGCAGAAACTCTGCCAGCGTTTCCCCGTCTATCAGGCCGGCTGAACGCGCGCGGAACGCGGATTCGGCATGCGATGCCCGTTTTGCGGGGCGGGGAACAGTCAGGTGGTCGACACCCGCGAAAACGACACGGGCGATACGGTGCGCCGGCGGCGGCGCTGCCTGGAGTGCGAGAAGCGCTTCACCACCTATGAGCGGGTCGAGCTGAAATTTCCGCAGATCGTCAAGCGCAGCGGCTGGCGTACCGATTACGACCGAGAAAAGCTTGCTGCGAGCATGATGCTGGCGCTGCGCAAGCGTCCGGTGGCGAGTGAAGCGGTGCTCGACGCCATCGACCGCATCGAAGAAAAGTTACGCGCGCTGGGCCAGAAGGAAGTGCCCAGCGTTTATGTCGGCGAACTGGTCATGCGCGAACTGAAGCGCCTGGACCAGATCGCCTATGTGCGCTTCGCGTCGGTCTACCGCAATTTCGAGGACGTCGAGGAATTCTCGGAGGCGATACGCGAGGTGCGCCGGCCCAAGGCGCGCGCATCCCGCCCATGACCGCGGCAGCCGAGCGCTTCAGCGCGGCCGACCACGCCCATATGGCGATGGCGCTGCGGCTCGCGCGGCGGGGCCTCCATACGACGACGCCGAACCCGCGCGTCGGCTGCGTGCTGGTGCGGGCCGCTGAGGTGGTCGGTCGGGGCTGGCACGAGCGTGCCGGCGCCCCCCACGCCGAGGTCAATGCCTTGCGCGAGGCCGGCGCACGCGCCCACGGCGCCACGGCCTACGTCACGCTGGAGCCATGCAGCCATCATGGGCGCACGCCACCCTGCGCCGACGCGCTGATCGAGGCCGGCGTCGCGCGCGTCGTCGCCGCGATGCAGGACCCCAATCCGCTCGTGGCGGGCCAGGGCCTGGCGCGGCTCGCCGCGGCCGGCGTCGACGTCGCCTGCGGCCTGCTGACCGGCGAGGCCGAGGAACTCAATATCGGCTTCATACGCCGCATGCGCAGCGGCCGTCCGTGGGTGCGCGCCAAGATGGCCGTCAGCCTGGACGGGCGCAGTGCACTGGCCGACGGCCGCAGCCAGTGGCTCACCGGTGCCCCGGCGCGTCGCGACGGCCATCGCTGGCGCGCGCGCGCGTGTGCGATCCTGACCGGCATGGGCACCATACGCGCCGACGATCCCGAATTGACGGTACGCGAGGTCCCTACGACACGCCAGCCCCTGCGCGTGGTGCTCGATGCGCGTCTGGAACTTTCCGAGACGGCACGTCTCGTGTCGAGCGCGCGACCGGATCGGCCCGTGCTGGTGGTGACGGCGGTCGAGGACGAGGCCCGCCACGGACGCCTGCGACGTCCCGGGCTGGACCTGCTGTGCCTGCCGGCCGCGCACGGACGCATCGCGCCGGCCGTGCTGCTGTCGGCTCTGGCCGGGCGCGGTGTCAATGAGTTGCACGTCGAAGCCGGTGCCCGTCTGACCGGGGTGCTGCTGGCGGCGGGGCTGGTGGACGAGTTGCTGCTCTATCAGGCGCTGTGTCTGGTCGGGGACGGGCGCGGCATCGCCGACCTGCCCGCCCTCCCGGCGCTGGGCGACGCGCCGCGGCTGCGACTCGTCGAACAGCGCTGGGTGGGCGGCGACCTGCGGCTCAGGCTGCGCCCGGCCTAGCTTCGGCGCACACGCGGCAAGCCGGGTCGCGCGGCAGCATCAGGCTGCGCCAGTTCATGCCCAATGCATCGAGCAGCAGCAAGCGCCCGGCCAGCGATTCACCGATTCCGGCGACGAGTTTCAGTGCCTCGGCGGCTTGCACGCAGCCGATGATCCCGGTCAGGGGCGCGAACACGCCCATCAGCGCGCAGGGTACATCCTCGACCTCGCCCTCTTCGGGAAACAGGCAGTTGTAGCAGGGGCTGTCCGGACGGCGGGGATCGAACACCGCCACCTGGCCGTCGAAGCGGATCGCCGCGCCGGAGACCAGCGGCCTGCGCGCACGCACGCAGGCGTCATTGATCGCATGGCGGGTGGCGAAATTGTCCGTGCAGTCCAGCACCACATCCGCGGCCGCGACCTGCTCGCGCAAGTGCGCGCCTTGCAGGCGTTCCGGAATGGCGACGATGCGCACATCGGCGTTCAGTGCGGCGAGCGTCCGTGCGGCGGACGCGGTCTTGGGCATGCCGATGGCGCACTCGGCATGCACGATCTGTCGTTGCAGATTGGTGCGGTCCACGACATCGCCATCGGCGATCACCAGCTCGCCGACGCCGGCCGCCGCCAGATACATCGCTGCCGGCGACCCCAGTCCGCCGACGCCGATCAGCAGGGCCCGGGACCGGCGCAGACGGGTCTGAGCATCGACGCCGAACTCGGGCAACAGGATGTGTCGCGAATAACGCAGCAGTTGCGCGTCGTCGAGTTCCTGACCGTGTGCGTCTCCGGTCGTGGCGATGCGCTCAACGAGCGGTGCGGGCTGGCCGGACACGGCGAGGATGAAACGGATGCAACGGGTGAAAGACCATCGGCACGAACGGCATCAACGATATTCGCGCAGTTCCGGCGGGGTGTCGTCATGGTCGCCATGAGGGTGCCCTTCGTAGGCCTTGACATAGACCTCGCTGGATTTTTTCAGCAGCCGCTGCGGCTGGCGCAGATTGCGCACCTCGGTGTCTTCCGCAAAATGGATGAGCGCGCGCTGCACACGCCAGATCGTCGAACTCTCCAGCTTCACCCCGGCCGCCTGCAAGAGCGCCTCGATCGCGCGCAAGCGATGCGTGCGCAAGTCGTAGTCGACGAGCAGAACGTTCGCATCTCCGCCGGCGCGGACGGCCAGGCCGTCGATCGCGTGCAGGCAGGCCATGGCCCGATCCGCATCCGTGGCACCGCCGCGCACACGCAGTGCGCGCTGTTTTCGGGTATCGCCCTGGGCCGAGGGGCGTGGCACTACCGGTCGTCCAGAAGACATCGTCATCCCTGTTCTCCCGGCTGCGCCGGGCGGTCGACTACTTGCTTTGCTGGATGATCTGTAATCCCTTCAGCAGATTCACCGCTTGCGCAAGTTGAAAATCGTTCTTGCCGGCGATCTCGAACACCGGTGGCTTCTCGTCTTCGGCCGTGGCGTCATTGGCATCGC
>JAJVIJ010000058.1:15708-23161 GCA_022072095.1 Rhodocyclaceae bacterium
GGCCGCCTCACCCGCCTTGCCCGCTTGCGGGTCGCCGGTGGTTCCACCCACCAGGTGGCGTTCCAGATCGGCTTCGCGGACGCGCGCGAGGCTGGTGCCGTTCGACGATTCCTCGACGACGATATCGGGCTCGATACCCTTGGCCTGGATCGAACGGCCACCGGGCGTGAAGTAGCGCGCCGTGGTGAGCTTGATCGCCGTATTGCTCGACAAGGGCATGATCGTCTGTACCGAACCCTTGCCAAAGGTCTGCGTGCCCATGATGACCGCGCGCTTGTGGTCCTGCAAGGCGCCAGCCACGATCTCCGAGGCCGAGGCGGAGCCGCCGTTGACCAGCACCACCATCGGCACCGAGCGGGCCGCGGCCGGAAGACCCTTCAGCGGATCGTCGCGACCGCCGCGCAGATAGTCCTCGGGCAAGGCCAGGTACTTGCGCTTGGCATCCTCCGTGCGGCCATCGGTGGACACGACCAGGGTTTTGGGTGGCAGGAAGCTGGCCGACACGCCCACGGCGCTGTGCAGCAGCCCGCCAGGGTCATTGCGAAGATCGAGGACCAGCCCCTTCAGCGGGCCCTGCTTGTAGAGCCGGTCGAGATGCGTGATCAGCGAGGACGTGGTGTTCTCCTGAAACTGGGTCACGCGCAGATAGCCCAGACCGGGCTCGATGACCTTCGACTTGACGCTTTGAACCTTGATGACTTCGCGGCTAAGCGTGACGACGATCGGCTTGGGTTCCCCCTTGCGTACCACGGTCAGCGTGATCGGGGTCTTGGGTTTGCCGCGCATGCGCTTGACCGCGTCCGCCAGACTGAGCCCCTTGACCGGGGTGTCATCGAGCTTGACGATCAGGTCGCCGGACTTGATGCCGGCACGGAATGCGGGCGTGTCCTCGATCGGCGACACCACCTTGACGAAACCGTCTTCCATGCCGACCTCGATGCCCAGGCCGCCAAACTCGCCCTGCGTTCCGACCTGCAAATCCTTGTAGGCGTCGGGGTCCAGGTAGGCCGAATGGGGATCCAGACCATTCAGCATGCCGCCGATCGCGTATGAGATCAGCTTCTTGTCCTCGACCGGCTCGACGTAATTGCGCTTGATCGCGCCGAAGACGTCGGCAAACATGCGCAGATCCTCGACCGGCAGCGGCGCGATCGCCTCCTTGTTGGCGCTGGCGGAGAAATTCAGGCTGATCAGTATGCCGGCGAGCCCGCCGATCAACACCAGACCTGCCTGCTGCAACCTGGACTGCTTGCTGGACTGCATGGCCTACGCCCTTTCCTGTCAGGCGATCAAAATGCTGCTAACCGATTACTGCCAACTGAGCTGATGGATTTGGATGGTCGGAGCGAGCTGGCTCCGCAACCGCCGAGTTCATCGTGCCTGCCCCTTGAACCATCGCAGTGGATCCTGCGGGATTCCCCGATGGCGTATTTCAAAGTATAAACCCGATTCCTCCATGCCCCCGCTGCGCCCGACGGCGGCGATCGTGTCCCCGGCCTCGACTTCGTCGCCGACACGCTTGAACAGCGCCTCGTTGCCTGCGTAAATGCTCAAGGTCTCGCCCCCATGATCGACGATCATCAGGTTGCCATACCCGCGCAGCCAGTCGGAGAACACGACTTGGCCGGCATGGATCGCGCGTACCGGTGACCCCGACTGCGCGCGGATGAACAACCCTTTCCACGTGGTGCCACCATCCGTCCTTGGAGCGCCAAATCGACCGACAAGTTCGCCCGGCGTCGGCAGCATGGCCAGGGTCTGGGCGCGCCTGGCCGGTGCCGTGCCCGCCGCGGGTTCGGCCGGCCTGGCGCCGCGTGCCCTGCGTTCCGGGACCACGCGGGCGAGCCCGGCGATCAATTTGCTCAGGCGTGCTTCGTCGCGCTTCAGCGTCGCCACTTCGCGGCGCTGACGGCTGATCTTGTCCGCAATCCGGGCAAGGAGCTGGCCATGCGCGCGCCGCTCTTCGTCGAGCTCGGCACGCGCGCGCGCTTGCACGGCTTCCAGCTCGGCGACGGCCTTGCGCCGCTCGCCGAGCTCGGCGCGCAGCGCATCGAGCTGCGCGCGTTCGGTACGAATCCCGGTCAGCCATTGGGCCTGCGCGCGGGCGATGCGCTCGCGCCAGTAACGCTCGCGAGCGGCTGCCCCGATCGCGTCCGGCTGCAGCAGTGCCAACCAGGTTTCGGCCCCGGGCGCCGCCAGCCAGGCGGGGGCGGCTCGCCGCAGCCGCGCCAGGTGCTCGCGCTGTGCGCGTTCGAGGGCGTCGATGCGCTCGCCCAAGGCGGCGGATTCGGCTTCCAGCCGGGCACGTTCGCCGCGCGCCTCATGGAGCTTGCGGCTAGTCACCGATATCGCCTGCTCGGTCCGGCGCAATTCGCTCGCTGCATCGGCACGGTCGCCCTCCGCATCCTTGATTTCCGCCTGCAGAGCCTGGATCCGCGCCCGAAGCGCTTCGACATCTTCGCGCTTGGACTGGGCACGAGCGGGCATGGCGGACATCACGATCAGCGTCAGCAGGAAGACCCAACACTGGGCAAGCGGAACGCGTGATGCAGACGACTTTGGGGCGGGCGGCATGGGCCTCGGCGAGGCGGTCAGGGGCTTCAGTCTGCGATTATGCACGCCGATCAGAGGAGCAAGTGCGCCGATGTGGACGCGCGCCGCCTGTTGAGCGCACGCGGCGAACGGAGCGGCCAGATGTCGGCCGTTATGATGCTGCTTCCATCACCCATGCGAACACGCTGCCATCGAGACCCTGCCCGTTCGACCGCCGGCCACCGCCGGATGCGACCACCCGGAGAGCGTCGGGCGGATTTTCCTGATCTTTCTGCGGCTGGGTCTGACCTCGTTTGGTGGGCCGGTCGCGCATCTCGGCTATTTCCGCGACGAATTCGTCGTTCGTCGACGCTGGCTCGACGAAGCGCGTTATGCCGACCTGGTTGCGCTGTGCCAGTTGCTGCCCGGGCCGGCGAGCAGTCAGACGGGCATGGGGCTGGGCATGGGGCGTCGTGGCTACCGTGGCGCGCTGGCCGCGTGGGCCGGATTCACGCTGCCTTCGGCCATCGTCATGGTGCTGTTTGCGCTCGGCCTCGCGCGGCATGGCGAGCTGCTGCCATCGGCGGTCCTGCACGGACTCGAGATCGTGGCGGTGGCCGTGGTCGCGCAGGCGGTGTGGGGCATGGCGCGCAGCCTGTGTGCCGATGCACCGCGCGTGACGCTGATGGCGCTCGCCGCCTGCTTGGCGCTGGTCATGCCCGGTGCCGCGATGCAGATCGGGGTGATCGTCGCCGCTGGCCTGGCCGGCCTGCGATGGTTCCGGCCGGAGCAAAGCCGTGCCGACGAACTTGCCGATGACCCGCATGCTGTCGGCAGGGGACGTCGCGCCGGCATCATCTGGCTGGGCGTGTTCGGCGCCTGCCTGATCGGCTTGCCGATATTGACGCACTCGTTGGCGGCGCCGACCCTGGCGGTGATCGATGCCTTCTTTCGTGCCGGGGCCCTGGTGTTCGGCGGCGGCCACGTGGTGCTGCCATTGTTGCAGGCGGCCGTCGTGCCCAATGGCTGGGTCGACGAGCAGGCGTTTCTCGCCGGCTATGGCGCGGCACAGGCCGTGCCCGGCCCCTTGTTCACCTTCGCGGCGTTTCTAGGTGCGTCCCTTCAGGTCGGCCTCTCCGGCTGGTCGGGAGGGCTGCTGTGCCTCGTCGCCATCTTCGCGCCGTCATTCATGCTGATCGCCGCAGCCCTGCCGTTCTGGGAGGTGCTGCGGCGCAACGTGCGCCTGCGCGCCGCGCTGGCCGGCGTCAATGCAGCGGTGGTGGGCTTGCTACTAGCCGCCCTCTATGACCCGGTGTGGACCGGCGCCATCGATGCGCCGCGCGACTTCGCGCTCGCCATGCTCGCCTTCGTCGCCCTGATGTTCTGGAGATGGCCGCCCTGGTCGGTCGTTGTGGCGGGAAGCCTGGTCAGCTGGCTCGTGAGCGTGCTTTTGTGAGCTTCGCGTCGAGCGATGTCAAGCGGAGCCCTCAGGAGCTTGTCGCAACCCTCGATCGCCGGCGACCGATCGACAATCAAGTCGGCTTGCTGCTCCTCGTTTCTCACATTTGGCTGCCGGTGCTTGGCTTGGCCGGGATGGCCCTCTGCATGGTCGGCGGCTCAGCGAAAAATGTCCTCCACGGCATCGACGACCATGCTCGTGCCGATCGCGATCAGCAGGATGTCGCCGGCGATCTGCACGTAGCGGTGACGGGGCGGCGGCGGGGGCAGGCGGCGCAGCAGGTCGGGCGGCAGATCATGAAAGGCCAAGCCGGGTGGCAGCGGTTGCGCGCGCGTCCATTTCTTCGCCTGGCCGGGCGGCAGGCAGCCGTTGTTTTTCTTCGCCAGTCCCGGCGGGCACTTTCCGGCCCGCGCTTGGGCGCCGTAGTAATCACCGATGATGCGGCGCAGATCGGCGTCGAAATATCCGGGGCCGGTCGGTCGGTCGTGCTCGCCCCGCCGCGCCTCGCGTTCTTCCTGCTTGCCGTGCTTGCCGCCACCGGCCCAAGAGGGCTTGTCAGCCAGTGCGGTACCCGAAATGAGCAGGCCGGCCAGGCAGGCGGCGACCAAGCGCTTGTCGTTCATGGTGATTTATCCTCGTAGGGATGAAGGCGTCGATACTCTCGTATAACGGCGCCAGCCCGATTTCGAATACAGGCGATCTCAAGCGTCCGCAGCGCGACACGAGGCAATCCGTCCATTTATACTGTCCGGGCGCCAGGCTTCGCGCGCGCCTTCCGAGCTCGCGGCGCGCATAAGCCGTCGCCCTCAACCACCGCCAACAGGAGCCCGACATGACTCTCTCCATCGGCAGCATGGCGCCGAATTTCACCGCCGAAACCACACAGGGCAGGATCGATTTCCACGACTGGATCGGTGACAGTTACGCGATCCTGTTTTCGCACCCCAAGGACTACACGCCGGTCTGTACCACTGAACTCGGCTTCATGGCTGGCCTGAAGGATGAGTTCGCCAAGCGCAACACCAAGACCATCGGCCTCAGCGTCGACAAGATCAGCGACCATCAAGGCTGGATGCAGGACATCAAGGATGTCAGCGGCAATGTGGTCGGCTTTCCAATGATCGGCGATCATGATCTCAATGTGTCCAAGCTCTATAACATGCTGCCCGCCGATGCCGGCGAGACCAGCGAAGGGCGTACTGCCGCCAACAATGCTACCGTGCGCACGGTCTATCTCATCGGGCCCGACAAGAAAATCAAGGCGATGCTGCTCTACCCGATGAGCAGCGGGCGTAATTTCGACGAGGTGCTGCGCCTGCTGGATTCGATCCAGCTCACCGAGCGGCACAACGTCGCGACGCCGGTCAACTGGCGTCCGGGCGAGGATGTCATCATTCCTCCCTCGGTCAGCAACGAGGAGGCCAAGGCGAAGTATCCGGATGGTTGGGAAACGGTCAAGCCGTATCTTCGCCGCATTCCGCAGCCGCGCGGCTAGGTTTTTCCAGCCGGCCCCGACCCCTCGGCGTCTTGGTGCTGAGGGGCTGCCGTATCATCGGCGGCCTCGTGGCCCGAGAGGCCTTCTTACTGTTTGGAGTGTGCCATGGCGGTTGGTCTCAGCCCACCCGATCCGGCGGCCCTGTTGCCCGTGCCCGGTGTGCGTCTGGGCGTGGCCGAGGCCGGCATCCGCAAAGCGAATCGCAAGGACCTGCTGCTCGTCGAGCTCGCCGAAGGCAGCCGCGTTGCGGCGGTGTACACCCGCAATCGGTTCTGCGCGGCTCCCGTGCTCGTCGGTCGCGAACATCGCGCGCGCGCACCGACGCGTGCCTGGCTCGTGAACACCGGCATCGCCAACGCCGGCACCGGTGACGCCGGGCTCGCGGTCGCGCGCGCCAGCTGCGCGGTGACGGCGCGCGCGCTCGGCATCCGCCCCGAGCAGGTGCTGCCGTTTTCGACCGGCGTGATCCTCGAACCCTTGCCGATCGAGCCGATCGAGCGCGGCGTACCGGTCTGCGCCGCGAACCTGGCGCCCGATCGCTGGGCGGACGCTGCGCAGGCAATCATGACCACGGATACGGTGCCGAAGGCGGCGTCGCGCCGGATCGCGATCGCCGGTGTGCCGGTGACGCTGACCGGCATCGCCAAGGGCGCGGGCATGATCCGGCCGGACATGGCGACCCTGCTCGCCTTCCTGTGCACGGATGCCGACATCGCGCAGCCGGCGCTGGACGAACTGATCCGGATCGCCGTCGACGAATCGTTCAACGCCATCTCGGTCGACGGTGACACCTCGACCAATGATTCCTTCGTGATGGCCGCGACCGCGCGTGCCGGCCATTCGCGCATCGATACATTGGACAGCGCGGACGGGCGCGCGCTGAGCGCTGCCGTCGTGGATCTGGCGCGCGAACTGGCCTGCGCGATCGTGCGCGACGGCGAGGGCGCGACGAAATTCATCACCATCGACGTGGGTGGCGGCAGGTCGCGTGAGGAATGCCGCAAGGTGGCGTATGCGATCGCCCATTCGCCGCTCGTCAAGACCGCTTTTTTCGCATCGGATCCGAACCTCGGGCGCATCCTGTGCGCGATCGGCTACGCCGGCGTCGACGATCTCGACGTGCAGTCGATACGGCTATGGCTGGACGATGTACTGGTCGCCGAACACGGCGGCCGCGCGGCGGCCTACACCGAGGCCGAGGGCCAACGCGTGATGCGCGCCGAGGACATCACGATACGCATCGATCTTGCGCGCGGGCCGGCGCAGGCCACGGTCTGGACCTGCGACCTGTCCTACGATTACGTCAAGATCAACGCGGAATATCGGAGTTGACCGGGGCCGCAACGCGTGGCCGATCGTTCGTGCTTCAGTGCAGGACCCGCGGGATGCTCAGTGTGAACTCCGGGATCGGCGCATCGAAAGTCGTGCCATCCTCGGACACCATCTGGTAGCTGCCGCGCATGGTGCCGACCGGGGTGGCGATCACGCAGCCGCTGGAATACTCGAAGGTCTCGCCGGGTTGCAGCAGCGGCTGATGTCCGACGACACCCAGTCCGCGCACCTCCTGTATGCGCTGGTCGGAATCGGTGATGATCCAGTGGCGGCTGATGAGCTGTGCGGCGACGTTGCCGGTGTTGCGCAGCGTGATCGTGTAGCTGAACACATAGCGTCCGGATTCGATGTCGGATTGTTCGGGCAGGAACTGCGCGACGCTGCTTACGGAAATCTGATAGATGCGGGCGGAGCTCATGGGCTTATTGAAAAGGATTTCCACGCGCAGCGCAAGTTGGTCGATGCGTGGCCGACACGTGCGAGCCGGACGTCTGAAGGTTGACATTGTTTAGGGAAACACTGAAAAAGTCCCAACTGCCGTGAACGATTGGCTTGTCATATGGTCAGACGAATGGTGTCGAGCACAGGGAAGGGAATGATGAAGCAAACGACATTGGCTGGCGGAAGGGGATTCG
>JAJVIJ010000065.1 GCA_022072095.1 Rhodocyclaceae bacterium
CCAAACTTGCTCGCCAGTATCGTCGTGATCGCCGCCGTCAACGTCGTCTTGCCGTGATCCACGTGACCTATCGTCCCTACGTTCACGTGCGGCTTCGTCCGCTCAAATTTTCCCTTTGCCATCGTCTAGCCCCTAAGCCCGAATCACTTCTTGTTGATCACAGCTTCGGCCACGTTCTTCGGGGCCTCGGCGTAATGCTTGAACTCCATGGAATAGGTCGCGCGCCCTTGGCTGAGCGACCTCATCGTGGTCGAATAGCCGAACATTTCCGCAAGCGGAACCTCGGCCCGAATCACCTTGATGCCGCCCGCGATATCGTCCATGCCCTGAAGAATGCCGCGCCGACTCGATATGTCGCCCATGACATTTCCCATGAACTCCTCTGGTGTCTCGACCTCGACCGCCATCATCGGCTCAAGCAACACCGGCGAGGCCTTGCGCATCGCATCCTTGAACGCAATGGATGCAGCCATCTTGAACGCATTTTCGTTCGAGTCCACGTCGTGGTAGGAGCCGTCGAACAGCGTAACCTTGACGTCGACCACCGGGAAACCCGCAAGCACGCCGTTGCCGAGCGTGTCCTGTATGCCCTTGTCGACAGCCGGGATGTACTCGCGTGGCACGACACCGCCCTTGATCGCATCGACGAACTCATAGCCCTTTCCGGTTTCGTTCGGCTCGAGCTTGATCCATACATGGCCGTACTGACCCCGACCGCCGGACTGCTTGACGAACTTGCCCTCCTGCTCGACCGCCTTGCGAATCGCCTCGCGATAAGCGACCTGAGGCGCACCGACGTTGGCCTCGACACCGAACTCGCGCTTCATCCGATCGACGATGATCTCGAGATGCAATTCCCCCATCCCGGAAATGATCGTCTGCCCCGACTCTTCGTCCGTGCGCACACGGAAAGAGGGGTCCTCTTGCGCCAGCCGCCCGAGCGCGACACCCATTTTTTCCTGGTCCGCTTTCGTCTTGGGTTCGACGGCCACATGGATGACCGGCTCCGGAAACTCCATCCGCTCGAGAATGATGGGCCGATTCAGATCGCAGATGGTGTCACCGGTGATTGCCTCCTTGAGGCCAACAACGGCCGCGATGTCCCCCGCGCGCACCTCCTTGATTTCCTCGCGCTGGTTGGCATGCATCTGCAACAACCGGCCGATCCGCTCCTTGCGACCCTTGACCGGGTTGAGAATGGTATTGCCCGATTCCAGAACGCCAGAATACACACGAACGAACGTCAGCTGACCGACGAACGGATCGGTCATGATCTTGAAGGCGAGCGCCGAAAACGCTTCGTCGTCGTCCGCGCTGCGCTGCACCTCCTTGTCATTGAGATCCTGACCCTTCACGGGTGGAATGTCGACCGGCGACGGCAAGTAATCGATCACCGCATCGAGCATCGCCTGAACGCCCTTGTTCTTGAACGCAGAGCCACAGAGCATCGGCACGATCTCGCCCGCGATCGTCCGCATGCGCAGACCACGCTTGAGCTCGTCGAGACTCAGATCACCGTTCTCAAGGTAGCCATTCATCAGCACCTCGGAGGCTTCGGCCGCAGCCTCGAGCAGTTTCTCCCGCCACTCGCGAGCCTGCCCGACCAAGCCGGCGGGAATGTCCGAGAGCTCGAACTTCATCCCCTGACTCGATTCGTCCCAGGAGATGGCCCTCATCCTGACCAGGTCCACCACACCCTTGAAATCATCCTCGGCGCCGATCGGCAACTGCAGCGGCACCGGGTTGGCCTTCAGACGAGCACGCATCTGCTCATAGACCCGCAGGAAATTCGCACCTGTGCGATCCATCTTGTTCACGAAGGCGAGGCGTGGCACGCGATATTTGTTCGCCTGCCGCCATACAGTCTCGGACTGCGGCTGGACCCCGCCCACCGCGCAATACACCATGCACGCGCCATCGAGCACCCGCATCGAGCGCTCGACCTCGATCGTGAAATCGACGTGACCCGGGGTATCGATGATATTGACCCGATGCTCCGGGTAGGACATGTCCATACCACGCCAAAAGCAGGTCGTCGCCGCCGAGGTGATGGTGATGCCACGTTCCTGCTCCTGAGCCATCCAGTCCATGGTCGCCGCGCCGTCGTGAACCTCGCCGATCTTGTGGTTCACCCCGGTGTAGAACAGAATGCGCTCTGTAGTCGTGGTCTTTCCGGCATCGATATGCGCAGAAATACCAATGTTTCGATAGTGCTCGATGGGCGTCTTGCGTGCCACGATACGGTCCTTACTTTCCTCGCGCGCGACTTAAAAACGATAATGCGAAAAAGCTCGATTGGCCTCGGCCATACGATGAATCTCTTCGCGCTTCTTCATGGCACCGCCGCGGCCTTCCGCGGCATCGAGTAGCTCCCCAGCCAAGCGCTGGCCGATCGATTTTTCCGGGCGCTTGCGCGCGGCATCACGAAGCCAGCGCATCGACAGCGCCAGCCTCCTGACCGGGCGCACTTCGACCGGGACCTGGTAGTTGGCCCCGCCGACGCGGCGACTCTTGACCTCGACCACGGGCTTGACGTTCCCGACCGCCTGGGTGAACACCTCCAGGGGGTCTTTCCCGCTCTTGGCCTTGATCTGATCGAAAGCAAAATACAGCATGCGCTCGGCGACGGACTTCTTGCCGGACATCATGAGCACATTCACGAACTTGGCCACCTCGACGTTTCCGAACTTCGGGTCGGGCAGAATATTGCGCTTGGGTACTTCGCGGCGTCTTGGCATGTCATCGCACTCCGTATCAGCTCTTCTTGGCCCGCTTGGCCCCGTACTTGGAGCGCGCCTGCTTGCGATCCTTCACACCCTGGGTATCCAGACTGCCACGTACGATGTGATATCGAACACCAGGCAAATCCTTGACGCGGCCGCCGCGGATCAATACCACCGAGTGTTCCTGCAGGTTATGCCCCTCGCCACCAATGTACGAAATCACCTCGAAGCCGTTGGTGAGCCGTACCTTGGCGACCTTGCGCAGTGCCGAATTGGGCTTCTTCGGAGTCGTCGTATAGACGCGCGTACATACCCCGCGCTTTTGCGGGCACGCATCAAGCGCCGGTACTTTGGATTTCGCCTGAGGCGCTTCGCGCCCGTGACGGACTAGCTGATTAATGGTTGGCATGCTGGCCTTCTATTCCCGCTTTGGATGCGTGACGATCGTCCGACACACTCCGGTCCCATACATAATAAAAATCCGAGGCGGCCCGCGCTAAGCGTGTCGCCTCGAACCTGTTCGGCTGTTCCGCCTTCCGGACCCCGCTATTGCTGCCGCGGCTTCAATTCCGCAGACCCCACGGCGCGTTTCACGACGCCATTTTTCGACACGGTAGCCCGGCGCCCGGTAAGCGGCCCCCACCAGCTCCACGCCCAGGCGAGCGAAAAGAGGCCGGATTATAGAGACCTCATTGGCGTGCAGTCAATAAGCGTCGAGACCGGCGCCGCGCAAGCCGATCCCTGACGCGCCGCGCGTCCACGCGACCCGTCTCATCGGCCTTCGCGCAACATGCGCTGGATGTCGTCCGTCACGTCGCGATGGTCGCTCCCGGATTGCGGCGCGGATGCGCCACCCTCCTCTTGGCCCCCCGGCCGACTACCCTGATCGACCGGCTGTTCCGGGAGCGCCTGCTTGTGATCGGCGTCCTCGTCCGTCGAACCGGAACCTTCGTCAGCGTCCTGGGGAAGCTCGATCCTGACCTTGTCCAAATCGACCGCCTGCTCCTTGTCGAGCCAGTAAGTCACCGTGCCCGGCCAGACGATCACGATGGCGACCATCAGCAGTTGCAGCAGCACCCAAGGGATGGCCCCGAGGTAGATATCCTTGCTGCGCACCTCGGGCGGTGCGATGCCGCGCAGGTAGAACAGCGCAAACCCGAACGGCGGGTGCATGAAAGAAGTCTGCATGTTGATGCAGAGCAGGACACCGAACCAGATCAGATCGATCCCCAACTTGTCCGCGACCGGCGCCAGCATCGGAATGATGATGAACGCGATCTCGAAAAAATCGAGAAAAAATGCCAGGAAGAATACGAACAGGTTTACAAAGACCAGGAAGCCGACCACGCCGCCCGGCAGGTGGGACAACATGTGCTCGATCCACAAGGCACCATTCACACCCTGAAACACCAGACTGAACACCGTGGAGCCGATCAGGATGAAGATCACCATCGCGGTGATGCGCATCGTGCCTTCCATGCCCTCGTGGACAAGCTTCCAGGACAGTCGACGATGCAGTGCCGCAAGCGCCATCGCACCCACCGCACCCATGGCGCCCGCCTCGGTCGGCGTCGCCAAGCCCATGAATATCGTACCGAGGACGAGAAAGATCAGCGCGATGGAAGGGACGATTCCCAGCAACAACCCGCGCCAGAGTGCCCAGCCGCTCAGCGTGCGTGCCTCCTCCGGCAATGGCGGCATCCATTGTGGCCGGATGATCGAAAGCACCGCTACGTAAGCGATGAAAATCAGGGTCTGGGCGAGACTGGGGCCGATCGCACCCGCGTACATGTCACCCACCGAGCGACCGAGTTGGTCGGCGAGCACCACCAGCACCAGCGACGGCGGGATCAGCTGCGTGATGGTGCCGGACGCGGCGATCACGCCGGTCGCGAGTCGCATGTCGTAGCCGTAGCGCATCATCACCGGCAACGCGATCATGCCCATCGCGATGACCGATGCGGCCACCGTGCCGGTGATGGCCCCCAGCACCGCTCCCACCAGAATGACCGCGTAGGCGATGCCCCCCGGAAGCCGGCCGAACAGCTGCCCCATGCCTTCCAGCAAGTCTTCGGCCAAACCGCAGCGTTCGAGTATCACCCCCATGAAGGTAAAAAACGGGATCGAGAGCAGCAGCTCGTTCGACAGGATGCCAAACACCCGGTAAGGCAGGCTTTGCAGCAACTCGCGCGGGAAAAACCCCAGCTCGATGCTCACGAACCCGGCCAGCAATCCGAGTGCGGCGATCGAGAACGCGACCGGGAAGCCGACCAGCATGAACACGATCAGCCCCCCGAACATCAGGGGCGCCATTGCGTCTACGCTGATCATTGCAGGGGCCGCTCGTACTGGGTATCCATCCGATGAAGCCCACGCAGATAGCCGACGCGCTTGACGATTTCACCCAGACCCTGCAGCGTCAGCAGTGCAAATCCTAGCGGCAGGGCCAGCTTTGCCGGCCACCGAATCAAACCGCCCGCATTGCCAGAGTACTCTCCGCTGACCCAAGCCTCGCGAAACAGCGGCCACGACATCCAGGCAAGCAATGCGGTAACCGGGATCAGAAAGACGATCAGACCGACCAGATCCACCCAGGCTTTGGTACGTGGCGCAAAACGCCCGTAGAGCACGTCCACACGCACATGCTCGTTGCGACGCAAGGTCTGTGCAGCGCCCAACATGACCAGATACGCGAACAGATACCACTGTATCTCCAGCCATGCGTTCGAGCTCCAGCTGAACGTGTAGCGGATGGACGCATTGCCGGCACTGATCAGGCACGAGAGCAGGACACACCAGATTGCGACCTGACCTGCACCATCGTTCAGTCGATCGACCAGGCGTGCCATTCTGAGCATCGTCCGCATGTTTTCGTCCCCCCTCTATCCCACTGCTTTTCGGACAAGTATAGCCATCATGCGCCCGGCACATGCCAACACAAATGAGTACCCCGGGCTGGATTACAATTTCCATTGTCCTTCCCAAGATCTAAGATTGGCCGCTTTCCCGAGGTTGCGATGACCCGTCTCTGTATCGTTCGTCATGGAGAAACCGGCTGGAATGCGAGCGGCCGAATACAGGGGCAACTCGACCCGCCGCTGTCCGCGCTTGGTCAGGCGCAGGTGCAGTCGCTGGCCGAGGTACTCGGCTCTACGCGATTCGATGCGATCTATTGCAGTGATCTGACCCGCACGATCGCCACGACCGCGCCGATCGCGCGGCGACTCGCGCAACCGTTCGTCACGCTTCGCGCCTTGCGCGAGCGGCACTATGGCAGCTGGCAAGGCTTGCCGTACAAGGAGATCATGAACGTTTGTCCGGATGGCTGGCGACGCTTTGCTGCGCGAGACCCTCATCACCACCCGCCGGGAGGCGAGAGCCTGACAGCGTTCGCGGAACGGGTGCGCGGCTGTCTTGCGTGGCTATTGGTCCGCCACCCCGGCGACACCTTGTTGCTGGTCGCCCACGGCGGCGTGCTCGACATCGCAAACCGCCTGATCCGTGATCTGCCGCTCGAAGCCGCGCGCGATTTCGAAACCGGAAACGCCGCACTCAACTGGGTGGAGCATGACGCGGATCGCTGGAGTCTGCTCGTCTGGAATGATCGTCGCCATCTGGCGGGTCTTCGTCCCATCGACCATGGTGATGTCGCGCTCGCACCTTGAAGCGACACCCGTCTCCGCCCCGGCCGGATGTCAGCCTGATACCCTCCGGTCTGTGGCCGACGGCTTGGCGTACGGTCCGCTCCGCACGCTCGTCCTGCGCCGGAAGGCCACCTGACCCGCAGCCACGCCACCACCCAGGCCACACACACGATGAACCGATTTACCCATACCCAGCCTGCACTGCGCGATATCGCCGCGCGCCTGATCGAACTGGCGCGTGCACGCGGCGCTTCCGCCTGCGAAGTCGATGTCTCCGAAGGCCACGGACAGTCCGTGACTGTACGTCGAGGCGAAGTCGAAACGATCGAATACACCCGCGACAAGGGACTCGGCGTCAGTGTCTATCTCGGTCATCGACGCGGCTTTTCCAGCAGTTCGGATTTCTCGGCCGAGGCCCTCGCGCTGACCGTGGACGCGGCACTGTCCATCGCCCGACACACCGCCGCCGACCCCTGCGCAGGCCTGCCCGACGTCGACGAGCTTGCGCGCGACTGGAAAGACCCTGGGCTGTATTTTCCGTGGACGCTGGACATCGCGGCGGCGACCGAGATGGCGCGCCGCTGCGAAGCCGCTGCGTTGGGCCTGAGCCCCTTGATCACGAACTCCGAGGGAGCCACGGTCTCCACCCATCATGCGCAGTTCGTCAGTGCCAACAGCCTGGGATTTTTCGGCGGCTTCGCCAGCAGCCGACACACCATCGCCTGTTCAGTGATCGCATCTCAGGATGACGAGATGCAGCGTGACGACTGGTACGCCAGCCGGCGCGACCCCGACGAATTGCCACAGCCCGAGGCCATCGGCGCTTACGCCGGCCAGCGCGCGCTGGCCCGGCTCGGGGCACGCCGCATTCCGACAACCAGCGTACCGGTGTTGTTCGAGGCGCCACTGGCCTGTGGCCTGTTGGGCAACTTCGCCCAAGCCGCCAGCGGCGGCAGCCTGTACAGAAAATCGTCCTTTCTGCTGGACGCGCTAGGCAAACCGATCTTTTCCCCGAACGTCACGATCACGGAACGACCGGGCCTGCCCAAAGGGCTGGCGAGCCGCCCCTTCGATGATGATGGCGTCGCGACCCATGATCGCGACGTCGTCTCGAAGGGTGTGCTGATGGGTTACTTTCTCGGCACCTACTCGGCACGTAAGCTGGGCATGAAAAGCACCGGCAACGCCGGCGGCAGTCACAACCTCATCTTGACACCCGGCCCATGCAGCTTCGAGCAGCTGATCCGCGAAATGGGCCGCGGCCTGATCGTCACCGAGTTGCTTGGACAGGGCGTGAATTACGTGACCGGGGACTACTCCCGCGGTGCGGCCGGCTATTGGGTCGAGGGCGGCGAAATTCGCCATCCGGTGCACGAGGTGACCATCGCCGGCAACCTGGCCGACATGTTTCGGAACATCGTCGCAGTCGGCAGCGACCTGCTCGTTCGCGGTGGCAAGCAGGCGCCATCGGTCGTGATCGGATCGATGAAAGTAGCCGGTGAATAACCCTTGAACGGCCCACTCTGCCCCACATGCTGACGCAAGCGCTCGCCCCCCTCCTGGATGCACTGCGCCCGATCGCCCGCAGTGCGGGTGCCGCCATCCTCGACATCTATCGCAGCGACTTCTCGGTACGCGACAAGACCGACACATCACCGGTCACCGACGCCGACGAGCATGCCGAGGCCATCATCCTGTCTGGGCTGGCGCGGCTGACGCCGACCATCCCGGTGGTCGCCGAAGAAGCGTTCGCGGCGGGCCGCACCCCAGCCATCGGCGCCGAGTTTTGGCTGGTCGACCCCCTGGATGGCACGCGTGAATTCGTCGCCCGCAATGGCGAATTCACCGTCAACATCGCGCTCGTGCGCGAAGGACAGCCGGTGCTCGGTATCGTATTCGCGCCGGCCCTGGACCGGTATTACGCCGGGACCTTCGATTCGGGAGCCCTGCTCGAAGACGCATCAGGAAGCCGCGCGATCCGCTGCCGGCCTCTGCCGGCCGAGGGCGTCACGGTCGTCGCCAGCCGCTCGCACGGCGATGTCGCAGCGCTCGAGCGCGCCCTCTCCGGCCACCGCGTCGCTCGACACGAGACGGCCGGCTCGTCGCTGAAATTCTGCCTGATCGCGTCCGGACTGGCGGACCTCTACCCCCGATTCGGGCGAACCATGGAATGGGACACCGCGGCAGGCCAAGCCGTGCTCACCGCAGCCGGTGGCGCAGTCACCGATGTCGAAGGGCGGCCGCTGCGTTATGGGAAACCGGGGTTCGAGAACCCCGATTTCATCGCTCGCGGAGACTGGCCCTGCCCAAGCTTACGGACCGATTGAGCAGCCGACGCGGACACCCCCGTGAACGATCCGTGCGCAGGGTTCGTGCTTAGCCGGGGAGACGCAGCACGGCCTTGGCGAGGATGTTGCGCTGAATCTCGTTGCTGCCACCGTAGATGGTCGCCGGACGCGCGGTGTAGAACGGGCTCAGGACATTGGCTGCGCCAGCACCGAGCGTGGCGTCACCGGCAATCGCGCCGGCATTGCCGGCCGCCTCGAGCGTGGCCTCGGTCGCGCGCTGGAAGACCTCGGTCCCCCAAAGCTTGAGCAGCGATACATCGGGGCCCAGCGTCTCACCACGTCGGACGGCATCGGCATAGCGACCATAGGCTGAGACCAGATCGGCGACCTCCAGGCGCAATTGGGTGTAGCGGTCTGCAAAGGCCGGGTCTTCGAAACTGCCGGTCAATCGACCCACCTCGGCCAGGCGGTTGAGCGCATACTGCGGATGCTTGGGGCTACCCAGAAACAGCCGCTCGAAGCCGAGCATGGCCTTGGCAACGGTCCAGCCCTGATTTTCCTCACCTACACGCCAGGCGACCGGCGCGCGCGCGTTGTCGATGAACACCTCGCAGAAGTTGGCATAGCCCAACAGATTGTCGATCGGGCGCACACGTATGCCCGGCTGATTCATGTCCATCAGCAGAAACGTGATGCCTTCCTGCTTCTTGGCGGATTTGGCCGTCCGTACCAGGATGAAGCAATGGGTCGCGTCGAACGCAAAGCTGGTCCAGATCTTGGAGCCGTTGATCACGTACTCGTCACCATCGCGGACCGCTTCGGTGCGCAGATTGGCCAGATCGGAACCGGCGTTGGGCTCGGAGTAACCTTGGCACCAGACATGCTTGGCCTCCAGAATACCGGGCAGGAAGGTGCGTTTCTGCTCGTCGGTCCCGAACTGGATCAGCAGCGGTCCGAGCATCGTGATCGCCGGCTCGAACGGCATGCGCCCGAGCAACAAGCGCTCCTGCTCCTCGACGAATATGATCAGCTTGCCGGCATCCAGACCCATGCCGCCGTACGCGCGCGGCCAGTTCGGCGCGCCCCAGCCCTTGGCGACCAGGGTCTGGAACCAGTCCTTGACGTCGGCCCAGCGCGGATAGCGCGTCATGGTTCGCAGATGCTGCGGGAAATGCGCGCTGAAAAATGCGCCCACCTCCTCGCGGAATGCCGCATCGCTCATTGCGTTCCAGTCCCTCATGGCTGTCTCCTTTCGATGAAATATTCAGATCTCGATCTGCGTACCCAGCTCGACGACGCGGTTGGGGGGGATGCGGAAGAAATCCGTCGCACTGGTCGCGGTGCGCGTCATCCAGGCGAACAGGCGCTCACGCCACAAGGCCATGCCGCGCTTCAGCGCCGGCACGACCGTTTCCCGACTCAGGAAAAACGAAGTCGTCATCAGATCGAAATCCAGGCCCTCCGCACGGCATGCGGTGAGCGCCTCGGGGATATCGGGGTGCTCCATGAAGCCATAGCGCAGGTATAGCCGAAAGAAGCCGTGCGGCAATACCTCCAGGCGCAGCCGATCGGCGGCATCGACGAACGGCGTTTCGGCGGTGGAGACATTCAACACCACATTGCGGTCGTGAAGGATCTGGTTGTGCTTCAGGTTGTGCAACAGCGACCCGGGCGCATTGGCTGCATTGGCGGTCAAGAACACCGCCGTACCCGCCACGCGCGGCACGCCCTCGCCGACCACATTCACGAAATCCTCGAGTGGCATGCCACCCTTGGCCAACTCTTCCGCGAGCAGGGCGCGGCCGCGCTTCCACGTGGTCAGCACGGTGAAGGAAGCCAAGCCGACCAGCAACGGGAACCAGCCCCCCTGAGGGATCTTGACCGCGTTGGCCGAAAAAAAAGCGATGTCCACGAGCAGCAGGGCGCCCACACCGGGGATCCACAACCAGCGTGACCAACGCCAGGACAAGGCGATAACGAACGCGACCAGTATCGTATCGATCATCATCGTGCCGGTGACCGCAATGCCATAGGCCGCGGCCAGATTGGTCGACGACTTGAACCCGATCACCAGTGCGATCACGGCCAGATAGAGCGTCCAATTTGTAAACGGAACATAGACTTGGCCGCGCTCGCGCGCCGAGGTCTGCACCACCGCCATCCTGGGCAGGTAGCCCATCTGCACCGCCTGCGTCGCCACCGAGTAGGCGCCGGAGATGACGGCCTGCGACGCGATCACGGTCGCGCAGGTCGCCAGAATCAGAAGCGGGATCAGCGCCCAATCGGGGGCCAACAAATAAAACGGATTGCGCAGTGCTTCGGGGTCGCGCCACAGCAGTGCACCCTGCCCAAAATAATTCAGTACCAACGCCGGCAACACGAAGCCGAACCAGACGAGACGTATCGGCAGACGCCCGAAATGTCCCATGTCGGCATAGAGCGCCTCGGCACCAGTCACCGCCAGCACCACCGCCCCCAGAGCCAGGAAGCTGATGCGCGGATGGGCCAGGAAAAAATCCAGCGCATAGTGTGGTGACAACGCCGCCAGAATTTGCGGGGACTGCCAGATGCTCATTGCGCCCAGTACGCCCAGCGACAAGAACCACAGGCACGTGATCGGACCGAACAACTTGCCCACCGCCGCTGTGCCGCGCCGCTGGATCCAGAAAAGCGCGGTCAGCACGACAACCGTGATCGGTACGATGAACTCGTGCAGGCTGGGCGCCACCACCTCCAGGCCCTCGACGGCTGACAGGACCGAAATCGCCGGCGTGATCATGCTGTCGCCGTAGAACAACGCCGCCGCAAAAATACCCAGCAGTGGAATCCACGATTCGAAATGCGATCCCCGCACCACCTCGGTCACTCGGGCCAGCAGCGCCAGGCTGCCGCCCTCGCCATGGTTGTCGGCACGCATGATGATGGCCACATACTTGACCGACACCAGCATCGTGATCGTCCAGAACACCAGGGACAGCACGCCGAACAGGTTCGCCTCGGTGATAGGCATCGGATAGTGACCGGCGAAGGTTTCCTTGATCGCATACAGCGGACTGGTGCCGATGTCGCCAAAGACGACCCCGATCGCGCCCAGCATCAACGTCGGCAGCGAATTCTTGGCGTAGGAGTTGTTGTTGGACACGCGTGCGGAACCAGGCTGGCAGGGTTATGATCGGTCAATTGTGCCGCTGGCGCGTTGTCAGGTCAAAGCAGATCGACTGCTACGCCCCATCTCCCGCTACTCGACGCCCGCGCTCGCCATCACCGTCATCGGTGTGCAAGCTGCCGTCATGCAGACGCAAGCGACGGTCCAGTCGGTTGGCCAGACTCTCGTCATGGGTCACGACCAGGAAAGCGGTGCCGCGACGAGCCGACAGCGCCAGCATCAGCGCAAACACATGGTCGGCGTTGTGTCGATCCAGGTTGCCGGTGGGCTCGTCGGCCAGCACACAGGCCGGCTCCGTCACCAGCGCGCGCGCGATCGCCGCGCGCTGGCGCTCCCCGCCGGACAACTCGCCGGGACGATGGGACAGGCGCGCGCCCAAGCCGACCTCCTCCAGCACCGCCGCCGCCTTGGCCATCGCCTGCACGCGCGCCATGCGCCGGATCAGCAGCGGCATCGCGACATTTTCCTGGGCCGAAAACTCCGGCAACAGGTGATGGAACTGATAGACGAAGCCCAACTGCTCATTGCGCAGGCGGCCACGCTCGGTCTCGCCGACAGCAGCGAGATCCTGGCCACACAGCGTCACGGTGCCGGCACTCGGCCGATCCAAGCCCCCGAGCAGATGCAGCAGCGTACTTTTACCGCATCCCGACTGGCCTGTGATCGCGACATGCTCCCCGGCATGCAGGGCCAGATCGACACCGGCGAGTACCTCGACATCGCTCATCCCTTGTCGGAAGCGTTTTTCCAGCGCCCGAGCCTGCAACACGACTGGGCTCATTCGTGGCGCAACGCCTCGGCGGGATCGACACGGGCGGCACGCAGGCTCGGATACAAGGTTGCGATCAATGTCAGCAGCAGTGCGATGGCCAGCACGATGGCGACGTCGGTCCACACCACCCGCACCGGCAGTTGCGCCAGCGGATAGACCTCCTTGCTCCAGAGCGTGACCCCGGTCAGCCGCTCGATGAGCGGCACGGCGTAGTCCAGATTGGCGGCCAGCAGCAAACCCAAACCCAGGCCGGCCACGAGCCCGACTGTGCCGATCACGGCACCCTGAACGACGAAAATCGTCATCACGGAACGCGGGCTGGCGCCGAGCGTGCGCAGGATCGCGATGTCGGCGCGCTTGTCGGTCACCACCATGATCAGCGCCGACACGATGTTGAAGGCCGCCACCGCCACGATCAGCGTGAGCAGGATGAACATCATGTTTTTTTCGATCGCCACGGCACGGAACAGATTGGCATGGCTGCGTGTCCAGTCGGTCAGCAGCAACTCCGCGGGCAAGTGGCCGACCAGCGCCTGCGCGACACGGGGTGCCTGCATCAAGTCGGCGAGTCTGAGCCGGAGTCCGCTGACGCGATCCGGCATCTGATATAGCACTTGTGCATCGCGCAGATGGATCAGCGCCAGTCCGGAGTCGTATTCGAACATGCCGAAATCGAACACGCCGACGACACGGAATTGTTTCAGACGTGGCAGCAATGCGGCCGGGGTCACGAGCCCTTGCGGCGCGATCAAAGCCACGCGCTCCCCGATCCGCACACGCAGCGCGCGCGCAAGCTCGGCGCCCAGCACGATGCCGAACTCACCGGGTGCAAGCGCAGCAAGCCGACCGGCCCGCATGTGCTGATCGAAATCGGCGACGTGCCGCTCGAGCTCGGGAAGCACGCCACGCACCGCGACACCGCGCACTTCCCCACCATGGGTCAACATCCCCTGCGCAGCGACATAGGGAGCGCTCGCACGCACTTCCGGATTCGTCGCGACGGCCAGGGCCACGGACTGCCAATCGGCGAGCTCGCCATCGAAACCGGTAATCTGCACATGCGCCGCGACACCCAGGATGCGGGTGCGCAATTCGTCCTGGAAACCATTCATGACCGATAGCACGACGATCAGGGCGCCAACCCCGAGCGTCAAACCGGCAATCGATATCCACGAGATGAAAGACAGAAAGCCGTTGCGCCGGCGGGTCGCGGTGTAGCGCAAGCCGATGAACAGCTCATAGGGCATGGATGGCATGGGCCGCATGTTAACATCGCCACATGATTGTCCGACTCGTGACCCCTGGCCTCTGTTGGCCCGAGGATGGGCCGGCCACGCTTTCCACCTCGCCATCCTCCCCGCCTCCCGGTCCAGCCTTTGTCGGCTCGGCCGTGCCGCCTTTCCGTGACTCGACAGCGGGCTACCCGCCCATGCCTGGCCTCGAGACCTTGCTGGGTGCAGGCCACATCGATTGGGCACCTGCCGTCGAGTTCGAGGACTGGCTGGCACGTGAGCTGGGCCTACCCGACGAACCCCCATGGGGTGCCTTGCGCTGGCTCGGCGACGGCCGGGACCCTGGCGCATCGAGCTGGTTGTGTGCCGACCCGGTTCATCTTTATTTTGCTCAGGACACCCTGTGCATGGCGGACTCGTCCGATCTCGCCATCGGCGCCGATGAGGCCACCGCGTGGATCGATGCCCTGAACACCTCGGCCACCTTGCCGGGCCGGCTGGTGGCAACCAGTCCGGAGCACTGGTATCTCGAGCTGGACCGGCCGCTGCTCGCGCGCACCGTCGCGCTTCGCCAGGCAAGCGGACGTAACCTGCTCACCCAGCTGCCCGAAGGACCGGACGCGGGCGTGCTGCGTCGGGCCTTGAATGACGTGCAGACCCTGCTCCACCAGCATGCCGCGAACCGCGCACGTGAAGAATCCGGGCGACCAACGGTCAACAGCCTTTGGTTCTGGGGCAGTGGATCGCTGGCGACCCCGTCACCGCCCGCAGGGCGATGGTGGGGCCGCGACGCCGTCGCCCGTGGAGCCCTGCAAGCATGTGGCCATCGGCTCGAACCCCTGCCGGCCTCCTCGATCGCCTTGCCATGGACGGCTTCGGCCCGACAAACCTGCCACGTCGTGTTGCTCGAACAAGCCTACCCTTTCATGTTGCGGGGCGAGCGCGCGGCCTGGCGCGCGGCGATGGCCGAAATGGACGAGCAATGGTTTGCGCCGCTCGCTGCGCGCTGGCGCAAGGGCCAGGTGGAGAACCTCGTGATCGACGCCCCCGGCTATCCAGGCCATCCGATCGTGAATGTCCGCCGGGGTGACCGCTGGTGGTTCTGGCGCCGCCGGAGGCACCCGAGCCGACTGTTCGCGAGTCCGGCATGAACGTTAGCCCACGCATCGTCCAGCGCGCCATCCCCGAGCGCGCGGCCTGGCGGCTCGAGAACGCCGGCGTTCATCCGCTGCTTGCCCGACTGTACGCGGCGCGCGGAGTTGCCGGCGCCGCGGAACTGAAGCAGGATTTCTCCGAGATGATCGCCCCGGACGGCCTGAAAGGCATCGAAGCGGCCGCCAGTGTGCTGGCCGATGCCATCGCGAGCCACGCCCGTCTGCTGGTGATCGCCGATTACGATTGCGACGGCGCGACCGCCTGTGCCGTCGCCGTACGCGGCCTGCGCGCACTGGGAGCCGAGGTCGACTACCTGGTACCGAACCGCTTCGAAACCGGTTACGGCCTGACGCCCGAACTGGTCGACCTCGCTGCCCCTCGCCGCCCCGATCTGCTGGTGACCGTCGACAATGGCATAGCCAGCGTCGACGGTGTGCGCCGCGCACACGAGCTGGGCATCGCCACGGTCATCACCGATCACCACCTGCCCGGCGCCGACTTGCCGGAAGCGGCCGCCATCGTCAACCCGAACCAGCCCGGATGCCGCTTCCCGAGCAAGCACCTGGCCGGTGTCGGCGTCATGTTTTACGTACTGCTGGCGCTGCGTGCCGAATTGCGCCGTCGTGGCGCATTCGACCGGCGTGCCGAGCCCAATCTCGCGGTACTGGCTGACCTGGTGGCGCTCGGCACAGTGGCCGACGTCGTGCGTCTGGACCCGAACAACCGCATACTCGTCGCCCAAGGACTGCAACGTATCCGGCGCGGCCGCATGCAGCCGGGCCTGCGCGCACTGTTCGCGGTGGCCGGCAAAGACCCCGCGCGCGCCAGCGCGACCGACCTCGGTTTTGTGATCGGCCCCAGGGTCAACGCCGCCGGTCGACTCACGGACATGCGCGTCGGTATCGAATGCCTGCTGGCCGAGGACTATGGCCAAGCACTCGCGCTCGCCCGTGAGTTGGACCAACTGAACCGTGCCCGACGCGAGATCGTCGCCGACATGGAGGCGACTGCCGACGCCTTGCTCGCTCAAGTCCAACCGGGCGAGCGCGCCAGCCTGTGCCTGTTCCAGCCGGACTGGCACGCCGGTGTCGTGGGCCTCATCGCGGGACGTGTCAAGGAACGTTTCAACCGACCGACGATCGCCTTCGCCCCTGGGCAAGATGGCGAGCTGAAAGGCTCGGGGCGCTCGATCCCGGGCCTGCACCTGCGCGATGCGCTGGATCGTGTTGCCAAACGCGAGCCGGATCTGCTGCAGCGCTTTGGCGGCCATGCGATGGCTGCCGGCCTGAGTTTACGCGCAACCGACTACCCCCGCTTCGTCGAAGCCTTCGAGACGGCGGTGCGGGACATGCTGGACCCGGCCGCGCTGGAGTCCCGCCTCGAGACCGATGGCGCATTGGAAGAGGGCTACTACAATCTGATGACTGCTCTCCTTCTGGATGAACCGGTCTGGGGGCAGGGTTTCCCGGCACCGCTGTTCGCTGATCGCTTCGAGGTGGACAGCCAGCGCCTGTTGAACGGACAGCATCTCAAACTTAGCCTGCTGCGCGGGAGCACTCGAGTGGACGCGATCTGGTTCAGAAGGAACGAGCCGCTGCCGTCCCGAATCCACGCCGCCTTCCGACTTAGTGTTAACGAATATCAGGGGCTGGCCAATGTTCAGTTAGTGCTGGAGGGTTGCGAAGCCGCGCACTGACCGGAGGCGTGCCCGAAACCCGCAGCAAAAATAATCTTGAGCAACAGCCCGGCCTAGCGATACAATCCGCGCCTTTCCGGATTGGCATCGAATCGATATGGCGACCAGCGTGGCCGACAAGGCGGCAATCATTGAACAGTATCGGCAGCAAGCCGGCGACACTGGCTCGCCGGAAGTGCAGGTTGCGCTGTTGACAGCGCGGATCAACACCCTGACCGGGCATTTCAAGACGCATGTCAAGGACCACCATTCGCGTCGCGGACTGCTCATGATGGTCAGTCAGCGCCGCAAGCTGCTCGACTACCTGAAGCGCAAGAATGCTGACCGCTATCGTACGCTGATCGAGCGGTTGGGACTGCGCAAGTAGGCGCTGCCCCGCTCACGCTCATGTGGGGGCGAGGCACCCGAGACGCCGGTAGGGGTTTGAGACAACCTCGACCGGCGTGTTCGTTTTCAGCGCCAGGGTTTTTGTGCGCGCAGCGCGACACCCTTCGGCTTCGTGTTTTCTCTTCTCTTCGATCGATCGGCGCGCCGGACTTTTCCTCCCGGCATCGACTCCTCGGGTCGTGCCTCGACCAAGCGCCTCAGCGTCGCTGCGCCCATCCCTCTCACGAAAGGACACCCCGTTGTTGACCCCCACCAAGAAAGTATTTCAATACGGTGCTCATTCGGTCACCCTAGAAACCGGTGAAATCGCTCGCCAGGCACATGGCGCCGTACTGGTCAATGTCGATGACACCGTGGTGCTTGCCACCGTCGTCGCCAAGCGCGAGTCGAATCCGGGACAGGATTTCTTTCCATTGACGGTCGACTACATCGAGAAAACCTATGCCGCCGGCCGCATCCCGGGCGGGTTCTTCAAGCGCGAGGGTCGCCCCTCCGAGAAGGAAACGCTCACATCGCGCCTGATCGACCGCCCGATCCGGCCGTTGTTTCCGGACGGGTTTTTCAATGAGGTCCAGGTTGTCGCATCGGTGCTGTCGCTGAACCCCGAGGTCGACCCGGACATCGTTGCGATGATTGCCGTTTCGGCGGCCCTGGCGATATCGGGCATTCCTTTCCAGGGGCCGATCGGTGCTGCCCGGGTCGGTTACGTCGATGGCAACTACCTGTTGAATCCAACGCAGACGCAGCTCACGACGAGCCAGCTCAATCTGGTGGTCGCGGGCACTGCGCAGGCGGTATTGATGGTCGAGTCCGAGGCCTCCGAACTGCCGGAAGACGTCATGCTCGGTGCCGTGATGTTTGGCCATGAGCAGATGCAGGCTGTGATCAATGCCATCAACGAACTGGTAGACGAGGCCGGCAAACCGGAGTGGGCATGGGTGCCGCCACCGCGGGATGAAGCGCTGTTTGCACGCATCGAGACACTGGTCGAGTCCGACATGCAGGACGCCTTCCGGCTGACGCAGAAGCAGGCACGGACCGCTCGCCTGGACGAAATTCGTGCGCGCGCACTGGCGCAACTCGCCGAGGAGGCCTCCACCTCCGGCAAGGTGCTGGACGGAAGCAAGGTCAACGGCTACTTCTTCGATATCGAGTCGCGCATCGTGCGTGGCCGCATCCTGGCCGGCGAACCGCGCATCGACGGGCGCGACACGCGCACCGTGCGGCCGATTTCGATTCGGCACGGCGTGCTGCCGCGCACGCATGGTTCGGCTCTATTTACCCGCGGCGAAACGCAAGCGCTGGTGGTCGCGACGCTGGGAACGGGTCGCGACGAGCAGATCATCGACGCCTTGCAGGGCGAATACCGCGAGCGCTTCATGCTCCACTACAACATGCCTCCGTACGCAACCGGAGAAACCGGTCGTGTCGGCTCGCCGAAACGTCGGGAGATCGGCCATGGCCGCCTTGCCAAGCGCGCGCTGGTCGCGGTCCTGCCGGCAGCCGCGGATTTCAGTTACACGATCCGCCTGGTATCCGAGATCACCGAATCGAACGGCTCGAGTTCGATGGCCTCGGTCTGCGGCGGCGCGCTGGCGCTGATGGACGCGGGCGTGCCGATCAAGGCACCGGTTGCCGGGATCGCGATGGGGCTGATCAAGGAGGGCAATCGTTTCGCCGTACTCACCGACATCCTCGGCGACGAAGATCATCTCGGCGACATGGATTTCAAGGTGGCCGGCACCGAGCAGGGCATCACCGCGCTGCAGATGGACATCAAAATCCAGGGCATTACCCGCGAAATCATGCAAGTCGCGCTGGCTCAGGCACGCGCGGGTAGGCTCGAGATTCTCACCGCCATGCATACCGCCATGAATGTGCCGCGCGAGAACGTGTCGGCCTACGCTCCGCGTCTGCTGACCATGAAGATCAACCCGGAGAAAATCCGCGACGTGATCGGCAAGGGCGGGGCCGTGATCCGCGCCTTGACGGAAGAAACCGGGACGGTGATCGACATCAGCGACGACGGCACGATCACGATCGCATCCGTCAATGGCGATGCGGCGGATTTGGCCAAGAAGCGCATCGAGGCAATCACCGCCGAAGTCGAGGTGGGTCAGATCTATGAAGGTACGGTGTTGCGCCTGCTGGATTTCGGCGCGATCGTGAGCGTGCTGCCTGGCAAGGACGGCTTGCTGCACATCTCGCAGATTGCCAACGAACGCATCAATGCGGTCTCGGACCATCTCAAGGAAGGTCAGGTCGTGCGCGTCAAAGTTCTGGAAACCGACGACAAGGGGCGTATCCGCCTGAGCATGAAAGCCCTGATCGACACGGACGCAGACGCCAACGGCAAGACGACCGAACCGGGGACACCGGCGTAAGCAATCGCCGCACAGCGCCACGACACCGAGGGTGGTCGCATGGGAGCAACCCCTTGCGACCACCGCCGGATCGTGTGTCTTGGCGGTGAGGCGCACCGGCGGCGGTGCCGCCGCTCGGCGACGCCAACCCGAAACCGCCCAGGCTTAATCGAGGCCCATGTCGGGCCTGATTTCGGCCCTAAATTCCGACCTACTTTGCACGACCTATTTTGCGAGCTGCTTTTCGCGCAGCTCCTCCAAGGTCTTGCAGTCGATGCACATCGTCGCGGTCGGCCTGGCCTCCAGGCGCTTCAAGCCGATTTCGACGCCACAACTCTCGCAGTAGCCATACTCTCCGCTATCGATGCGCATCAGTGCCTCGTCGATCTTCTTGACGAGCTTGCGTTCGCGGTCGCGACTCCGCAGCTCGATGGCGATGTCAGACTCCTGACTCGCGCGGTCGTTCGGATCGGCGAAAACGGTCGCCTCGTCCTGCATGGTGTGAACAGTGCGCTCGATGTCGCCCTGGAGTTCACTCTTCAGCGCCAGCAATATCTCGCGGAAATGCGCCGTCTGTTTGGCATTCATATATTCCTCGCCCTTTTTCGGGGCGTAGGGCTTGAATTGCTTCGGCAAGTAGTCGTCCACCGCACTTCCCCGGGAAAATTTGCCTTAATAGCAGAAATCCGCACCACTCGGCAAGTGGAACGTACTATCTCTCCTTGCTGCGGGCGCGACCGCCTGGGCGGTACCGTCCGCACTCGTCCTTCGTGGCCATCGATCGGCACCGGCTCCCCAGTTGAAACTTATCGTACGCTTGGTTAGTCTCACGCACTCCCGTACAAACAGGAGACCCTCGTGGCGCTTTTGAACCTGACACAAACCGCACAATCGACGACCTGGGCGCAGGAACGGCATCGTGTGTTGCGCAACACCTACATGTTGCTCGCACTCTCGATGGTGCCTACCGTCCTTGGCGCCCTGCTGGGCGTGCAGATGCGTTTCTCGCTGTTGGCTGGCAGCCCGGTCATGTCCTTTGTTCTCTTCCTGGCCATCGCCTGGGGGTTCATGTGGGGCATCGAGCGCAACAAGAACAGCGGCCTCGGTGTCGGACTGCTGCTCGGTTTCACATTCTTCATGGGTCTGATGCTCAGCCGCATCCTGCAAGTGGCCCTGGGCTTTTCCAATGGTGGCAGCCTCATCGCCATGGCGGGTGCCGGGACGGGCGCGATCTTCTTCACGCTGGCCGGTATCGCATCGACGAGCAAACGCGATTTCAGCGGCATGACGAAGTTTCTGTTCGTCGGCGTGATCGTCGTGCTGCTGGCGGCGCTCGCCAACGCGTTCCTGCAGATACCCGCCTTGTCACTGACCATCGCTGCGGTGGCCGTGCTGTTGTTTTCGGCCTACATCCTGTACGACGTCAGCCGTGTCGTGAATGGTGGCGAGACCAACTACATTTCCGCGACGCTGGCCATCTATCTCGACGTCTACAACGTGTTTGTCAGTCTGCTGCAACTGCTGATGGCCTTCACCGGCGAACGCGACTGAGCGGCACGCGAAGTCAGGCATCAGGGGGCGGCCTCGGGCCGCCTTTTTTATGGCCGCTCATGCTCGAAGCAGGCAATCGATTCGACATGGGAGGTGTGCGGGAACATGTTGGCGATGCCGGCGGCAACGAGCCGATAGCGACGTTCATGGTGCAGATAGGCGGCGTCGCGCGCCAGCGTTGCAGGATTGCAGGACACATACACGATGCGCGCGGGGGGAGGATCCGGCAAGGCCTTGACCACGGCGACGGCACCGTCGCGCGGCGGGTCGATCAGCAACTTGTCGAATCGCCCGAACTTCAAGAGGGACACCGGCGTGCATTGGAAGAGGTCGGCGACGAGGAATTGGCAACGCTCGGCGAGACCGTTTCGGGCCGCATTGTCCTCGGCACGTTCGATCAGCGTGGCACTGCCTTCGACACCGATCACCGAGGCGCCAAGACGTGCAATCGGCAGCGTGAAGTTGCCCAAACCGCAGAACAGGTCGGCGATGCGCTCCCCCTGCCGTGGTTCGAGCAGCGCCAGCGCCCGGCGCACGAGCATGGCATTGACGCCCGCATTGACCTGCGTGAAATCGGTGGGTCGAAAATACACGCGGACAGCCGACTCGGCATGGGTGTAGTGCAAGGCGGGCGCGTCACCGGGATGCACGAGATGGGCGCTGTCGGGGCCTTTCGGCTGCAGCCAGATCTGCACCCGATGTCGGCGCGCGAACTCGTCCAGCACCTCGTGATCGCCCGGTGTCAGCGGCTCGAGGTGCCTGAACACCAGCGCGGTGCCGCTTTCGGCCACGGCCACCTCGATCTGCGGAATGCGGGTCGGGATCGACAGGCGCTCGACTACGCGACGCAACTCGGGCAACAAGGCCGATACCGACCCTGGCAAGACAGGGCACCGATTCATGTCGGTCACGTAGGTGCTTTTTCTTTCGTGGAACCCGACCAGCACACCGCCCTTTTTCGCGACATGTCGGACCGTGAGCCGGGCGCGCGTCCGATAAGCCCAGGCCGGCCCGAGGATCGGCGGCAGAATATGCTCGGCGCGCACGCGTCCGACATGCCAGAGTGTGTCCTCGAGTATCCGGCCCTTGACGGCCGCCTGCGCGACGAAATCAAGGTGCTGCATGCTGCACCCGCCGCATGTCCCAAAGTGTGGACACGCCGGATCGACCCGCTGACTCGACGGCCGGATCACACGCTCCAGTCGCGCACGCTCGTAGTTCGGATGGCGCCGGTAAATCGACGCCACGACCCGTTCGCGAGGCAGCGCGCCCTCGACAAACACGGTCTTGCCATCTAGACGCGCGATGCCGCGCGCCTCGTGATCCATGGACTCGATGTCGAATACCGGCATGACTGGGTAGGCTGAGCAGGACTCGTTGATTTCGGAACGTGCCGTTGACACGCAGCACGCTCGACAAACCTCGGGCTGGGTCTTCGAGGCCGCCACTTGCCGGGAAATATCGATGCACTGAGCGACCGCCGCTCGGCACGGCCGCGCATTCTACCCGTTCAACCCCGCCATTTGGGGACGAGAAGCCCGATTGCCCGCGGGAGCCGCAGGAGCC
>JAJVIJ010000056.1 GCA_022072095.1 Rhodocyclaceae bacterium
CTTGCCGAGTTGCACATTACAGCGCGCAACAAACTCAAAAGCGCCCAGAAGCGCCCCTCGATCATCGCCGCTTGCTGGATGCAAGCTACGCTGTGGTAACGTCATGAATTATGGAAGCCTCAATAGTTCAACGGTTACGATCGGCTCGGCGGCGCTGCCGCACCGCCGGTCGGCCGCTCGGCGCTGTTCGGGGTGGGCGTGATCGAACCGCCCGCGCCGATGAAGCGCCAGTCGGCGTAGCTCGCCGCGGTCTTGAAGCCTTCTTCGTCTTCTTGCGAGCCGAAGCCTTGCTTGCGCAGGGGCGTCAGTGTCGAGCGGCTGTAAACGCCGATGATGCGGCCGCCGGCCTCGATGCGCGCGAATTCGTCATGCGTGATCGGGTCCAGCCAGAGCCGGCGCAGGTGCCGCTTGGGCGGTTGGAAGCGCCGGTCATCGAGCAGTTCTTCCAGTCTGGCCGGAAACACCTTGGGCGCCACGTTCGCGCCGGGGCTTGCCGTCAGCAGCGCGCCGCTCTCGTAGTAGGCGGTGAGCGCCTGACGGTATTGGCGGCCGATGAACAGCAGATCGGCTTCCTGCTCGCGCTGCGTGCGCCGCTGCCAGGATTCGCCGACCCCGGCCAGCAGCAGTCCGAACGCGGCGATCGCGAACAGCAGCATGAGGTAGGTATAGCCGCGCTCACCATTCCGCATAGGCGGTCCCGTCCAGTCCCTGGCCCTCGGCGCCGCTCCTGATGTCGTACAGACGCCCGGGCTTGTCCGGTTGCGCGAGCTCGACCCAGGTGTCGTCGCGGCCGGTGATGGGGTCTGCCGGCAGCTTGCGCAGGTAGCGTTTCTCGACCAGATTCTTCAGGTCACGCGGATACTCCCCGGTATCGCCATGGTATTTGTCGATCGCATCGCGCATGACCAGCAGGCTTTCGCGCAACGTCGCCTCGCGCGCGCGCGCGACGTGGTCCAGGTAGCGCGGCGTGGCGATGGTCAGCAGCACCGCGATGATCGCCAGCACGACCAGCAGCTCGATCAGCGTGAAGCCGCGCAAGCGCACGCGCATGTCACCAATCCCGGTAGGGGATGCCGTTCAGTCCGACGCCGGGCGCGAGCGAATAGACATCGAACACGTCGGCACCGGGTGCCGGTGCCTCCGGCGGGCTGGCGTAGCTGCGCAGGCCCCAGCTGCGTTCGGGCGTGGTGTCGGGGTCCGGGAAAAACGGGTCGCGTGGCAGGCGGCGCAGAAAGTAGATGCGCGCACCGTCAGGGCGCTTGCTGTCGACGACACCGCGGACCAGGACGCTCAAATCGGGCGGGTAGCCGGTCTCGTCGGCCTTGCGCAGGATGCGGCCCTCGTCGAAGGCGCGCTTGTAGGCATCGATCGCGCTTCGTATCTCGCGCAGACCACGGCGCAATTCGCTTTCCTTGACGCGCTGCACGGACAGGCTCGCGAGCGGCAAGGCCACCGAGGCGAGTACCGCGACGATCGCCACGGTCACGACCAGTTCGATGAAGGTGAAGCCGCCGTCGTGCGCACGCACGCGCCATCGGCGCGGCCACATGGCGCGGCATCGAACGGGGCGCGATCGCAACGCGCTCACGGCACGATGCGCAAGGTGATGGGCGCCGGCGCGTTGACCGGGAACTGGGCGCCGGCCGAGTCCTGGGCATTGCCCACCAGGAGCTGTACGGCCGTGCTGCCCGGGGCCTTGGCGACGACCTTGAAACGCAGGTCGGCGCGCGCCTCGGTGCCGCCCCCGGCAAAATTCACCAGTGCACGCCCGGGCTGCGCGAGACTCGAGCCTTCGGCCGGCACGAACTCGAGCTGCGCCGGGTCATAGACCGCGACGGCCTGGGCGCTGCCCAGCGCGGTCGGCGCCGTCAGGCTGGCTTGCAGCAGCCATTCGCCGCCGATGCGCGCGTCGGCCGCTGCGCTGCCCTGAAGTTGGCCATTCGCCGGCGGGGCGGCCGGCTCCGGCAATCCGGCCGGCCGCGGGCCAGTCGGCGCCTGCGTGCTCAGGCTGATCCTGGCTTGCGGCTGCATGCGCAAGGGCAGCACACCGACGGCGGTATCGGTGCCCGAGGGCAGCGACGGGCCGGCGATTTCGGCGCGCGGCAGGCTGCGCACGATACGCGGTGTGATCAGCAGCACGATCTCGGTCTTGTTGCTGGCGTCACGCTCGCTGCCGAACAGGCGACCGACCAGCGGCAGGTCGCCGAGGCCGGGAAGGCGGTTGCCGGTATTGCGTTCCTCGTCCGAGATCAGGCCGGCGAGGATTTGTGTCTCCCCATTTCTGAGGCGCAGCACCGTGGTCGCCAGACGGGTGCCCACCTGATAGGCGAGCGAGCCGGCCGGCCCGGGGATTTCCTTGATGATGCTGGATACCTCGAGATTGACCTTGATCGAGACATCGTCATCGACCGACACCTGCGGCTCGACTTCGAGTTTCAGTCCGACGTCGAGATAGGCCACCGACGCCGACACGCCGACGTTCGCCGTCGATGTGGTCGTGAACACCGGTACCTTGTCGCCGATATGCACCTTGGCCTTTTCGCGGTTCTTCACGCGGATGCGCGGATTGGCCAGCAGGTTGGACGAGCCGCGCTCGTTCTTCAGGTTCAGGATCAGGCTGGGGTTGGGCACGGTGAGCAACTGCGCGGTGTCGTTGATGTCGATGCTGGCCGGGCCGGCGGCGCCGCCGGCGCCCAGCACGCCATAGCTCAACGTATCCGGGAAGCGGATGCCCAGCTCTCGCAGACGCGTGCGCGCGATCTCGAGCACCTCGACCTCGAGCACGACCTCCGGTTCGGCCTGATCCAGCGCCCCGATCACCTGCTCGGTCAGCCGCACGGCTTCGGCGGTGTCCTTGACGATGAGCAGATTGAGCTTTTCGTCGATGAAGGCATCGCGTGTCTTGACCAGCGCCTTGACCAGCGCCAGCGCCTGCTTCGGGTCGGCATTGGCCAGGAAGAAGCTCTTGACCACCAGTTCCTGGTAATCCTTTTGCTTTGCCGGCGTGTTCGGGTACACCAGCACCGAGTTTTCGCTCAGCAGCTTGCGGTCGAGCTGGTTCGTGGTCAGGATCAGGCGCACGACCTCGTCGATCGAGGTGTTGCGCACGAACAGGGTCACCTTGATGTCCGGCCGCACGTCCTTGTCGAACACGAAGTTGATGTTGGCCGAGCGCGCGATGACTTCGAATACCTGGCGAATCGGCACGTCGCGGAATTCCAGCGATATGGGTTTCTCGAATGGCGATTTGATGGCCGAGGGCGGCGCACTCGGCGCCGGCTTGCGCTGCTGCACGCGTGCCCGCAGCAGGCGCGCACGCTCGTGAGCACGATTGCGCTCCAGGATGGCGTCGAGCCGGCTCTCGGCGAGCTCCCATTGTCCTTGGGCGATGGCGGCCTCGGCCTCCTTCAGCCATATCGCCTGGCGCTCGGCACTGTCCAGCTCGGACAGGCCCTGACGCGCACGCGCATTGTCGGGATCCAGGCGCTGCACGCGCGCATAGAGCTCCGAGGCTTCGGCTAGCCGGCCTTGTACGCGATAGGCATCGGCCTCGCCCAGCCAGCGAGTGAACACCAGCTCACGTTGGCGGTAGTACTGCGAACGCAGCGAGCGGTTATCGGGCTCCTGGCGCAGGGCGTCCTCGTACAGGCGCAGGCCGGCTTCGTCATTGCCCGAGGCGAGCTGCGCGCGCGCGGCGTCGAGCGCGGCATTGCTCGCGCATCCGGCGAGCAAGGCGAACAGCAGCAGCGAGAGCAGGCGCGTGATCGGCGCAGGGCCGCCCGCGCTGAACCGGGCGTGCCCGAGGAGTCGTGCGCGGAAGCGTGTCAACGTGGTCCTCCGTAACGGAGCTGCTGTTTTTCATTCAACGGCAGATAAGTGAGTTCGATGCGGTCGGCCTCGACCGCATCGACGCGGTAGCGATCCAGCAGCGTGTCGCCGCGTCTCGCGAGGATGGGGTTTTCACCTTGGCCGAGAAAGGCGACCATGCCGTCGGCCTCGACGAGGCGGCCCAGGAACTTGAATGGTAAGGGTGGAGGCACCGGTTTGGGAGGCGGAGGCGGGGGGGGCGCCGGTGGGGGCGGTGGCCGCCAGGAATGCGCCGGAAACAGATTGGCCTGAGCAGCCGGCTCGACGGCGGAACGTTGCCAGGCGAGTGTCTCCGGTTCGACCTGTGCGGCATCGTCGGACTTTTGCGGCGTCGATGGGGACTTGGCAAAGCCGGTGCCCGAGCGGCGCACACGCGGCGCCGGTTCATCGTCCAGAAACTGGCCGATCGCGACCACGGCGACCAGGACGAGCACCAGCCAGGCCAGGCGCGACATCATCGGCTCCGCGCAAACAGCGAGATGCGCACGCGCGCCTCCAGGGTCTCGGTCGAGGCCTGGTCACGCCTCAGCGTCAAGCCGTCGAGCGCCGCATGCGGCATTTCGTTCAGGATTGCCGCAAGCCATGCGCGCAATGACGGGTAAGTGCCATGCGTCGGGAACAGGAGTTGATATCGCAGTTGTGCTCCACCCGGCTCCTGCACCAGCTTGTATTCGCCGGCCTCGATCCGCAAGCCTCGTTCCAGCGCAAGCTCGTGGATTCGGACCAGATCTCGGTCCAGCGCCGATCGGGTCGGCAGGCCTTGTTCGAACGCCTGCAGCTCGGCCGCGGCCGAGCGCACGGGTGCCGTGTGTTGCGTCGCCGCGCGCTCCAGGCGCGTCAATTCCAGGCGACGGCTCGCGACGGCGTCGCGCAATGGCGGCAGCAACATGAACCCGACCAGGGCCGCCGCAAGGCACAGCGCGATGCCGGCCCAACCGAAGCCGCCCAGGCTCGCGAACGTGTAGCGAACGCGGCCGATCGCCGTCATGACGAAGCCTTGGCCGGGCACGAAATGCTTCACGGGTGCCCTCGGTCTCGAACCGCCGCCCAGTTGGCGGCGAGCGTGAAGCCGATCAACTTTTCGCCTTCAAGCTGATGCACTTCGTGTTGCGCCAGTTCAACGCCGCGGATGCCGGGTGCTGCCCGCAGCCGTCGCGCGGCTTCCTCGATCGCGGCGAAGGTCTTGGTTTCGCCGACGAAGCGGAGTTGGCCGCGCTGCTCGGCTTCGAGCACCAGCCAGACGACGCCCTCGGGCCGGTTCGCCTCCAGCTCGGCAAGCAATTCGAACCAGCGCGTGCGCAGCATGTCACCCGTACGGGCAGCCACGCGCCAGCGGTCCTGCATCGCCGGGTCGACGGCGCTCGCGTCGGGCGCGAGCGCCGCGCGCATCGGTCGCAGCCGCGCATCCAGGTGCGCGCGTTCGGCATGCTCACGCTGGTAAGCGAGGCCGCTCGCCAGAATCGACGCGAGACCGGTAACGAACAGCACGATCGCCCGCCAGCGTGGGCCAGGACGGCCCCGGAAATCGATATTCAGCGTGCGCATGGGAGGGCGGGCGGGCTCATGGCTGGGGATGTCTGGAGATGGGCAGCCATGCAGGCTAGCAGGCCGCGACCCATGGGCATGCGCGCGCGTCGGTGCCGAAGCGGGCGACCGGGTCCAGATTGACCCAGGCTCCCCATGCCGACAGATCGACGTCGCCGGGGGCGGCGTGTCCCTCGTGCAGGCAGTACACGGTTCCGGTCGCCGGCGTCGAGGTGGCCAGCGTCATCTGCTGCATCAGCGCCGGTGCGGCCTGCCACCAGGGCAGGGGGGTGGGTTCTCCGTGCATGGCGATGAAGCGGTCATCGATGAGCCGGCCAACGCTCAGACGGCCCGATTCGGCGAGCAGAAACCAGCTGGATGCGCCATCCATCCGCCGGCGCCAGGCGTCGAACTGCATCGAATAGAGCGGGCGCACCGCCGCCACCCGTCCTTTGGCGCGACCGAAGCCCTCGTGCAACGCGGTGAGCAAATCCGAGGCCAGTGCGCCGACGAGAAGCGGAGACCCCGGCCGCTGCGCGGAGTGCGCGATCCGCCAGCCGTCGGCGATGTCACCGTAGGTGGCGCGCACGCGCGCGCGCAGGTAGGCCTGCAGCTCGCGCGGTGTTGCCAGCGCATCCGACCACGGCACGACCAGCCATTTGACGGTGTCGCCACCCAGGATGACGTGCCAACGCTCCCCGGGCGCGACCGCACTTTCCAGCGCGGACAGGGCCGTGCGCCACCAGGGGGTGGCGGCAGCGGGCACGAGCGCGATCGCGTCCCGCGTCCGAGCACCCTTCCGCCCGGCAGCGCGCGACAACTCGATGCGGTCCGGCAGCAGCACGGCGCAGTGGGGCTTAGACCACCACACGCATCAGCTCCTGCAGGCTGGTTTCGCCGCGCCGTACCAGCTCCAGCCCGGCATCGCGCAGCAGGCGCGTCCCGCGCCGGGACGCAGCGTCCTTGAGCACGCGTGGCGGCTGGCGGTTGACGATCAGTTCGCGCAATTCGTCGTCGAGCACCAGCAGTTCGGCGACGGCACGGCGCCCGCGGTAGCCGGTGCCACGGCAATGACCACAGCCGCTGCCCATGCGGAATAGAAATCCCTCGGCGGCGGTGATGCCGGCGGCCTCGAGCAAGGCCCGTTCGGGCGGGCTATCGACCGCGCAATGCGAGCACAGATTGCGCACGAGGCGCTGCGCCAGGATGCCGTTCAGTGCGGCGACCAGGCTATAGGGGTCGACCTCCATGTGGGTGAAGCGCCCGAGCACATCGAAGACGTTGTTGGCATGGACCGAGGTGAACACCAGATGGCCGGTCAGAGCGGCCTGAACGGCGATGTTTGCGGTGTCGCCGTCGCGAATCTCGCCGACCATGATCTTGTCCGGGTCGTGGCGCAGGATCGAGCGCAGGCCGCGCGCGAAGCTCAGTCCCTTTTTTTCATTGACCGGAATCTGAAGTATCCCCGGAAGCTGGTACTCGACCGGGTCCTCGATGGTGATGATCTTGTCCTGGCCGGTATTGATTTCGGTCAGCGCGGCGTACAGCGTGGTCGTCTTGCCACTCCCGGTCGGGCCGGTGACCAGCAACATGCCGTAGGGCAGGCGTGCCAGACGCCGCATTTCGGCGGCGATCGTCGGCTCGAATCCCAGCGATTCCAGGCTGAGGCCGTCGAGCTTCTGCGCGAGATGCTGTTTGTCGAGCACGCGCAGCACGGCATCCTCGCCGTGGATGCTGGGCATGATCGAGACACGCAGATCGATGTCGCGACCCTGGGCGAAGACCTTGAAGCGGCCATCCTGCGGCACGCGTCGTTCGGCGATGTCCAGTTCGGCCAGCACCTTGATGCGCGAGATCACCTGTTCCGCGGTTTCGGTGCCGGCGACGGCGCCGACATGGGCGAGCACGCCGTCGATCCGGTACTTGATCGTCAGGCCCGTGGGCGTCGACTCCATGTGCACGTCGCTCGCGCCGCCGCGCAAGGCATCGTACAGCGTGGAGTTGACCAGGCGGATGATCGGGCTCGCATCCTCGCTGATGCGGGCGAGCGACAGATCTTCGGTACGTTGGCCGCGATCGACACCGGAGGTGACGGTGGCGACCGAATCCATGGCCCTGACCCCGGCTTCGAAGCGGGCGAAATAGGCGGCGAGATCGGCGGCATGGGCCAGTCGCCAGTGCAGGGGTTCGCTGATGCGCGCGACGACCCATTCACGCAGCCCGGGTTTGAGCGGATCGGCGATGACGATTTGCAGGCTGCCATCACCGGTGCGCAGGGGCAGGCAGCCGGCGCGCTGCGCGTCGGAAAAGGCGAGCACATTGAAGTCGGCCTGGCCATGATCGAGATCGTGCATGTCGACGGTCGTCATGCGCAGCGTCGCGCCCAGGCGTGCCAGAAAATCGCCGTTGTCGAGGCCGAGGTGTTCCTGAAGGTCGACGCACCACGGCTGCCCGGTGGCCTGCGCGCGCGCGCGCGCCGCGACGATTTCCTGATCGGCGAAGCCTGCCACGCGCTGATCGGCGCCAAGTCGTGCGGGTGCGCTCATTCCAGTCCTTCCGCCAGCTCGAATATCGGCAGGTACATGAGCACCACGATGGTGCCGATGAACAGGCCGATGCCGAGCATCAGCAGCGGTCCGATCAGTCGCGTCGCCACCTCCGCCCAGCGGCCGAGCTCGTCGTCGTGGAAGGCGGCAGCACGTTCGAGCATCATGCCGAGCTGACCGCTCTTTTCGCCCACCGCGAACATGCGCTCGGCGACCACGGTCGTCAGACCCTGCGCCTTCATTGCCGTACTGAAACCCTCGCCGGCACTCACTTGTTCGATGGCGTGGCCCAGGCGTACGGCCAGATCGCCGGCCAGCAGCGGTGCGGCCATGGTCAATGACTTGACCAAGGGCACGCCCGAGCGCAGCAGCATGCCGACCGTACGGTAGTAACGCGCCAGCTGGAAGACGCGCAGGCGCGCGGCGAGCCACGGAAATTGTTGCAATGATCGTTGCAGCAGTGCTTTCAGGTGTCCTCGCCGGGCAAGGTTGGCGAGCGCGGCGACGGCCATGGCCAGGCCGACCGCGAGCGCTGGCCAGTGATCGTTGATCCAGACGCCGAACTCCAGCAACAGATAGGAGGCTCCGGACCGATCGGCGCGCGCGCCGTCGAGTACCTGAGCAAATCGTGGCACGACGAAACCGAGCAGGAACACCACCACGAGGCCGCCGACACCGAGCAACAGCGCCGGGTAGATCGCGGCACCGCGCAGGCGCGAGACCAATTGGTCGAGTCGCTCCTGATAGTCCACGAAGCGGCGCAGTGCCTCCGCCACACCGCCGGTTCGTTCGGCGGCGCGCACGCTGGCCACGTAGATATCGGGGAAGTACTCGGGCTGGGCCGCGAGCGCGGCCGACAGCGGCAGCCCCTCGCGAATTTTCTGCAACAGGCCGACGATCGGCGCGCGCGGGTTGCGCGCCGCGAGCGTCTCGATGACTTCGACCACGGACATGCCCGATTCCAGCAGGGTCAAGAACTCCTGCGAAAACAGCAGCAGCGGGAAGCGCACGCTGCGGCCGCCGCGCCGGGGCCACGGACGAACGCGCTGGCCGATGGTGAGGATCGTGTAGCCGCGCTCGGCACACAGCCGCTCGGCCTCGGCGCTGCTCCCGGCTTCCAGTTGCAGCCGGATGAGCTCCCCCGCGGTGCCTATCGCCTTCACGTTGAAGTGCATGATCGGCCGATCTACCAGCTGGTCACGTCCTGCGCGTCGCCACTGCCGCCGGGCTGCCCGTCCTTGCCGTAGGAATATAGATCGTAATCGCCATGCTCTCCCGGTTGTCTGTACAGATAGGCTCGGCCCCAGGGGTCGAGAGGAACAGCTTTCTGCAAATAGGGACCTTGCCACTTGCGCTCGCCACCCGGGCGCTCGTTGAGCGCGGCGAGCCCCTGTTGTGTCGTCGGGAAATGGCCGACGTCCAGGCGATACTGGTCGAGCGCCTTCGCGAGTCCGTCGATTTGCGCCTCGGCTGCGCGTGTTTCCGATTTGCCGAGCTGTGCGAACAATTTCGGTCCGACGTAGCCGGCCAGCAGACCGATGATCGCCACCACGACCAGCAGTTCGAGCAGCGTGAAACCCGAATCCTTCGACCGAACATCGGCTATCCAACTGCGGCGGGAACAAGGATCGGCGATCCGGCGGTGACGGCCTGTGCAGTCCGACATGGGTGTCATCGATTCATCACATGGGAAAAACCATTCTAGCAAGCCGCTGTAACAATCCAATTAAACGCGATCAAACGATGCCGGCCTGTGATGGCGGGGCTACCGGGATGCCGTTATCGCTCGGCTCGGGCCAGGTGCAGACCGGCAGCCACGGCTGCGCCGAGCCAGCCGAGCAGCGCGCCAAGCAATGCCGGCAGCGCGACCAACCACGCATTGGTTTCGGCCAGCGCGTGGGGAGTGAGCATCACGCCCGCCACGATGTCCTGCCAGGGAGTGCGCAGTGCGGTGCGCGCCGCGAACAGCAGTGCCGCGGCCAGCAAACCGCCGGCGACGCCGACGAGCGCGCCGAACCACAGATACGGGCGGCGAATGTAGGCATTGGTCGCGCCCAGACGACACAGGACCGCGACTTCGTCGCGCTGGTGCATCAGCTCGAGGCGCACGGTGTTGCCGACGATCAGGCCGACACCGAGCGCGAGCGCGGCGGAAAGCGCCCAGCCGGCCTCGGCGAGCCGGGCGAGCAGGGTCTCCAGCCGATTCTGCCAGTCGCCCTCGTGACGAACCTGGGCGACCCCGTTCATGCGTCCGAGCCGCGCGGCCAACGCCAGCGAGCGCGCAGGGCTGGGGTCTCGCGGCAGCACCACCAGCGTATCGGGCAGAGGGTTCTCGGGCAGCGCGGCGAGCAGTGCCGCGAAATCCTGATCGGCGGCCAGACGCCGGGCGCTGTCTTCCTTGGCGATCAGCCGTACCTTACGGATTTCGCTATCCCTGGCCAGGCTGGCAACGAGCCGGCGGGCGTCCTCCCGGCTCGCTTCCGGGTTCAGGAAAACGGACAGTTCGCCGACCGCTTCGCGCCCGGTTTGGGACAAGCCGGCATGCACGCTGGCGATCAGCCAGGCAAGGCCGATCGGTACGGCAAGGCTTGCGCCGACCACGACGATGGCGGCCAGCGTGCCGAGGGGCCGTCGCCGACATGAACCGAAGGCGCGATGCAGCGCGCGCCATTGCGCCCTCAGCACGGCCGTCATGGCAGCACCCGGCCTTGCTGCAGCGCGATCTGCCGCGTCTGGTAGGGCGAGAAGATGTCTACGTCGTGGGTGGCCAGCAATATCGTGACGCCGAGCCGGTGGAAATCCGCGAACAACGCGGCGATGTCAGCGGCCTGCCCGGCATCGAGGTGGGCGGTGGGCTCGTCGGCGAGCAGCAGCGCCGGGCGATGCACCAGTGCGCGTGCGATCAGCAAGCGCTGCTGCTCGCCACCGGAGAGCGCCGGCGGCAAGGCGCGCTCACGGTCCAGCAAACCGACCTGATCGAGTGCCGCACGCGCCCGCCGATCGGCTTCCTTGCGGCCGAATCCGGCGATGTCCAGCGGCATCAGCACGTGATCCAGAACGCTGCGGTCCGGCAACAGGCTAGGCTCCTGCAGGATGAGGCCCATGCGTCGTCGCCAGTAGGGCAGGTCGCGGCGCTTGAGGCGGCTCGTGTCCTCGCCGCCTACGCATACGCGCCCGGTCGTCGGTCGATCCAGGGCCGGAATCAATCGGATCAGGCTGCTCTTGCCCGCTCCGGACGGTCCGGACAGCACGGTGAACTCGCCGGCGCCGATTTCCAGCGTCACCGCGGCCAGCGCCTCCTTGCCGTCACCGTGGCGCTTGCTGACCTGCTCGAAAACGATCACGTCGGTTCGGGCTGAGACTCGAACAGCGCTTCGGCGAAGGCGCGCGCCGAAAACGGTTGCAGATCGTCGAGCGCTTCGCCGACGCCGATGAAGCGCAGTGCCGGCGGTTGTCCGCGGCGGCTGCGCGCAATGGCGGCGATGACCCCGCCCTTGGCGGTGCCATCCAGCTTGGTCACGATGAGACCGGTGACGCCGAGTGCGGCGTCGAAGGCCTGCAGTTGCGCCAGGGTGTTCTGGCCGATGTTGGCATCCAGCACCAGCAAGACTTCGTGCGGGCCGCCGGGTTCGGCCTTCGCGATCACGCGCTTGATCTTGGCGATCTCTTCCATCAGGTGCAATTGCGTCGGCAGGCGGCCGGCGGTGTCGGCGATGAGCACATCGATGCCGCGCGCCTTCGCCGCCTGGACCGCATCGAACACCACCGCTGCGGCATCGCCGCCTTCCTGCGCGACGACGTCGATGCCGTTGCGCTCGCCCCAGACCTTCAGCTGCTCGCGCGCCGCGGCGCGAAACGTGTCGCCGGCGGCGAGCAGCACCGACAGGCCATGGGCGCGCAGATGACACGCCAGCTTGCCTATCGATGTGGTCTTGCCGGAACCATTGACGCCAGCCACCATGATGATGAACGGCTTGCGGTCGGCCAGATCCAGCGGCCGCTCCATCGGTTGCAGCAGTTCGGTCAGCAACTCGATCAGTGCTGTGCGCAAGGATTCCGGCCGTTCGAGACGATCGCGCCGGATGCGTTCGCGCAGGGATTGCATCAGCCACTCTGTGGCCTCGACGCCGACATCGGCCATCAGCAGGCTGGATTCCAGCTCCTCGAGCAGATCCTCGTCGATGCGCGCGCGCCGGAAGATGCCGGACAGCTGGCCGCCGATCTGCGTGCGCGTCTTGGCCAGCCCGGCACGCAGCCGGGCGAGGAGCGAGGGCTTGTCCTCGCCGGGTGCTTCGGTGGGCGCGATCGGGGCGGCCGTCTTGCCACCACGCTTGAAGAAACCAAACACGATCTCAGATGTCTTCCGAAAGGTTCGTGGCCAGCGCCTGGCATTCGATCCGTACAGATATTCGATCAGATCAAGTCGGCACGATCGTCGATACGCTCGTACCGTTTCTCTCGTACCATTTGCCCATTCACCGCCTACTCGATCAAGTCTAGCAGATGCGCACAGCCCTCCTCGTTGCCCATGTCATCGTCGTCGCCCTGCTTGGTCCGTTGCAAGCGGCTGCGGCGAATACCTTCGAAACCCGACTGACGAACGGCCTGAAAGTGGTGGTTCGGGAAGATCACCGCGCGCCGACCGTGGTGCATATGGTCTGGTACCGGACCGGCGCCATGGACGAGGTCGATGGCACTTCGGGCGTGGCGCATGTGCTGGAGCACATGATGTTCAAGCAAACCCGAAAACTGAAAGTCGGCGAATTCAACAAGCGTGTCGCCGATGCCGGGGGACGCGACAACGCCTTCACCAGCCTGGATTACACGGCCTATTTCCAGCAGATCCCGCGCGAGGCGCTGGATTCGATGATGGCCCTGGAGGCGGATCGCATGGCGAATCTGGTCATCAGCGAGGAGGAGTTTGGCAAGGAGCTGAAAGTGGTCATGGAAGAACGGCGTCTGCGCACCGAGGATCAGCCGCGCTCGCTGGTCTACGAAAAGCTCATGGCGACCGCGTTCCAGGCGCACCCGTATCGGCGTCCGATCATAGGCTGGATGGGCGATCTGGAGCAGATGCGGGCCATCGACGCGCGCCGCTGGTATCGCGACTGGTACAGCCCGAACAACGCCACGCTCGTGGTTGTCGGCGATGTTGACCACAGGGACGTTTTCCGACTTGCGCGGCGTCATTACGGTGGCGTCGCGACCCGCCCGTCGCCGGTACGGAAGATCTCCCCGGAGCCGGAGCAGTTGGGCGGCAAGTCCATCCAGGTCGAGGCGGCGGCGAAATTGCCCTACCTGGCGATGGCCTGGAAGGTTCCCAAGCTCACCGACGTTGCGCGCGATCGTGAGGCCTACGCGCTGGAGATCCTCGCCGGCATCCTCGATGGCCACGACGCGGCCCGGCTTGCACGCAACCTGGTCCGCACCCGGAAACTCGCCGTCTCGGTCGGCGCCGGGTACGACGCGACGCTGCGTGGCGAGGCCCTGTTCATGCTCGATGCGACGCCGGCCGAAAACCAGTCCGTGGATACGCTGAAGGAAGCGCTCATGGCGGAGCTCGGGCGCATCCGCGACGAGGGCATCAGCCAGCAGGAGCTTGCACGCGTCAAGACCCAGGTGCTGGCGGCCGAGACCTACAAGCGCGATTCGCTGTTCGCGCAGGCGATGGAGATCGGACGCATGGAGGTGATCGGTTTCTCCTGGCGCGATGCCGATCGGCTGCTGGAGGGCTTGCAACGCGTCACCGCCGACGACGTGCAGTCGGTGGTACGCAAATATTTCAACGACAGGAATCTGACCGTTGCAGTGCTGGTGCCGCGATCCTCCGCAATCGGATCGGGCGCTGCGCCAGCCAGCCCGGCCATCACCCAGCCCGGGGAGTCACGTTGATGCGCATCTGGCGTTTCGTGTGGGTGTTTCTCGTCTTCGTGCCGATGTGCGCGCGTGCCGGCGTCGCCATCCAGAACTGGACCAATACACGTGGTTCGGCGGTTTATTTTGTCGAAATTCGCGGTCTACCCATCGTCGACCTGCGTGTCGATTTTCCCGCCGGCAGCGCCTATGACCCGCCCGGGAAGGCCGGGCTGGCGGCGTTGACGTGGCGGCTGATCGATACCGGTGCCGGGGAGCTGGACGAGGAGCGCATCGCCGAAGCCTGGGTCGATCTCGGTGCCCGGTTTGCATCGTCGGTCGAGGCCGATCGCGGCGGCATCAGCCTGCGTACGCTTGCGGACCCGGGCAAACGCGATGTTGCCGTGAGTCTCGTCGCCAAGCTGCTCGCATCGCCGAGTTTCCCGGCAGCGATTCTGGAGCGCGAGCGCGACCGCGTGCTGGCCGGCTTGCGCGAAGCGGAGACCAAACCGGAGTCGGTGGCCCGACGTCAGTTTCGCGCCGCCATCTACCCCAAGCATCCGTATGGGGTCAGCGCGACCCCGACCAGCGTCAAGGCGATCGCGCGTGCAGATGTGGTCGACTTTTCGCGGCGGATGACGGCCCGCTCGGCGACGATCACGCTGGTCGGCGATCTGTCGCGCGCCGAGGCCGAGGCGCTCGCCGATCGGATCAGCCTGGCGCTTCCGGATGGCGAAGTGAGCACCGATCTGCCCGCGGCCGATGCCGTGGCGGCACGGCGGATCGACGTCCCCTTCGATGCGACACAGGCGCATATCTACGTCGGCATGGCGGCGATCGCGCGTGGGGATGCGGATTTCTTTCCGCTCCTGCTGGGCAATTTCATATTCGGTGGCGGAGGCTTCGTCAGCCGCCTGACGAGCGAGGTTCGCGAAAAGCGCGGCTACGCCTACAGCGTCCATAGCTATTTCGACCCGCTGCGTCAGGCGGGGCCGTTTCAGATCAATCTGCAAACTCGCCGCGAGCAATCCGATGCGGCATTGGCGCTGGTCAGACAGACCCTCGAAACTTTTTTGCGCGAGGGACCCAGCAAGGATGAGCTGGCGCGCGCCAAGCGCAATCTGGTACAGGGTTTCGCACTCAGGCTCGACTCCAATCGCAAGGTGTTGGAACAGGTCGCGACCATCGGTTTTTATCGCCTTCCGCTGGACTGGCTGGACCGCTTTCCGGAGCGCGTTGCCGCGGTCAGCGCGCACCAGATTCGCGACGCTTTCCGGCGCCGAGTTCGGCCCGAGCAGATGGTGACGCTGGTGCTGGCCGGCGGCGATTCGCCGTCGACACCCTCGGCCAACGCGCCCTCGGGTCCGGCGGGTGTGCGCAGCAGTCTCCCCTGAGTCCGGCATTGGGTCAGCTGCGCATCATCGCCGGACGCTGGCGCAGCCGGCGCCTGACATTTACGGCAGGCCCCGGGCTGCGGCCGACGCCCGATGCCGTTCGCGAAACGGTGTTCAATTGCCTGGGTCAGAATCTCGACGGCTGGCATTGTCTGGATCTTTTTGCCGGCAGCGGCGCACTCGGTTTCGAGGCTGCCTCGCGCGGTGCGGCCCAGGTCGTCATGATCGAGCGCCAGCCGGCGGCCTACACGGCACTGGAGCGCAACCGTGCCGCGCTCGCCGCCGAACAGGTCGAGCTGGTGCGTGGGGATGCGCTAAAATGGCTGCACGGCAACCGGCGACGCTTCGACCTGGTCTTTCTGGATCCACCCTATCGTCATGACTGGCTGGCCCGCATCGCGCCCCATCTGCCTTCTCTGGTGCAAGCGCAAGGCTGGGTCTATGCCGAGGCCGAACGGCCGCTCGCGACACTCGCAGGCTGGTCGGCGCACCGCCAGGGGCGCGCGGGCGACGTCCATTACGCGCTTTTTCACGCCGAGCCCGGCGCTGCGTCGGGCCCGTGTTCACCGGATCGTGGCGAGCAGCAAGTGTCCGGTTCCTTTGATCAACGCGTTCGCAAAGCGGAGCAAGCATGAACAAGAACGTAGCGGTATATCCGGGTACCTTCGACCCGCTGACACGTGGTCACGAAGACATCATGCGACGGGCCGCCAGGCTGTTCGACAAGACCTATCTCGCCATCGCCCAGAGCCGCTCGAAAACGCCGCTGTTCACGTTGCCGGAGCGCATCGAGCTCGCACGCGAGGTGCTGGCTCCCTATGCGAATGTCGAGGTCGTCAGTTACGACTGCCTGCTGATGGATTTCGTCCGCAGCCTCAACGCCAACATCATCATGCGTGGCCTGCGGGCGGTGTCCGATTTCGAATATGAGTTCCAGATGGCCGGCATGAACCGGGCGCTGCGGTCCGATGTCGAAACGCTGTTCTTGGCGCCCTCCGATCAGTTCATGTTCATTTCGGGGACGATGGTGCGCGAGATCGCATCCTTTGGCGGCGATGTGTCCAAGTTCGTCCATCCAACGGTCGAGGCCCGCATGCGCGAGAAGTACCTGGCGCGCCAGGCCCAATCCTGATTAGCTGCCAGACGAGATCAAATCATGGCTTTGATGATCACCGACGAATGCATCAACTGCGACGTCTGCGAACCCGAATGCCCGAACGATGCCATTTCCCAGGGCGAGGAAATTTACGAAATCGATCCGAACAAATGTACCGAATGCGTCGGCCATTTCGATGAACCGCAGTGCCGCACGGTCTGCCCGGTCGATTGCATACCGAACGATCCTCGCCATGTCGAGGACAAGGATGCCTTGATGCAAAAGTTCATTCGGCTCACCGCCGCCAAGGAAACTGACTGAAAGTGCGCCTGAATCGGCGCCCGTGATAGGGGTGTCCGAGCCGGCGCTTGCCGCGTCATGAGCGGACCGACGATCGCCTCAGCGCAGCGCGAACTCCGCCCGCCCGCTGGCTTCGGCCTTGCCTTCGTCCGCATCAAGCCTGGGCGCGACGACGAATATCCGTTCCGGGTTGATCGCGCCCTTTTCGACGAGCCAGGTCTTGACCTCGCGCGCACGGCGCATGCCAAGATCCTGCAAGGCTTCGTCGGTAATGCTGACCTGTTCGCGCAGCAGCGCTTCCATCTCGGCGACTGGCAATGTCTTGGCGAAGCCGATGAGGTTCCTTGGCTTCTTGATGTCGCTGGCATCGTAGAGACGCTGCAGCCAGCGTGCGTACTCCTCGTCATCGAGTGCGACATCGGTCGATGATCCGGGGGCGAGCGTCGCACCTTGCGCGGAGGTCGCCCGGGCTTCGCGAGCTTTCAGGCGGCGCACCTGGCGCCGGATGTCCGCCTGCTTGAGACCGATCCGGTCAGAAGTGATTGCGACGCGGCCGGCAACCTCCAGCTTGAGACCAGGGCGCTCGGTGAGCGCCTTGGCCAGGGCTTCGAGCTTCTTCACCGCCTCCGGACCTAGGCTCGCCATGCCGGGAGCGAAGTCGACGTAGGCGATTTCGGCCTCGCCACCGAACATTGAGCCGAGCAGCCGGAACGGCGAGGTCAATGCCTTGCCGATCAGGTTCAACAGCGCCTTGAACACCAGGCCGCCCACCGAGAACTGCGGGTCATTCAGCGTTCCGGAGACCGGCAGATCGAGCTCGATTTCACCATTGCTGTCTTCCAGCAAGGCCACCGCGAGCTTGACCGGAAGCTTGACCGCAGTCGGGCTGTCGACCTCGTGCCCGAAAGTCAGCCGATTGAGCACGATCCGATTTTGCGCGAGCAGCTGCCCCTGTTCGATCTTGTACTGGAGGTCGGCGGAAAGCTTGCCGCGTTCGATGCCATAACCGACGTACTTGCCGGAGTAGGTCGAAACCGCGGGCAGATCGAAATCACGCACCGATGCGCGCAAATCGAGGAAGGGGTCCGGGCGCAGTGGGTTCAGCGCTCCGCTCACGGCAACCGGGGCCGAGCCGTCGACACGTCCGGACATGTCCAGCGTTGCCGTCTTGGATGGGTCGGAGCTCAGGCCGCTGACCGTACCCTTGAGGCCGATGATGCGGGCGCTGAAATTGGGCTTGATGAATCGGTCGCTGTACATGACATCGCCACCGGAAACGGCGATGCGATCGATGCGCACGACAGCACGCGCCTTCGATCCGGCGGGGGGCGTGGCGGGAGCAATGGCCGCAGCCGGTGGCTGGGGGGGCGCACGCTCGACGTCCAGTTCGCGCAGGTTGAGTTCGCCTTTTTCATTCAGGATCAGTCGTGTGCGAAAGTCATCCAGCGTGAGCTCACGCGCACTCAGTACCAAGGGTTCGCTCTGGAATTCGATCCCGGATAGGCCCAGGTTTTTCAGACGCACGAACTCTTCGGCGTTGATGCGGTCGAGCGTGCGCACATTGGCGATACCGAGTTCACCTCGATAACGGATGACCGGCGAGCCTCCTGCGGTGCGCTGAAACTCGAGGCGACCCTGGGCGGACAGTTCGCCGCGCGACAAGCCGATCTCGAAGTATTCGGCCAGGTAGGGCTCCACCGGCGTGACATCGATGGCGCGAGCATCCAGCTTCAGGTTCGCCCATTGCGGTTGCAGGCCGATGGCGCCACCCAGCGCAAGCTTGCCGCGCCGGTTGATCCGTGCCGCGAGCTCGATCTGTGCACGTGCGCCGCGAGCGCTGGAGACGCCGGTCGCGGACAGCACGGTCTGGTCGATATCGATGCGCCTGGGCGTGGTCGCGGACCGATCCTCCAGTCCGAACCGCGTGTCGCGCAGAGACAGTTTTCCGATCGCGTAGCTCCAGGCTGTGGTGCCGGCGTCGGTGGGGGTACTTGGCGCGGGGCCGGATGGCAGCAGGCCGGCAAGGTTAAAGCGGCCATCCCGCTCGCGCGCCAGCGCCAGCCCGCCACCTGACATGCTGATCGTGTCGACGACGAGTTGTCGGGTCGCTAAATCGATCCTGCCGCCCGTCACATCGAGCCGCAGATCCGACACCAGCGGCTCCTTGGACCCACGTAGCTGCATCCGCAGGCCGGACAGGCCCAGTTGCCGGATCTGGAGCTGGCCGTCGAGATGGCCGGACGGCCATTTCAGCTCGTAGTCGGCCTGGGCCGAAAGCTGACCATCGAGTCGGGCAAGCTCCGGAACGATGCGGGCCGGATAGCGCGTGTAGCGCGCAAGCTGGAGTGTGTCCAGCGTGATGCGGCCGCGACCTTCCTTGGCCGATAAATTGATCTGACCGGCGTGCGACAGGCGCGTGCCATCGTCGGTATGCGCGGACAGAGTCAGCTCGGCCGGCGTCGAGGCATCGCTGCCCAGGTTTTTCAGCGCGATCTCGATCTCGTCGATCTGTGTTTCGAGCGCGGGTGAGACCGAGGCGTCGCGTAGTTGCAATCGCCCGCCATGGAGCTCGATCTTCGCAAACCGGTAGGTCCATGGCGTAGGCGTGGCGGTGACGGATGGTTCGGGCTTGGCGTCGGGCAACAGGGTTGCCAGATTCACCCTGCCATCGGCATCCATGCCCAGGGACAGCTCGGGCCGGCTCAGCTTGATCGCGCTCACCTCCAGTCGACGGGCGAGAGGCTCGAGGCGCCCGACATCGATATCGAGGCGCGCGAACCGAAAGAGCGGCGCGCGCGCGCGATCTTCCAGGGCGACCTCCGAGAGCCCCAGCCGGCCGCTCAGCTTGAGCATGGGCACCTTGCCGGTGGGCTGCGCGAACGTGAGTGCGATGTCCGCTGACAACTGTCCGCTGGACAGAAGGAATGGCAACCGCACCGGGGACAAGGCGGTATAGCGCGGCAGGTTCAGCGCGTCGAGCTTGAGTGACAGACTCGATTCACGCGTGGTGCTGAACGGTTTGCTCGTTCCACCCAGCGCAAACCTTGCGCCGTCCAGTATTCCGGACAGGGACGGCTTGACGAAGGTATCGACCTCGGCAGGCAAATTGGAAATGAACGGTATCGTGAGCGCGACTTCCTCGACCAGATGCTTTTCGCGCAATACGTGGTCGTCGAACTCCGCGCGCAACGTGGCCAGTTCGATGTTGTGCAATGCGAAGCGCAGCGGGCTATCGGACGGTGGTTGATTCAGAAGGCGCTCGATGACGTCGGACCAGTTGAAACGGCCCGACGCATCGCGTCGCAGCTTGATCTGCACGCCGCGCGCGCGCAGTGAACTCGCGACGACGCCGCCATGGACCAGCGAGCTCGATTCGAGATTCAGGTAAAGCGACTCGACCTGTGCCGCGTCACCGCCGTCCCGCTCGCGTAGCGAAACGGCTCGCAACTCGACAGACAGCACGAATGGATTGACCGCTACCTGTCCAACGCGAACCTCGCGATCCAGCAATCGTGTCAGCTCGCGCTCGCCGAGCGTGCGCACGATCGACGGTGCGACCAGGAAACCAAGGCCGGCCCACAGTACAATAAGGGCTGTCACCCATAACAGGACCGATCGCAGGCGGGAGCCCGCACCGATACGAAGCCAGGCGGGACGTCGCGCGGCTCTGCCGACTGCCGTGGCAGGCGACGCTTCGGTGTGGGGAGGGTCCTGATTTTCTTCCATCTTTCAGTGTTTTCGGGTCACTCGGGTGGGTGTGACGGACCGCCCGGGCATTGTATCCGCTTGCCGCCGAGCCCCGACGATGATCACCAACAGACCGCGCGGGACAGTTGCCTGCCCCGATTGCCGTCGTACTTCCAGAACCGAACCACGAATCGTCCAATGAACCAGACAATCCGCAACATCGCCATCATCGCCCATGTCGACCATGGCAAGACCACGCTCGTCGATCAACTGCTGCGCCAGAGCGGCACATTCCGGGAGAATCAGCAACTGACCGAACGGGTCATGGACAACAACGACCTTGAGCGTGAGCGCGGCATCACGATTCTGGCAAAAAATTGCGCCGTGCGCTGGCGGGACACGCATATCAATATCGTCGATACCCCAGGCCACGCCGATTTCGGCGGCGAGGTCGAGCGGGCGCTCTCCATGGTGGATGGCGTGCTGCTGCTGGTCGACGCGGTCGAGGGGCCGATGCCACAGACGCGTTTCGTCACCAAGAAGGCGTTGGCGCTCGGACTCAAGCCCATCGTCGTCGTGAACAAGGTCGATCGTCCGGGCGCGCGTTGCGACCATGTCATCAATGCCACCTTCGATCTTTTCGACCGGCTCGGCGCGAGCGAGGCACAGCTCGATTTTCCGGTGGTCTACGCATCGGGCCTGAACGGCTGGGCGTGCCTGGAGGCGGGGCAGGTGGGTCACGACTTGTCGCCATTGTTCGATGCCGTGCTCACCCATGTGCCGGCGCATCAGGGAGCGGCCGCGGCTCCGCTGCAATTGCAGATTTGCTCGCTCGACTACTCCAGCTATGTCGGGCGAATCGGCGTTGGCCGGATCAATCAGGGTACCTTGCGGCCGGCACAGGATGTGGCGGTGTATTCAGGACCTGGCTCCACACCGTTCAGGGCCAGGGTCAATCAGGTGCTCACCTTCGACGGTCTGGAGCGGCGACCCACCGAGTTGGCCGGGCCTGGCGACATCGTGCTCGTGAATGGCATCGAAAGCATAGGCATCGGCATGACGCTGACCGATCCGGAGGATCCGCATCCATTGCCCATGTTGCAGGTGGATGAACCGACCTTGACGATGAACTTCTGCGTCAATACCTCGCCGTTTGCCGGGCGTGAAGGCAAGTTCGTGACCAGCCGACAGATCCGCGAGCGCCTCGATCGCGAATTGCAGGTCAATGTCGCACTGCGGGTGAAGGATACCGACGACGACGGCATTTTCGAGGTGGCGGGGCGTGGCGAATTGCACCTCACCATCCTGATCGAGAACATGCGCCGCGAAGGCTATGAGCTGGCGATCTCCAAGCCTCGCGTGGTGTTCCGCGAGCTGCACGGCGAGCGCCATGAGCCGATCGAGCTGCTGACCGTCGACGTCGACGAACAGCACCAGGGAGGGGTGATGCAGGCCTTGGGCGAACGCCGTGCCGAAATGATCGACATGAGCGCCGATGGGCTGGGCCGCGCGCGCCTGGAATATCGTGTGCCGGCTCGTGGTCTGATCGGCTTCCAGAATGAATTCATGAATCTGACGCGCGGCACCGGGCTCATGAGCACCATTTTCGATGGCTATGAGCCCTACAAGGGGGAAATAGCCGGGCGCAAGAATGGCGTACTGATCAGCGGCGAGGACGGTGAGGCCGTCACCTATGCACTCGGCAAGCTCGACGACCGTGGCCGCATGTTCGTCCGCGCCGGCGATCCGCTCTACGAGGGCATGATCATCGGCATTCATACGCGCGACAACGATCTCGTGGTCAATCCGGTACGCGGCAAGCAGCTGACCAATTTTCGCGCTTCCGGCAAGGACGAAGCGATCAAGATCACGCCGGCGATCGCGCTGACGCTGGAATACGCCGTCGAGTTCATTGCCGACGATGAGCTGGCCGAAGTCACACCTAAGTCGATTCGCCTGCGCAAGCGATTCCTGAAGGAACACGAGCGCAAGCGGGCGCAACGGCAGGCTGTGGAGGGCTAGGGCAGGC
>JAJVIJ010000027.1 GCA_022072095.1 Rhodocyclaceae bacterium
CACTGCGTTTCCTGTTCGTCAGCGATGGCTGCGTCGCCCTCCTCGGCGATCCCCCCGAATCGCTGCTGGCGGATGCCTCCGCCTTCCTCGCCCAGATCCTGTCGGACGATAGAACTTCGCTCGAGGCGGGGTTGCGCGCTTCCGAGGAGCGGCTCGCGCTGTTGAACTGGGAAGGGCGTATCCGGCTCGCGGACGGCACGCTCAAGTGGATCAACGTGCGTTCCTCCCCGCGCCGCGTGAACGGCGGCAGCCTGCTCTGGGAAGGCATCATTTCCAACATCACGCAAAGCAAGGAGGCCGAGGCGGCGCTGCGCGCATCGCGCCTGGAGCTGGCCGAATTGTCCTCCCATCTACAGGTCGTCAAGGAGGAGGAGCGCGAGCGCATCGCCCATGACATCCACGATGAGCTGGGCAGCACGCTGGTGGCGATCAAGTTCGCCGCGGCGCTGCTGGCCGGTAAGTTGCCCGCAACGATGCCGCAACTGGTCGAACGAGCGCGTGAACTCGAACGGCTCAGCGATGACGCCATCGCCACCGCGAGCCATGTCGCGCGCGAGCTGCGGCCCGGGATCCTGAAGGAGTTCGGCCTGCCGGCCGCGCTGGAGTGCCACGCGGAGGACTTTGCGCAACGAACCGGCATCGAGTGTCACATGCAGCACATCGATTACGACATCGATTGCGACGACACCACCGCGGTCGCCCTGTTCCGCGTATTCCAGGAGGCACTGACCAATATCGCCAAGCACGCCGGCGCCAGCCGAGTCGAGGTCCGGCTGAACGGCCATCCCGACGAGCTCAGCCTCGAAATCCTCGACAATGGTCGCGGAGTGTCGTCGTCCGATTTTGCCAAGCCCCGTTCCTTTGGCGTACGCGGCATGCGCGAGCGCGTCCATCACCTCGGCGGCCGGTTTCTGGTCGAGCCCCGGCCGGAGGGAGGGACCCGCCTGAGCCTGTCGGTGCCCATCGCTCCGCCGGCGACTCCATGAGGAAGGCGGGACCGCCATGACTGCCAAGATCCGCATTTTGATCGCCGACGACCACGCCATCGTGCGTCATGGCTTGCGCCAGATCCTGGGTGAAAACGGCGACTTCGTGGTCGCTGCCGAGGCGGACAATGGGGCGCGTGCGATGCAGATTCTGCGGCAGACCGCGGTGGACCTGGTGCTGCTCGATGTCTCCATGCCCGACCGCAATGGCATCGATACGCTCAAGCTCATCAAGAAGGAGTTTCCGCGCCTTCCGGTCCTGATGCTGTCGATGCATCCGGAGGAGCACTACGCGGTCAGGGCGCTGAAGGCCGGTGCCTCGGGCTACATGAACAAGCAGAGCGCGCCCGATCAGCTGGTGCACGCGCTGCGCCAGGTCGCATCCGGCAAGAAGTACGTCAGCGCATCGCTGGCCGAACAGCTCGCCAACGCGATCAGCGAGGACAGCGACCGCGCCCCGCACGAGCGCCTGTCCGATCGCGAGTATCAAACCCTGTGCCTGATCGCGTCGGGCAAGACATTGACCGGCATCGCCGAGGAATTGAACCTGAGCGTCAAGACCGTCAGCGTCTACCGCGCGCGCCTGCTCGAAAAGATGGGTCTGAAAAACAATTCGGAGCTGACGCACTACAGCTTGAAGCACGGCCTCGTCGAGTAGCGACCGGCGTGACCGAAGCGCCCGGACGGGCGCGTCAACAATCCCCAGGTGGCTCAGGGACGCCGATGCGGCAGCCCGCGCATGATCAGTGCCGGCAGGATGGCCAGCGCGAAGACCAGGCCGGCGATCGCAAAACCGTCGTTGAACGACGCCGCGTTGGCCTGCGCCGCGATGACTTTGCCGACGTAGTCGTAAGTACCGCCGGCGAGCTGGGTGTCCGGCAAGCCGCTGCGGCCGAGCAGGGCTTCGATCTGCGTCCGCAGCGCCGCCAGACTGCTGTTGCCCGCGTTTTGCGTCGAGACAAAGGCGTCGGCGTGGAACGCGTAGCGCCGGTCCACATAGGCCGACAGCATGCCGACGCCGAGCGCCCCGCCCAGTTGCCGGACGAAGTTGATCGAGCCCGTACCCTGTCCGAGCAACTCGGGCGGCAGGCGGGACAGCGCTCCCGCGTTGAGCGAAGGCATGATGAACGACAGGCCGATCCGCCCCAGGATGATCCAGAACGCAATCGCCCAGAAACCGGTGTCGGCATCGGCCCAGTAGAACAGGATATTGGAGAAGCCAAACACCACCAGGCCGCACACGATCGGAATGCGCGGCGAAATCATGTCGCCGAGGCGGCCGGCTATCGGGAAGGCGACGCCCATGACGAGGCCGCTGGGCATCAACAGCTCGCCGGCGCGCGTGGCCGTATAGCCCAGCACGGACTGGACGAACAGCGGGATCAGATAAAGCGTGCCGAAGATGCCGGCGCCAAAAATGAACGCGACCAGCGCGCCGGCACTGAAGCGGAGGTTCGCGAACACCTCCATGCGCATCAGCGGTGTCGGGCAACGCAGTTGCCAGAGGACAAAGGCCAGCACTGATGCCGCCGACAATGCGAACAGCCTCAGCACGAACCCGGAAGTCCAGCCTTCGCGCTGACCGTTTGCGAGCGCGGTCAGGATCGCCCCGAGAAAGACCAGCAACAGCGCCAGCCCCCACCAGTCGAAGCGACGCGGACGGGTATTGGGCAGCCGGCCCGGCAGAAAGATCAGTCCGAGGAAGATCGCGAGGATGGAGCCGGGCAGGCTCATGAAAAATACGTAGCGCCAGTTCACGTTGTCGGTGAGCCAGCCACCGACGGTCGGGCCGACCACCGGCGCCAGGATCACGCCGATGCCATAGATGCCGGTCGCACGCGCGCGCCACTCGATCGGAAAAACCTGGTAGATCATCAGCATCGCCAGTGGCTGCACGATGCCTGCAGTGGTGCCCTGACCGACCCGGGCTAGGATCAGCACATCTTCGTTCGGAGCAATGCCACCGAGGAAGGACGATGCCGCGAACACCGCGAGTGCCCAGGTGAAGGTCGGACGTACGCCGAAGTTGTCGGTGAACCAAGATGTGAGCAGCATGCCGGCCGTCATGGCCGCAAGGAACGCCGTGGACAGCCATTGCGCCTTGTCCAGGCCGATGCCGAAACTGCCCATGATGTCGGGCAGGGCCACGTTCACGATGGTGGACGCCAGCACCACGGTGATGGTGCCGGTCATGACTGCGACGGTCGCCAGCCAGCGATAGCCCGGACCGTAGCGCTCGAACAGGATCGTCAGGTCATCACGATCCACTGACATTGATCGTCACCTCCACCATCATCCCCGGCCGCAACAGGTTCTCGACCTGCCGCACCTCGATGCGCAGCGGGATGCGCTGCGTCACCTTGGTGAAATTCCCGGATGGATTGGGGTTGGGCAACAGCGCGAAGGTACTCGTGGCGGCGTTGCCGATCCGCGTCACCTTGCCGCGAAACACGCGGTCCGGATAGGCATCGACATCGATCTCGACCTCCTGGCCGACGCGGACGTGCTCGATTTCCGTTTCCTTGGCGTTCGCCTCGATCCAGATCCGTGCCGGGTCGTGCATCTGCAGGATGCGCTGGCCGGCCGCCAGGTAATCGCCGGCGTTCGCGTAAGTGCGGTCGATCACGGCGCGAATCGTGCTCCTGATCGCCCGATCGGCGACATCGAGCCTGGCCGCCGCGATGCGCGCACGCAACTGTTCGGCTTCCGCCGTCGCGCGCTCTGCATCGGCGACCAGCGCCTCGATCTGGGTTCCGGCCTGAGCACGTCGCACCTGCGCTTCGGCCGCCAGGACCTCCGCGCGCTGCCGTTCGAAATCCATCTGCGCCGTGGTCAGCGCCGTGCGACTGTGCAGCAGACGTTGCGCCGACACCATCTGCTGCGCAGCCAGGCGCTCGTCGCGCCGAAAATCCTCGTGCAGCGATTTCACCTGTTCGCCGACGACGGCGAGGGCGCGTTCGGCGGCCACCTTGCGGCTCGCCGCCTCCTCCAGCGCGGCACCGGTGGCGGCGCGTGTCTGCACGATCTGCGCCTGGAGCTTGCGCACCTCGGCCTCGGCCGCGCGCAACTGCACCTCCATCGCGGCGAGATCGAGCTTGGCGTTCTCGCCATACACTTCAGCGAGCAGTTGTCCGGCCTCGACGATCTGGCCTTCCTCGGCCGGGCGCCTGACGAGCCACCCTGGCAAACGGCTCGCCACGGTGACCGTTTCCGCGGCGACGCGCGCATCGATCAGATGCACGTGCGTGTAGCGCCAATGCACCCAGCGCGCGCCCGCATAGAGCAGTCCGATGGCTGCGGCCAGAATCACGACCAGCCGGATGCGGCCGCCCAGCGAGCGGTCGCCACGAGCCCACTTGCCGATGCGCTCAACCATCGAGTTTCTCCAGTCGTTCGCGAACGGTGGCCAGGAAGTCGATCGTCGCACCGATCGTGTCGTCGTCGAAGCCGGCCAGCACCTCGGCGCGCAGGCTGGCGGCGACCGCCTGGATTCGGGCGCGCGCGCTCACCGCCTTGGTCGTCGGCAGCACGACCTTGGCGCGACGATCGGCGTCATTGATCCGGCGTTCGACCCAGCCATTCGTCTCCAGTCGATCGAGCAAGCCGACCAGGCTCGCACCCTCGACACCGACGAGATCAGCCAGCAGGACCTGGGATAGGCCCTCGGTGGGCAGTTTGACCAGCACCAGCCACTGTGACTGGCTCAAGCCCAGAGGCTTCAGGCGCGCATCCAAGCGCTGCCGCCAGAGCCGCGCGGTTTCATTCAGCAGTGCGCCGAAGCGCGATTGGTCGACGCCACCGGCGTCGACGCGCTGCGCGGCCCGACCGCGCAGCGCTGAGGAAGGCTTCGAAGAGGGCATCAGGTAGCCACCTAAATATTAGCTTACTAATTATAAGCAAGCTTAGTATGTGGCTGCAACGAAAATGTAACGAGTTCACCCTTTTTGCCAGGTGGGCGGGGACTACTGGGCTTGCCTCCGGTCTATGGTGTCGTCGGAGCCATCCGCTTGCGATCGATCGACGAGCGTGCTCACGGCGTCGGCGGCAAAGGGATGGATGCGTCCCTCCATCGTGGCCAGCCAGCGGCTGCGCCGGAGCCGGTCGAGTACGGGGCCCTTGATTTCCGCGAGATGCAGGACGATGCCCTGCGCCGCCAGATCGCGGTCCAGCGCTTCCAGGCTCTCCAGCGCCGAGTAGTCCACGCCATTGACCGCCGACAGCACCAGCACGACGTGGCGCGCGTCGGGCGCCTGCTCCAGCTCGAGTTCGACCCGCTCGATCAGCGCCGTGATGTTGCCGAAGAACAAATTTTCATCGATGCGCAGGGCCAGTACGCCGCGTGGTCGGCTGATGGCATGGCGGGCGACGTTCTTGACGTGACCCGTCCCGGGCAGGGGTGCGACGACCGCAATGTGTGGATGGCTCGCATGCCACAGCAGCACCGCCAGCGACGTCACCAGGCCGGAAAGAATGCCCGCCTCCACGCCGAACACGAGCGTGCCGAGCGCGGTCAACAGCCAAGCAGAGGCGTCACCGCGATCGAAACGCGCCATCCGGGCAACGCCGGTGATGTCGATCAGTCCGAGCACGCTGACGATGATGGTCGCCGCCAGCGTGGCCAGGGGCAGCGATTGAAACAGGCCGGTCGCGGCCAGCGCAAACAGCCCCAGCACCGCCGCCGCGATGATGTTTGCGAGCTGTGTGCGGGCGCCGACGGTGGCATTGATCGCTGACCGGGAAAAGCTGCCGCTTACCGACAAGGCGCCGGAAAAGCCTCCAACCAGCTTGGCGAGCCCCAGGCCGAGCAGTTCCGCATCCGGCCGTACACGTTCGCGCCGGCGCAGCGCCAGGGCCTGGGCCACCGACACGCTTTCGACGAAGCTGACCAGGGCGATGGCCAGGGCGCCGCGCCACAGGCCCGACGAGGACGTATCCGTCGGCCAGACCGGTGCCGGCATGGCGATGCCGGACGGAATGACACCGACCACGGCGACGCCATGGTTCGCGCCCAGCTCGGCCAGCGCGACCGTCGTGGTGGCCAGCATGACGACGACGAGTGGCCACAGACGTGATGACAATTGCACGCTGCGCATCGACAGCCCGAACCGGAGCAGGCCCCGCGTCAGGAAACGCTGGCCGACGACGAGCAGCAGCAGACTCGCGAGGCCGAGCGCGGCGGTGGCGCGATGCGCTTCGCCCAACCTCGACATAAGTGCGGTCAATTGGTCGAGCGCAGAGGTCCCGGCTGCCGGCACACCCAGCAGGCCGGGCAACTGTCCGATCACGATCAACAAGGCCGCGCCGGTGACAAACCCGCCCATGACCGCGTGGCTCAACAGGCGCGCGAGAAATCCGAGCCGCAGCCAGCCTAGCGCGAGCAGCATGGCCCCCGACAACCAGGCCAACTGCGCCGACAGCGCGATGTAGCGCTCGGACCCCGGTGTCGCCAGCGGCGCCAGCGTCGTCATGTTCATCAATGCCACCACGGCCACCGGCCCCACGGCCATGAGCGTGCTGCTGCCGAGCAGCGCGTACGCCAGCACCGGAAAGATGCTCGCATACAGGCCGAAATGAGGGGGCAGGCCGGCCAGCATGGCGTAGGCGAGGCTCTGCGGCAGCAGCAGTACCGCCAGCACCAGCCCGGCCGGCAGATCGTCGGCGAGCCACTCCCTGCGGTAGCCGCGCAGCGTGGGCGCAAGCCAGGCTGGCCAGGCCATGTCAGCGGCCGCGGCCTGGATCGAGCACGCCTTTCAACTCGAACAGTCCCATGCCGGCCAACATGGCCAGCGTGAACACCAGAGCGCCGCCCACCCCCGCGCCGGTGGCGACCAGGGCCGGACCCGGGCAAAAGCCGGCCAGCCCCCAGCCGACGCCAAATGCCAGGCTGCCGAGCACCAGCGGCGGATCGAAGTCGCGGCGTGTCGGCAGGCGCATGGGCTCACCCAGCAGGGATCGCGCACGCCGACCGGCGAGTTTGAAGGCCACCAGCCCCGGCGCGATCGCACCCCCCATCACGAAGGCGAGCGAGGGATCCCAGTCGCCGGCCAGATCGAGGAAACCGATGACCTTGGCCGGATCACTCATGCCCGAGACTATCAGTCCCAAACCGAACAACAAGCCGATGACGAACGCAGATAGCTGAACCATTTGACCTCCTCAAACCCACACGTGTCGAACCACGAAAACGCTCAGGAAGCCCGCGGCCATGAAGCACAGCGTGGCGACCACGGACCGCGGAGACAGGCGGGACAGCCCGCAGACACCGTGCCCGCTGGTGCAGCCGGCCCCATAGCGGGTGCCCAGACCCACCAGCAACCCCGCCAAGACCAGCGTGCCGGTTCCTGCCTGAAGGCGGACCTCCAGCTCGCCGCCTGCGGCACGATAGACGACCGGAGCGAGCAGCATGCCCGCGACGAAGAGCAGCCGCCACGACACGTCCCGTCGATGCGGCCGGAGCAGTCCGCCCAGGATGCCGCTGATGCCGGCGATGCGACCGTTCAGCAATACGAACAGCGATGCCGCCAGTCCGATCAGCACGCCGCCGGCAAGGGCGGTCCATGGAGAGAAGGCCTGCCAGTCAATGTGCATCGGAACTCCTTTCTTCCAGGCAGAATTGTCGGTACAGATGCTCGATCAGCGCGCGGGCTTCGGCGCTGGCCAGGCGGTAATGGATCGACTTGCCTTCACGCCGGGTGTCGACCAGCCCGGACTTGCGCAACACGCCCAGCTGCTGGGACAACGTGGGCTGGCGAATGCCCAGCAATCGTTCGAGTTCCCCCACACAACACGGACCCTCGGTCAGCTGGCACAACAGCAACAGGCGCTCCTCGTTGGCTAGTATCCTGAGCAGACCGGTCGCCCGGCTTGCAGCAACACGCATGCGTTCGGCTACACCTGAACACGTGGCTTCACTCATGGATCGCTTCAAGTTCAAAAAGAGTGGTTGAAGGAAGAGGGGGGCAAACCCAGACATTGATTATATTGAAAAATATAATAACTGTAAATATAATGTTTTTCGTGAAGATGACCCACCACCGTCCGGAGCCCACCCATGAGCGCACACGCAAATTCTGCCCCCATCCCGACCCCTCGAGTCGAAACCTTCTTCGATCCGGTCACCGGGACTGCGAGCCATGTCGTCTGGGATGAGCCTCGGGGTGCAGCCGCGATCATCGACCCGGTGTGGGACTATGATCCGAAATCGGGCCGGACCTCGACCGCGTCGGCGGACCGCATCGTCGAATTCGTGACGCGGCTCGAGCTCAATATCGCGTGGATACTCGAAACCCATGCTCATGCCGACCACATGTCCGCCGGGGCCTACCTCAAGCGCCGCCTGGGCGGCAAGACTGGTATCGGCGCGCGCATCGGCCAGGTGCAAACGGTGTTCCGCAGCATCTATCATCTCGGGCCGGGCTTCCCCGTGGACGGTTCGCAGTTCGATCACCTGTTCGCGGACGGCGAGCGATTTGCGATCGGCAAACTGGAAGGGCGGGTCTGGGCTCTGCCCGGACATACCCCGGCCGACGTCGCCTATCTCGTCGGAGACGCGGTGTTCATCGGCGACACGCTGTTTCCGCCGGATATCGGCTCGGCGCGCTGCGACTTCCCCGGCGGCGATGCGCGCATGCTGTACCAATCCGTGCAGCGGCTCTACAGCCTGCCGGACGAGACGAGGCTGTTCGTCTGCCATGACTACCCGCCCGCTGGTCGTGCGCCGATAGCGTATACGACGGTCGCCGAGCAGAAGGCCGGCAACATCCATCTCCGCAAGGGTGTCGGCGAGGCCGAGTTCGTGGCGATGCGCACCGCGCGTGACCGGACACTGGACATGCCGGTGCTGATCCTGCCGGCCATCCAGGTGAACATCCGGGCCGGCGAGCTGCCGCCGCCGGAGAGCAACGGCACCCGGTATCTGAAAATCCCGGTCGATGCCCTGTGATCAGGCTTCGGGCAGCGCGATCGGCTTGCCGCTGATGTAGGACGTGCCCAGAAAGCTCGAGACGAGCTTGCCGTCGTCGCGCCTGACCTCGATCTGCACGACGCCGAAGCGGCGCTGGCGCGAGACCTCGACGGCGGTGGCGGTGAGCGTCTCGCCCAGCTGCACGGCCACCTGATAGGTGATGTTGGCGGCTATGCCCGCGCCACCGACACCGTGGGTACTGGAGCACATGCCGAAGGCGGCGTCGGCCAGCGAGAAGATCACGCCGCCATGGCAGGTGCGATTGAAGTTCAGGTGCTTCTCCACCACCTTCAGGCTGAGCACGGCGCGCCCCAGCGCAACGGAAACCACCTCGATGCCGAGATGTTGCATGTGCGCATCCAGCGAAGCCATCCGACGTGCTTCGCTCAACAGCTGTTTGTCATTCATTGTTTCGTGGGTCGGTAGCGTGACGAGTTGAAGTACGGCGGGCGGGGTCATTCCCAGCCCATGAACCGGGCCATCGCGGCGACCGGCTCCCGCTCCGAGCGCAGCGTGTTCTCCGGTGCGGCCGGATCGGCATAACCCAATGCCATGCCGCAGACGATACTTTCTTCGACGCCCAGCGCCAGCTCCTCGTGCAGGATCCCGGCATACGGAACGAAGGCCGCCTGTGCGCAGGTATCGAGGCCGTGGCCGCGCGCGGCGATCATCACGTTCTCCAGGAACATGCCGTAGTCCAGCCAGCTGCCCCGGCCCAGACGCCTGTCGATCGTGAAGATCATGCCCACCGGTGCATCGAAAAAAAGGTAGTTGCGTCCGTGCTGATGGTGCATGCGCACCTTCTCGCCGCGGGTAATGCCGAGCGTGCCATAGAGCGCCCAGCCGAGCTGGCGACGACGCGCGAGATAGGGCTCCGGCCACTGGGCCGGATAGTAGTCGTTCGGCCAGCTGCCGTGATCGCCGGCGTCGTGCGCTGCCAGAATGCGAGCCGACAGCCGCGCCTTGGCCATACCGCTCAGCACATGGACGCGCCAGGGCTGATGGTTCGAACCACTGGGCGCGCGGCTCGCGACCGCGAGGATCGCCTCCACGGTCGCACGCGGCACCGGCGTGGGCAGGAACGCGCGCACCGAGCGGCGGCTGGTCACGGCCCAATCGACCAGCTCGCTTCCAGACGGTCCGGTTGCGCCGGCCGATCTCGCCGGTTCAGACATCCTTGCGGTCCACCACCAGCGGCGCTTCCGGCTTGATGCTGCCGGCGGCGACCACCCGGAAGTGATCGGCACGCAAACGCGAAAAGCGCTGGAAAGCCTCCCGGGCGGCGCCCCCCACCTGCTCGGCATCGGCGCCCGGGGCCAGTTCGACCTCCAGTGCAATCTCTTCACGCGACGCCGGCCGCGAGACCACACACTGGATGGCCTGGATGCCGGCGACCGCGATCTTCACCTCCTCGATCTGGCGCGGATACACGAAAATTTCGCGCGCCTTGACGGCCTGGCCGACGCGCCCCTGCAACGCGGAAATGCGCCGCGCGGTGCCATCCTCGAAGCTTTCGAGCGCAAACGCGACATCGCCGGTGCCGAAACGGATCATCGGCCAGCCCGGATGAAGCTGGGTGACGACGATCTCGCCCGGTTCGCCGGCAGCAAGCGGCTGACCGCTCACCGGATCGCAGATCTGCACGATGCGGTCGGGGTGGCTCAGATAGCCCTCGCCGCCGTCCTCGAAGGCGATGATGCCGAGGTCCGCGGTGGCATAGGCCGACGACGTGCGCAGCCGGTAGCGTTCCTCCAGGCGTCGGCGCTTGCCCATCCAGTCGCCGAACTCGCCGCCGAGGAAGGCGACCTTCACCTTCCAGTCCTCGGGCAGCTTCTTGCCGGTACTTTCGATATGCTCGGCGAGTGCGACGAAGAAGCCGGTGCTCGCGCATATCGCCGTCACCCCGAGCTCCAGAATCAATTGCGCCTGCAGCTCGGTGTTGCCGACGCCGCTCGGTATCACGGTCGCCCCCAGGGCCTGCAAGCCCTCGTCGAACAGCAGGCCGGCCGGCACCATGTGATAGGACCAGGTATTCAGCACGATGTCGCCAGGACCGATGCCGCTCGCCTTGAAGGCATGGCGAAAGCCATGGACATCCTCGCCGCGTACGGCAGGCTCCAGGATCGGCCCCGGCGAGCAGTAGATGCGCGCCACCTGCGACATGTCCGCGGCGAGGAAACCGCCGAACGGCGGATTCTCGCGCTGCAGAGCCAGCAGCGCTTCCTTTTTCGTGACCGGGAGTTTCGATAACTGCTCGACGCCTTTGATGTCGCGCGGATTCAAACCCGCCCGCGCAAACAGGTCTCGCACGGCCGAGGCCTTGGTTACGGCTTCGGCATAGACATCGGCGAGCCGCTGGTAGCGTGCATCCATGGCAAATCTCCTCGATGAAGTGATGGTGCGGGTGCAGCGCCGACTCGGGGCGGCCGCCCTTGCGGAACTCGGTCCCGCAGCCGGCGCGGCGGACAACACCTCGGCGGCCAGACCTCTAACTAATGTTAGATTGCTGCCGCTGGCTTGGCAACTGTTCGTCCAGCCGAACCTTTCGCGGGAGCGATTGCCGTCGCCGTGGAGGTTCGTCGCCAGCGCATTGACATAGGTGATCTCGGAAGGAATCTGCTGGAGCCGGGGAAACGGCGGGTGTGGATGTCCGGCCGCATGCGGAACGCATCCGAGCGCTGCCGCAGCGGGATATCCGAATATGCCTGGCGTAAGCGGTGACGGCCCTGCCTGCATCTGACCAACGGGAACGTGGTAAAACAATTGCCACATGGTGAGCGTCGGCACGGCCCGCCGGGCCCCTTGAGCCGATGCCGCCATCACTGGTGGCGCATGCGGAGCCTGTCCGCACGAGCCTTTTCCCAGCGATCAACGATCGAAAGGAGCCATGCGCGATGGACCTGATGCAATACGGCCTCAAATCCGTTGATTTTCAAAACCCCGAAACCGAAGAAGCGCCGCGTCATTTCACGCGGCGGGAGTTTGTCATGAGCTCGCTGGCGGTCGGCTTTGCCGTGGCGGCGCAACCTGTGCACGCGCAGGCCATCCGCACCGATACCAAGGGGCTGTCGGTGGCCGAAATCAAGCTGCCCGTGGCGGACGGTCAGATCCCGGCCTACGTTGCGCGCCCGGCGAAGGCGGGCCGGCACCCGGTGGTGCTGGTCGTGCAGGAGATCTTCGGGGTGCACGAGCATATCCAGGACATGTGCCGACGCTTCGCCAAGCTCGGCTACTACGCAATCGCGCCGGAGCTGTTTGCGCGCCAGGGCGATGTCTCCAAGATGAGCGATATCAACACCATTCTGTCCGAGGTGGTCACCAAGGTGCCGGATGCGCAGGTCTGTGCGGATCTCGATGCCGCCATCGCCTTTGCCGGCGCCAGCGGCCATGGCCGCACCGACCGTGTCGGTTTGGTGGGGTATTGCTGGGGCGGGCGTACCGCCTGGGTCTATGCGCTGCACAACCCCAAGCTCAAGGCCGCCGTCGCCTACTACGGCCTGCTGGAGGGCATGAAATCGCCCATCCGGCCGCGCGACCCGATCGAATTTGGCGCCGAACTCAAGGTGCCGGTGCTGGGCCTGTACGCGAGCAAGGATGCCTACATCAAACCCGAGGCGGTCGCGCGCATGCGCGAAGCCGTAGCCAAATCTGCGAGCGGCTCCGAGCTGGTGATATTCCCGGACGTGGATCATGGCTTCAACGCCGACTACCGACCCACCTACGACAGGGCTGCCGCCGCCTACGCATGGAAGCTCGCACGCGGCTGGCTCAAGGATCACGGCGTTTGATCGATCGCCACTGTTTTGTTCGTAGCGTCATCGACGATCGTCAGGCACTTGATCACGCGCCCCTCGTTCGTGCGATCGAACAGCAAGTCCATCGTTCGGCCGGGCAAGTGGCTGCCGCTCGACGCGCTTGCGAGCATTCCTGCCTGCCTGAGCTCAAGGTAGGCTGGGAAACCGTGGTCTGTCCCCTACTACCGCTCCCGACGGAGTGATTCACCATGTCCGTGAGAGCGCTGATGCACACCGTACACACCCGCACGGCGTCCGATGGCGCGGGCGTACGTTTGCGGCGCAGCCTGGGCCAGACCGCAGCTGCTCGCCTCGACCCCTTCCTGCTGCTGGACGAATTCGCCTCCGACAATCCAGACGACTACATTGCCGGCTTTCCCGCGCATCCGCACCGCGGCTTCGAAACGCTCACCTACCTGATCGAAGGTCGCATGCGTCACGAGGATCATCTGGGCCATCGTGGTGAGCTCGTGAGCGGCGGCGCTCAGTGGATGAGCGCGGGACGCGGCATCATTCATTCTGAAATGCCGCTGCAGGAGCGCGGCCGATTGCATGGGTTCCAGCTATGGATCAACCTGCCTGCACGTGAAAAAATGAAACCGGCCGCCTATCGGGACATCACGCCGGACATGATCCCGGAGGCCGATCTGGACGGCGGCGCGCACGTCCGGCTCATCGCCGGACGGCTCGAGCTCACTGAGGACGAGAGCATCGTCGGGCCGGTGCGGGGCCTGAGCACCGAACTTTGGTTCGTCGATATCGCCCTTTTGGCGGGCGGTCGTTTCGAGCACCATGTCAACCCGGGTCACAATGGCCTGGCCTACCCCTTTGCCGGCGGAATCATGGTCGGCCCGGACGAAAACGCTCGACTGCTGGGCCCACAACAGGCGGGAATCCTCGGCGACGGGGACCGGGTTGTGCTGCGTGCCCACGCCGGCCCGGCGCGCTGTCTGCTGCTCGCGGCGCGACCGCTGAACGAGCCCATCGTCCAGCACGGCCCCTTCGTCATGAACACGCAGGCGGAAATCGAGCAGGCGATGCGCGATTTCCGCCTGGGCGCCCTCACCGATCCGCCTCGGCAATAGCGCTGACCTCGGCGCCGACGATGGCGGCTCCTGCCTGGTCCGGAGTCAATCCATCAGGCGCGGCAACACCAGCACGATGTCGGGAAACATGACCAGCAGCGCGATGAGCACGACGATGGGCAGCATGAACAGCAGCGCGCCCCGGTAGATGTCGGCCATGCGCAGCCTGGGATTGACGCCCTGCAACACGAAACAACCCATGCCCACGGGCGGACTGATCAGCGCCATTTCGATCATGACGACGATGATCACGCCGAACCAGATCATGTCGAAACCCAGTGCCTTGATCGTCGGCAGGATGATCGGAATGGTGATCACCACCATGGCCAAGGCATCCATGATCGCGCCCAGAAACAGGTACATCAGCAGGACGCACATCAGCACGGCGATCGGATGCCAGCCCAGCCCGCCTATCAGATTGGCGAGATCCGCCGGCAATCGGGTGATCGCCAGGAAATAGTTCAGAATGAACGCGCCCAGGATGATGGCAAACAGGAATCCGGTGACCTTCACCGTGTTGGTCAGGCTTTCCGCGAGGTTCCTCGACGTCAGACGGCGGCGGATCAAGGCGATGAGGAAGGCGCCGAAGGCACCGACACCAGCGGCCTCGGTGGGACTGAACAATCCGGCATACATGCCGCCGATGACGATCACAAACAGGATCGTCACCCACAGGATCGAACGCAAGGACGACAGGCGCTCCCGCCATGAACTCTTCGCCACCGGCGGGCCCAGCCGTGGCCGCAGCAGCACCGCGCCGTACACGGTCAGCATGTAGAGCAGCGTCAGCAACAGCCCCGGCAGGATGCCCGCGATCAGCAGTTTCCCTATCGATTCTTCGGTGAGCATGCCATACAGGATGAAAGCGGTGCTGGGCGGGATCAGGATCCCCAGCGTACCGCCGGCGACGATCGCTCCGCTGCCCAGGGAATCGGCATAGCCGGCCTTCTGCATTTCCTTGGATGCGACGATGCCCATGGTCGCGGTGCTGGCGACGCTGGAGCCGCAGGCCGCGGCGAAGATCGCCGACGCGCCCACGGTCGCGAGCGCGAGCCCCCCGCGCAGCGCACCGAGCCATTTGCGGAACACGTCGAACAGTTCGCCGCTGATTCCGGAGACATAGATCAGCTCGCTCATCAGCACGAACATCGGGATGGTGGACAAGGTGTAGCTGTAACTGTGACTCCAGACGACGGTATCGAGCACGGTCATCATCGGCTCCCAGCCACGCAGATACCAGGCGCCGGCAATCCCCGGCACCGCCATGGCCACGGCAATGGGAACGCGCAGGAACATCAGCACGAACATGATCGCCAGGCCGATCAGGCCTATGGTCTCGACGGGCGGATTCATGCGCGTCCCCCATGGCCCGACGGCTGCCGCGCCGAAGCGGGGTCAAGCAGCCGCTCACCCATGCGAACCACGGCCTGCATGCCCCACAACCAGAATCCGAGACCGACGATGACCTTGAAGGGCCAGAGCGGCACCGCGAGAAAATCCGTGGACATCGGGCTGTCGGTCGCATACTCGACGGCCACGCGCACATTGGCCCAGCCGATCATCGCGCAGCAGGCCGCCAGCAGGACCATGCCGAGCAGGTCGGCTGCGACCTGCCAGCGCGGCGGGAAGCGATCGACCAACAGGCCGATGATGATGTGCCCCTGAGTCTTCTCGGTATAGGCGAGCCCGAGCATCACCATGGCGACCATCATCAGCTCGATCAACTCGTGCTCGGCCGCCATCGGCTCGGCGACCAGGCGCACCAGCACCGCATACGCGATCAGCAAGGCCATGGCGGCCACCGTGGCCACGGCCCCCCAACGGAACATCGCAGTGATGCCCTGCACCAGGCCGCAAAGGCTGCGCATTCGGCTCCTCCTCGTGTGTGCTCGTGTCTCCGGTGCGGGGACCGCCCGGCATTTATCATGTTGTTCAACAGCTTGGCCCGCGATCATAAACCGAATGCCGGCCGGCCCAAAGCCGACTGGGTGGCGGAACGCGCTCCAGCGCACCGACCGGGCGCGCGTCGCCCTCAGAAACTGACGCGCAGGCGCACGAAGCCGTTGCGCTCGGGCATGGGGTAATAGGTGGCGCTGTAGGCGAGCGTGGAATAGGCGCGGTCGGTGAGGTTGTTGATTCCGGCCATCAGTTCGGCGGCGCCCAGCTTGATGCGCAGCGCGGTATCGACGATCAGATAATGCGGCAGCGGCGGCAGCGCACGATTGGTGAAGTCGTTGCCATCGAAGCGCCGGCCGACGTAGCGCAAGGCCAGCGTCAGGCTCGCCCATTCGCTGGTACGCCATTCGATCTGGGCATTGGCCGTGCGGCGCGGCACGTGCGGAATGTCGGCGTCGACGCCGACAAAGCGCGGCGCCACCCAGCCCAGGTTCGCGCGCACGGACAGCGAGTTCGTCGCGCGCCAGCGTGCGGCGAACTCGGCCCCGGTCCGGCGGGTCGGCAAATCGTAGTTGCGATTGATGTTCGGCACCGCGCTCAGATAGATCTCGTCGTGGTTGACCATCCTGAACAAGGCCAGATCCCAAGACAGCGTCTCACCGTAGCGCGCGCGCGCGCCACCTTCGACGGTGCGCCCGGACTGCGGACGCAGATCGACTGCGGCCAGCGCCATTTCGTCGAGGTTGGGACTGCGAAACTGGTGGGTGACACTCGCATAGAGCGTGGTGTGAGGCCAGGCCTGCCAGCTGAGGCCGAATTCAGAGCCATGATTGTCCCAAACCGCATCGCGGCGCTCATCCAGCTTGTAGGCATAGGGCGTACACCCGCCCGGCATGACGAAGGGTGGAAAAGGTATGGGGATGAAACGGCAATCCCGCGTAAACGTCTCCTTCGAAAAGCGGCTCCTGGTGCGATCCTTGCGCAGGCCCGCGTGGAGCGTCCAACGTGGGTCGGGACGCAGCGTCAAGGCGGCGAATGCCGCTTGGCCATCCAGTTCGCCGAGGTTCCGCTTCGACAGCTCGGGCACCTCGCGTCCATTGGCATAGCGACCGTAGTTCGCGGACTGTGCGCTGACCCCGAAACTCAGTTCCTGAGTCATGCCGAATGCGCTCAGTTCGTTGTCGTAACGAAGCTGCAGGTCGCGGCGCTTCGAGGCGATGGTGGACAACTGGCTCGCCGCGGGCAGCGTCGGTGAGTAATTCAGAATGAAATCATTGGCATGTTGACGATAGCTGCCATGGAGCGCCAGCCGCCCCGCCGACTTGAGATCGGCCTCGAGGCCGGCCGTCCAGACCCTGTCCTCGGTCTCGCCACGATCGAAGGGGGTTTTCGTGCTGCGGCGGGCCGCCGTGCCGGCCGCAAAGTCGGCCGCGCTGACCGGGCCGGGGAAGCCGTGTCGATCGGTGTGCCGGTCGAGCCGCACGAAGGCATCGAGGAAACTCAGCGCGCCGGGCGCGCTCAGTCGCAGCTCGCCCGAAGCATTGCTGGTACGCAGGTCGCCATTGTCGCGAAAACCCTCGGTGTCGAGCTGTCTGAGATCGACGCTGAACCCCAAGGGCCCGCTGCCTCCGCCCAGGCGCATGCGCGTGTCGTCCATGCCATACGAGCCGCGGGCATGTTCGAAATCCAGACTCAGCGGGCCGGCCCGGGGCCGGCGGGTGATCAGATTGATGACCCCGGCCACGGCACCGTCGCCATAACGCACGGCACCGCCGCCGCGCAGGACCTCGATACGCTCGATCCGGGACAAGGGCACCGAGCTCAGATCCGCGCCGGCCAGGTCGTATTCATTCAGTCGCATGCCATCGACCAGAATGAGGACGTTGCTCGCGGCGGTATCGCCCATGCCGCGCATGCCGATCGTGGCCTTCTTGTCGCCGCCGTAGAAGCTTTGCAGCGTCAGATTGGCTTCGCGACTGATCAGATCGGCGACCGAGCTCGCACCGGAACGAGCGATGTCCTCGGCGGTGATGACCGAGACGTTGTGGGGTGAGTCTGCACCCGGGCCCTCGACGCCCGGAGCCGTGACGACGACCGCTTCCAGCTCCTTGGCGGCCGGCTCGCCGGCGGCAACCGCCGGTCCGAAAAGAGTCAGCCCGCTGCCGATCGCGACCAGGGCCGGGCACACCCGGCGCAGGATCGCAGCGATCCACGCTGCCTCCCCGACCACGGGTGCAAGCAACCCGGACCGACCGTGGCGTCGCCGTCGGTGTTCAGGCGGCACCGCGGCCGAGCCGCCCGCGCGCGCAGAACCCGACCAAGGCCAGGCCCACAAGCAGCAGTGCGGACTGAGCCGGCTCCGGCACCGTCGTCAGATTGTCCATCGCGAAATAAGCCGGCGTATTCATGCCCCACGGGCCGCTGTCGCTGGACGTCAGCTGAAAACTCAGCCGCGAGACCTGGCCCAGCGCGGACAGATCGACAAAGGTCCAATCCTTGACGATGTAATCCTGTCCGTGGTCATCGAAGCGAAAGTCGGCGAGAAAGAAGTCGACCTGGCCCTTGTCCTGCGCGCCATCGAACCCGGAGATCGTGAGCTTGAAATAGTCAGGATCGTTGCCGGATGCGCCGCCGAACTTTTTCGCGAAGCCGTCACCATCGCGCATCGACAGCGCTGCATAAGTGGTGTTGGTGAAATAGGCGCCGCCAACGGTGGTCGGCGCGGTCAGCGTGATGTCGGACGGGCCGACGAAGGCGACCGCATAGTTGGCCGAGCCACCATGGCCGGAGCCAGCGAAGGCGCTGTACTGATTGTCGAAACCGGCCGAGCTGGTATCGGTGTGGTTCGAATACACCCAGCCGGACCAGCAACACCCGGGAAAACCGAAATTCGTGTAGTCGTGATTGAACGTCGCCGCGCCGCTGACGAACGGAAACGCGCCGCTCGTCGTGGTATCCGGAACGTAGTGGCTCTCGGGACCGGGCAGGCCGAGATCCTCAAAGGTACTGAGCGCAGCCGAAGCTCCGGTGCTGAGAAAACATGAGGACAACAAGGTCGTGGCAAGAATCGTGCGGATCATGTCGATATCCCAATTCGTATGAGCAAGTGTAAGGGGTCAGACCAGGGCGCTCGGCGCAAGGCGGCGCGAGCGGCGGCGACCGAGCGCCCCCAGGCAGGCGATACCGCTCGCAAGCATGACCCAGGCCGCAGGCTCTGGCACCGTCGCGGCGGCGAAATGGATCGCGCCGACCGCATCCAGGTCGAAGCCGGCGCTACCGGTGGAGGGATAGGGATCGTAGATCGGGAATGGTCCGCCATAGGCGGCCGGGAAATCGTCGAAGGCGCTGCCGTCGCCCACGACATCGACGATGCGCACATAACGCACATGGTCGACATCCAGGCCCGGGCTGCCGGCGAGCAGGCCGAGATCGAAGGGCGTGCCATGACCTTGCCGGTACTTGCCGGCCAGGCCGTCGATGTTGGTCGGGTCGATCGAACCGAAGCCGCCGACCGGACCCGGCGTGAAGGAGTACGCCGGAAAGCGCACGAACGTGAGGCCATCCGACGACACGTCTACGCGCGCCAGTTCGAGGAAGTTGTCGTTGAAGGCATTTTCGAAGACGGCGAAATCCGCCCCCGGGCCGTTGAAAAGGGCGCCGGCGAAAGTCAGCGTGATGCGCCCGCCCTCACCCAGCGAAACGATGTCGTAAGAGTTGCCCGCGGCCTTGCCCAAGGCCAGCTGGGGCGTCTGGAAGCCGCTGTCGACGCCGGCACCGATGACATAGTCCCGATACCCGGTCGCCCAGCCGGTGAAAGCCGAGTCATCCTTGCCGATCGCGGTCGAGCCCGGCTGGCCTGCAGCGGGCGCGAAGGGCCCCGCAGCAGCCTGGGCCGGCGGCACCGGCAGCCAGGCGAAGACGGTTAGTGAAGCAAGCAAGGTGAGTTGACGCATTGAATCTCTCCCATCGAACGGCGGTCTGCCGCCTCATGCCAAAGTGGCCGTTGGCTACGTCAAGGAGAGCGTTTCGAGATGGGCCGGGGCCGAGCCCTGACCTGCATACAGTCGATGCGCTTCACTCACTGCCCGCCGCAGCAAACGGAACGTCGCATCAGGCCGGTCTCCGGGCTCACGAGCATCTCATGGATGATGGATGCACCGCCTTCCCATGACCGAAGCCACAGTGGCCACCTGGCACATCCCTACTCGCCTACCGTTGCGGGGGCAGCGCCGGCTTGGCGGCGGGCTAACAAAAGTCCGACACGCACCGGCTTCCCGTTTCATCCGCCTGGACGAACGCCAAGCGGACACCTGAAGCACGCGCACGATAACCCAATGCCTCGGGTTTGGTCAATGTGAGCGGGGTCTTCCTGGCGCGCGGCGCGGCGGCTCAACCCGGTTGATTGCCGCGTAGCTGATTTCCGACCGGCTCCGCGCCGCGAGGCCGAATGGCCGCGCGACCGTCCACGAGCGACGTCGCGGACGAGTTCGCCGCCACGCCCGCGCGCAGGTCCGCGCGTATCGCGGCAGGGGTCAGCACAAGCTCGAACACGGAGACATCGTCCTGCTGACGACGACCCTCGCGATGTTCCCAAATCGCGTCGTAGAGCACGGCAAGCATGTCGCCCTGACCGGGGCTTCCGGCAGTCGTGGACAGCGTCGCTTGCACTCGCTCGTCGCCAAAGGACTCGCCCGTCCAGTTGGTGCTCTCCAGGATTCCGTCGGAATAGCCATAGAGGCGGTCGCCGGCGTTCCACGCGGCGGACTGTCCAATCAGCGTAAATGCTGTGTCCGGCACGATGCCCAAGGGCAAATTGTTCGAGCCGAAGCGCTCGATGATCGGGGCGGCCAGCCCGTCCACGTCGGGCACGAGCAACACATCGGGCATGCCGCAGTTCCAGACGTCGACGTGTTGACGCCAGCGATCGATGCGAAGCAGGCAGGCCGCGAAAAACATGCCGACGGGCAGGCGCGCATGCAGCTTTCGATTCATCTCCCGCAGGACGCTGTCCACGGGTCGCCCTTTCTGACTCATGGCGCTGAAAATCTCTGCGACGGTCAATGCGCCCGCCGCAGCGAGCAGGCCGTGGCCACTGAAGTCGCCGAACAGCAGCCACTCTTCGCCGCTCCGCGGCGATGCGCCGAGCAGCAGGTCGCCGCTGGCGATCGAGGAGGGCGATTTGCGGACACGCAGCCGCTCGATCGGCCTGGACAATCCTTGAACGGCCGACAGGATCGCCCGCTCGGCACTGGCGACCTCGTCCAGCAGGGATTCGTGTTCGGCTTGCAGCACACCGAACTCGTCACTCATGGCCTGCTCGCGCCGGTGCCGCTGCACGATCGCCTCGACCTTGGCCACCAGCGCGGCGAGCGGCAGGGGCCAGCGCACGAACTCCGTCTGATCCTGCGCGATGCAGGCGAGCATCTCGTCTTCGGTGTCCACGATGAACAGGAAGGCGGGGCGATGCATCGTGTCGGCCTTCTTCAGACGCGCGCAGACCTCGAAGGCATCCAGTGCGGGCAGCTCCGGGCGCGTGATGACGACGTCGGGTGCAAACTCGGCGATACCGGTCAGCAGGTCGCGACCGTTGGACACGGCCCGGAGATCCGGTTCGCCGCTCGCGGCCCGCTGCCAGGGCGCATCGAGTAGGGCTTTGCGCAAGGCGGGCTGCGGTTCGGCGACCAGTACGCGCAAGTGCGCATCGCGCACGCATGTGTGGGTCGGCATCGGGCACATGATTCTCTCCTGGCACAAGGTCCTGGCGGCGTGCTGCCGTGGGTTCGGGCAGCGTTGGCGATCCAGTGTTGGCAATCGAGTGCGGCAGGTTGACGGCCGCGATGATGATGTCCCGAGCAGGGTAGGCAGGCGCAGGATGATGGGACGAATATCGGCCACTTGGCCTCGGTCTTGAGGTCCTGGCCGGCATCCGGCGTGAATCTCAAGCCTGGCTCGAGCCCCGGACGGGGGGCAAGGCGCGACGTTCAGCGGGCAGCGAGCACGCGCCGATACAGCTCGTCGCGCGGCCTGCCGGTGATGCGTGCTGCCAGTCGCGCCGCCTGCGCGGGGGGCAGTTCCGAGAGCAGGGCGTCGAGCACGCGCTGCGTGTCGATCTCTGACAGGTCGGCCTCGGCGACCACGGCCGACGACACCAGCAGGACGAATTCGCCGCGCAGTCGATCGGGATCGGCCGCGAGCCAGGCCGGACCCTCGGCGAGCGGCATGCGCGCGGACTGCTCGAACTGTTTGGAGATCTCGCGCGCGATGAACAACTCGCGCTCGCCGTGCAGCGTCTCGGCAAGATCGGTGACCGTGGCGAGCACGCGATGCGGCGCTTCGAACATCAGCAGCGCCGCCGGCATGGCGTCCAGTGCACGCAGGCGCGTGCGGCGGGCGCTGGCCCGGGCCGGCAGGAAGCCTTCGA
>JAJVIJ010000041.1 GCA_022072095.1 Rhodocyclaceae bacterium
GGTGCTGTCCTTGGGGTAAAAGTACAGCACCACCTTTGAGCCGCGCAGTTCCGAGAGCACGAACGTCTTCCCGGAGGTCGCGGGCAACATGAAATCCGGGACGATTCGATCGAGCTCCATGGTCTTGTCCCCTTGAATGCACTCACACAGGAAGCAGCGCGGCCGCGACGGACCGACCTTCCGAAGCAAGCAGGTTGTAGGTGCGGCAGGCGGCCGGCGTGGTCATGACTTCGATGCCCATTCCAGCTCGAAGGATAGGTCGCAGCAGGTGACGCTCGGGGGATCGCTGGGTCGGCCCGGTTCCGAGCAGCAATATGGCACAGCCAAGTTCGGCCAGCGAGGCGAGCTGGCTTGCAGAAAACGGTTCGGGTCCGGTGCCGAAGCCTCGCGCCCAGTCGCTGATGAGTCGATCCGGCATGATGATCAGGCTGGTTTCGATATGGACGCCGGCAACCTCGAACCAGCCCGGTCCGTATGCCGTGATCGTATGGCCACGACTCGATGTGTCTCTGATCAGCTTCATCGCCGCGAACAACCTCCAGAACAAGTGTATCAGGCACCATGCGGCGGCGAATGAACAGGATTGCAGTCCTCCGGCGCGATGCTGGGCACGGTATTTGGGCTCGCGCTCAGGTAGCATTGCACCTTAATAACCACGTTCCGGCATGGAGGACCATGCCGATTTCGAGAGACCGACGCGATGCAACCGATACTCAAGTCCAGCAAGCTGGCCAACGTCTGCTACGACATTCGCGGACCGGTCCTCGGGCGCGCCAAGCAGATGGAGGAGGAGGGGCATCGCGTCATCAAGCTCAACATAGGCAACCCGGCGCCGTTCGGATTCGAGGCACCGGAAGAGATCATCCAGGACGTGATTCACAACCTGGGCGATGCCTCCGGCTACAGCGACTCCCGCGGCCTGTTCGCGGCCCGCAAGGCAGTCATGCATTACTCGCAGCAAAAGCACATCCGTGACGTGCAGCTGGACGACATTTTCATCGGCAACGGTGTGTCCGAGCTGATCGTGATGGCCATGCAGGGGCTGCTCAACAATGGTGATGAGGTGCTCGTTCCGGCGCCTGATTACCCCTTGTGGACCGCAGCGATCACCCTCGCTGGCGGTGTCGCACGTCACTATCTCTGCGACGAAGGGGCCGGATGGCTGCCCGATCTCGCCGATATGCGCGCCAAGATCGGTCCGAGGACACGAGCGCTGGTGGTCATCAATCCGAACAATCCGACCGGGGCGCTATATCCGGACGATCTGCTGCGTGAGATGGTCGAGATCGCGCGCCAGCACAAGCTCATCGTTTATGCCGATGAGATCTACGACAAAGTGCTCTACGATGGCTCTACGCATACATCCATCGCGTCCTTGGCGGATGATGTGCTGTTCGTCACGATGAACGGCTTGTCGAAGAATTACCGCGTAGCGGGCTACCGCTCGGGATGGATGATCATTTCGGGTGACAAGAGGCACGCCGGCGATTACATCGAGGGCCTGGGCATGCTCGCCTCGATGCGCTTGTGCGCCAATGTCCCGGCACAGTTCGCGATCCAGACCGCGCTCGGCGGCTACCAGAGTATCGACGACCTGGTGTTGCCGACCGGGCGGCTCGGTCGGCAGAGGGAAGTGGCCCATCGGCTGCTTACGGACATCCCCGGCGTCACCTGCGTGCGACCGCAAGCTGCGCTGTATCTGTTTCCGCGCCTGGATCCACAGCTGTATCCGATCGCGGATGACGAGCGCTTCGTTCTGGACTTGCTAGAGAAAGAGCGGGTGCTCGTCGTCCAGGGCACGGGTTTCAACTGGCCACAGCCCGATCATTTCCGTGTGGTTTTCCTGCCTCATGAGGATGACCTGACCGAAGCGATCGGACGCATCGCCCGATTCCTGGACAATTATCGCCGTCGTCATGCGGCATGAAGTGACGTAGGGGGTGACGGGGTCGGCGGTTTGCGTCAGGGCGGTGATCCGCCATTCAATGTAGCCAATTTTCGTTTCAGGACCTTAAATCGATGAACCCGATCCACGTCGGTCTGTTGGGTATTGGTACGGTGGGAGGTGGCACCTGGCAGGTGCTCGCTCGCAATCAGGAGGAAATCACGCGTCGCGCCGGGCGCCCCATACGCATCACCGCCGTGGCTGACAAGAATCTGACGCGTGCGCGCGAACTGGTGGGTCATGCCGCGCGCACCACCGATGATGCGATGAGCGTGGTCACCGACCCGGGGATCGATATCGTCGTCGAACTGATCGGCGGTACCGGCATCGCCAGGGAGCTGACGCTGGCGGCCCTGCGTACCGGCAAGCACGTCGTGACCGCCAACAAGGCCCTGATCGCAAGCTGTGGCAACGAGATTTTCGATGCGGCGCAGGCGGCGGGCACGATGGTTGCGTTCGAGGCGGCCGTGGCGGGCGGCATCCCCATCATCAAGGCGGTGCGCGAGGGCTTGGCCGCGAATCGGATCGAATGGATCGCCGGCATCATCAATGGTACGACCAACTTCATCCTGACCGAGATGCGTGACCGTGGCATGAGTTTTCCGGCAGCGCTTGCTGCGGCACAGCGACTTGGATATGCCGAGGCCGATCCGACTTTTGACGTCGAGGGCATCGATGCGGCCCACAAGATCACGATTCTGGCGGCCATTGCCTTCGGGATTCCGATGCGCTTCGATCGCGCCTATGTCGAGGGCATTGCCGCGATCGACCCGGCCGACGTCGCCTATGCGGGCGAAATGGGTTATCGGATCAAGCTTCTGGGCATGACCCGGCGACTCGCGGCCGGGGTCGAGCTGCGTGTCCATCCCGCGCTGGTGCCCGCCCGGCGCTTGCTCGCCAGCGTCGACGGCGCGATGAATGCCGTCCTCGTGCACGGCGATGCGGTTGGCGACACGCTTTATTACGGCAAGGGCGCCGGCGCCGAACCGACGGCCAGTGCGGTCATCGCCGATCTGGTGGATGTGACGCGCATGCATACTGCCGACCCCGAACACCGTGTCCCCCACCTGGCGTTTCAGCCGGATCGGATCAGCGACCTTCCCATCCTGCCGATGTCCGAGGTGGAAACCTCCTATTACCTGCGGCTCAAAATCGCGGATCGCCCCGGAACGCTGGCGGACATCACCCGCATTCTGGCCGAGCGCAACATTTCGATCGACGCACTGATTCAGAAGGAGCCACCGGAGGGCGCAGATCATGCCGATGTGATCCTGCTCACGGATCGCACGCGCGAGCGCGAGATCGATGCCGCGATGGCGGCCTTCGAGTCGCTTCCCAGCGTTTCCGGGCGCATCGTGCGCATCCGGGTGGAACATTTGGGCCGATCCTGATGCGCTACATTTCGACGCGAGGGCAGTCGGCCTCACGGGTATTTCAGGACATCCTTCTCGGAGGACTGATGCCAGATGGCGGACTGGCCATGCCCGAGCGCTATCCGCAGTTGGCTGTGGAGCAGATCGAGCGCTGGCGCGGTCTCGATTACCGTGAACTCGCTTTCGCGGTTCTGTCGCTGTTCATCGATGACATGCCTGGTCCGGAACTGGCGGCGCTGATCGATCGGACCTATACGCCCGAGGTTTTTCGGCATGTGCGTGCAGGCGACGATCGACGCGCGATCACGCCGCTGCATGCGCTGGAGCCGGGTTTGCATCTGCTTTGCCTGTCCGGCGGTCCGACGCTGGCTTTCAAGGACATGGCGATGCAGCTGCTCGGCAACCTGTTCGAATATGTGCTGGCGGCCCGTGGTGCGAGTCTGAACATCCTGGGGGCCACATCCGGGGACACCGGGTCTTCGGCCGAATGGGCGCTCGCCGGCAAGCGGGGCATCCGCGTTTTCATGCTTTCACCGCTGGGCAAGATGAGCCGGTTCCAGGCCGCCCAGATGTACTCGCTCGCCGACGCGAACATTCACAATCTCGCGGTCCGCGGCGTGTTCGATCAATGTCAGGACATCGTCAAGGCGATTTCTGCAGATCCGGACTTCAAGGCGCAGCACCATATCGGAGCGGTGAATTCGATCAACTGGGCGCGAGTCGCCGCGCAGGTCGTGTATTACTTCAAGGCTTATTTTGCGGCGACGCGCGGCGCCGGCGAGGAGGTCAGCTTCAGCGTGCCGTCAGGGAATTTCGGCAATGTCTGCGCCGGCCACATCGCACGCATGATGGGCTTGCCGATACGTCGGCTGATCGTCGCGACCAACGAAAACGACGTATTGAGCGAGTTCTTTTCTTCGGGGACCTATCGGCCACGGGCCGCTGCGGAGACACGCCAGACATCGAGCCCGTCGATGGACATCTCGAAGGCGTCGAACTTCGAGCGCTTCGTCTTCGATCTGGTAGGGCAAGACCCGGTGCGCGTGCGCGCGCTCTGGGCCGAGGTCGAGTCGGGCCGGGGATTCGATCTGGGCGCGAGCGGCGAATTCAGTCGTGTGCGGGATTTCGGCTTCGTCGCCGGCACCAGCCGCCATGCCGACCGGCTGAAAATGATGCGCGACATCTGGGAGCGTTACCAGGTCCTGATCGACACGCATACCGCCGATGGTTTGGTCGTGGGGCTAGCGTATCGCGAACCAGGCGTTCCGCTGATTTGCCTCGAAACGGCCCAGGCCATCAAGTTCGAAGACACCGTACGTGAGGCGCTGGGTTTCGTGCCGGCGAGGCCCGCCGAATTCTCGGGCCTGGAGGACAGCCCGCAGCGCTACGAGGTCATCGACGCCGACGTCGGGGCCGTGAAGGCCTATATCGCGCAACACGACCAGCCGTGGTGACCCTTACAGGTAGAGCACGGCCGGGAACACGGTGACCGCGAGCACGTAGACCAGCCAATCCAGGTTGTAGCGCGACAGGTGCCCTGAATAGTGCAGGATCAAGACCGTGATGGCGATCACGTAATAGAGGATGAACCACATATTCAGTCCTTGTTATGGGGCGGCACGGCGCTACCGCCTACTCTTCCATGTGGCGTAAGGACAGGTCGATCGCACGCACGTTCTTGGTCAAGGCGCCGATCGAGATGCGGTCCACCCCGGTCTCCGCGATGGCACGAACCTGATCCAGTCTCACGCCGCCGGAGGCTTCGAGCTTGGCGCGCCCAGCGCTCAGCCTGACCGCCTCGCGCAGCATCGGCGCATCCATGTTGTCGAGCAGGATCATGCCGGCCCCCGCAGCCAGCGCTTCGGCCAGCTGATCCAGGTTCTCCACTTCGATCTGTACGAACACATCGCTTGGCGCCACGGCACGCGCGCGTTCGAGCGCTGCCCGGACACCTCCTGCGGCAATGATGTGATTTTCCTTGATCAAGACGCCATCATAAAGTCCCAGGCGATGATTGCTGCCACCACCTGTGCTTACGGCATATTTCTGGGCCAGCCGCAAGCCGGGAAGTGTCTTGCGTGTATCGACGATGCGTGCGTGCGTGCCGATGACGGCGTCGGCGTATCTCCGGGTCAGCGTCGCGGTTCCGGACAACAGTTGCAGGAAGTTGAGTGCTGTGCGCTCGGCGGTGAGCAGGGCGCGTGTCCTGGCCGAAATCTCGCACAGCGTCTGGCCGGCGACAATGACATCACCGTCGCTGGCTGCCCAGGCGATGCGCGCTTCGGGGTCGAGCGCACGGAAACAGGCGTCGAACCAGGGGCGGCCACACAGGATCGCGTCCTCGCGGGACAGGACGGTTCCGCGCGCTCGGGAGTCAGCCTGAGTCAGACGGGCGGTGATGTCCCCGGTCCCGATGTCTTCGGCGAGCGCCCCAGCGACGGCGCGCTGGATGTCCGCTGCGAGTTGATCCGTGATCAGCATGGCAAGCCCCGGTTTTCGGTCGGATAATGGATGCATCGATTCTACTGGAGCGACGATAGCCCATGTGGTCCATTCTCTCGGTAAGTGCCGGCGCGCTGATCGTTGTGATCGTGGTTACGCTGATCTTGTACTGGTATGTCCGCGACATCACGCAGAAACGCCATACGATCCTGCGGAACTACCCGGTGATCGGCCATCTACGCTACTTTCTCGAGCAGTTGGGCGAGTATTTCCGGCAGTATTTCTTCCTCGGCGACCGAGATGAAATGCCGTTCGATCGTGCCACGCGCGCCTGGGTATACCGTCTGGCCAAGAACGAGGGTGGAACCATCGGGTTCGGCTCGACTTACGACCTTCACAAGCCAGGCGGGCTGTTGTTCGTGAACGCCCCGTTTCCGATCCTTGACGAGGATCGCTCGCCGACTCCGGCGTTGTCGATCGGCGAGCGCCATTGCCGCACACCATTCGTGGCGAAATCTCTCGTCAATGTGAGCGGCATGAGTTTCGGTGCAATCTCCAAGCCGGCGGTCCAGGCCTTGACACGTGGCGCCAGGGAAGCGGGCTGCTGGGTAGACACCGGCGAGGGTGGATTGAGTCCCTACCATCTCGAAGGCGGCTGCGATCTGATCATGCAGATCGGGACCGCAAAATACGGCGTGCGCGATGCAGACGGCCAGCTGTCGCGGGCGCGTCTGCGAGAGCTGGCCGCCATCGATTCCGTGCGCGCATTCGAAATCAAACTTTCCCAGGGAGCGAAACCGGGAAAGGGAGGGGTGCTGCTGGCAGCCAAGGTCACCGCCGAGATCGCCGGTATCCGCGGCATCCCGGTCGGGGTCGATTCGATCAGTCCGAATCGCCACCCCGAGATCGCGAACATGGACCAGCTGCTCGATCGGGTGATGGAGATTCGTGATCTCACCGGGAAGCCGGTCGGGGTCAAGACCGCCATCGGTGGCTGGGAGTTCATGTACGCGCTGGCTGATGCCATTGGCCGGCGCGGGCTGGAAGCGGCCCCCGACTTTCTGGTCGTCGACGGCGGCGAGGGCGGGTCCGGGGCCGCGCCTCAGGCATTGGCGGACCACATGGCTCTGTCGATCACCGAGGCGCTGCCACGTGTGGCCGATGCCCTGATCGAGGCGGGGCTGAAGGAGCGGGTCCGCCTCATTGCCTCGGGCAAGCTGGTGACTTCGGCTCGCGTCGCGTGGGCGCTCGCCTGCGGTGCGGATTTTGTCAACACGGCGCGTGGTTTCATGTTCGCGCTGGGATGCGTTCAGGCCCTGCGCTGCCATACCAACACCTGCCCGACCGGCGTGACGACGCACCGGACCGACTTGCAGCGCGGACTGGTCGTCGAAGAGAAATACCTGCGCGTGGCTCAGTACTGCGTCAATCTGAATCGGGAAATCGACATGATTGCGCATTCCTGCGGCCTGCGCCATGCGCGCGAATTTCGCCGCGAACATGTACGCGAGGTCCAGGCGGATGGTCGCAGCATCGCGTTGAACCGGCTCTTCCCCTATCCCGAGCATCGTCAGTCGATGCACACGCAAGCTTAGCTATGCGGTGAGGCCCTGAACGCGATCACCGATCAATCAGCTCGATTCGGCCAGGGCCCGATTGAGCACCTCGCGCGCCGAGCCGATGAGTTCGGTCGCTGTCAGCCCGTTCGGACCGCAACCTTGTGCCACCAGTCGGTCGCCGGCCAGGCCGTGGAGATGGACGCAACCCAATAACGCGGCCTCCGGCGCCCATTTCTGGGCCAGCAGGCCCACGACGAGCCCGGTGAGCACATCGCCCATGCCGGCCGAGGCCATGCCCGGATTGCCGGTGGTGTTGATCCACCAGCTGCCATCGGCGAACGCCACGATGCTGCCACAGCCCTTGAGCGCCACGGACGACTTGTACTGTCGTGCCAACTGGCGGGCGCTGGCGACCCGATCCCCTTGCACCGCTTCCGTCGTCCGACGCAGCAGACGCGCGGCCTCGGCCGGGTGGGGTGTCAGCAGCGTCGGTGCGTTGCGAGCGGTAACCATGTTGGCCAGCCGAGCGTGCGCGGCGATTAGATTCAAGGCGTCGGCGTCGAGGACGACAGGCACAGGCAGTGCCAGGCACTGGCCGAGCAAGGCCTGTGCGGCGTCGCTCTGGCCGAGCCCGGGGCCAATCGCGAGCGCATCCGCAGTATCGGTGGCGAGCAGATCGAGCGGGGAGCGCAGCATCAGTTCCGGTTGCTCCGGATCGACGGCCATGGCCTTGTCGTCGATCATGCCGACGTATACACGGCCCGCGCCGCATTTGAGCGCTGCGCGCCCAGCCAGCAGGGTCGCGCCCACCATTCCCGGCGCACCGCCGAGGACGACGGCGTTGCCGTTCTGGCCCTTGTGACTATTGCGCGGACGCCGGGACACTTCGCGGAGATAGGCGGCGCTGCCGATCACGCGGCCCTCGGGCGGCAGGGTGCCGAGGACATCCAGGCCCAAGTCGTGCACGCTCAGCATTCCACAGTAATCCGGACCATCGAGCGTCAGCAGGCCGGGCTTCAGCGCGATGAAGGTGGTGGTATGACTTGCCCTGAATGCGATGCCAAGCACGCGGCCGCTGTCCGCATGCAGTCCGCTGGGGACATCAAGCGCAAGCTTGATCCCGTCCATGCGGTTCATCACGTCGATCCATTGCGCTGGGCTGCCTTCGATCGGCCGTTCCAGTCCTACACCAAACAACGCATCGACGATCAGCGAGTAGGTCTGCTGCGGGATCGTCGTCGCGACGCTGCCACCGACCGCCTGCCATGCAGCGTGGGCATTGCCCGCATCCGGGGGAAGCCGGCTGCGAACGCCGGCAAACGCCACCGTGACATCGAATCCCGTTTGTCGCAGATGGCGGGCGAGCACCAGGCCGTCGCCACCATTGTTGCCCGGGCCGGCCGCGATCAGCACTCGGCCACGCCGACCCTCGAGAATGCGGAGCGCCTCGGCCGCCGCGCCCGCTCCCGCGCGCTCCATGAGCCCCGGAACGGCCTGAGACAGATGTTTCCTTTCGATTTGGCGTATCGACTCGGCCGAGTAGATCGGCTGCATGTCCAGCGGCGCGGACGGCTTCATTGGCAGGACCGTAAGGAGATTTCGGGAGCGCGGAGAAACGGGCGTGTTCTTCAGATTCTAACGTCGGCATGATGTATCCGAATGCGCTGGTGCCGAGCGGCTGGACCACAGGCTGCACGATGCATCGCCAGAAGGCGAGACTGCGCTACGCACCGCAGTAAGCGGGCAATGCCGGCGTGGCGGGTACGGATGGTATCCGACCGAGATCGAAATGTGCGATGGCCCAGGACAGGAGCTCGGCGGTGTTCGAGCGCGCCAGGTCTGCGGGTGGCGGCAGCCCGAGAAAGCCCAACGCGTCGGCCAATTCGCGCGCTGCCGGGTGCTGCCCCAGCGTGGGCGCCAGGTTCTGTTTCGAAAGCTTGCGTCCGTGTCGATCGACCGCGAGCGGTACATGTGCATAACGGGGTACCGGCCAACCCAGCAGTCGATGCAGCGCGATCTGGCGGGCGGTCGAGTCCAGCAAGTCGGCACCGCGAACGACGTCCGTAATACCCAGGGCGGCATCGTCGGCGACCACCGCCAGTTGGTAGGCATAGGGCCCGTCGGCGCGCTTGACGACGAAATCGCCGACCTCGGCCGCGACATCCTGGCTCACTGGCCCCTGAATGCGGTCGACAAATTCGACGAGCTCCGGCGGAACAGCGAGGCGATAGGATCGCGCCTTGCGCCCGGGTGGCAGCCCGTGCCGACATGTACCGGGATAGGCTTCGGGGTGGGGCTGACCCTGCTCGATGACGAGGGCCGCTTCCGCGGCGATGTCCTGCCGGCTGCACGCGCAGGCATAGATCCGCCCAGCCGCCGTCAGCGAGGCGAGGATGTCCGCGTAGCGCTCGCCCCTGGAGCCTTGCCAGACGATGTCGCCATCCCAGGTCAGGCCATGGCTTTCGAGCTGTCGCAGTATCGTATCGGCATGGCTGCGATGGCAGCGTGCGCGATCCAGGTCTTCGATGCGCACGTGCCAGGTACCACCCCGAGTGCGCGCGTCCAGGAAGCTCGCAAGTGCGGTCACGAGCGAGCCGAAATGCAGTGGACCTGTTGGCGATGGCGCGAAGCGGCCACGCACTTGATGCGTCGGGCGCGGTTCGCCGGCCGCGGACGAGTTGGCGACCGGTTCAGGCATCCCGTGTCGGTGCAGAGCGATCTTCGATGCGCTGCACCCGTTCGCTGACGCGTTCGGTCAGATCCGGGTCTAGACAGTCGAATCGGGCATCCGCCGGCAGCGCCCGTAGCCAGGTCAGCTGGCGCTTGGCCAATTGGCGCGTTGCGGCGACGGCGCGCTGACGGAACGCGTCAAAGTCGGTTTCACCATCCAGATGGGCCCAAGCCTGACGGTAGCCGACGCAGCGCATCGAGGGTAGCTCGGCATCGAGTCGGTAGCGAGCCTTCAGGCCGGCGACCTCGTCCAGAAGTCCATTGGCGATCATGGCATCGAAACGTTGCTCGATGCGCCGATGCAGCGTCGACCGGTCCGATACGCCGAGCGTGATCAGCTCAAAGCGCTCGCCTGTGCTGTCCGGGCGGCGGGCGTAGGCCGCCGCCAGCGGTGCGCCCGTGACATGCAGGATCTCCAAGGCGCGCTGGATGCGCTGCGCGTCGTTGGGCGCCAGCCGGCGCGCGGTGTCCGGATCCTGGCGTGCGAGTTCGGCGTGCAGTGTCGGCCAGCCGAGACTGCGTGCGCGCTCCAGGATTTCGGCGCGTACCGAAGCATCGGCGCTCGGCAGATCCGACAGGCCGTCACGCAAGGCCTTGAAGTAGAGCATCGTGCCGCCGACCAGTAGCGGTATGTTGCCGCGCGCGCGGATCGCGGCGATTGCGCGACGGGCGTCGGCAACGAAGCGTGCGGCGGAATATCGCTCTTCCGGCGAAATCAGGTCCAGCAGATGGTGCCGGCACATGGCGCGCTCCGACATGGCCGGCTTCGCGGTGCCGACATCCATGTCCCGGAACACCTGGGCGGAGTCGACGCTGACCACTTCCACCGGCAACCTCTGCGCGAGCGCCAGCGCAACCGCGGTCTTGCCGCTCGCGGTCGGGCCGAGCAGGCATACGGTCGGTGTTGCGAGGGCGTGCTGCATCGAGCGATTCTATTATTCCCTGCCCGATACAGGCACGGCCCCCATGCCGAGTGCGGTGTCAGGAAGGACGGTGGAGCCGTCGTGGACGGTCGAGCTTGCCGTCGTGGTTGAAATCGTGCTGACGGTCATGTTTTTCGCGGTAGATATGGCGGCTCTGCGTGTCCTGGGCCTGATGCAGGCGGCGGCGCTCCTGGGGAGTGACCGTGCCGTCCGCTTCGGCGCGACCTTCCATCGCCTGGATGCGCGCTTGGCCGCGCTCGAGGCGGCCGGCTTCGCGTTCGGTCAGGGCGCCTGATTGCTGTCCCTGGTCGATGCGACGGGCTTGCTGCTCCTGGCGCTGATCGACACCTGGCATGGGGGGAGCGGTGGGGGTCTGGGCGTAGGCCTGCACGCCGAGTGCGGTAAGCATGGCGGCGAGGAGCGAGGTGCGACGGTTCATGATGGTTCCTTTTTCCTGAGTTTGGCTTCGCTCGGTTGAGACCCGTGGATCGGTGGATCCGCGGTACGGCTGCGCGGGTGCGCACTCGGGTAACGTGCCAGCGAGCAAGGCCGATTACGACCGGGAATTGGCATGCGTAAGCCTTTGTAAGCGAGGCTGGCGCGGCCCGTTACAAGTGCTTACAAGCGCTCAGCTGAGGAGTCGGTCGAGTCGGTCGGTGAACAGGCCGGCAGCCCCGCTTGCCATCAATGTCTCGGCCAGTGTGGCGTCGTTGACGGTGTAATACAGGACCGGCAGTCCGGCATCGGCGATTGGGGCGATTAGGCTGCCGCGATCTGGCTCGCATTGAGCTGGGCAATGCAGCGCGGAGGCACCGAGTGCGCGTGCTCGCTCGCGCCAGTCGGCGGGCACCGGGTCGCAGAGCAGGGCGCGAGGCAGCTCCGGCGCCACGCGCGCCGCAGCGGCCAGGCTCGCTTCCGAAAAGCTGGACAGCAAGGGCGGCGGCAGGCCCGCTGGCCAGCGATCTCGCCGGACCGCGGCGCATAGGCGGCCGACGACTTCGCCGGTCTTCGCTTCAGCGTGTTGCACCGGCTTGATCTCGACGTTCACGCACAGGCCGAGCCGGATGCACAGCTCGAGCGCCTGAGCCAGCGTCGGCACTGGTTCGCCGGCGAAAGCCGGATGCCAGCGCGCGCCGGCATCGAACCGGGCCAAGTCTGCCTCGCTGTACTCGTCGATCCGGCCGGTAGCCGTGGTGGTGCGGGTCAGGGTTTCGTCGTGCATGAGCACGGCCGTGCCATCGGCAGTGAGCATCGTGTCGAATTCGACCATGCGCGCGCCCATGCGCGCGGCCACCGCAATGGCCGCCAGTGTGTTTTCCGGTGCGTGTGCTCCGCCTCCGCGGTGGGCGATGATGCGGGGATAGGGCCAGGCGCCGCTCAGCATGTATGGCCGCACGCGCCGCTCGAACGTGCGACGGCGTCATCGAGCACCTTCTTTGCCGGGTCGCGGCCCGACCAGAGTTTCTGCAATTCGTCGCGGACCAGTGCGCGCACCTCGGGTGTGTCGAACGCGCGTGTCGCCGCCGAATCGGTGGTCACGGGCTTGTTCTGCAACTGCTCGATGGCGATCCGGAGCGCACCGAACTCGGGCGCCATCAGTTCGGTCGTGTTGGCGGCGATCAGGCCGGACCTGGAGATGCCGAGGAAGCCGGTTCGCCGCTGCCATTCGAGCTGGATGTCGGGACGCAGCATGAAGGCGATGAAGCGAGCGCTCGCGGCGTGGGCACGGGCCGATTTGCCGGCCGTTGCCCACAGCGTCGCGCCCTGAGCGACGGTGTTTTGCGGCGCGCCGCGGACGTCATCATGGTAGGGCAGCGGCGCGACGCCGAGATTCAAGCGTGGAGTCTGCCGCAAGTCGACGTAGGTCGAGGCTGGTGCGCTCATGACCTGGCAGTCGCCTGCCGCGAAGCGCTCGACCGCTTCCTGTTCACGGGAGAAGACGCGCAGATAGTGGCTCTTGCGCCAGCTCTCCATCATCGCCAGATGCTTGATCTGGACGAGTCCGTTGATGATCAGTCGGCCTTCGCCGTTGCGCGTGCGTTCGACCACCGGTTCGTTGTGCCAGGCGCTCAGGTTTTCCACATGGACGGCAACCGGGTCAGCCGAGGTATACGGGCAGGTCGAACCTCGCTCGCGCAGCCGGCCGAGGACATCCTGCCAGTCCAGCCAGGTTTTCGGCGGACGCTCGGGATCGCTCCCGGCCCGGGCGAGTGCGGTCTTGTTGTAGAACATCACCGGCGTCGAATAGCCCAGCGGCAGACCGTTGTAGCGCCGCTGGCCATCGAACACCACCGGGCTGACGAAATCGGGCGGCCGGGCGGCATCCAGCGCCAGCCGTGCTTCGCGCATCAGCGCATGCACGGGCTTGATCGCGTTTCGGCGCCGCAACAGCCGTATGCTGTCTTCCTCCTTCAACAGCAGCAGTTCCGCTTGCGCTCCCGGATCGTTCAGGCCGTCGATCGCGCGCACGACCAGCCGCGCGGAGGGCTGCTTGTCGGTACGACCCTGCCCAGCCTCGGCCATGAACCGGGTCGCGAGCTCGGAGAGCACCGCTTGCCCGGTCTCGCCCATGGTGTGTGCGAGTACGATCATTTGTTCCTCCGGCGCGCCCGCCGCGCGCTGCTTGCCGGACGCGGCCAACAAGGACGCAGGCCCCACCAGGATCGTCAGCGCGCACAATGCACCGACACGCGTGGCTCGGTTTGGCGTCGAGCTGCTCCCGGCCGGCGCTGACGAGGGCAGGTGCCGGCGCCGAAAGCGATTCGTCCATGTGCCAAACCGACTGGCGCCATCCTTGATGCAGACCGTTGAATCGTGCGGCTCGTCGCTCATCGCGCCCTCCTCCAGCCCTGGGTGTGCGGCTATTTTACGGGCACGACGCCCGGACGTGGCAACGAGCGGTCCGGCTTTAGGCCGTACGGGAGGGTGTGATGAGAGCGTTCAGGCGGCGAGCGAGGCGGTCGAGGCGAATCGGCGCAATTCGGGCAGGCAGGAGCCGCAGGCGGTGCCGCAGCGCAGTTCCGCTTGGAGCTGCGCCAAGTTGGCACCACTAGCGAGGATCGAAGTGATGTCGCGTTCGGAGACATCATGGCAGTTGCAGATGATTCGGCCGCGAGTGGGGGCATCGGTCGGGGCGCTGGCGACCGGCGCGAACAGCCAGCGCCGCAGCCGCTCGGCCGGTACGCGTTCGATCATCGCGGCGCGCAGCCAGGAGCCCGCCGCGGTTTCACCGGCAAGCCGCACGCCGACCAGCAGGCCGGATTCGATCAGTGCGCGTTTGGCGATGTGGCGACGCGGGTCTTCGAAGTACAGCCCGTGCCCGGGCAGCAGGCCGAGCATCCGGTCCCACCGATCGATATGTTCGGAGGGCGGCTCGAAGCGGTGCGCGAGCGCGAGTACGACGACCGGGTGGTCGCGACCGGCAAGGGTCAGCGAGACATGGTCGATGCCGGAAAGTCCGCGGGCGAGTGCGGCCATGCGCAGCAGCGCCTGGGCTTGGGCGGTGTCGACCTCGACTTCGGTGCGCAGCGCCAGGTATCGCCAGGGCAGCTTGGCGCGCTCGACCCGCACCGCGCAATGCTTCAACTCGGGTTGGAAGGAATACGGATCGGTCGCAGGCAAGGTCAGGCGGTTGATGCCCAGCCCACCCAGGTGGTTGCCACCCCAGTGCATGGGCAGACAGCACAGGCCGGCTCGCAGGTCGGCGTTGGCGCGCACCGGTAGCACCATGGCGCCGCGCCGGCTTTCGACCCGTATCAGCTCGTTTTCGGCAAGGCCGCGACGTGCGAGATCGGCCGGATGCATGTCCAGACAGGGTGCTTCGGCATGATTCCACAGGCGCGCGATACGTCCTGTGCGGCTCATACCGTGCCATTGATCGCGCAGCCGCACCGTGGTCAGCGCCAGCGGATAGCGGGCGTCGATGGGCTCGGCCGCGAGGCGCATGTCCAGCTCGATGAAACGTGCGCGGCCGCTGTCGGTAGGGTAGCGACCATCCGTGTACAGGCGCGTGCTGCCGTGCGTGGCTCCAGCCGGATAGGGCCATTGCTGCGCGCCGTCGCGATCCAGCACTGCGTAGCTCAAGCCGCTGAAATCCAGGTCGCGCCCGTGCGTCAATTCGGCGTGCTCGGCGAAAATCTGCTCCGGCCGCGTGTAGGGAAACATCCGTATCGCATGCTCCCAGCCCATCGTCGCGCCCAGGCGATGCGCGAATGCGCACACGATGTCCCAGTCGGCCCGTGCCTCACCCGGCGGCGCGATGGCCGCGCGCACGCGGCTGATGCGTCGCTCGGAGTTGGTGACGGTGCCCTCTTTTTCACCCCAGGTCGCAGCCGGCAGCAATACGTCGGCGTAGGCGGCGGTTTCCGTCGTCGCGAACGCGTCCTGCACGATGACGAACTCGCAGTTTGCAAGTGCGGCACGCACGCGTGCCTCGTCGGGCAGCGACTGCGCTGGGTTGGTGCAGGCGATCCAGAGCGCTTTGATGCGCCCGGCGCCGACGGCATCGAACAACTCGACGGCCGACAGTCCCGGTGTGTCCGGAATCGCAGGCACGCCCCATGCTCGTGCAACTTCGGCGCGATCGCTCGCCTTGGCAAGATCGCGATGCCCGGGCAGCAAATTCGCCATCGCGCCGGTTTCACGCCCGCCCATCGCGTTCGGTTGCCCGGTCAGCGAGAACGGGCCGGCGCCTGGTCGACCGATCTGGCCTGTGGCCAGGTGCAGATGGATCAGTGCGGCATTGTTGTGCGTGCCGTGGGCCGACTGGTTCAACCCCTGACACCACATCGACAACGCCGCGCGTGCATCACCGAACCAATGCGCGGCCTGGACGATCTGGGCTTCGTCAACGCCGCAGATGCGCGCGGCCGCGCCAGGAGTGAGTTCGCGCAGTTGTTCGCGCAGTGCATCGAAGCCTTCGGTATGGCGGTCGATGTACGCGCGGTCGACGCGGCCTTCCCAGATCAGGCGGTTGAGCATTGCGCCGTAGAGCACGATGTCGGTGCCGGGGGCGATGGCCAGATGCAAGTCGGCGAGCTGGGCGGTGTAGGTACGTCGCGGGTCGACGACGATCAGGCGCAGGTCCGGGCGTGCAGCCTTGGCCTCTTCGATGCGGCGGAAGAGAACGGGGTGGGCATAGGCCGGGTTGGCGCCGGCGATTAGCAGCAGATCGGTGTGGTCGATATCCTCATAGGCGCAGGGTGGTGCGTCCGCGCCCAACGTCGCCTTGTAGCCCGCGACCGCCGACGACATGCACAGACGCGAATTCGAGTCGATGTTGTTGGTGCCGATCAGACCCTTGGCCAGCTTGTTGAAGACGTAATAGTCCTCCGTCAGCAATTGACCGGATACGTAGAAAGCGACGCTGTTCGGGCCGTGTCGGCGCAGGATGTCGCGCATGCGCTCGGCGCAGTGCTCCAGAGCGCTCTCCCAGTCGGTGCGCATGCGCGTCGCGTGCCGGTCGGTGCGCAGTTCCGGGTATAGCGCCCGCCCCTCGATACGGGTGCTCAGATGTAGCGTCGAGCCCTTGGTGCACAGCCGGCCGAAATTCGCCGGGTGCCGCGTGTCGCCCTTTACGTCGACCACGCGTGCGTCACTGTGGACGATGCGTACGCCGCAGCCCGTTCCGCAATAGCAGCACGTCGATGTCGTCTCGTTGCTTGTATTCATGCCGACCTCCACCACCGACTTCAGCAAGCGGCGTGCCATACCGAAGTCGGCGCGGTTCGGACACTGACCGTGGCGGTAGGTGTCCTGTCCGGGGATAACGGTGTGCGCGGCGCACCGGCCCGGTGCCAAGGTTTCGATGAACGTCTCATCATGGTGCGGACGTACTTGTTGCCGGAACGGCGTCAGACTGCGGTGGCGAGCGCCAACTGGGCCTGTTCTTCCTGTTGCTGCAGTTGCCACATCTGCGCGTACGGTCCGGCGCCCGCCAGCAAGGTGGGATGGCGGCCACGCTCGACGACGCGGCCTGCATCGAGCACCAGGATTTCGTCCGCGTTCATGACCGTGGACAGACGGTGTGCGATGACCAGCGTCGTGCGGCCACGTGCCGCCAGCTCGATCTGTGCCTGGATGGCCTTTTCGGTTTTTGAGTCCAGCGCAGAGGTGGCCTCGTCGAAAATGAGGATGGGCGGGTCCTTGAGCAGCGCGCGCGCAATGGCGACGCGCTGCTTTTCGCCACCGGAAAGCTTGAGCCCACGTTCGCCGACCCGCGTTTCGTAGCCTTCGGGGAGCTGGGCGACGAAATCGTGAAGTTGGGCCGCCTGTGCGGCCGCAAGCATTGCGTCCTCGCTCGCCCCGGGACGGCCGTACAGGATGTTGTAGCGGATGGTATCGTTGAACAGCACCGTGTCCTGCGGCACGATGCCGATCGCTGCTCGCACACTGCGTTGCGTGAGCGTGCGCACATCGTCACCGTTGATGCGCACGGCCCCCGAGCGCACGTCGTAGAAGCGGTAGAGCAGGCGCGAGAGCGTGGACTTGCCGGCACCGGAATGGCCGACCACGGCCACGGTCCTGCCCGCCGGAATCGTGAAATCCACATCGATCAGAATAGGCCGCTGGCCGTCGTAGCTGAAGCCGACATGGTCGAATGCGACGGTCGCCGGGCCGGGCGCCAGCTCGCGCGCATCGGGCGCATCGGCGATCTCCTGTTCCTGTTCCAGCAGGTTGAACAGGCGTTCGATGTCGGTGATGGCTTGGCGGATCTCGCGGTAGAGCACGCCGAGAAAATTGAGCGGCTGATAGAGCTGGATCAGAAACACATTCATCAGCACGATGTCGCCCAGGCTCATCTTGCCGGCGATGACACCGGCCGTGGCCTCCCACATCATCGCCGTGACGCCGACGGCGATGATGCCGGCCTGACCGATGTTCAGAAAGGACAGCGAGGTCTGGCTGCGCGTCTGCGCCGCCGCCCAGCGGCGCAATTGCTCATCGTAGCGCTGAGCCTCGTAGTCCTCGTTGTTGAAATACTTGACCGTTTCATAGTTGAGCAGGCTGTCCACGGCGCGTGTGTTGGCGCGAGCATCCAGCTCGTTCGCTTCCCGGCGAAAGTGTGTGCGCCAGTTGGTCACGACGACGGTGAAAACGATGTAGCCGGCGACCGTGGCCGTGGTGACCAGCGCGAAGCGTGCTTCGTAACGTGCCAGGAGGATGCCGATGACCAGTGCGAACTCGATGACGATCGGTACGATCGAATACAGCGCGTAGTTGATCAGCGAGCCGATCGCGCGTGTGCCCCGTTCGATGTCGCGCGTCAGGCCCCCGGTCTGGCGTTCCAGGTGAAAGCGCAGCGACAGCGCATGCAGATGCCGGAAAACCTGTAGCGAAATCGCGCGCACGGCACGTTGGGTCACCTTGGCGAAGACGATCTCGCGCAGCTCCGTAAAGGCGGCATTGCCGAAGCGCAGCAGCCCGTAGGCGGCGAGCAGCAGCGCCGGAACCGCGACCAGTGTGGCCACGGCGTTTCCGGTCGACGCAGTGAGCGCATCGATCAGCGCCTTGAAAACCAGGGGTACGCCGATGTTCGCGGATTTGGCCAACACCAGGCAGGCCAGCGCCAGCAGCACGCGCACGCGATACTCCCAAAGATAGGGCAGTAGACTACGCAGTGCGTCGCCTGCGCGCGGACGACGATCGTCGACAGCGGGCAGCGGCAGTGAGGCGTCGTGGCGGCGCATCCGGTCAGATTCGTCGATGGTGGCAGAGGGTGATGGTACGCGAGCCGGCCGAGGGTGCCGACGGGCGCGCTCGCCTATCCCGCGCCCACCCCGTCGTCTGATGGTGCGCCATGTCAGCCGTTGGCGGCCGTCGGATTCCTCCGCAAGCTATCGCCAATACGACGACAGCAGTGGTTTGACTACACCGACAGTGCGAGCGCGAGCATCTCGCGTTTCAGAACAAGCTCCCTGGGCAAGCGCTCCTTGATGCGCTCAAACCATTCGGCGTGCTGATCGAGCTCCTGACGCCATACCTCGATATCAATCCGGGTCAGCTCCTCGAATTGAGCGCGGGTCATGGCGGGCAGTCCGGTCCAATCGATGTCCTCGTAACGCGGAATCCAGCCCAGCACCGCCTGGCGGGCATTGGCACGACCCTGGCAGCGCTCGATGACCCACTTCAGCACGCGCATGTTGTCACCAAACCCCGGCCACATGAAATTGCCGCTTTCGTCCATGCGGAACCAGTTTACGCAGAATATTCGCGGCGGGTTGTCAATGACGTGCCCCATGCGCAGCCAGTGGTTGAAGTAGTCGCCCATGTGGTAGCCGCAGAACGGCAGCATCGCAAACGGGTCGCGCCGCACCAAACCCTGTGCGCCGGCCGCTGCGGCGGTGGTCTCCGAGCCGAGCGTGGCAGCCATGTAAACACCGTAATTCCAGTTGAACGCTTCGAAGACCAGCGGCACGGTCGTGGCCCGTCGGCCACCGAACAGAAAGGCCGAAATCGGTACGCCCTCCGGATCTTCCCAGCTTGGATCGATCGACGGGCATTGCGAGGCCGGCACGGTAAAGCGCGCGTTGGGGTGTGCAGCCTTGGTCCCTTTCTCGCGGGCGCGGTCCGGCGTCCAGTCTTGGCCTTGCCAGTCGATGAGATGGGCTGGCGGCTCCTTGGTCATGCCTTCCCACCAAACGTCACCGTCATCGGTCAGCGCGACATTGGTGAAGATTACGTTTTCGCGGAGCGTGGCCATCGCGTTGAAGTTCGTCTTCTCGGATGTGCCGGGCGCCACGCCAAAGTAACCGGCTTCGGGATTGATGGCGCGCAGGCGTCCGTCTGGGCCGGGCTTGATCCAGGCGATGTCATCACCCACCGTGGTGACTTTCCAGCCCCCCATGGACGCTGGCGGAATCAACATGGCGAAATTGGTCTTGCCACAGGCCGATGGGAACGCGGCGGCCACGTAGGATTTTTCACCCTGTGGCGACTCCACGCCAAGGATGAGCATGTGCTCGGCAAGCCAGCCTTGATCCCGCGCCATCGTTGACGCGATGCGCAGGGCAAAGCACTTCTTCCCGAGCAGGGCATTGCCACCATAACCCGAGCCGTACGACCAGATTTCACGGGTCTCTGGAAAATGCACGATGTATTTATGGGTCTTGTTGCACGGCCACGGCACGTCCGCCTCACCCGGCATCAGCGGGGCTCCCACCGAATGGAGGCAGGGGACGAATTCGCCGCGTTCGCCAAGTACGTCGAGGACCGGAGCCCCCATCCGCGTCATGATGCGCATGTTCACAACGACATAGGGGGAGTCCGTCAGCTCGACGCCGATATGGGCTATCGGGCTGCCCAGCGGGCCCATGCTGAACGGAATGACATACAGCGTGCGTCCACGCATGCAGCCGGAAAACAGCTCGTTCAGGCGGGCCTTCATTTTCGCCGGGTCTTCCCAGTTGTTGTTCGGGCCAGCGTCGTCTCGGTTGCTGGTGCAGATGAAGGTTCGGTCTTCGACGCGTGCGACGTCGGACGGGTCCGAGCGCGCCAGGAAACTGCTGGGGCGCTTGGCCGGGTTCAGCCTGACCAGCGTACCGGTTTCGACCATCTCGGCACACAATCGGTCATACTCTTGCTGGGAGCCATCACACCAGACGACCCGAGTCGGTTGAGTCAACGCGGCAATTTCCTGAACCCAATCTATTAGGCCCTGGTGGCGTACACGGATCGGTGCTCCGCATACCGATACGGCATCAGCATTCATGGTGTGGGACTCCTCGTTCCGGCGCAATGCCGGGATGGACATCAACGCATCGCGGACGAAGGTTCGAGTCGAACGACCGGGACAGGTACCGGCCCGCAGTCTGATTGTCGGTCGAATTGACTTTGTCGGGATGGCGCATGGAAGGGCGCCGATTATGCCATAGCCGCCGACACGTTTTTGCCGGCGCCGCTCTCTGCCGTGACAAATCGCGCATGAGGACTCGAAAATGACGTATTCATGAGCGGCGAGGCGGTTGTCGCTGCCCATGTCTGCCGTGCGTGGACGCCATGCCCCGGCCATGCGCCATCGTGCACGTGGCTGGACAAGGTTGCTCCTTGACACGAGCCGTCCGCATCAACATAATCACGCGTTTCGCTGCATTCCGGAGGGGTTCCCGAGCGGTCAAAGGGATCAGACTGTAAATCTGACGGCTCTGCCTTCGAAGGTTCGAATCCTTCCCCCTCCACCAGTAAATAAAATATGCGATGAAGAAAGTCGGGCGATGGAGCCGGCATGCGCGGGGCGTGGCCGATGGCGGGTGTAGCTCAATGGTAGAGCAGAAGCCTTCCAAGCTTAAGACGAGGGTTCGATTCCCTTCACCCGCTCCAGCCGTAGTTGGTCGAAGCATTGCAGCAAGGGCGAGCCCATGTAGCTCAGTGGCAGAGCACTCCCTTGGTAAGGGAGAGGTCGCGCGTTCAATCCGCGCCATGGGCACCATTCCTGGCGGTCAGTCAGGTCAATAGCATTCCCGGTTGGTCGGGTCAGTTGGGGTTCAGGTCAGACGATGGCAAAGGGAAAATTTGAGCGGACGAAGCCGCACGTGAACGTAGGGACGATAGGTCACGTGGATCACGGCAAGACGACGTTGACGGCGGCGATCACGACGATACTGGCGAGCAAGTTTGG
>JAJVIJ010000021.1:0-2874 GCA_022072095.1 Rhodocyclaceae bacterium
GTGGCAGGAGCCATGGACGCCTGCGCCACCGTCATCCGCTACCACGAGGCCACCAGGCACCGCTTCGCGGCCTACGCGCGCGGGCCGGAAACGCTGGACTGGGACGCGCAGCCGGCGCCGTTTCGCCGCTACGAGGGCGCACCGGCGCAGGTGCTGCCGCTGGCCGCCGCGCGTTTCGAGGCACCGTTTTCGCGCCTGCAGCGGCCGGTACACGGGCCGGCGGCTGAAGCCGGGCCAGACGCGCTCGGCGCGCTGTTGCAGCTTTCGTTCGCCATCTCGGCGTGGAAATCGAACGGCGTCGAGCGCTGGGCGCTGCGCTGCAATCCGTCGAGCGGCAACCTGCACCCGACCGAGGCCTATGTGCTTGCCCACGGCATTGCCGGGCTCGCCGACGGCGTCCATCACTACCGCGCCGAAGACCATGCGCTCGAACGGCGCGCCGATTGGCAGCCGCGCCTCGGGCCGCCGGGGCTGTATCTCGGCCTGAGTTCGGTGATCTGGCGCGAGGCCTGGAAGTACGGCGAGCGCGCATTCCGCTACTGCCAGCTCGACGTCGGCCACGCCGTGGCCTGCGTCGCTTATGCCGTTGCACTGCTCGGCTGGCGCGTCGCGACGGTGCGCGGCCTTTCGAGCACGGCGCTGGCGCGGCTGCTGGGGCTCGATCGCCACGGCGATTTCACCGCCGGCCGGCAGGACGACGTCGAATGCGAGACGCCTGAACTGCTGCTGGCGCTGCACACCGATCCGGCCGCGTCCGGCGAAACAGGCGCGGCGCTGCCGGCGCGCGCCGAGGGCGCGCAGTGGCACGGCCGGGCGAGCGCGATCGACCGTCATCCGATGTACCGCTGGCCGGTCATCGACGAGGCGGTCGCCGCGACGGCGGTTACGGACGCCGAGTCATCCGCCTTTGCCGTCGAGGCGAGCGAACCGGCGCGGCCGCCGCTCGAATCCGACGGCAGCGAGCCCGGCGCGGTGGCGACCATCCTTGGCCGGCGCAGCGGCCAGCGCTACGACATCGGCGGCGTGATGCCCGCGGCGGTGTTCTTGCACCTCCTCGATGCGACGCTCGCACGGCCCCAGCCGCCGTGGCAGACCCTGCCCGATGCGGCGCGCATCGCGCTGGCGCTGTTCGTGCACCGCGTGGAGGGTCTCGCGCCGGGTCTCTATCTGCTGCTGCGCGACGCGGCGAGCGCGGCCGCGTTGCCGGCGCTGCTCAAGCCCGAATTCGCCGTCGCGCCGCGCGTCGCCGGTTTGGCGCACCTCGACCTACGCTGCCTCGGTTCGGTCGAGCCGGCAGCGCTGCGACGCGTGGCGCGCAGCCTGTGCTGCCACCAGGACATCGCCGCGACGGCGTGCTTTTCGCTGGCCATGCTGGCGCCGTTCTACCCCGTGCTGCGGGCCGATCCCGCGCAGTACCGCGCGCTGCTGCGCGCAGCCGGTCTGGTCGGCCAGGTGCTGTACCTGAACGCCGAGGCGCTCGGCTACCGCGGCACCGGCATCGGCTGCTACTTCGACGACGAACTGCACGCGCTGCTGGGTCTCAAGGATCGACAGTGGCAAGCCCTCTACGCCTTCGCCGTCGGTGTGCCGCTGCACGACGCGCGGCTCGAAACCACCGCGCCCTATGTCGGGCGCGATCTGGCGGCCTGAGGGAATCGACCATGCCCGAAGGCGCCTTCCGCCGGATCGCCGCCGCCGAGGCGCTGGCCTTCATGATCGCGGCCGCCGAACAGGCGCGCCCGTACCGCCTGTTCGACACGCGTGACGCCGACAGCTACGCCCGCGGCCATCTGGCCGGCGCCGAGCCGCTCGCCGAGCGCGACCTCGGCCACTGGATCGACCGCCTGCTGCGTGCCGAGGCGCTGCTCATCTACTGCTACCACGGCCACGCCAGCCAGGAGTTCGCCCGGATTTTTGCCGACTTCGGCTACTCAGAGGTGTACAGCATCGATGGCGGCTTCGAGGCGCTGGTGCAGGCCATGGAAGCGATGCGCGGCGCGCTGCCGGCGGGTGGCGACACCGCTCCGGTGACGAGCGCGCCGTTGCAGGAATTCATGTTCCGCGAGGGGTTCACGACGCCGGACATCGACGCCGTGGCAGACAACGGCATGACGCCGCTGATGAAGGCCGCCCGCGCGGCGCGGCGGGAGCTGGTCGAGGAGCTGATCAATCTCGGCGCCGATCTGGAAGCCCGCAACAGCGACGGCAACACCGCCCTGTGGCTGGCGTGTTTCGGCGGCGATGCCGAGGTCCTGCGGCGACTGATCGCGGCCGGCGCACAGCTCGACAACCAGAACGACAACGGCGCCACGGCGCTGATGTACTGCGCGTCGAGCGGCCGCGACGCGCTGGTCGAACTGCTGCTGGGCGCCGGTGCGGACGCGAGCCTGCGCACGCTCGACGATTTTCGCGCCGTCGATCTCGCCGCCACGACGGGCAGCCTGCGCCTGCTACGCCACACCGCCTGACGCGATGGCCCCGCGCGGTCAGGCCCCCATTCGCCCCAAGGAGCCCACCACCCCATGGCCATGACCGCACCGCAAATCGAGGCCCTGCTCCGGCGCGCCTTCCCGGACGCGCACATCGAACTCACCGACACCGCCGGCGATGGCGATCACTGGCGCGCCCGCATCGTGTCGGCCGCGTTTGCCGGCAAGACGCGCGTGCAGCAGCACCAGATGGTCTATGGCGCCATCGGCCCCGATATGGGCGGCGCGCTGCACGCGCTGGCGCTGCAAACCGAAGTTCCCGCCTGAACCCACACCCCCAAGGAGAACCTGCCATGACCACATCCACTCCCGACCCGGTCGCCGAGCGCATCGGCGACATGCTCGCCCGGCACGACATCGTGCTGTTCATGAAAGGCGTGCCGGC
>JAJVIJ010000021.1:2974-5328 GCA_022072095.1 Rhodocyclaceae bacterium
GACGCCGGCCCGGTGCGCATCCACCTGTTGCGCTTCACGACGCCCGATGCGCCCAAGGCGCTGGTAGAAGCCAACAACGGCGCCTTCCGGCACCTGACGCAACTGCGCGGGGCGGCGATGAGCGAGCTGTTGCTGCTGCGCGAGGTGTTCAACCTCATCGTCGGCGGCAGCGGCGGGCGGGGTTAGCGCGGCGGCCTCGAGATCAATCGGGCGTCATGTCCGCCTGTAGCAGCACTTCGTCCGGCAGGCCGCCGCTGCCGCCGGTCAGCTCGACGGTGCCGAGCGGCGAGTAGCCCGTATCGCCCTCGATCATCACCACCGCCTCGGCCGGGAAGGCGCGCAGGACCTCAATGAGCTGGCGGACGTTCATGTGGACTTCCGGGACGCGCCGCGGCACCGGCGGCCGGCGTTCATGCGGCGGCGGCGAGGTCGATCTCGACCAGGCCGTCGGCGGTCAGGCGCAGCGGAAACTCGCGCAGCCGGCAGCCGGTCGGGCTGAGACCCTCGCCGGTGCGACCGTTGAATACCCAGCCGTGCACGGTGCACACCAGGATGCGGCCGTTGAAGTCGGAGTTGTTGACCAGCGACTGACCCTCGTGCGGACAGCGACCGACGAAGGCGCGCGGCTGCCCGCCGTCCGGCCACAGCACCAGCACGTCCTGCCCGTCGACGAGGAACGGCACCGACTCGCCCTCGGCTAGGTACTTCTGTTTGCACAGCGTCTGAAAAGCCACGCTCGGGTCCTCGCAATCGCGAAAGGTTTCGGACAAACCGGACGAAGGCGACGGCGCACCGGGCGCCCGCGCGGGTCCTCGACGGGTTCCCTGCAAGGCCCGTGCAAGCTGGCAGCGCAGTGCCGGAGCGGGGTGCTTGCGAGCCTGACACTGCGCTGCGCCGGGGGCAGGATTTTGCTGGTCCGCAACTTGCCTGTCCGAAAACCGATCCTTTGGCATCAAACGGGCCGCGGCATGAACTTCACCACCATCTGCACCACCGACGCCGTGCGCGAGGGCGGCATGGGCCTGTTCCAGGTCGGCAGGAAAAGCGTGCTGCTGCTGTGGCCGACCGGCGGCGAGCTCAAGGCCTACCGCGGCCGCTGCCCGCACGCGGACATGCCCCTCACGGACGCCAGCTTCGACGGCAAGGCGGTGCGTTGCCCGCATCACCAGTGGGGCTTCGATGCCGGCAGCGGCAAGTGCGTGACGCACGCGGTGCGAAACGCACTGCACCCGTACCCGCTGCGCATCGACGGCGACGCGATCCAGGTCGACCTCGGGCCCGTGAAACCACCACGCCAGCCGGCCTGACGCCGATGCCGCTGCCCGCCGATCTGGTGCAGACCGAGCCGGGGCTGGCGGTGCTGCGCATGGCGGCGCTGCTGGCCGAGGACGACGGCGCGCTCGACGAGGAACTGCTGGACGCGATGGCCGAACACACAGCGCGCGGCGCGCTGGCCGCCACGCCGGCGGGAGCCCTGTGGTCCGAGCTGCAACGCGGGCTCATGGCGCGGGCGCCGTCGCGCATGCTGGCGGCGCTGCGCCTGTCGGGTGCGCTCGGCGCGGTGCTGCCGGAAGTCGCCGCGCTGTTCGGCGTGCCGCAGCTCGGCGCCGATCAGCGCAGCGTCGACATCGGCCTGCACACCCTGAACGCGCTGGCCGAGGCCGCGCGCTGCGACGCGCCGCTCGACGTGCGCTTTGCGCTGCTGGTGATGAACGTCGGCAAGTCCGATTCACCGCCCGAGCACCTGCCGGTGCACTACCGCCACATCGAGCGCGGCGGGCCACGCATCGAGGCGATCTGCGCGCGGTTTGGCGTGCCGGCGGCCTGCTGGGAGCTCGCGCTGCTCGCGCTCGCCGAATGCGAGCGCGTGCACCGCGTGTCCGAGGTCCGCGCGGGGCCGGTGGCGGCCATGCTGGCGCGCCTCGGGGCGTTCGATCGACCGGAACGCTTCGCGGCGCTGATGCAGGTCTGCGCCTGCGACTACCGCGCCCACGGCGAGGGTTTCGGGCCGGTTTATCCGAAGGCCGAGCTGCTCTACACGGCGCTGCGCGCCTGCCGGGAAGTCGCCAGCGACGCCGACGACCTCGACCTGGCGCGGGCCCAGGCGATTGCGGCGGCGCTGGGTTCGCAGCGCTGGTCGGTGGCCGGCCATGCCTGAACCCACACCGCGAGCGCAGCCATGGCCATGAAGTTCTACATGACGCCCGGCTCCTGCTCGACCGGCATCCATATCCTGCTGGAAATGCTGGAGCTGCCGTTCGAGGCCTGGGTGCTCAACCTGCCGGCCGGCGATCACCTGAAGCCCGAGTACCTCGCCATCAACCCGCGCGGCACCATCCCGACGCTGGTGCCGG
>JAJVIJ010000021.1:5428-18796 GCA_022072095.1 Rhodocyclaceae bacterium
CCGCCGGCCGCGAGGCCGAATTCATCGAGGTCTGGCGCACGCGCGACAGCCGCCTCGCCGAGGTGCCGGGCTTTCAGCGCTTCAACCTGCTGCAGGGGCCGAGCGACGGGCAGGCCACGGTGTTCGTCTCGCACTCCACCTGGGACAGTGCCGCCGCCTTCGAGGCCTGGACGCGTTCGGAGGCGTTTCGCGCCGCCCACGCCGGCGCCGGCCAGAGCAAGGGGCTGTACCTCGGACCGCCGCAGTTCGAGGGCTTCGAAGCGGTGCTGTGAGTGTCGGCGGCTTTGTCGGGGAAGCCGCAAAACGGACATCCGCGCCGGACACAGCGCTCGGCAAGGCTCACGACCATTTCGACGCCATCGGGATCGCCATCGACCTCGCCGGCTGGCATCGGATTCTGGGCCTCGCCAGCGTCACAACCGATCCGCCCGAGTCGGCTTGGCGGGAATACCCGCTGGGTTGACCCCGCGGCCCGGAACGGCGACACCCCCCGCGCTACAGCGGCACCCCGAAATAATCGTCCTCGTTGCCGCCGCAGGCCTCGTGCAGCGCCAGCGCATCGCGCCATTTCGTGAGTTCGTCGGCCTCGGCCGGGCGGTGCGAAATGGTGCCGTCAGGACGCGCGCCGAGCAGGAACGACCTGCCGTTGCGAATGAAGCGGTTCAGCGCCTTGCTGTCGGTGGGTCGCACCACGCAGCGCGGCGCCTCGTCGACCAGGATGGTGGTGGGCAGCATCGCAGGTCTCCTCGCTGCGTGCAGGCCAGCGGGGCGCTCAGCCCACCGGCTGCATGGTGTGGGCGCCGCACTTCAGACACCGATCGAGCACGTCGAAGGCCTGTTCCGTGCACGTGCCTTGGTTCTGCTTGCAGCCGCGGGCGCCGCACTCGCCGCACACGTACACGCTGCCGTTGCATTGCTGGCCGGCCTTGCGGGTGCCGGTGCACAGGGAAAGCTCGGTCTTGAGCTGGTCGTAGGCGAGTGCCATGGGGAAGTCCTCAGGTGGGGGATGAGACGTCGGTTAGGAAGGCAGGCCGGTAGCGCTCAGGCGGCATCCGCCGCGCCCTGCAGCAGGCTGCGCGTGACGGCGGCGCCGACCCGATCGGCAGGGTCCAGGCGCGCCAGCGTGTCCAGCAACGCGCCCGCTTCGGCATGGTCACCGCGGCGCAGGCGCAGGTAGGCCAGCGCCTTCAGCGTGAACAGATAGAAGTGCGCTGCACCGTGCACGTCGGCCCAGTCGATGGCGTCCGGATCGGCGGTCCGATCGAGTGTGCGCCAGTCGGCCGAAATGCCGGCCTGCCGCGCCGCTTCGGCGAGCGCGGCGCGTGCCGCGGCCTCGGCCAGCGCGTACTGCCCATGGCTGCTGTGGAACTTGTAGCGCGCGTAGTGCAGCGGCAGGCAGTCGGGTGCGGCAGCGAGCGCCTTGGCCAGCAGCGCCGTGGCCGCCGGCACGTCGTGCCAGGCGGCGCGGGCGCGCGCCAGCAGCTCGTCGGCGGTTTCGGGCAGATCGGCCGCCGCCGCCGGGATGAAACGACGGGGTTCTGCCGGATGGCGATCGGTGGCGGTGGTCTGGGGATGCTGCAAGGACATGGCGAGTTGCCCGGAATGTCTACACACTGAAGTCGGAGCGAGAATCGTGCCAAAAGAAGCGTGCCAAAAGCAGCGTGGCAAAACGCAGCGCGCAGACCGGTTTGATTAGTGTACGTTCGTACACTAAAATGCGGCATGGCCCGCCCGAACCGTGACCCCGAACACCTCGCCGTCCTGCAGGACTATTACGCCCGGCATCGGCTGATTCCGTCCTATTCGACGCTCAGCACGCTGCTGGGCTTCCGCGCCAAGACCGCGGCCGCGCGGCTGGTCGGCCGTCTCGAGGTGGCCGGCTATCTGAAGCGCACGCCGGACAGGCGCCTCGCGCCGACGCCGCGCTTTTTCGAACGACCACGCGCGATCGCGCCGGTGCGCGCGGGCATGCCGGAAGCGGCGATCGATGCGCCGGCCGACATGGAGAGCCTGGACGCACTGCTCGTGCGCCGCCCCTCGATCACCTTCCTGATGACGATCAAGGGTGATTCGATGATCGATGTGGGCCTGATGCCGGGCGATACCGTGGTCTGCGAGCGTCGTCAGCTCGCCGAGGTGGGCGACATCGTCGTTGCGCTGCTCGCCGACGAGCTCACGGTCAAGACCCTGATCAGGGAGAACGGCCGCTTTGCCCTGAAGCCCGAGAACAAGGCCGGCGACTATCCCGTTCTTCGTCCCGACGCCATGCAGATCATCGCTGTCGTGACCGGAAGCTTCCGCTCCTACAGGCGGTGAATGGCTTCCTGCGCCGAGATGCCGTCAACGATCGAAGACCTCCTGCACCATCCGGCTGTCTGGCGTGCCGGGCAGTTCGCGCACGATGTGCAGGGCGCGCAGGAGACGGTGCCGACCGCCCATGCCGCCCTCGATGAGGCATTGCCCGGCGGCGGCTGGCCGCTCGGTGCGCTGACCGAATCGCTGGTCAACGAAGCCGGCGTGGGCGAGCTGTCGCTCTTCTTGCCGGCGTTGCGCACGGTCTGCGCCGGGGGCCGGGGCATCGCGCTGGTCGCGCCCCCGCATCTGCCCCATGCCCGTGCCTGGGAGGCGGCGGGCATGGCGCTCGATCGCCTGCTCATCATCGATGCCGAGGGCGCGGAGCTGTTGTGGTCGGCGGAGCAGATCCTGCGCTCGGGCGCATGCGCCGCCGTGCTGATCTGGGCAGGCGCCGCGGGACGGGCGCTCGATTACCGTGCGCTGCAAAGGCTGCATCTGGCCGCGAGCAAGGGCGGCGCGCTCTGCGTGATGTATCGCGGCGCCAGTGCGCAGACCGCGCCTTCGCCTGCGCCGCTGCGCATCCGGCTCGCAGCCCAGACGGGCACCCTGCACGTTTGGATCCTGAAGTGTCGCGGCGCCCCGTGCGTGAAACCGATTCCGGTGCAGCCCTTGCCCGCGCATTGGGCCGCGGCCGCGGCGCCGGCCGCTGCGGCAGCCCTGGCCGTTTCGGTGCCCCACGCGCCCGCCGCACCCGCCACGGCTGCCATGGCGACGGCATGCCGGTCCCTGCGCAGGCCGGGGCGCTCCGGGTTGGCCTGAGTTCCAGCCGTGCTCTGGCTCGCGCTCTACCTGCCGGAATGGCCGCTGCAGCTCGTCGAGCGCGCCGGCAAGGATGCCCGCGCCTGCGTCATTGCCGACGGCCCGGTCACGCGCCCGGTCGTGCGCTGCGCCAATGATGCAGCCCGCGCGCGCGGGGTGAGCCCCGACATGCCGGTGGCCGCGGCGCGCGCGCTCGTGGGTGCGCTTGCCGATGAGCTCGTCGTTCTGCAACGGAGTACGGCGGCGGAGGCACAGGCCCTGCACAATCTCGCCTGCTGGGCCTACCAGTTCACGCCGGTCGTGGTGCCGCTGCCTGCCGAAGGGCTGATTCTCGACATCGGCGCCTCGCTGCGACTGTACGGTGGCCTGCGCCGCCTGCTCGCCCGCATTCGACTAGGCCTGGCGGAGCTGGGGTATCGCGCCGAGCCGGGCGTGGCGCCGACCCCGTTCGCGGCCCGCGTGCTCGCAAGGGCACGCCATGCCGGCCTGCCGGTGCGCGCGTGCACGGACCTCGCCGCACTGCCCGAGCACATCGCAAGGCTGCCCCTCTCGCTCCTTGCCTGGCCGGACGAGGTCACGAATCCGCTGCAGGCCCTGGGTGTGCGCCGCATCGGCCACTGTCTGGCGCTGCCGCGCGATGGCTTCATCCGGCGTTTCGGCGCCGAACGGCGGCGCGATCTCGACCGGGCGATCGGACTCGTCGCCGATCCGCAACCGGCTTTCGTGCCGCCGGACACGTTTGCCAGCCGCACCGAATTCGGTTTCGAGGTGGCCCATGCGCCGGCCTTGCTGTTTCCGCTGAAGCGGCTGTTGCAGGAACTGGAGGGGTTTCTGCGTGGCCGGGGTGCCGGTGTTCAGCACTGGCATCTGCTGCTCGAACACGTCGGCCACGGCAGCACGCGTCTCACGATGGGTCTGGTCGCTCCCGAACGCAGCGCCGAGCGCCTGCTCGCACTTGCCCACGAGCGACTCGTGCGCACGGCGCTGGCGGCACCGGTGCTCGCGCTCGGTGTCGCCGCCGAGCGGCTGCTGCCATTCGAGGAGCGCAATCACAGTCTCCTGCCCGATCCGGGCCGGCATGCGATCGGCTGGGAGCACCTCGTGGACAAGCTCGTCGCACGCCTGGGCAGCGACAAGGTCTATCGGGTGCAGAGGCTGGATGCGCACCGTCCAGAATGCGCCTGGCAACAGGTCGGCGCCGCCACGCCGCAGCCCAGGCCGCCGGCCCCCTCTTCGCCATACAGGCCGCGCCCGCTGTGGCTGCTCAGGACGCCGCGCGCACTGCTCACGGAACACGGCCAGCCGCTTTGCCAGGGGCGGCTGTCTTTTCTTGCCGGTCCGGAACGCATCGAATCGGGCTGGTGGGACGGTCAGCCCGCACGCCGCGACTATTACGTCGCCCGCAATCCCCGCGGCGAAACGTTCTGGATCTACCACGAATATCGGCGCGGCCAGGCCTGGTATCTGCACGGCGTGTTCGCATAGCCCATGCTGCCCGCCTACGCCGAGCTGCACTGCCTCAGCAACTTCACCTTCCTGAGAGGTGCCGCACACGCCGAGGAGCTGGTGGCCCAGGCCTCCAGGCTGGGCTACGCAGCGCTCGCCATCACCGACGAATGCTCGCTGGCAGGCATCGTGCGTGCGCATGTCGAGGCCAAGGCCACGGGTCTCAAGCTCATCGTCGGTGCCGAGTTTCGTCTCGACGATGGTCTGCGCCTCGTGCTGCTGGCGGAGAACCTGCATGGCTACGGCGAGCTGTGCGCGCTCATCACGCTCGGCCGCCGCCGTGCCCCTAAGGGCGAATACCGACTCGCGCGGGCCGATTTCGCCGGTCTCGCCGATTGTCTGGCGCTGTGGCTGCCGGCGGCATCTCCCGATGTCGACGCGGCCCGCTGGATCGCCCGGACCTTCGCCGGCCGTGCCTGGATCGCCGTCGAACTGCATCGCGGCCCCGACGATGCGTACCAGCTCGCGCAGCTCGCCGGCATCGGCACCGCAATCGGGCTGCCGCTGGTCGCAGCCGGCGATGTGCACATGCACGTGCGCCATCGCCAGCCCCTGCAGGATGTGCTGACCGCGATCCGCCTCGGCATCCCCGTGGCCGAGGCGGGCTCGGCCCTGCATGCGAACGGCGAACGGCATCTGCGGGCGATCGGGCGCCTGGCGGGCATCTATCCGCCCGAGCTTCTCATCGAAACGCTGGCCGTCGCCGAGCGCTGCCGGTTTTCGCTGGACGAACTCCGCTACGAATATCCCGAAGAATTGGTGCCGCCGGGCCATACCCCGGCCAGCCATCTGCGCGCACTGACCTACGCCGGCGCCGCCGCACGCTATCCCGATGGCGTGTCCGACAAGGTGCGCAGGCTGGTCGAGCACGAGCTCGCGCTCATCGGCGAGCTGCACTACGAATCCTTCTTCCTCACCATCGAGGACATCGTCCGGTTTGCGCGCAGCCGACAGATCCTGTGTCAGGGCCGCGGTTCCGCCGCCAATTCCGCGGTGTGCTATTGCCTGGGCATCACCGAGGTCGATCCCGAGCGGATGCAGACCTTGTTCGAACGCTTCATCTCCAGGGAGCGCAACGAACCGCCCGATATCGACGTCGATTTCGAGCATCAGCGCCGCGAGGAGGTCATCCAGTACATTTTCCGGCGCTACGGGCGCGAGCGCGCCGCCATCGCCGCCACCGTCATCACCTACCGTCCACGGAGCGCACTGCGTGATGTCGGCAAGGCGCTCGGCTTCTCGCTCGACCAGCTGGACCGGGTCGCCGCCACGCTGGCCTGGTGGGACGGACGCCAGATCAGAAGCGAGCGCTTGCTCGAGGCCGGCTTCGATCCGGACAACCCGGTCGTGCAACAGCTCATCGCCCTCGTCGACACCCTCATCGGCTTTCCCCGCCACCTCTCCCAGCACGTCGGCGGTTTCGTCATCGATCGCCGCAGGCTGTCGCGACTGGTGCCGATCGAGAATGCGGCGATGCCGGAGCGCACGGTCATCCAGTGGGACAAGGACGATCTCGATGCACTGGGGCTGCTCAAGGTCGACGTGCTCGCGCTCGGCATGCTCAGCTGCATCCGGCGCGCGCTCGATCACATCAACGCCCATCGCGGCACGGCGCTGCGCGTGCAGGACATTCCGGCCGAGGATCCCGCCGTCTACGGCATGCTCGGCCGCGCCGACAGCATCGGCGTCTTCCAGGTGGAGTCGCGCGCGCAGATGTCCATGCTGCCGCGCCTGAAACCGCGCTGCTACTACGATCTCGTGATCCAGGTCGCGATCGTGCGCCCCGGCCCCATCCAGGGCGGCATGGTGCATCCGTATCTGCGCCGCCGGGCGGGCGAGGAGGCGGTCAGCTATCCGTCGCCGGACGTGCGCCAGGTGCTCGAGCGCACGCTCGGCGTCGCGATCTTCCAGGAGCAGGTCATGCAGATCGCCATGGTCGCCGCCGGCTTCACGCCGGGCGAAGCCGACCGGCTGCGGCGCGCAATGGCCGCGTGGAAGCGCAAGGGTGGTCTCGAACCCTTCGAGCGCCGGCTGACGGAGGGCATGCTGGCGCGCGGCTATAGTGCGGAGTATGCGGAACAGATTTTCCGGATGATCCGTGGCTTCGGCGAATACGGTTTTCCGGAAAGCCACGCAGCCAGCTTTGCGCTGCTCGTCTATGTATCCGCCTGGCTCAAGTGCCACGAGCCCGCCGCGTTCTGCGCAGCCCTGCTCGACAGCCAGCCGCTCGGCTTCTATTCGGTCTCGCAGATCGTGCAGGACGCCAGACGCCATGGTGTCGAGGTGCGGCCCGTCGACGTCACGGTCAGCGACTGGCGTTCAAGGCTGGAAGCCGGGCCGCGAGGCGCAGCGGCGCTCAGGCTCGGCCTGCGCATGATCAAGGGCTTGCAGGCGGCCGGCGCCGAGCGCATCGTCTGCGCCCGGCAGGCCGCGCCCTTCGTCGACATGGACGATTTCTGCCGCAGGACCCGGCTCGGCCGGCGCGATCTCGACAGTCTGGCGGACGCCGATGCATTGCGCACGCTCGCCGGTCACCGTCGCATGGCGTTGTGGCGGACGCTGGGCACCATGCCGGACGACGTGCCGCTGGCCGTCACCCCGCGCGAGCCAGTCCAGCCCGAACTGCTGCCGCCCACCGAGGTCGAAAGCCTGCTCGCCGATTACCGGCGCCTGGGGCTCACGCTGGGCCGGCATCCGCTGGCGCTGCTGCGCGATACCCTCAGGGCCATGCGGCTGGCGTCTGCCGCAGATCTGAAAAGCGCCCGCCACCGGCAGCCGATCGGCGTCGCCGGCCTCGTCACCTGCCGCCAGCGGCCGGGCACCGCGAGCGGTGCCGTTTTCGTGACGCTGGAGGACGAAACCGGCAGCATCAACGTCGTCGTCTGGCGCCACCTGGTCGAGCGCCAGCGCCGCGAACTCCTGGGCTCCTGCCTAATGGGCGTGCATGGCATCGTCGAGCGCAAGGACGACGTGATCCACGTCATCGCCGGTCGGCTCGTCGATCACAGCCGGCTGCTGGGGAAACTGGCGATCCCGAGTCGGGATTTTCATTGAGCCCCGGGCCGGCGCCGGCCATCGAGCACTACGGCAAAGTCAGAACACCTCGGCCAGCAGGCTCTCGTAGGGGATCTTCAGGCCTTCGTGCAGTCGCTCGGCCCGATGAAAGGCTCCAGATCGCGAGGCGACAATAGCGACAATGGGGGACGGCGACAATGGGGACAGACCACGGTTCTTGATCAAACTCTGGAACCAGATATCGGGAAAGCCGGGTCCGTCCGCTATTTCTCCCCTACGTAAAAGTCACCGGCGCTGCGCGGCTTTATCGCGCAGCTTCCGTGTGGACTGCTGGGTTGGGGCTTGGCCATCGACATAAGCATCGAGAAGCCGGCGAATCATGCGCTGGTACTGCGTGTGATGTTTTGCAGCTTCCGACTTGAAGAACTCAATACTCTTCTTGCTCAGAGCCAGAGTCACTTTCACACCTTCTTCACGAAATGCCAACTCGGCCGGCGAAGGGAGGAAGTCGGCGACCACCTGAACGTCGCCAAGGGGTTCATCGGTGTATTTGATTTTCCCGCTCATAGAGTGTCTTTCCTTTGCGCCAATAGCCGGCGCCGATGATTCGAATAACCGATGCGCGGTAAGTGAAGCGCACCGTGAGCACACCGCCGTCACTTCGCCGAAGCAATAGAACCGCTCTTCGGTTTGGCTGTGAGCGTCGCCTTTGGCTATCACGCGCCGTGGGTCCGCAAAGGCGTATTGGGCGCGGGCGAAGGAAACTCCGTGCTTTCCCTGATTCTCGGCGTCCTTGGCGGGGTTCCAATCAAAGCGAGCTTTTGCCATGGACGCAGCGTAGCGCTAGCCCATACAAAAAACCATACGGCAATATGGAGAGCCTGACGCCTATTGGCTGGTGTAGCCGCCGTCCACCACCAGTTCCGAGCCGGTCATGTACGAGGCTTCGTCGCTCGCCAGAAACAGGATGGCGTTGGCGAGCTCGCGCGCCTGCGCGGGCCTGCGGATCAAGGTCGGTCCGAGCAGCCGGTCGGTCACGGCCGCGTCGCGCAGAAAGGCCTCGGTCATGCCGGTGTCGACGACGCCGGGGTGCACGGAGTTCACGCGGATGTTGTGCGCGGCGAGCTCGGCGGCGACCCCCTTCGTGAACAGGCGGACCGCGCCCTTCGTGGCCTCATAGGCGGTGGCGCCCGCGGGGGCGATCAGGCCGTAGATCGACGAGATGTTGATGATCGCGCCGCCCCCGGCGGCGATCATCACCGGCGCCGCGGTCTTGCAACCGAGGAACACGCCGCGCGCGTTGACGGCGAAGATCCGTTCCCATTCGTCCAGGCTGGTCTCCAGCATGGGTTTCATGATCAGGATGCCGGCGTTGTTGACCAGGATGTCGAGCCGGCCGTGACGCGCGCGGATGGCCGCGATCAAGCCTTGCCAGCCGGCTTCGTCGGCCACGTCCAGGCGGTCAAACCAGGCCGCGCCACCGCTTGCCGTGATCTGCGCGACGGTCTCGTGTCCGCCGGCCTCGTTCATGTCGGTGACGACGACGCTGGCGCCCTCTTCGGCCATGCGCAGGCAGGTGGCGCGGCCGATGCCGCTGCCGCCGCCGGTGACGAGTGCGATCTTGTCTTTCAGTCTGGGTATCATCGTGGCTCCTTCGGGATCGATGGCTGCGAAGCCAGTATTCTATGCACCGACCCGCCAACGATTGATCGGAGTCAAACCGCCATGCCTGTCGTCACGCACATCGCCCGCGTCGAAACGGCCAGTGGTCCGCGCCATGCCGCGCGCTGTGGCGACGGCCCGTTCCGCCTGATCGAGGGCAATCCGTTCGAGGACTGGCGGCTGGGCGAAGAGCCGGTTCCGGCCGGTGCGCGCTATCTGGCCCCGGTCGTGCCGCCGACCATCTATTGCATCGGGCTCAACTACCGCCAGCACGCCCAGGAGACCGGCGCCGCGCCCCCGCGCTGGCCGGTATTGTTCATCAAGGCCGCCGCGTCGCTGCAACACCCGGATCGCCCCATCCTGATTCCCAGTCACGCGCCCAGCCACAAGGTCGACTACGAGGGTGAGCTGGCCGTCGTCATCGGCCGCCGCGCGAAGAATGTGCGCGCGCAGGACGCGCTCGATCATGTGCTGGGCTATACCTGCGCGAACGATGTCAGTGCGCGCGACTGGCAGAAGGAATGGGGCGGCGGGCAGTTCTGCCGCGGCAAGTCCTTCGATACCTTCTGTCCACTCGGGCCCGTGCTGGCCACGCGCGCGGCGATCCCGAACCCCAATGCGCTGGATTTACGCACCGTGCTGAACGGCCAGACCGTGCAGTCCGCCAGCACGGCCGACATGATTTTCGATGTGCCGACGCTGATCGAGTTTCTGAGCGCCGATTGCACGCTCGAGCCCGGCAGCGTCATCCTCACCGGCACACCCAGCGGTGTCGGCGCCGCGCGCACGCCGCCACTGTGGCTCAGACCCGGCGACCAGGTATGCGTCGAGATCGACGGCATCGGCCGTCTGCAGAACCCGGTCGAGGCGTCCTGAGCGCGGGCAGCGCTCAGGACGGTCCGGTCCGCCCCGGCTCGATCCGGTCGGACGATGGTGGCGGCTCGCCGATCGCCGCCGTCAGCGCGGCGGCGGTGGCATGCCAGCTCGCCCATAGTTCGGCGCCGAGCGCCGCGGCGTCCATGGGATCGCGCTCCAGGCGTCGCGATAGCTCGGCCATCGCGCGCGCGCCGACATTCAGGCTGGCCCCCTTGAGCGTGTGTGCGATCTGACGCACGCCGTCCTCGTTGCCGAGACCGGCCTGATGTTCGAGATCGCGCAGCCGCTGCACGCCGTCGGCCAGATAGAGCGTGAGCACTTCCGCCAGCACCGAGCCGGAATCGTCGAGTTCGCGCAGCGTGAGCAGCGCTTGCTCGTCGAGCAGGCTGTCGTCGCCGGTGCGGCCCGCATCGGGTGCCTCGCTGTCCAGAACTTGTATCTTCTCCGGAAATTGGCGTCGCAGCATCGCCCCCAAAGCCTGCGCCGAAACCGGCTTGGTCAAGACGTCGCTCATGCCGGCGTCGAGGCAGCGTGCCCGGTTTTCGGCCGAGACATCCGCGGTCAGGCCGACGACAGGCAGGGTCGCATCGCCGCGGGCGCGTAGCGCACGCGTCGCCGCGTAGCCGTCCATGACCGGCATATGGCAGTCCATCAGCACCAGATCGACGTGGCGTTCGCACAGCAGCGCGAGCGCCGCCTCTCCATGGCCGGCGAGCACGATCTCGGCGCCGATGCGGCGCAGCATCTCGGTGGCGACCATCTGGTTGGTCGGGTCGTCCTCGACCAGCAGGACGGACAGCGCGGTGGTGGCGTGCGCGCGCTCGGGCGTTGCCGGTGCAGGAAGGAACTCGGGCGGCGGATGGCCGATCAGTCGTGCCAGTTCGGCACGTCGGATCGGCAGGCTGCCGCGCGTGACCGGGCGATCCGACGCGATGTCGTGGATGTCGCCACCGTCGGCGGTGGTGAGCCAGATCAGCCGGGCGTCCGCCGGCAAGGCGAGCTCTGGGTTCGGTGGCGTGAACTCGCCGTCGTGCGTGGCAAAGATGACGACTTGCGCCGTGTCGTTCACGGGCAGCGCATTGCTCGAAACGTGGACTTCCCGCTCAGTCATGGCGGCACCACGCCCTCCGCCGAGCCGTGGCATCGCGAGTCGTCGCAGCTCGCTGTCCAGACAGGCGCGCAGCAGCGGATCGGCTGCGAACAGCGCAATCTGCTGTGGAACGGGCCTTGCCGTCGAGTCAACTGACGACAGCAGCGGGGCGAGTGCGAGCGGTACGCGCACCCAGAAGCGCGAGCCACGTCCTGGCTCGGACAGCAGCCCATGCTCGCCGCCCATGCGCAGTGCCAGATCGCGCACGATCGCGAGCCCGAGCCCGGTGCCGCCGTAGCGCCGAGTGGTGGACTCGTCGGCCTGGGCAAAGGGCTCAAAGATGCGTGCGTGCGCGCCTGCGTCGATGCCAATGCCGGTGTCGGAGACCGCGAAGATGACCCATGCGTGGCCGTCCGTCGGTGATGCCGACGTGGTCGGGGCCAGGGTGGGCGGCGGCTCGCCGATCGGCCGCAAGTGATGTGCGGCGCCGGCCTCGCAGACCTCGACGACGATATCGCCCTGCGGCGTGAGCTTGAGTGCGTTGCTGAGAAAATTGCCGACGATCTGACGCAATCTGACCGGGTCGCCCACCAGGCGGCTGGGCAGGCCCGGTTCGATCCACGACAGCAGCTTCAGGCCGCGGCGCCGCGCCTCGCCGTCGTACAGCGCCAGGACTTCCTCGATCAGCGCGTCGAGCTCGAATGCGATCGATTCCAGGGGCATCCGACCGTCTTCGAGTTTGGCGAAGTCGAGAATCTGGTCGATCTCGGACAACAGCGTTCGCGCCGACTTCTGCGCGGCATGCAGATAACGGGACTGCTCCGCCGTGAGCCGCGTGTCGAGCACCAGTTCCAGCGTGCCCAGCATGCCGTTCATCGGCGTCCGGATCTCGTGGCTCATGTTGGCCAGAAAACGGGTCTTGGCACGGCTAGCCGTTTCCGCTTGGTCACGCGCCAGCGTCAGTTCGCGCGTGCGCTCGGTCACCGCCAGCTCGAGCCGGTCGCGGTACTCGGCGAGCCGGCGATCGCGTGCCTCGATTTCGCGCAACATCTGGTTGAACGCATCGCCGAGACGCCCGATCTCGTCGCTCGACTCGATCTGGGCGCGCAACGAGAAATCCTGGGCGCGTGCGACTTCGGTGGATATGTCGACCAGGTCGTCGATCGGGCGGAGAACGGGTTCGATCTGGCGACGCAGGATCGCGATGCCGGCAGCCAGAGCCAGTGCGAAGCTCAGCGCGGCCCACAGGGCGGCCTGTCCGAAATCGCGCCAGCCCGGCAGCAGATCGATGCCCAGACAGACCGTGCCCAGACGGTTGCCCTGATGGACGACGGGCCGGATCACGAACAGCTCCGATGCGAACATCGCCGAAATGCCCGGGATTAGTTGTTCGGCCACAGGCGGGCGCGGCAAGACACGGTCCGGGTCGCGCCGGTAGAGCGCGAACGGCCGCCCGTCCCGATCGCGCGTGATGGCACCGAGCACATTGGACTGGCCGCGCAGGCTGGCGAGCAAGGACTGGGCATCGTCGCGATCGCCGAAGGCCAGTGCAGAGGTGCTGTTGGCCGCCACCAGATCGGCGAGCGCCACGGACTGACTGACCGTGTCGCGGTGCCAGATGCGCAGGTACATGGGCAGCAACAGCACCAAGGCAACCACGGCCGAGACCGCGACCGCTGCCCCCAGCACTCGGCCCAGGCGCCGTTTCAGGGATCGATGGGCTGTGGTCCAAGTCTTCATCGGGTGCCGCCTTGTTCGATGATGCGCGCGAGTCGTAGCAGTCTGGCCGACACCTTGAAGCCGGCGTGGCGTACGGCATCGATGTTGATTTCGATGACGATGCGTTCGCCTTCGACGACCAGTCCGGCCATGCCGCCCGCGGCGGCGAAGCCGGCGCCCTCGCCGACCGTCAGCGTGCTCCTCGCCGCGCGCAGCCACGCCGACCAGCCGGCCGCCTGCACGGCCTGCGGAAAGACCACCAGGTCGCAGCCCGCCAAGTCGCGCGCCTGTTCGATGTGGACGACGCGTATCTCGCGTTCCTGCAGCCGGCGCCCGTCCCATTCCGCGAGCGCCTGGGCCAGCGGGCCGCGACCCGGGGCCAGGCA
>JAJVIJ010000021.1:18896-20443 GCA_022072095.1 Rhodocyclaceae bacterium
GCGCTGCCAGCCCAGGCTGGCGCGCAGGTGGGCACCAGCCCGGAACTGGCGTTCGAGCTCGAGCTCGACACCCCGGCCCAGCGCGGCGCCCCGATTTTCGAAGCGCGCAAGGCCAGTGACGTCCGCACCCAGCGTAATCAGGTTGCGCGCGCGATAGAGGTAGGCTGCCGTCGTCAGCTTCCAGTCGTGGCGCAGTCGCCGCTCCCACAGCGCTTCGAGCGTCCTGATCCGCTCCGGCGCCAGGTTGGGGTTCGCGGCTTGCTGTGCCGGGAAGGCGTAGTAGCGCTCATAGGCGTTCGGTGGCCGGAAAGCTCCCGCGTAGATGATTTTCCAGGTGTTGTAAGGATCGGTCTGGGCGACCAGCGCGATGCGCGGGCTCAGTTCGCCACCATAGCCCTCGATTCGGTCATGACGGGCGCCCAGCGTCAGATTGACGCCGTCCGCCACAATCCACTCGTCCTGGACGAACAGTCCTCGGCGCGAGCCCGAACGCCGATCCATGAGCCAGAGCTGTGGCGGGTCCACGTCTTCGTTGCTTTGCCGCTGACGTCGGTCGCGCACGACGGCCAGGCCGGCCACGAGTGTGTGTCCGGCCCACTCTCGGCCGACCAGTTTGAGTTCGGCGCCGGCCCAGCGACCGCTGGCCTGGTCGCGATTGCGCGCCGGATAGGGCACGACATAGACCGAATCGCCGGTGTAGTCGTAGTGGCCGTCGAACAGGCGGACATTCCATTCGCTGCGTGTGCCGAGTGCTGCGGCATAGCGCAGGTCCAGCAGCCCCTGTTCGTCGATCCAGTGGTTCTCCGGCGAATCGAACAGCGCGCCATAGAGGGTCGCCGGGTTGCCCTTGTCGCGTCGCGAGGCGGCGGCCGTCAGGCTCAGTCCTTCGAATTCGAACCTGGCGAACACGCGTCCGCCGCGATCGAAGTCGGTGCCCAGCGTGTGGCCGCTCTGCCCGGGGCCGGCGAGTTCGGGCAGATCGAGCGCCGGACCGCGGCGACGCCAGCCGCTCGCCGCGAGCATCAGCGCCGCGCCATTGTGCCAGCGCCTGTCGACGCTTGCCCGCAGGCGACCCGTATCGTGGCTGCCGGCGCTCAATGCAGCCTCGCCGCCGGCGCCGCCCGGGCGGCGCGTGACGACATTGACCACGCCGAACAGCGCGTTGCCGCCGTACAGCGAGGAACTCGGCCCGCGCATGATTTCGACGCGCTCGGCCAGTTCCAGATCGATCAGTGATTCCGTGCCCAGCAGGGCCTGATCGTAGATATTGTCATTGAGGCGCAGGCCATCCAGCATCAGCAGCAGCCGGCTGTTGTAGTCACCGAGCCGGGAAAAGCCACGCACGCCGACATAGTCGTACATGCGATCGCTGAACAAGTTGAATCCCCGCTGCGCCGCGAGCAACTGCCCGAGTGTGCGGTAGCCGTAGGCGCGAATTTCCTCGGCACCGACGACGGTGATGGCCGCCGGGGCCTGGCTGACCGGCTGCGGGATGCTCGCCGCGGCCTGCACACGCACCGCCAGCAAGGATTCCAGATCCAGTTCGG
>JAJVIJ010000051.1 GCA_022072095.1 Rhodocyclaceae bacterium
TTTCCAGATCCAGCCTTGCCGCGATGCGTGCGTTCATTTCGGGCGCATAGAACAGGTAGCGGTCACCCGATTTCCTGGTGTTTGCGAGGGCCGCTTCGGCATTCAGCAGCAAGGTGATCGCATCGCGGCCGTCGTCGGGGTATAGCGCGATGCCGACCTTGGCGGAGACGCGGATCATCTGGTCAGCCACCGTGAACGGTTCGGCCCACAGGGCGAGCAAGCGTTTTTTCAGCAGTCCGGCTGCCGTCTCGGCATCGCGGATATCGGGGACGGCGATGGCGAATTCATCGGCAGCGATCCGCGCAACCGTGCTCGCTTCCGGGGCCACCTGGCTCAAGCGTGCGGCGAACTGCCGCAGCAGCGCGTCGCCTCCCTTCAAGCCAAAGGTTTCGTTGATGGTTCGAAAGCGCTCCAGATTCAGTGCCAGCACGGCGATGCCGGAACGGCTTGCCGCGGCGGTACCGATCAGGCGGCCGACGCGGTCATAGAACAGGTCGCGATTGGGCAGCCCGGTCAGCGCATCGTAGTAGGCCAGATAATTGAGCCGTTCCTCCTTCTCGATCACTTCCAGCGCAAAGCCGATGTCGCCGGATAGTTCAGTGAGCAACCTTAGCTCTTCGTCATCGAAATGACCTGCCTCTCCGGAGTACAGCGCCAGGACGCCTACGCTGCTGCCGCTGATCTGCAGCGGCAACAGCGCCGCGGCACGGAAGCCGCGGGCGCGTATCGGGCCGCGGATCGGTGCGCACAAGGGCTCGGCTTCCAGGTCATCGATGATCACCGGCACCCCGTCCAGCAGTACCTGGGCGATGACCGGATACCGGGTTCTCGGCATGCCGTCCTTCCCGGTCATACCCACTTCGTCGAGATAGCCGTCGTCCATGCCGGCGCAGGCGACGACATCGACATCGCCCGGCGTCGCGCCTACCAGGCCGATCCAGGCCAGCCGGAACAGACCATGCTCGACCGCGATCCGGCAGGACTCGTCGAGCAGCTCTTGCCGATCGCGCACCCTCACGAGCGTGGAATTGATGCTGCTCAGCACCGCATAGACCCGGTTCAAGCGCTCGATGTGCGCCTGTTGGGCTTTTTGCTGCGTGATGTCGCGGGCGACCGTGGAAATGAAGGTGATCCCGCCATCGGCGGCACGATGCACGATGCCGACCTGGGACACCGGGATCTCCCTTCCGTCCCGATCCAGCAAGCTCGTCTCGCCGCTCCAGATGCCGTCGCGCAGCGCGGCCGGAATGGCTTCCTCGACGATGAAGGCGCGCTTCTCCGCGGAGTACATGTCCGGAATGGACAGCTGCGAAATGTCCTGTTCGGGGCCCATACCGAGCAGGTCGCGACCGGCCCGGTTCAAGTACAGGAAGGTTCCGCGGCGGTCTGCGGTGGCCACCAGATCGGGGGTGGCTTCGATGATGGCTGCGAGCTGGCGCACACGTTCCTGTGCGCGCCGCTTCGCCCGGTGCTCGGCCGCTTCGGCGAGCGCACGGGACACCGCCGGCGCCAATCGGGTGAGATTGGTCTTGAGCAGGTAGTCGGTTGCACCGCGCTTCAGGAATTGGACCGCCACGTCCTCGCCTAAGGTCCCGGACACGAAGATGAACGGGACGTCCGGAAAACGCGATTGCGCCAAGTCCAGTGCCTCAAGGCCGCTGAACCCGGGCAGGCCGAAGTCCGACAGGATCACGTCCGGGTGAAACGTGTCGAGCGAATGTTCGAAACTCTGCCGGTCCTCGACATGCAGGCAGTCTATCCCCAGGCCGGCCCGACGCAAATGGTACTCGGCCAGCTCGGCATCAGTCGCTTGGTCTTCCAGGATCAGCACGCGGTATGGGGTTTCCGTCATCCTTGTGTCCCTCATCCATCGTGGTAGAAGGTCTTGGGGTCGTATCCGGTCCGGGCAGCGAGAAAAAGAACGTCGCGCCTGCGCCGAGCCGGCCTTCTGCCCAGACACGACCGCCATGGCGGGTGATCACGCGCTTGACGATCGCCAGGCCGACCCCGGTCCCGGGGAAATCGGCCTCGCGGTGCAGCCGCTGAAACACCCCGAACAGCTTGTCGGCATAGTGCATATCGAACCCGGCGCCGTTATCCTTTAGGAAAAAAACGCTTTCCGAACCCTCGACGTAGCCGCCAAGCTCGATGACGGCGTGTTCGCAGCGTGAGGTGAACTTGAGTGCGTTGCCGAGCAGACTTGCCGCAGCATCGCCGCGTCGCCGACGGCCTCGGGCAATGCCCCCACCGAAAAGCTCACCGCGCGGGCGCCGCTGTCGGCACGAAGCTCCTCATAGACCGAGCGCGCCAGGCCGGCCATATCGACGGGCAGCGCAGCGAGCGGGCGCCGCGCCAGCTTGGAAAACATCAGCAGATCGTCGATCAGTTGCTCCATTTTCCTGGTATTGGTACGGATGACCGTGAGGCGTCGTCGGCCTTCCGGGTCCAGTTGCGGCCCATATTGGTCGGCCAGCATCGCCGAAAAGCCATCGATGGCGCGCAAGGGCGCCCGCAAATCGTGCGACACGGAATAGCTGAAGCTCTCCAGAGCCTCATTGGCCGCTTCCAGTTCCGAGGTGCGCGCCGCGACACGCTGCTCCAGATCGGCGTTGAGCCGCAGGATCTCCTGTTGTGACTCGGCGTGTCGGGCACGCAGGCGCAGCGTTTCGATGCCGAAGGCCAGATCGTCCGCCATTTCCTTGAGCAGCGCGGTCTCATCCTGATCGAAGGCGTCGGGCTGGCCGGAATAGATGCTCAGCGCGCCGCCGACGCGACCTTCGAAGTGCAGCGGCAGCGCGATCACCGATGCGAAGCCATGCTCGGCGGCGATCGCCCGCCATGACGCATAACTTGGGTCGGTGGGAATGTGGCGGACGATCACCGGTTGCCCATTGCGTATCGCCATGCCGGTCGCGCCACGGCTGAATTGATCGTCGCCCCAACTCGCGCGCAGTGCATCGAGATAGCCGGCTTCGAAGCCGGCATGGGCGACGGCCGCAATCGCGCTGCCCTCGCCCGGCTCGGTGAAACCCACCCAGGCCATGCGGTAATCTCCCTGCTGCACGGCGATCCGGCAGACCTCGTTGAGCAGGGCCGATTCGTCGGTGGCACGGATCAGCGCCTGGTTGCCGTCGGACAACATGCGCAGCATGCGATTGACATTTTCGAGATGTTGTGCGGAATGCTGCAGGGCTGCGCGCTGGGCTTCCAGCGATTCGGCCATGCGGTTGATGCCACGGCCCAGTTCGCCCAGCTCGCTGCGATCGACCGGAGTCGGCACCCGTGCATCGGTATCGCCGGCACCGATCGCTTCCACGGTGCGTTGCAGGGGGGCGACCCGTCTTCGGATCGCGAACTCGCCGAACCCCCAGGCGGCGAGCAGGGTCAGCAGCGCGACCGCCGTCATGAACGCAATCTGCCTCACGAATATGCGGTCGATCTGGGCAAACAGGCTTTCCTTAGGCACGTCGACAACCAGCCCGATCGGGTTCGCGCCGTCGGGCGAGGCTGCGACAAAGCCGTAGATGCGGGAGACACCGTCGGCATCGGTCAGTTCGGCATTTCCGGCATTCCTTCCGGATGCGAGCAGGCGCGTGATCGGTGCATCGGCGATGAGTCGCCCGGCCAAATCGTGTGGGTCGGGGTAGCGGGCCAGCAGGCGTCCCGAGTCATCGATAATCGAGAATACGGCCCCCGGCTCGGCTTGCATCGAGGTGATCAGCTTGCTGAACCAGGCCAGGTCGAGGCTGGCGCCGACCATGCCGATGACCTTGCCGTCGTCATCGGTCAGGCGATAGGCGCTGGGCAGGACCGGTCTGCCGGCGACACGGCCGATGATGGGTTGGCCGACCACCGGCTCGGTCGACTTCAGGGCCAGGCGGAAGTAATCCCGGTCCGCGACATTGACCCGACCGGGCCGGGGTCCGCCGCTGCATACCATGCTGCCTGCGGCATCGGCCACGAACAGGTTGCTGTAGCGCTGATAGCGGGCCATCATGCCGGCCAGCAATTCGGAACATGCCGGCTGCTGCATGCGCGCGAGTTCCGGGATGCGCGACAGCGCGATCAGCAGATGCTCCGCGCCTTTCAGCACTTTTTTCTCCAGATCCGAGGCCGCGAACCGGGCCTGAGCCAACAGGCGCGCTTCGGCGTTGGCCACCGCGAGCCGTCGTGATTCGATCGCCGCATGGAACATCGAGACGAACGGTGGCACGCAGGCAAACAAGACCAGACACAGCAGTCGGCCGCGCAGCGACGACAGCCAGCCCGTCAGCATGGCAGAACCCGGGATATGCGGACGACGAAAATCAGGCATGAAACCACTCCGTTCGCCCGTGCCCCCCGATCCGGACTGGATACGCTGCCCGACCACGCAGCGGATCGACACCGCGTCGTGCTCCGGTTCCAGCAAGTACATGCGGCCAACCGACACGGCCTGTGCACGGACAATCCAACATGGCAACTTGTACTTGTTATTGTATTGTTATGACGGGTTGGAACACGACCGGCGACCCAGTGCGCTGGGCATCGGATCGCTCATGGCCTTATGTCTTGGTCCGATTTTCGAACGGTCCAAGGCACGTCGATATGCCGAATATCGGTGTCCCGCCCGTCGATGTCAACACTGCGAGTGGGCGCGGTATGCGTTCGGGCTGGCCACGGGCGTGCGTTCGGGAGACTGCTGCGCAGACTTGGATGGTGCCCAGGAAGGGACTCGAACCCCCACGCCGTGAGGCGGCAGGACCTAAACCTGCTGCGTCTACCAATTTCGCCACCTGGGCACGGCGTGCCGATTGTAGCTCGAAGCCCGGAGCGCCCATGGCTTCGATGTCGGCGACAGGATTGCGCTAGGCTTGCAGACATGGATGCGCAAACCCATTGCCGCGAACGCGCGAGCCCGCCGGGCTCCGCGCTGCATTACGCACTGCTGTTCGAACCCGCCGACACCGCACGCGCGCTGCGCGCGCTGGCGGCGTTTCGACGCGAGACCCATGACATCGTCGGCCTTCAGCCCGATCCGGCGCGAGCGCGCATCGGCTACTGGTATCGGGAACTGACGCTCTCCTCAGGTGCTGCGGCACGGCACCCGGTGACCAGCGAACTGGCTTGGTCGCAAGCACGCTTCGGGCTCGATCTCGCGCCACTCGCGGAGGTGCTGCAGGCGAGTCAGCTTCGGCTCGAGGGTATCGGTTTCGCGGATGAGGCGGCGTTGCGCGCGCATCTGTACGGCTCGGCCGGCGTGCTCGGCCGCCTGGCCGCACAGATATGTTCAGCCACCGACGCCGCTGCCTACGCCACGATGGCGCTGGCCTTGGAGCGCACGGCGTGGGTACGCGGTCTGGGCCGGGCCTTGCGCCGCGATCAGTGTCCGATAGCCGATGTGGACCTGGCGCAATGTGGCCTGACATCGGCGTCCCTGTTGACCGGGCATGGCGACGACGCGCGGCTCGATGAGCTGATGCGGCTACAGATCGCCCACGCGCGCAGTCTGCTCGTCGCGGCACGGGGCGCACTGCCCGCCCGCCACGGCCCGGACACGAGGGTGCTGCGTGCGCTCGCGGCCATGGGAGACAAGCTGCTCGACGAGCTCGAACGGGCCGGGCGACAGGTATTTCATGTCCATATCAGGCTCGGGCCCCTGGTGAAGCTGATATGCGCCTGGCGTGCGCGCCGGGATGGATAGCGGGCCGAGGACATAGGCCGCAAGGCTGCGGGAAGCGACGGTGGCGCGGACGGGTGCCCCGGCCACCGAAGTCCGGTTCAGCGATGGCTCACGCAGCCGCGCTGGTCAGGCGCTGCCGCGGCCATTCGGAAAACGATCGCCACGACATCGCAGTATGACTACCGGGCAAGGTCCGCTCGGTTTCGGTTCGACAGACGAGTATCCCTTGCTTGAAAGCTTCGTCACCCTCAACGGCAATGAATCGATTGATGGGTTCGACATGACCGGCGCCTGAGGTCGCGGTCAGCTTGATCTCGACCTCGCACGGATGGCCGCCGATGGGCACGTCCAGCACCGTCCGGCGCAGCCGGTCCCGGTCGCAGACGATGCGCACTCGTCCTGTCTCGTCGTTGAACACGACGCCCTTGATCACTTTCCCCCCAAACCCCAAATCTTCGTCGACATGACCGCTCCCATTTGTCGTACCTACCCGAGTCCTGGAAAGCCCGCGTGGATATCGACAGGAAACTTGCAGAACATCCAGGTCAAGGTCACATGGTCAGCCGGCACCCCCGCGCGGCAAGCGTGATCGGGGGGCCCGTGAGGCTTTTTCCTGTCCCGATTGAGCACTTTCAAGCGCCGCCGTCGCGCCATTGACACCGTGTAGCCGCAAGGCTACAGTCGGCCGACGGTTGAAATTCGCAAGACAGCCGTCTTTGCTCAGTGGCTCGACGGCCTCCACGACATCCAGGCACGAGCGAAGGTGCAAGCCCGAATCGAACGGCTGGCCGCGGGAAACCCCGGCGACGTTGAGCCAGTCGGCGAAGGGGTGTCCGAGTTGCGAATCAACTACGGTCCCGGGTACCGGGTCTATTACAAAAAGCGAGGGCGAGAGTTGATTCTTCTCTTGGCGGGCGGCGATAAGGGCACCCAAGCCAAAGACATCAAGATCGCCCTGCGCCTCTCGCGTAATCTTTCGGAGTAGCCGCTATGGCCAAGACTGCCACCACTCGCTATGACGTTGCCGAGCACCTCAGAACCCCAGAAGAAATGGCCGCCTATCTGGAGGCTTGCCTCGAAGAGGCGGACGGAGACGCTGCTTTCGTTGCCAAGGCCCTTGGCGACATCGCTCGTGCAAAAGGCATGACGCAAGTTGCGCGCGATGCCGGGCTATCGCGCGAAAGTCTTTACAAGGCGCTCTCCGGTGAACGCAGCCCCGGCTTCGATACCATACTCAAGGTCATTGGAGCCTTGGGGCTCAAACTCCATGCAGAAGCTACCCATAGCTGACCACGTGCTCAACGACCAAGGTCAGATCGTGCTCGCCACGAACTGACCCGTTTGTTGGACGAGCCCGGTCCTCGGGCAGAGGGATGGGTGCTCTGTAGCAAATATCAATTTGGAATTGCTGCGGCGGGTGACGAATTGGCCGCGTCGAGCGCGGCAATGCGGCCCGACCCGGCCGACAGTAGCGGAAAGCGCGCGATGTTCTCGCGCCGGCCGCTGATCGACGAGTTGTCCCTTGGCTTGTGGGCGCTGCTGTCCCGCCGGTCATCGGAAGTGCATCTCGCTCACATGGCCAGCAGGCACCGCGCGCGGCAAGCGTGATCGGGGGCCCTCCCGCGAGCGTCGGCACAAACAACAACACCGGGTGACGATGCAGCGCCCGGAGGCGTTGCAGAACTCGATGCGTGGCCTGGGCGAGCGGAACGAAACGATCACGGCTGGCGGTGCGGAACCGGTCGGTCGAAGGCTCGTTTGCACGACGCACATGGTCGCCTGGCAGCACGAGCGACCAGCCCATCGGTTTCAGGGTTTTCCTGCATCTTCGGTGGTGCACATGATCACCAGCGGATGGGGAGCGTCAGGACTTACAATCCGCGGCTCGATTCGTGACCTGTACAGGAGCGCTTGCATGGCCGCCGACAAATCCCGCTTCTCGTGGGAAGACCCGTTTTTGCTGGACGATCAACTGAGCGACGAGGAGCGGCTGGTGCGCGATGCGGCGCGCGGCTATTGTCAGGAGAAGCTGCTGCCGCGCGTTCGTGATGCGCACCGCCACGAAACCTTCGACCGTGCCATTTTTTCCGAGATGGGCGCGCTGGGTTTTCTGGGCTCGACGCTGCAAGGCTATGGTTGTGCCGGGGTGAATCACGTCTGCTATGGCCTGGTCGCGCGCGAGGTGGAGCGTGTCGATTCCGGTTATCGCTCGGCGATGAGCGTGCAGTCCAGTCTGGTGATGTATCCGATCCATGCCTTCGGTACCGAGGCGCAGCGACAGAAATATCTTCCCGGGCTGGCGAGCGGCGAGCGGGTGGGTTGCTTCGGACTGACCGAGCCGAACCATGGCTCCGATCCCGGTGGCATGCAGACGCGCGCCCACGCCGTACCGGGGGGCTACCGCCTCCAGGGTGCCAAGATGTGGATCACCAACTCGCCGATCGCCGATGTGTTCGTGGTCTGGGCCAAGGACGAAGCCGGCGACATCCGCGGCTTCGTGCTCGAGCGTGGCATGCCCGGCCTGTCATCGCCGAAGATCGAAGGCAAGTTCAGCTTGCGCGCATCGATAACGGGCGAGATCGTGATGGACGATGTCTTCGTCCCCAGCGACAACCTGCTGCCGGGGGTCAGGGGCTTGAAGGGCCCCTTTTCCTGCCTGAACAAGGCGCGTTTCGGCATCAGCTGGGGAGCGCTCGGTGCGGCCGAGTTCTGCTGGCAGGCCGCGCGCCAATACACGCTCGATCGTCAGCAATTCGGGCGTGCGCTCGCGGCGAACCAGCTCATCCAGAAAAAACTCGCGGACATGCAGACCGAGATCGGCATCGGCCTGCAAGCGGTGCTGCGCGTCGCTCGGCTGATGGATGAGGGGCGCGCGGCGCCCGAGCTGATCTCGCTGGTCAAGCGCAATTCATGCGGCAAGGCCCTGGAGATTGCGCGCGTCGCGCGCGACATGCACGGCGGCAACGGCATTTCGGACGAATACCATGTCGTTCGCCACATGTTGAACCTGGAGGCCGTCAACACCTACGAGGGCACGCACGACATTCACGCGCTGATACTCGGACGCGCGCAGACTGGAATCGCTGCATTTGGAGTTTGAGTTCCGAATGCAGGCGGGGCGCCGGCATCAAGGTGCCGTGCGGTCGAGCGTCGGGATCGCCGCCTCGATCAGCGGCTCCGCAGCACGGCGCAAATCCAGCGTCATCGGATAATCGGGGTTCCGGCCTTCGCGGCGGATGTGCAGTTCGCCGGGGGTATGACCAAAATCCCAGAAGCGTGCGCGACGCCGCGCTTCCGCCTCGAAAGCGTTGACCGGGAAGGTGTCGTAGGATCGCCCTCCCGGGTGCACGACGTGATAGGTGCAGCCACCGAGCGCGCGTCCGGTCCAGGTGTCCACGACATCGAACACCAGCGGCGTGTGCACGCCGATGGTCGGGTGCAGCGCCGACGGCGGCGCCCAGGCGCGATAACGCACGCCGGCGACGAACTCGCCGGGGTGGCCGGTGGGCGAAAGTGGTACCGGGCGGCCATTGCAGGCCAGCAGGTGCCGGCCGCCGGTCATGTTGCGTACGCGCACCTGCAAGCGTTCGAGTGAGGAGTCGACCGCGCGCGCGGTACTGCCGCCCACGTTTTCCTCGCCCAGCACATGCCATGGCTCGATCGCCTGGCGCAGTTCGACCTCGAGGCCGCCGGCGACGACCGTGCCGATGCGTGGGAAACGAAACTCGAAAAACGGTGCAAACCATTCCAACCGGAACGGATAGCCGGCCGCTTGCAGGTCGATCACGACATCGCGCATGTCCTCGGCGACGTAGTGCGGCAGCATGAACTGGTCGTGCAGCCGTGTGCCCCAGCGGACGAAGCCGTTCATCCAGGGGCGGTTCCAGAAACGTGCCACCAGCGCGCGCAGCAGCAGCATCTGCACCAGGCTCATTTGCGCATGGGGTGGCATTTCGAAGGCGCGCAGCTCGACCAGGCCCAGGCGTCCGGCGGGGCCGTCCGGCGAGTACAGCTTGTCGATGCAGAATTCGGCACGATGGGTGTTGCCCGAGACATCGACGAGCAGGTTGCGCAGCAGCCTGTCGATCAGCCAGGCTTGCGGTGTTTCCTGTCCGGGGCGCAGCCGCTCGCTCATCTGCTGAATGGCGATCTCCAGCTCGTACAGGCTCTCGTGCCGGGCCTCGTCGACACGCGGTGCCTGGCTGGTTGGGCCAACGAAGAGGCCGGAGAACAGATAGGACAGGGCCGGGTGGTTCTGCCAGTACTGGATCAGGCTGAGCAACAGGTCCGGGCGGCGAAGGCAAGGCGAATCCGCGGGCGTCGGTCCGCCCAGCGTGACGTGGTTGCCGCCGCCGGTACCGGTGTGGCGACCGTCGATCATGAATTTTTCGGTCGTCAGTCGAGCCTGCCGCGCCTCCTCGTACAACAGTTCGGTATTGGCAAGCAGCTCCGCCCAGGATTCCGCGGGATGGATATTGACCTCGATGACGCCGGGGTCGGGGGTGATCCTGAACACACGCAGCCTTGCATCATCGGGCGGGCCGTAGCCTTCGAGGCGGATGGCCTGGCCGAGCCGGTCGGCGACCGATTCGAGGGTATGCACGAGATCTATCCAGTCCTCGAGCAGCACAATGGGGGGCAGAAACACGTGCATGATCCCCTGACGCCACTCGCAGCACAGCGCGGTATGTAGTATCTCCTTGCGATCTGCATCGCCTTCGGCGTCCGCCGACTTCGCAACCGGCGCACCGGCCCTATCGGAAATGCGGCCGGGCAGCTCGTGCTGCTCGCTGAACGGATCGGCGGGGAAATCCTGTTCCCCCTTGTCTTCGTCGGTCCATGGTAACGACGACAGGGGCAGGCGCAGGCCCGCGGGAGAGTCACCTGGAATCAGAAACAGGTGCCCGCTGCGCAAGGGCCAGCGGCTGGAGCGCCAGTGGGCACGGCCCCGCCGCGGACGTCCCTTGGCGTCGAGCGCACGTCGGCCCGGCGCGAGCGGCAACACGAAGGCGACCGGTTCGTCGATTTGTTGCGCCAGCAGGCGCGCGATGCGCTGATGGGCCTCGCTGCTGTCGTCGTCCGCCGACTCGGGGTCGAGATTGCTGGGGAGGCGCTGCTCGGCGTTTTTTGCAAGCAGAGGGTCTTCCCGTGCCGGCAGCACGAATCCCGGCTCCAGCCCGAGCCGGGCCGCCAGCTCGCGTGCGAACCGTTCGGCGATGGTGCGCCCCTCGGCGTGGTCGAGCTCGGCCGGGGTCTCGGCGAATAGGGACGGCTTTTGCCAGATCGGCTTTCGGTCGCGACGAAAGTAGCAGGCGAGCGCCCAGCGCGGCAGCGGCTCGCCCGGATACCATTTCCCCTGGCTCTGCATGAGCACGCCGCCGGACCCGAACTGCGCCGCCAGGCGGACGAGCAGATTCTGCGCGAGTTGCAGTTTCTGTGCCGACAAGGCCGCGTAGGTCCATTCGGGGCCATCGACATTGTCGATCGAGACGAAGGTTGGTTCGCCCCCCATCGTCAGCCTCACGTCCCCGGCTTTCAGTTCATCGTCAATGCGATGCCCCAGGTCGACGATTTCACGCCAATCCGCTTCCGCGTAAGGCTTCGTGACGCGGGCATCTTCGAAGATGCGGTTCACGGTCATCGAGAAATCAAGATGGGTTTCGCATACCTCGGTGGCGCCGATGACCGGTGCGGCCGTCTGCGGTGACGCGGTGCTCGCAAGCGGCAGGTGCCCCTCGCCGGCCAGCAGCCCGGACGTGGCATCGAGCCCGATCCAGCCCGCACCCGGGATGTAGGCTTCGGCCCAGGCATGCAGGTCGGTGAAGTCGCGATCGGTGCCGGAGGGGCCGTCCAGCGATTTCATGTCGGCGACGAGCTGGATCAGATAGCCCGACACGAACCGGGCAGCGAAGCCGAAATGACGCAATGCCTGCACCAGCAGCCAAGCACTGTCGCGACAGGAGCCGAGTTTCAATTCGAGCGTTTCGTCCGGGGTCTGCACACCGGGCTGCATGCGCACGATATAGCCGATGTCACGATGGGCACGCTGGTTCAGCGCAACCAGGAAATCGATCGTGCGCAGGCCGGGCCGCATGACTTCGGTCCGGAACGTATCCAGCCATTCCTCGAGGCGTGGCCCGACTTCCGTGGCGACCAGGAAAGGGCCGAGCTCGTGGGCCATGGCCGGCGGGTAGGCGAACGGCGTGGTCTCGGCGTAGTCCTCGATGAAAAAATCGAAAGGATTGAACACGGTCATGTCGGCGATCAGATCGACTTCGATCGACAGTTCCCGTGCCTTTTCCGGGAAGACGAGCCGTGCCACCCAGTTGCCGAAGGCATCCTGCTGCCAGTTGATGAAATGCTGGGCCGGCTCGACCCGCAGCGAATAGCCCGTCACCGGTGTGCGGCAGTGCGGCGCCGGACGCAGGCGGATCTCGTGCGGAAAAATCTTCACGCGCCGGTCGAACCGGTAGTGCGTGCTGTGATGCAATGCGACCCGTATGGTCATCGGCTGCGCCCTCGAAAATCGTCGTTCAAGCTTGGTCACCCCAGTGCAACGGAGGCAGCTTCGCAAAGGCCTGGCGCAGGCCCTCGCCCCACTGATTGCGCAGGTTGCGCATGTAGGGATCCTGCTCGTCGAAGCGGCGTACCCGGGTCAGGCGCAGACTGTCTTTCTGGTAGCAGACGAGGTCGATCGGCAGGCCCACGGACAGGTTGCTGCGCATGGTCGAATCGAAGGACACAAGCACGCATTTCACGGCGTCGTCCATCGACGTGTCGGCATTGATGACGCGATCCAGGATGGGTTTGCCGTACTTGGTCTCGCCGATCTGCAGAAATGGCGTGTCCGGTGTGGCTTCGATGAAATTGCCTTCGGCGTAGACCTGAAAGAGGCGCTGATCCTCGCCGGCGATCTGCCCCCCGACCAGGAAGTTCGCGCTGCCGTCGACATTGGCTTGCGTCAGGTACGGGCCATCGCGCTGACGGATCACGCGCAGCGCGTTGCCCAGTAACTCGGCCGCCTCGTACATCGAACGCACATTCAGCAGCGTGGGCGAGCCGTCCGAGCGTCGTATCGCCTGATCGAGCGTGTTCAGGGTTGCCTGGGTAATGCCGAGGTTGCCGGACACCAGGATGACGATCACGCGTTCGCCCGGGTATTCGTGGATCTTCATCTTGCGAAAGGTCGAAACGTTGTCCACTCCGGCATTCGTGCGCGAATCGGACGCGAACACCATCCCGGCGCCGATCATCGCGGCCACACAATACGTCATGAGCGATTCCCCTCGATCGAGTTGTCTTCCTGGCCCTACCGGCTGCTCAGGCATCCGTGGGCCAAAAATAGGTCGAGTCGATATGGTCGCCGATATCGCGAATCTTGGTGAGGAAGTCGGTCAGATATTCGTGCAATCCCTGCGCGAAAATGTCCTCGATACGGCCGTAGTCGAGCGTTGCATGCAGCAGTCCGGCGCGGCGTTGGAGATCTTGGCTGGAGCTGCCGCCGATCGAGTGGAGCATGCGCGCGACCACGGATATCGACGCGCACAGCGAGCGCGGCATGTCCGCACGCAGGATCAACAGTTCGGCGACGCGTCGCGGCGTGATCAGGTCCTTGTAGACCTTGCGATAGGCCTCGAATGCAGAGACCGAGCGCAGCACCGCGCTCCACTGGTAGTAATCGGCGGCACCGCCGACTTCCTCCAGTGACGGCAGCAGGATATGGTATTTCACGTCGAGGATACGCGCGGTATTGTCGGCGCGCTCCAGGAAGGTACCGAGCCGCAGGAAGCAGAAAGCCTCATCACGCAGCATGGTGCCGTAGGTGATGCCACGCGACAGGTGCGAGCGCTCCTTCACCCAGTCGAAGAAGGCTGAAACGCCATCGCGCGCCAGGCCCTGGGCGGCGCGATTGCGCATCTCGATCCAGGTATGGTTGATGGTCTCCCACATTTCCGAGGAGATGTTGCCGCGTACCGCGCGCGCGTTCTCACGTGCGTTGTTCAGGCTGCTAGCGATCGAGGCCGGATTGCCCTCGTCGAGCGCCATGAAGCGAAGCATGTGTTCGGCATTGACTTCCGGATAGCGTTGTCCGAACTCGTAGTGCAGGCCGCTGATCGACAGGATCGCGCTCCATTCCTGGAAAGGTTCGGCCGTTGCATGCTTGAGCAGGCTCATCCGGTAGGTGACATCGAGCATGCGCGCGGTGTTCTCGGCACGCTCCATGCTGCGTGCCATCCAGTAGAGATGATCGGCGGTGCTGGAAAGCATCGTGGGTTCCTTGCTCGGGCCTCAACCTTGCACGACCCAGGTGTCTTTCGTGCCGCCACCCTGGGACGAGTTCACGACCAGCGAGTTCTCGACCAGGGCGACGCGCGTCAATCCTCCGGGCACCAGCTTGACCTCGCTGCCGGACAGGACGAACGGGCGCAGGTCGATGTGGCGCGGCGCGATGCCACTTTCCACGAAGGTCGGGCATGTGGACAGTGCCAGCGTGGGCTGGGCGATGTAGCGCTCCGGCTCGGCCTTGATGCGTTCGCGGAAAAGCGTGATCTCGTCACGCGTCGCGGCCGGGCCGACCAGCATGCCGTAGCCGCCCGAGCCATGCACCTCCTTGACCACCAGTTCCGGCAGGTGTTCGAGGACGTAGGCGCGATCCTGGGGCTTGCCGAGCTCCCAGGTCGGGACGTTGGCCAGAATGGGCTCTTCCCCGCAATAGAAGCGAATCATTTCGGGCACATGGATGTACATTGCCTTGTCGTCGGCAATGCCGGTACCCACGGCATTGGCCAGTGTCACGCGGCCGGAGCGGTAGGCATCGAACAGACCAGGGACACCGAGAACCGAGTCTTCGCGGAACACCTGCGGGTCGAGAAAGTCGTCGTCGATGCGTCGATAAATGACATCGATGCGCACCGGGCCGCGCGTGGTACGCATATAGACGGTGTCGTCGCGCACGAACAGATCACGGCCTTCCACCAGTTCGATGCCCATCTGCTGCGCCAGGAATGCATGCTCGAAGTAGGCGCTGTTGAATTGTCCGGGAGTGAGCAGCACCACGGTCGGGTCGACCTGGTCGCCCGGCGTCACCGAGCGCAGCGTGTCCAGCAGCAGATCGGGGTAGTGCTCGACCGGCGCCACGCGTTGGGTGGCGAACAGATCGGGAAACAGGCGCATCATCATCTTCCGATCTTCGAGCATGTAGGACACACCCGAGGGCGTGCGCAGATTGTCTTCGAGCACGTAGTAATCGCCGGCGCCGGCGCGCACCAGGTCGATGCCGGCGATGTGGGCATAGGTCCTGCCGGGCACTTCCACGCCAAGCATTTCCTTGCGGTACTGGCTGTTGGACAGCACCTGCTGCGCGGGGATGCGTCCGGCCTTGAGGATTTCCTGGTCGTGATAGATGTCGTACAGGAATGCGTTCAGTGCGCGCACCCGCTGCCTGAGTCCGGCCGCCATGAGCCCCCATTCGTCGGCAGGAATGATGCGTGGCACGATGTCGAACGGGATCAGGCGTTCGCGTCCGGCCTCCTCGCCATAGACGGCAAAGGTGATGCCGACCCGATGGAACGTGATCTCGGCCTCCTCGCGCTTGCGCTGGATCACTTCCGGTGGCGTGGCCGCCAGCCAGTCCGCGAACGCGCGATAGTGCGGCCGGACGGCGTGCTCGGGCGTGTACATTTCGTCGTAGGGCATGATGGTCCGCTCGCTCCCCAGGCTCGCGGCCGGTATCGGAATGCAGGCATCTTAGCAATACCGATACCGCCGATGCCGCTTCATCACACATACGCTTCATCAGGCATCGCAGAAACCCGGACCGCTGGCCGCTGACTATACTTGCGATGCGCCGCGTTCATCGGCACTCGCGCCAATCCAGCCCATCGTCCTGATCGGCGACGTCGATGTCATCCTGCGAACATCCCAGTGCGCCCGCGAGTGCGGCGCGCGCCAGTTCAGGTCGATTGTTGGCCTTGCTCAGATGAGCGGCGACGACATGTCGTAGTTCCGGGTGGGCCAGTTCCGCCAGCAGCGCGGCGGACGCGGCATTGTCCAGATGGCCATAGTCACCGCGGATACGCGCTTTCAGACGCGCGTGGTAGGGGCCATCCGCCAGCAGCGCGCGATCGTGATTGCACTCCAGGATCAAGGCGTGACAGCCTTCGAGCGTGCGCCGGACATGCTGCGTCACATGCCCGATATCGGTGAGCAGACCGAGCCGCTCTTGGCCGTTGCCGAACACATACTGCACCGGCTCGTGGGCGTCGTGCGGCACCGGAAACGGCTGGACATGAAGGTCGCCGATGACGAACGGCCGGTGGCTGTCGATCTCGATGTAGCGTAGTGGCGCGTCGGAGCTGGGGGGCAAGCCACGGCGCGTACCGTGCGTGAGGTAGATGGGCAGATCGTGCTTGCGGGCGAGCCGGCAGGCGCCGGCGACATGGTCGCTGTGCTCGTGCGTGAGCACGATGGCGGTGAGCATCGTTTCCGACAGAGACAGTCGTTCCAGGCGCTGCCGGAGCACGCGCGCGCCGAAGCCGCAGTCGACCAGCGCGCGCGTTGTGCCCTGCTCGACGACGAGCGCGTTGCCGCCGCTGCCGCTACCGAGCAGCGCGAAACGCACGTGTACGCGAACTCATTTCAACTGCTCATGGAGCAGACTGAGAATGCGGTTCGAAGTCTCGGACTTGTCAACACCGCCCTCACGCGACAGGACCTGTATCTCGCTGCCGGCGGCGGCACCACGCACGAAGATCCGGTACTGCGTCTGACCTGCCGCCGGTCTGCCCTGATCGCTGCGCCAGAACATCAGCTTGGACAGAAAGCCCTCGCTCTTCTTCGCGTTGGCGTCGAGCGTCGGGTCGATGTAGCGCACGTAGTACAGTCCCTTGGCACGATCGCGGTCCTCGACCGTGAAGCCGACCCGATCCAGCGCCAGGCCGACGCGTCGCCAGGCCCGATCGAAGGGCTCGAGCACGGTCAGCCGGGCGCTGCCATCGGCTGCACGCGCGAGCTGTGCACGCGCGACCTGCGGTACCGCCGCCGCGACCGCCTGCGTGCGCTTCTCGTCGGCGCCCAGGCGCACCATCAGGCGCCTGAGCATCTCGGCCTCCAGTTCTGGATCGGCGGGCCGGGGTTGCCAGACCGTCTGGTCGCGCCCCTCCGACGCGTAGATTTCCTGCACGCCGCGATGGCTGATGTAGATTTCCGTCGTGCCGGATTCGCTGCCCGGTTCGATGCGGGTGCGGAACTTGTCGCGCTCGGCGGTCGAAAACAACTGGTCGAGCACCTTGCCCAGTGTATTGCGGACGAAGTCCTGCGGAATCTTCGCCCGGTTCTCCGCCCAGTCCGTCTCCATCACGCCGGCGTCCGGTAGTTCGAGGTTGATGATGAAGCCCAGCTCCTGCCAGAACTCCTTGATGACCGGCCAGAGCTTGTCCGGGGCCTCCTGCACGACCAGCCAGCGCTGACTGCCGGCGCGCTCGACGCGAATCTTGTCGATCTTGGGCAACACATCGGAGGCCGTGCTCGGTCGCGTGGCGCCCGTGCGGTCCGCCGAATACGCCGAATACGTGGCCACGCTCTTCGGATTGATGTCCGGCACGGCATAGCGCTCGTCGCGCGTCGGTTGCGTCAGATCGGGTGGAACCTCGATCGGTGGCAGCTTCGTCGCCGACTTGTATTCGATACTGTTCGGTTCGAAAACGGTCGTGCAGCCCACCAGTCCGACGATGGTGGCGAGCAATACGGAGCGTCTCATCATGCGTGGTCCGATGGCAGTGCAATGCCGGCCGCGGACAAGGCATCCAGTACCCGGCCGCGCATAGGCTCGGACAGCGGACTCAGCGGCAAGCGTATGCCGGTGTCGATCCTGCCCATACGTGCGAGTGCCCACTTCACCGGGATCGGATTCGGCTCGCAGAACAGCTGTCGGTGCAGGCCCAGCAGGGCATCATTGAGCGCGCGTGCGCGCGTCAGCTCGCCGGCGATGGCCGCGGCGCAGAGCTCGTGCATCGAGCGCGGCGCGATATTCGCCGTCACCGACACCGCCCCATGCCCGCCCAGCAGCAGAAACGGCAGGGTCGTGCCGTCGTCGCCGCTATACAGCGCGAACCCGGGCGGGGCACGCTGGATCAGCTCGGCGGCGCGCAGCAGGTCCGCCGTGGCATCCTTGATGCCGACGATGTTCGGGATCTCGGCGAGCCTGAGCACCGTTTCGTTGCCGAGGTCCGCGACCGTGCGCCCCGGCACGTTGTACAGGACCAGGGGCACATCCACGGCTTCGGCCTGCGCGCGGAAGTGACGATACATGCCCTCCTGGGTGGGCTTGTTGTAGTACGGCACCACCGACAGACAGGCATTCGCGCCGACATCGCGTGCGTACTCGGTGAGTTCGATCGCCTCGCTGGTCGAATTGGCGCCGGTGCCGGCGATGACCGGAATCCGCCCGGCCGACCGCTCCACCGCGAAGCGGATCAGCGCGCAGTGCTCATCGAAATCGACGGTCGGCGACTCGCCCGTCGTGCCGACGATGACGACGGCGTCGGTGCCCTCGGCGATATGCCAGTCGATGAGTTCGGCAAGCCTGGCGAAATCGAGCACGCCGTCGGCGTGCATCGGAGTGACGAGGGCTACCAGCGACCCGGTGATCATGTTCGGTCTGCTCGAAAAAAAGGGCATTTTACCCGATCGATGTCACCCATACCGGAGCGAATGGCCAGGCCGCGGGTGGTCCGTTCGGCCCTGTTTGAGGGCGGGTGATCGACCTCAAAGCGTAATGTTCCCTGACTAAGCTGGGCTCCGGCCGCCGGGGGGCTGGCCGCGTGTCGCGCGTGGATTGCGCGCGGATGGCGGGCCCCTCCGCGCTTCATTCCTCTTTGCACACGGAGCTGACCGATGCACAAATTGAACTGCCTGGCCGCGAGCCTGATTGGCCTTTCACTACTGCCGATGGTGGCCGAAGCGGGTGCTTACAACACGCTGTCGGGGAACGCGCCGATCGTGATCGGCCATCGCGGCGCGTCCGGTTACCGGCCCGAGCACACGCTCGAAAGCTATGCGCTGGCCATCCAGCAGGGGGCCAGCTACATTGAGCCCGATCTGGTCATGACCCGGGACGGCGAATTGCTCGCCCGGCACGAGCCCCTGCTCGCGCGCGTCAACCTGAATCAGGACGGCACCATCAGGTACGTGAATGGCGTGCCGGAACTGAACCGTACCGACACCAGCACCAACGTATGGCAATTGCCGCAATATGCCGGCCGGCTGACCGTGAAGACGCTGGACGGACAGAAGGTCGGTGGTTGGTTCGCGGAAGACTTCACCGCCGCGGAAATACGTACCGACATCCGCGCCCAGGAGCGTCTGCGCGACCTGCGCCTCGGCAACAACGCACACAATGATCAATACGTCATTCCGACCTTGCAGGAGGCCATCGATCTGGCCAAGGCCAAGTCGATCGAATTGGGGCGCACCATCGGCGTCTATCCCGAGACCAAGCACCCAAGCTACTTCAAGAGCCTTACCGATGCGAACAATCTGATGCGCATGGAGGACAGGCTGGTGCAGACGCTGCACGCCAACTACGGCAACAGCGCGTCGGCGCCGGTCTACATCCAGTCCTTCGAATCGGCGAATCTCCAGTATCTGAATGCGCAGACTAACATTCGCATCGTACAACTGCTCAATGGATCGGGCCGTCCCTACGATTTCGTGCTCAGCGGTGACCAGCGCACCTATG
>JAJVIJ010000037.1 GCA_022072095.1 Rhodocyclaceae bacterium
CCGGGCGACAACGTTGCGGTGACGGTCAGGCTGATCGCGCCGATCGCGATGGAGGAAGGGTTGCGCTTCGCCATCCGCGAAGGTGGCCGCACCGTCGGCGCCGGCGTAGTCAGCAAGGTGATCGAGTAGTCGTTTCGAGTCGAGTCCGCACCGTTGGTGCGGTGCGCTCAGTGGTAACTTGCAGGGGCATAGCTCAATTGGCAGAGCGTCGGTCTCCAAAACCGAAGGTTGGGGGTTCGATTCCCTCTGCCCCTGCCAAAGGTTAGGTTGTCTATGGCTGAAAAGCTGAAGATCGCGTTGGCACTCTTGTTGGTGGTGGCTGGTATCGCCGGCTTCTACCTTCTCGGTACGGAGGCGCTGGCGTGGCGTGTACTCGCGGTGCTGGCCGGCGTTGCGGCCGCTCTCGTCGTGGTCAGCTTCACGGCTACCGGTGGGCGATTCTGGGTGTTCGCGCGCGAGGCTTGGCGAGAGGCGCAGAAAGTCGTCTGGCCCAGCCGGAAAGAGACCATGCAGACCACGGGGGTCGTGTTCGGCTTCGTCGTGGTCATGGCTGTTTTTTTGTGGATCGCGGACAAGGGCCTCGAGTGGGTGCTCTATGACCTGATCCTGGGATGGAAGAGGCTATGAGTAAGCGCTGGTATGTCGTGCACGCCTATTCCGGGTTTGAGAAATCGGTCAAGCGCACGCTCGAGGAACGTATTCGGCGCGCGGGCATGCAGGACCGTTTCGGCCAAATCCTCGTCCCTGTCGAGGAAGTCGTCGAGATGAAATCCGGCCAGAAAAGCATCTCGGAAAGAAAGTTCTTTCCAGGGTATGTCCTGGTCGAGATCGAAATGGATGACGATGCCTGGCACTTGGTGAAGAGCACCCCCAAGGTCACGGGTTTCGTCGGTGGCAGCGGGACCAAGCCGACGCCGATCTCCGAGAAGGAGGTCGAGAAAATCATGCAACAAATCCGGGAGGGGGTGGAAAAGCCGCGTCCGAAGGTTTTGTTCGAGGTGGGCGAGCTGGTGCGGGTCAAGGAAGGACCGTTTGCGGACTTCAACGGTAGCGTGGAAGACGTCAACTACGAGAAGAGCAAGCTGCGTGTTTCGGTAACGATCTTTGGGCGGGCCACTCCCGTCGAACTGGAGTTTTCTCAGGTCGAGAAGGCCTGATCGGGCTGGGAGTGGATTCGCCCGCCCAAGAGGAGCGTCGCACAGCCGGCGCGCATGAACTCATCTAGGAGTTGGTATGGCAAAGAAAATCGTTGGTTACGTCAAGCTGCAGGTCCCTGCTGGCAAGGCCAATCCCAGTCCCCCGATCGGGCCGGCGTTGGGTCAGCGGGGGCTGAACATCATGGAGTTTTGCAAGGCTTTCAATGCGCAGACCCAAGGCATGGAACCAGGTCTGCCGCTGCCCGTCGTGATTACCGCGTATGCCGACAAAAGCTTCACGTTTGTCGTCAAGACGCCGCCCGCCACGGTATTGATCAAGAAAGCGGCGAAGATCGACAAGGGCTCGAGTAAACCCCATACCGACAAGGTTGGCACGATCACGCGGGCACAGATCGAGGAAATTGCGAAGACCAAGCTGCCGGACATGAACGCGAGCGATATCGAGAGTGCGATGCGCACCATCGCCGGTTCGGCGCGCAGCATGGGCATCGTTGTGGAGGGAATGTGACATGGCGGCTACATCGAAGCGCCTCAAGGGTTTGCGGGAGAAGGTCGACCGCGCGCGCGCCTACCCAGTTTCCGAAGCCTTGGCGCTGGTGAAGGAGTGCGCGGTGGCCAAGTTTGATGAGTCGATCGACGTGGCGGTCAATCTGGGTGTCGATGCGCGTAAATCTGATCAAGTGGTGCGTGGGTCGGTGGTGCTGCCGGCCGGTACCGGCAAGAAGGTTCGCATAGCCGTGTTCGCTCAGGGTGACAAGGCGGAAGCTGCCACCGCCGCCGGAGCGGATGTCGTGGGATTCGAGGATCTCGCAGACCAGGTCAAGGCTGGTCAGCTCGATTTTGACGTCGTCATCGCGACGCCGGACGCAATGAAAATTGTCGGGCAGCTTGGGCAGATTCTGGGTCCGAGGGGCTTGATGCCCAATCCCAAGGTGGGTACGGTGACCATGGATGTCGCGGGCGCAGTCAACAATGCCCGGGCCGGTCAGGTCCAGTACCGTACCGACAAGGGTGGAATCATTCAGTGCACGATCGGGCGCGCGTCGTTTCCCGTGGAATCGTTGCAGGCCAATCTGACGGCCCTGATCGAGGCCTTGCAGCGCGCCAAGCCGGCTGCGGCCAAGGGGCAGTACATCCGCAAGGTTTCGCTGTCATCGACCATGGGGCTGGGGGTGCGCGTCGATCAGGCATCGATCCAGGCGCAGCAGGGTGTCTGACCCAGGAATGCATTTTGTGAACAAGGCTTTGGGCTCACGGTTATTGCAGCATGCCGTGAGGTTGTCAAAGATCGCAGGGGCGGCGATCCCGCGTGGCTAGTGCGGGCGAGCTGTTTAATCGACGTCGGCTGGCAGCATCGGCCGCGGCACCCTGCGTAGATGGCGGTACCCGAAAGCGGAACATTTCCCAGCCCGTTTGCGTGGGCGATGACTCTGAATGAAGGTCGCCGTGGTGGGTCGGTAGCGAGGTCGTCGGCTCGGAAGTCGCCGTCACCTGGCTTCGATCGCTTGAGTGGGAGTTAACCTTGGGACTTAATCTAGAGCAAAAGCGGACGGTGGTGTCCGAGGTGTCGGCGAAGATCGCGGGCGCTCAATCCATCGTGCTCGCAGAAAATCTCGGCCTTGGTGTCGAGGCGGCAACGCGGCTGCGCGTCAAGGCGCGAGCGGAGGGCGTGTACCTTCGCGTCATAAAGAACACCCTGGCTCGACGCGCGGTGCAGGGAACTTCGTTTGCCGTCGCTGCGGATCAGATGGTGGGTCCGTTGTTGTATGGCATTTCCACCGATCCGGTGGCTGCGGCGAAGCTGTTGTCCGATTTTGCCAAGACCAACGAGAAGCTCGTGATCAAGGGTGGGGCGTTGCCAAACCATATGCTCGATGCGAAGGGCGTGCTGGCGCTTGCCAGTCTGCCGAGTCGAGACGAGCTGCTGGCCAGGCTTCTGGGCACGCTACAAGCGCCGATCGCGCAGTTTGCACGCACGCTCAATGAGGTACCTGGTCGTTTCGTGCGTACGCTTGCCGCGGTGCGCGATGCGAAGGAAGTAGCCTGAGGTCGGTCCAGCTTCGATAGCTGGTACGCGTCGGCCGAGACGCGTCGGCTTGCGGGGGGTGTTGTTGCATCCGTGAACCGGGCGTCACATTCATTCATCAAGTATTAGGAGTCATTACGAAATGTCCGCAGTCACCAAAGAACAGATATTGGAAGGTATCGCCAGCATGACGGTGCTGGAGCTGTCGCAGCTCATCAAGGATATCGAGGAGAAGTTTGGCGTGTCGGCCGCTGCCGCGGCGGTGGCCGTGGCAGCGCCTGCAGCCGGTGGTGCAGCGGCCCCCGTGCAGGAAGAGCAGACCGAGTTCACGGTGACGCTTGCCGCGGTCGGTGAAAAGAAGGTCGAGGTCATCAAGGTGGTGCGTGCCGTCACTGGACTGGGCCTGAAGGAGGCCAAGGATCTCGTCGACAGCGCACCGAAGGCCGTGAAAGAGGGTATCTCGAAAGCCGATGCCGACGCCTTGAAGAAGCAGCTCGAGGAAGCTGGCGCCAAAGTTGAAATCAAGTAGTCGCTGGCAATGGCGGCACCGATCCAGGTGCCGCGTTGTTTGCCACGGCGTTCCCCGAAGGAGGCCATACGGCCACTCGACGTTTCGATAACAGCATTCTCTCCGGTTTTCCGGCAACGGGAAAAGAGCGTCTTGCCGGTGCTTGCGATCGGCAGGGCGCTCCTTTTCCTTTGTTTCTCTCGCCCCTCGACCAGCAACGGGAGCTTTCATGACATTCAGCTATACCGAGAAGAAGCGCATTCGTAAGAGTTTTGCCAAACGCGCACCGGTACTCGATGTACCGTTCCTTCTGGCTACCCAGCTCGAGTCGTACACGGCATTTCTGCAGGCCGACATTCCACCCGCGGCACGAAGGGTTCAGGGCTTGCAGGCGGCGTTCACGTCCATTTTCCCCATCGTTTCGCATTCGGGCAACGCGCGCCTCGAGTTCGTCAGCTTTTCCCTTGGGGAGCCGCAGTTTGACGTCAAGGAATGTCAGCAGCGCGGACTGACTTTCGCTTCGCCCCTGCGGGCGCGCGTGCGCCTCGTGATTCTAGACCGGGATGCGGGCAAGGATGCGATCAAGGAAGTCAAGGAGCAGGAGGTTTATATGGGCGAGATTCCGCTCATGACCGCCACCGGCTCGTTTGTTATCAATGGCACCGACCGCGTCATCGTCTCCCAGCTGCATCGTTCACCGGGTGTGTTTTTCGAGCACGATCGCGGCAAGACTCATAGCTCCGGCAAGCTGCTCTATTCCGCACGCATCATTCCTTATCGTGGCTCATGGCTGGACTTCGAGTTCGACCCGAAGGATGTGCTGTATTTTCGGGTGGATCGCCGCCGCAAGATGCCTGCAACGATTCTGCTCAAGGCGCTGGGCATGTCGCTGCAGGACATTCTGGCCACCTTCTTCGAGTTCGATGAATTCAAGCTGGCGGGCGACACCTGGATGTTGCAGCTGATTCCGGAGCGACTGCGCGGCGAGACGGCGCGTTTCGACATCACGGATGCCGGTGGCCGGGTGATCGTTCAGAAGAACAAGCGCGTGACGGCCAAACACATTCGCGAGCTTGCGCAGGCGGAGGTGCGGGAGCTGCCGGCGCCGCCCGAGTTTGTCGTTGGACGGATCATTGCCGAGGACGTAGTGGATGGCGAAACCGGCGAGATCCTGGCGCGTGCGAATGACGAAATCACTGAGGATCTGCTCGCCCGCCTGACCGCGGCGCGGGTTGCGAGGCTGCGCACCCTTTATGTCAATGACTTGGATCGCGGACCTTACATCGCGCAGACGCTGCGTGTGGACGAGACGATGGACCAGCACGCCGCGCGCGTCGCGATCTACCGGATGATGCGTCCCGGCGAGCCGCCGACCGAGGATGCTGTCGAGAGCCTGTTCAACGGTCTGTTCTTTTCGGACGAGCGTTACGACCTGTCAGCAGTCGGCCGCATGAAGTTCAATCGACGCATAGGCAATCCGGCCGAGGGGAGCTGGCAGATTCGCGTGGTCGCCCAGAGCCTCACCGAAAAGATCAAGACCGCCTTGACCGCTCAATTTGGACAGCGGCCCGAACTGGCGGTGGGCAAGATCGACCTCGAAAACGTGAGCAGCGAAGACGAGGCGCGGCAAATTGCCACGCAGGCTTTCGCCGATCTGAAAGCGCGCGGTGCGGACAGCAGCCGCTTTTCGCTGGCGGTGGAGGATCGCTACACGCTCTCGGTCAGGGATATCGTCGAAGTCATGCGCATCCTGGTCGAGTTGCGCAATGGTCGGGGCGAGATCGATGACATCGACCACCTGGGGAATCGGCGTGTGCGATCGGTGGGTGAGCTCGCGGAGAATCAGTTTCGCGCCGGTCTGGCGCGCGTCGAGCGTGCGGTCAAGGAGCGTCTGTCGCAGGCAGAGAGCGACAACCTGATGCCGCATGACTTGATCAATGCCAAACCGATCAGTGCTGCGATCCGGGAATTCTTTGGTTCGTCACAATTGTCGCAGTTCATGGATCAGACCAATCCCCTCTCGGAGATCACGCACAAGCGGCGCGTTTCGGCACTGGGTCCCGGCGGACTGACGCGGGAACGAGCGGGGTTCGAGGTCCGCGACGTCCACCCGACGCACTATGGTCGCGTCTGCCCGATCGAGACGCCGGAAGGGCCGAATATCGGCTTGATCAACTCGCTGGCCCTGTATGCACGGACCAATCGCTTCGGTTTCTTGGAAACCCCTTACCGCAAGGTCGAAGATGGCCGGGTGGGCACCGAGATCGTCTATCTGTCAGCAATCGAGGAGGGGCGATATGTGATCGCGCAGGCGAACGCGCTGCTCGATGCCTCGGGCAATCTGGTGGACGAACTGGTGTCGTGTCGCCATAAGGGCGAATTCACGCTGGTCATGCCCGAACAGGTGCAATACATGGATGTGGCGCCCGGCCAGATCGTGTCGGTCGCGGCTTCGTTGATTCCGTTTCTGGAGCATGACGACGCCAACCGGGCATTGATGGGCGCGAACATGCAGCGTCAGGCGGTGCCGTGCCTGCGCGCGGAAAAGGCTCTGGTGGGAACCGGGATAGAGCGGACGGTTGCCGTGGACTCGGGCACCGCAGTGCAGGCGCTGCGCGGCGGGACGGTGGATTACGTAGATGCCAAACGCATCGTGGTTCGCGTCAACGATGACGAGACGGTGCCCGGCGAGGTCGGCGTCGATATCTACAATCTGGTCAAGTACACGCGCTCCAACCAGAACACCAACATCAACCAGCGCCCGGTCGTCCGCGTCGGCGATCGCCTCGCCAAGGGGGATGTCATCGCCGACGGCGCGTCCACGGACCTGGGTGAGCTCGCGCTCGGCCAGAATATGCTGGTGGCTTTCATGCCGTGGAATGGCTACAACTTCGAGGATTCGATCCTGATATCCGAGAGAGTGGTCGCCGACGACCGGTTTACCTCGATACACATCGAAGAGCTGACCGTGGTTGCGCGCGACACCAAGCTGGGCCCGGAAGAGATCACGCGTGACATCGCGAGTCTGGGCGAGTCGCAACTGGGGCGCCTGGACGAATCCGGCATCATCTATATTGGTGCGGAAGTCGAGGCCGGCGATGTGCTCGTCGGCAAGGTGACGCCAAAGGGCGAAACGCAGTTGACGCCGGAAGAAAAATTGCTGCGCGCGATTTTCGGCGAGAAGGCGTCGGATGTGAAGGACACATCGTTGCGGGTGCCGTCCGGGATGAGCGGCGTCGTCATCGACGTGCAGGTGTTCACTCGCGAAGGCATCGAGCGCGACCAGCGCGCCAATGCGATCATCGAAGACCAAATCAAGAGCTATCAAACTGACCTGGCCGATCAGATGCGCATCGTAGAAAGGGATACTTTCGCGCGCATCAGGCGCCTGATCGTGGGTCAGGTGTCGAATGGCGGGCCCAAGAAACTCGGCAAGGGCGCCACCGTGACCGAGGCTTACCTGGATGGACTCGATCCGCATCACTGGTTCGACGTGCGCATTGCGGATGAGGGCATCGCCCAGCAACTCGAGGGACTGCGTGAGAGCTTGGATCGTACGCGCGCCGAGTTTCAGCTTGCACTGGAAGCGAAGCGCAAGAAGCTGACGCAGGGCGACGAACTGCCCCCGGGTGTGCAGAAGATGGTGAAGGTGTATCTGGCGGTCAAGCGCCGGCTGCAGCCCGGAGACAAGATGGCCGGGCGGCACGGCAACAAGGGCGTGGTTTCGCGCATTGTCCCGGTCGAGGATATGCCCTACATGGAAGATGGCACGCCGGTCGATATCGTGCTCAATCCGTTGGGCGTCCCATCGCGGATGAATATCGGACAAATCCTGGAAACCCACCTGGGCTGGGCCGCGAAGGGCTTGGGCGACAAGATCGGCAAGATGCTGCGCTACCGCGAGAATGTTTCCGAATTGAAGGGTTTTCTTCAGAAACTGTATGACGGTGGTACGCAGCAAGGCCTCGTGTCGGAGCTTTCGGACGAAGACATCGTCGAACTGGCAGGAAATCTTGTCCAGGGCGTGCCCTTCGCCACGCACGTGTTCGATGGCGCCAATGAGAGCGAAATTCGCTCGATGCTGGAGTTGGCCGGATTGCCGACCACGGGTCAGGTCACGCTGCGGGATGGCCGTACCGGCGATCAGTTCGATCGTCCGGTGACTGTCGGCTATATGCATGTATTGAAACTGCATCACCTCGTCGACGACAAGATGCATGCGCGCTCGACGGGTCCCTATTCGCTGGTTACGCAACAGCCGCTCGGAGGCAAGGCGCAGTTTGGTGGGCAGCGCTTCGGCGAAATGGAGGTCTGGGCGCTGGAGGCCTATGGTGCGGCCTATACCCTCCAGGAAATGCTCACGGTCAAATCGGACGATGTGGCCGGGCGGACCAAGGTGTACGAAAACATCGTCAAGGGGGACCACAAGATCGATGCGGGCATGCCCGAGTCGTTCAATGTCCTGGTCAAGGAAATCCGTTCCCTGGCGATCGATATCGACCTGGAGCGCTTCTAGCACAATTGATCAAACCGTGGCCGCCGTTGGTCGGCTGGGACACATTACCGATTAATGCTTGCACGGCGTCGGAGGGAACATGAAGGCATTGCTTGATCTGTTCAAACAGGTTACCGAAGAAGAGGAATTTGATGCGATCACGATCGGACTCGCTTCGCCCGAGAAGATCCGTTCCTGGTCGTATGGCGAGGTGAAGAAGCCCGAGACCATCAATTACCGTACCTTCAAGCCGGAGCGCGATGGCCTGTTTTGCGCCAAGATTTTCGGGCCGGTCAAGGATTACGAGTGTCTCTGCGGCAAGTACAAGCGCCTCAAGCATCGCGGCGTCATCTGCGAAAAATGCGGTGTCGAGGTGACGCTTTCGAAGGTTCGTCGCGAGCGCATGGGACATATCGAACTGGCCTCGCCGGTCGCCCATATATGGTTCCTGAAATCCTTGCCGTCGCGCTTGGGGCTTGTGCTCGACATGACCTTGCGTGACATCGAGCGGGTGCTTTACTTCGAGGCCTTCCTGGTGGTGGACCCGGGGATGACTCCCCTCAATCGCGGCATGCTGCTCACCGAGGACGACTATCTCGCCAAGGTCGAGGAGTACGGTGACGAATTCAGCGCGATGATGGGCGCAGAAGGCGTGCGCGAAATGCTGCGTACCCTCAATATCGAGCGTGAAATCGAGACCTTGCGCAAGGACCTGGAAACCACGGGTTCCGAAGCCAAGCTGAAAAAACTCGCCAAGCGGCTCAAGATCCTGGAGGGCTTTCAGTCATCGGGCATCAAGCCCGAATGGATGGTCATGGCCGTGCTGCCCATTCTTCCACCCGATCTCCGCCCGCTCGTGCCCCTGGACGGTGGGCGCTTTGCGACATCAGACCTCAATGATCTGTATCGACGCGTGATCAACCGCAACAACCGGCTCAAGCGCTTGCTGGAGCTGAGGGCGCCCGACATCATCGTCCGCAACGAGAAGCGCATGCTGCAGGAGGCGGTCGATTCGCTGCTCGACAATGGTCGGCGCGGCAAGGCCATGACGGGCGCGAACAAGCGACCACTCAAGTCGCTGGCAGACATGATCAAGGGCAAGGGTGGGCGCTTCCGTCAGAATCTGCTTGGCAAGCGCGTCGACTATTCCGGACGCTCGGTCATCGTCGTCGGCCCGCAGCTGAAGTTGCATCAGTGCGGGCTGCCGAAAAAGATGGCGCTGGAGCTGTTCAAGCCGTTCATCTTCCACAAGCTCGAAATGATGGGCATTGCGACTACCATCAAGGCGGCGAAGAAGGAGGTCGAGAGCGAAACGGCGGTCGTCTGGGACATACTGGAAGAGGTGATCCGGGAGCATCCGATTCTGCTGAACCGGGCGCCGACCTTGCATCGGCTGGGCATACAGGCTTTCGAGCCGACGTTGATCGAGGGCAAGGCCATCCAGCTGCATCCGCTGGTCTGCGTCGCCTTCAACGCCGACTTCGACGGCGACCAGATGGCGGTCCATGTACCGTTGTCACTCGAGGCCCAGATGGAGGCGCGCGCGCTGATGTTGGCGTCGAACAACGTGCTCTCCCCTGCAAATGGGGAACCGATCATCGTGCCGTCGCAGGACATCGTGCTCGGGCTCTATTACGCGACCCGCGAGCGTGTCAACGCGAAGGGCGAGGGCATGGCCTTCGCCGATCTGTCGGAGGTGCGTCGGGCATTCGACACTCAACAGGTGGATTTGCATGCGCGCGTGCAGGTGCGCTTGCGCGAGAAGGATGTCGTTGGGGGCGAGTCGCGAGAAAGAGTCGTGCGTTACAGCACGACCGTCGGTCGCGCGCTGTTGTCCGAAATCCTGCCGCCCGGCCTGCCATTCAGCGAGATCGACAAGCCGCTGAAGAAAAAGGAAATTTCGCGGCTGATCAATACCTCGTTCCGGCGCTGTGGTCTGAAGGAAACGGTCGTATTTGCCGACAAGCTGATGCAGCAGGGCTTTGCGCTCGCCACCCGTGCGGGCATTTCCATCGCGGTCGGCGACATGCAGGTTCCGGCTCAGAAAGAGCAGATCATCACCATGGCGGAAGCCGAGGTGAAGGAGATCGCGCAGCAGTGTTCGTCTGGTCTGGTCACCGACAACGAGCGCTACAACAAGGTCGTCGACATCTGGGGGCGTGCGGGTGACAAGGTCGCCAAGGCGATGATGGATCAGCTTGCCACGGAGAAAATTTCCGACAAGTCGGGCAGCCTCGTGGATCAGGAGTCCTTCAACGCCATCTATATGATGGCGGACTCGGGTGCCCGCGGTTCGGCGGCACAGATTCGCCAGCTGGCCGGCATGCGCGGGCTGATGGCCAAGCCGGATGGATCGATCATCGAGACGCCGATCACGACCAACTTCCGAGAAGGCTTGAACGTTCTTCAGTACTTCATTTCGACGCATGGCGCACGCAAGGGTCTTGCCGACACCGCGCTCAAGACCGCCAATTCCGGTTACCTCACTCGTCGCCTGGTCGATGTCACGCAGGACCTCGTCGTCACCGAGGATGACTGCGGCACGGAGAACGGGTTTGTGATGGCTGCCCTGGTCGAGGGGGGCGAGGTGATCGAGTCGCTGCGCGAACGGATTCTGGGGCGCGTATCGGCGATCGACGTTCTGCATCCGGAGTCGGACGAGGTGCTGCTTCCTGCCGGGACCTTGCTTGACGAGGCCAGTGTGGAACAGATCGAAAAGCTCGGCATCGACGAGGTGCGCGTGCGCACGCCGCTGACCTGTGCAACCCGCTACGGCCTGTGTGCGAGTTGCTATGGCCGTGATCTGGGCCGTGGCTCGATCGTGAATGTCGGGGAGGCGGTGGGCGTGATCGCAGCGCAATCGATCGGCGAACCCGGGACACAGCTGACGATGCGCACCTTCCACGTCGGTGGAGCGGCCTCGCGTTCGGCGGTGGCAAGCCATGTCGAGGCGCGCAACTCGGGAACCGTCAAGTACTCGGCGACCATGCGCTATGTGACCAACTCCAAGGGCGAGCGCATCGTCATCGCACGCAGCGCGGAAGTCGCGATCGCCGACGAGCAGGGTCGGGAGCGCGAGCGTCATCGCGTGCCATACGGGGCGACCTTGAAGGCCAAGGACGGTGACGGCGTCAAGGCCGGCACGCAGTTGGCAAACTGGGAGCCACATGTCCGTCCGATCATCACCGAGTATTCTGGGACGGTTACCCTCGAACATGTGGAGGAGGGCGTCACCGTCAATCGTCAGGTCGACGAATTGACCGGCCTGACGACCCTGGTGGTCATCGATCCGAAGCGCCGTGGCACCGCGGCGGTCAAGAGCCTGCGGCCCCTGGTCAAGCTGCTGGATGACCAGGGACAGGAGGTCAGGATCGCAGGTACCGATCACGTGGTCGCCATCACCCTGCAAGTCGGATCCATCATTACCGTCAAGAGTGGCCAGCGTGTCGAGGTTGGCGATGTCCTGGCGCGCATTCCGCAGGAGTCGGTCAAGACCCGGGATATCACGGGGGGGTTGCCGCGCGTCGCCGAGCTGTTCGAGGCGCGTTCGCCCAAGGATGCCGGCATGCTCGCCGAGGTCAGCGGCACCGTGTCGTTCGGCAAGGACACCAAGGGCAAGCAGCGCCTGGTCATTACCGAGACCGACGGCAGCGTCCACGAGTACCTGATCGCCAAGGACAAGCATGTCATGGCACACGATGGCCAGGAGGTCACGCGCGGCGAGGTGATCGTCGACGGTCCGGTCGATCCTCATGACATATTGCGTCTCCGTGGGGTCGAGGAGCTCGCCCGCTATATCATCGACGAGGTCCAGGATGTCTACCGGCTGCAGGGTGTGAAAATCAACGACAAGCACATCGAGGTGATCGTGCGGCAGATGCTGCGCCGTGTCGTGATCTCCGAGCCTGGCGACACGCGTTTCATTCGCGAGGAGCAGGTCGAACGTTCGGAAGTACTCGAAGAGAATGACAAGGTGATCGAGAGGGGTGGCCGGGCGGCTCAGTTCGAATATCTGCTGCTGGGTATCACCAAGGCCAGTCTGTCCACGGACTCGTTCATTTCGGCCGCATCGTTCCAGGAGACGACCCGAGTTCTGACCGAGGCGGCGATCATGGGCAAGCGCGACGAGTTGCGCGGCCTCAAGGAGAACGTCATCGTCGGGCGTCTGATTCCTGCCGGTACCGGGCTCGCCTACCACCGCACACGCAAGGCGCAGGAATCGGGCCAGGACATGGCTGCGGCCGATCGCATGTTGTTCCCTGACGGACTGCCGGTCTCCGCCGAACCCAGCGCCTGATCGAGGGTGAGGCCGGGGTGCCTCGTGGGCTTGATCAGCCTACGAGGCCGGCACGGCAGGCTGCGCCGGGCTGTCGGTACCGCGCGCGAGCTTGAACAGGAAGGTCGCGCCACCCCCGGGGGTGGACTCGGCGCGGATCTCGCCTCCGTGCCGTGCCAGGATGCGCCGGACGGACGCGAGCCCGATGCCGTCACCCTCGAATTCATCGGCATGGTGCAGGCGCTGAAATACGCCGAAAAGCTTGCTGGCGTAGGCCATGTCGAAGCCGACGCCGTTGTCGCGGACAAAGAACTCGAGCCCTTCGGAAGTTTTTCGCGCATCAAACTCGATGTGTGCGTGCTCGCGATGCCTGGTGAATTTCCAGGCGTTGCCGAGCAGATTCTCCAGGGCGGACCGCATCAGTGATGGGTCACCCATGGCTCTGAGATGCGGAGCGATATCGACGGATACCGATCTATCAGGGTCGGCATGACGCAGGTCGGAGATGATGGCCTCCGCCATCGTGCTCAGCTCGAGTGGCTGCCAATTCAGTTCATGCCGACCGATGCGCGACAGGCTGAGGATGTCGTCGATCAGCCGACCCATGCGTTGAACGGCAGCCCGCACGCGCAGCAGGTACTTGCCCATGGCATCGTCGCGCCCGTGATGCAGCTCCAGTGCCAGGCGGCTGAAGCCGTCGATCGCTCGAAGCGGTGCCCTCAGGTCGTGTGAGACGGAATAGCTGAACGCCTCCAGTTCCTTGTTGGCCGATTCGAGTTCGGCCGTTCGCGCGCGAACGCGCGCTTCGAGGCCTTCGTTCAGCCGGCGGATTTCGGCCTCGGCGCGCTTGCGCTCGCTGATGTCGATGGCAAGCATGTAGTAGCCGGCCACGTTGCCGTCGCGCCCGAGGCGTGGTGTCAGACGTACTTCCAGAGTGTTCCCTGCCGCTTCGTCAACAAGAACCTCATAGTGCTGGGGTATGCCCGACAGCACACGGCGGATGTGGTGTTCGATCTCGGCGTAGACGCGATCGCCAAGCACCTCGCGAACGGACATGCCCAATATCCGGTCCGGTGTCGTGCCGAAGCTCTCGGCTGCTGCGCGGTTCGCGAACTCATAGCGTTCGTGTACATCGATGGCCGTGATCAGTGCCGGCACCGAGTCGGCGATGTTCCGGAGCCGTTCACGACTTTCATGCACCTCGGCTTCGACGCGCAGACGCAGTAATTCGCTCGCCGCGCGCGCTGCGAACACCGCCAGTATCGGTTGCAGCAGGCTATCGGCGGCGATCGGTCGATCGTTCATCACGACGAGCAATCCGAGCACGGACCCATCCGGGCTCACGAGCGGTGCGCCGGCATAGATTTCGATCCCGAGCTCGGACAACACCTTATCGTTGGGAAATTTCAGATGGGCGTGCACGGGATGGATGCAATAGCCTTCGCCGATGACATGGTGACACGGCGATCCTTCGAGGGAATAGGAAAAGCTTGGGCGGAAATCGCCACCCCACCAAGCGGCCCTGACTGCAACGCTTTGCCCGTCGTGCGCGAGCTCGCCGATGAACGCATAGCGCATGCCCGTTCCCGCGGCGAGATGGCGGACCAGGCTTTGCAAGAAGTCGGTGCCGGTCACTGACGAGGTGCCTTCGACAATGCCGCGCAGCGCAATTTCCGTTCGTCGGCGGCTGCTGATGTCACGCTGTACCGTGAGCATCGCGGCTTTGCCGCCGAATTCGATCGGAATGGTGGTGGCTTCCACGATGATCTCCCGCCCACCCATGCCGCGCATGTGCAGCGTGCGCAGCGGTGCCGGCTCGTCGAGCGTGGCCGTGCGGTCGATGCGTTGCCTGACGAGCGCGGCCGACTCCTGGTCGATGAATTCGAAAATCGCTCGGCCGACCATTTGCTCCGGGCGATCGGCGCCATAGATCCGCAAGGCTTCGCGATTGAGGAACAGCAGTTTGTAATCTCTGTGCACGATGACCGCATCGGGCATGATGTCGACCAGACTACGATAGCGTGCCTCGCTCTGGCGCAGCGCACGCAGCGCCTGCCGCTCGGCGGACAGGTCATGCAGCGCGACCACGAAACCTTCGATTCCGCCGGCGTCGTCGCGGAATGGCGTACAGCTCAATAAGTATTCGTGCATGGAACCGTCATCGGCCTGCGTCGCGAATTCAGACTCGAATGACTCGCCGGAGCGAACCGCCACTTCGAGCGTCGCGGGAATCGCGGTCGAGGACAGGCCCCTTATCTGCCATAACGCTCGGCCGATCGCGCCGCTTGAAGATGCGTCGATGATGGCCAGCCTCGAAAACGCGAGGTTGTGCCAAAGAACGATCCCGTCCGGGTCGATGATCAGGATCGCGTCACGTGTCGCCCGCAGTGCCGCGCCCTGCATGCGCAATTCGCTGACACTGCGCTCGAGTGCCGCGCTTTGCGCGCTGATGTGGAGATAGGGTTGCTCGATCATCGTCGCGAATACGGCCCGAAACCCCAGCAGGTATGCGCTTGTCTGCAGAATCGGTGCCAGCCATCCATGTGCGGGCGAGCCCCATGCGTCGAGCGCGAAGCACGCTTCGGCGAGGGCCAGGGTGGCGACCGCTGCGTAGAAACCCCTCCAGGCCGCGGCGTCGCCCATGGCGAGCCCGCGAAACCGGACCGCGGCGGCACCGACGATCACCAAGGTGGCGAGGGGAATGATGCGCGCCCCCCAGGCCTGCCGGCTTTCGAAAACGAGGTTGCACGCGGGGCTGTCGCACATTACGAGCGGAAGTTCGAAAAGCAGGACCACGCCGACGTAGCCCGTCAAAAGCGCGAGGCGCGTCCGCCGCTGCCGGAACTCCGGCATTCGCCAATATGCGATGGTCAGCATGGTGATGCCAAACACCAGCCGTCCGATGACGCCGAAGTCATGCCTGCCGGGTGTGACGTGGTCAAGCAGCAGACCCGCCGTTTCGACGATGGCCGTGACCAACAGCGCGCAGGCCAGAAGAATCATGCTGCCCTGATGCCGGCGGGCCTGATTGCTCCAGATCAGGGAAAACGCCGCGATCGCCGTGGCAATCGTGATCAGAGGGGGCAGAAGGCGGATGACGCGACCCAGTCTGCCATCGAGGAGTGGGGTGTCATATAGCCACGGAACACATACGAGCACAAGCGCAAGAAGCAGCCATCGCTCGGTCGGGGAGACTCGTTGGCTCATCGCTCGGGCGTTCCGGAAAAAGCGACTGCCGGATGAATCATCGCAACGGTGATCATCCTCGCGCCTTAACGTTTTCCCGGGCCGACGTGGAAGTGTTCAGCCATGACGCGAACCATGGCGGCGGGCACGTGTCGGCGGCGGTCGCACTTCGCCGGATGCTATCCCGAAAACGCGCTCGCGCAGTACGCCGATCCGGTCGCGAATGGCGGCCGCAGCCTCGAACTCGAGATTCTTCGCGGCATTGATCATGTCCTTTTCGAGGCGACGTATCGCCTGCCCAAGCTCGTGCTCGGACATCGAAGCGTAGTCTGCCGGCGGTTCTCCCACGCCAGCGGTCGCGGCGGCGTCGTGCACGTTCTCGATGATGTCCTTGATCGGTTTGCTGATCCCTCGCGGCGTGACGCCCATACGCTCGTTGAACGCGATTTGCTTTTGCCGGCGACGTTCCGTCTCGTCCAGCGCGCGGCGCATCGAATTGGTCATCGCATCCGCGTAGAGGATCGCGGTGCCGTTCAGGTGGCGCGCAGCGCGCCCTATCGTCTGGATCAGCGAGCGCTCGGAGCGCAGAAAACCTTCCTTGTCGGCATCCAGTATCGCGACCAGCGATACCTCCGGGATGTCCAGACCTTCCCTGAGCAGGTTGATGCCTACCAGGACGTCGAACGCGCCCAGGCGCAGATCGCGGATGATCTCGACACGTTCGACGGTATCGATCTCGGAGTGCAGATAGCGCACGCGCACGCCATGCTCACCGAGGTAGTCGGTCAGATCCTCGGCCATGCGCTTGGTGAGCGTGGTCACCAGCACGCGTTCGTTGCTGGCGACCCGCTTATTGATTTCGGAAAGCAGATCGTCCACCTGGGTCGTCGCCGGACGGACCTCGGTCACTGGGTCGATCAGCCCCGTGGGGCGCACCAGCAGTTCGACGACCTGCCCCTGGTGCGTGCGTTCATATTCGGCAGGTGTCGCCGACACAAAGATGGTCTGGGGCATCAGGCGCTCGAATTCATCGAAACGCAGGGGCCGATTGTCGAGCGCGGAAGGCAGCCGGAAGCCGTATTCGACCAGGTTCTCCTTGCGCGCGCGGTCGCCCCGATACATGCCGCCGAGCTGCGGTATCGTGACGTGCGACTCGTCGATGAACAGGATCGCGTCCTTGGGCAGATAGTCGATCAGGGTCGGGGGGGGTTCACCTGCTCGCCGCCCAGACAGGTGACGGCTGTAGTTTTCGATGCCCTTGCAAAAACCGAGCTGACTCAGCATTTCGAGATCGAAGCGGGTGCGCTGTTCGATGCGCTGTGCTTCCACCAGCCGTCCCGATCGGGCGAAGTGCTCGATGCGTTCGGCAAGCTCCTGCTTGATTGCTTCGACGGCGCGCAGCACGGTCGCGCGTGGCGTGACGTAGTGGCTGGACGGATAGACCGTGAACCGGGACAGCCCCTGCAGCGTACGTCCGGTCAGCGGATCGAACAGTGTCAGCGCTTCGATCTCGTCGTCGAACACCTGGATTCTGAGTGCCTCTTCCGCGTGTTCGGCCGGAAACACATCGATGACGTCGCCTCGTACTCTGAAGCTGCCGCGCCGGAACTCGATCTCATTGCGCTCGTATTGCATGTCGGTGAGCCGGTGCAGGATGGCGCGCTGATCCTGTTTCTCGCCGCGGCGCAGGTGCAGGATCATGCTGTGGTAGTCGACCGGGTCACCGATGCCGTAGATCGCCGACACCGTGCACACGATCACGCAGTCGCGCCGTTCCAGCAGGGCCTTGGTGGCCGACAGCCGCATCTGCTCGATATGTTCGTTGATCGACGAGTCCTTCTCGATGAACAGATCGCGGGATGGGACGTAGGCTTCGGGCTGGTAGTAGTCGTAGTAGGAGACAAAGTACTCCACCGCGTTGTGCGGAAGAAATTCGCGGAATTCGGCATAGAGTTGCGCCGCCAGCGTCTTGTTCGGAGCGAACACGATTGCCGGACGGTTGGCGCGTGCGATCACCTGCGCCATGGTGTAGGTCTTGCCGGAACCGGTCACGCCGAGCAGCGTCTGATAGGCGAGCCCATCTTCCAGGCCGCCGACGAGCGCCTCGATCGCCGCGGGCTGATCGCCGGCCGGCGCAAAGGGTTCGCGTATCCTGAAGGACTGAGCGTATGACATACGCCAAGCTTCTCAGGTCGCCCGCAAGTTGTCCAGCCTCGATACCTGCCCGCTCAAGGCGAGCCCGGCGTTCTGCCGAGCACGGGCGCCTGTCGCGTGCCGCCCACGGGCACGAGCGCGCGCACGGTGGTGGCCGAGCTGACCAGGCGAACGTTCAGCGCGCCGCTGAGTTTCTCTCCCGCCTGGCTTGCGATCGCGCCCGATGCACTGACCGGGCCGGAGCTCAGCTCGATGTCGGACGCATTGACCGTGCCGGGACCGAGTTCGATGCGCGCGCGCAAGCGGTCGAACTTGGTCGCGCCGCCGCGTACGCCCAGGGGGGACGGCGCGCGCATGGCCTGAACGAAATCCATGCCGGCTATCAGCCCCCGCTCCACGACGAGGTCGCCAGCGACACTCCAGTCGGAAATGGCGTTTTCCAGATTCGGTGTCTGCGCCCGCAAGTTCAGCTGCGCAGACAGTTCGCCCTCGACGGGCGGCGGCGGTGCAAGAGCGGAAAGAAAATTCCTGCCGTGCAGGCGCTGCAGGTTCATCGACGCGACAACGCGCAAGGGCTGGCCGGCACCCCATATCATCGACGCCACGCCCGAGATCAGGCCGTCATAGAGCTTGCCTTCGAAGTGTCGCCATTCCATGCGGCCGCGCATCATTCGTCCGGTGGCCTCGAAATAATCGAGCGTGAGCGGGGTACTGCCTGGGATCGTCCATCCCTGGGCGCTGCACTGCATGAGCCAGCCATCCCGATCCGCTTGTGCCTCGAGGCGAAGCTTGTGCGTCGAATCGTGCAGCTTCAGCGTCTTGAGCGCGCCGTTGTCGGTGAGCAGGATTTCTCCGGCCATGTTGCCCATGCCGCCGCCGAGCAGGGTCAGGTGCGCGTTCTCGATCGGTACCGACTGAATCTTGACGTAGCGGGTGGCCCAGCTGACGTCGCCGCGAAATGGCAGGCCGGACAGAAATCCGATATCTATGGTCGGGTGCTCGAGCACCACCTCGCGAAACATCTTGCGTTCGGAAAAGATGGTCAGCCAGTCCGGCACCATCCTGATGTTCTTGACGCGGAGTTCGGCAGCAGGGCCGACCTTGACATCGGACAGCCGCAGATGAGGTTCGGGCCAGGCCGAAAAGGCCATCGAACCGACTTCGACCCGATGGCCGAGCAGCTCGCCGGCCAGCCGCTCGATTTCGGCGACATGGCGCTGGTAAGGGTAAAGGTAGGCGATGGTCGGCACTGCGGCCAGGCCGCATACGACCAGCGCGATGGCCCAGCGACGCATTTTGTGGCGAGCCGCTAGTGCCTGCGTCGGGGAGCGCTTGGGCCGGTCGGCGCGGGCCTCGGCCATGCGTCCCAGCCACGCCCGCCAGCGACCGGGAGGAGAGGCCGCCGTGTCCGGTCCGGAGGTTTCGGCGACCGCGGCCATCAGCCCACCTTCGTGTACTTCGGGAACGTCCAGATCCGGAAGCGAGTTCACGAAGTCGTCGATGACCGGGGAGCGCGTGTAGTCCGGG
>JAJVIJ010000040.1 GCA_022072095.1 Rhodocyclaceae bacterium
CGCCGGCGGCTTGGCGGCCACCGGCGGGGGAGCAGGCTCCGCGGTGGGCTTGGCCGGCTCGGCCACTGCGGGCGCCGGTGCGGGCTGAGCTGCGGCCGGTACCGGCGGTGCCGGGGTGACCGCGGGCGCCGCCGAGCCCGGAACCTGGGTTGACGCTGTCTGAGCCTGCTTCTGCAACTCCGCCAGCGTCTGATTCTTTGCTTCGATCAGCTTCTGCAGATCAGCGAGATTGCGCTCCAGTTCACGCAGACGCGCATTTTGCTCTGCGATCGCTTTGTCGCGCGCAATCAAATCCTCTTGGAGCTGATTGACGCGATTCTGTAGCGCGCCATCCCCCTTACCGGTTGCGCCGTCTGCGCCGCCTTTTGCTCCAGGTGACGACGAAGGCGCTTTCGAGACTCGCAGCTCGTCGGTCTGCGCCGCCGGTTTGGCCGATTTGTCCTGGACGCTGGGGGCGATACGGCCGGAGGTCGCCTGCCCGGACTCCGCCTCGGGCGCACGCCGACCGGCAACCGCGCCGGCGAGAGACTGACGGTAGGCATTGAAATCCTGGGTCTGAGCCACCACGACCCGCTGCGCATCGGGTTCCGCAACCGCCTCGACCACTTCCCGCGGAGGGATTTTCAGGATGGAGCCCGCGCGCAGACGATTGATGTTGCCTTTGTCGAACGCTCCCGGGTTTTCGCGCAGCAATGCGACCAGCATCTGCTCCAGCGCGACACCTTCAGGTCTGACCTCGGCCGCGATCCGAAGCAAGGTATCACCAGCCTTGACCGTGCGCGTGGCCACTCCCGGCCCTGCCGACGCCACCGCCGTCGGCACCGGGCTCCGCGCGCTGCGCCCTTCGGGCACACGCGCTTCTGGCCGGGCTTCCGGCACCGCGACCGGTGCGACCGGCGCCGGCCGTGGCGCGTCAGCCGGATCCAGCAGGAACGTGTACTCGCGTTGCAGGCGCCCGGAAGTCCAGACGACCTCGACCAGCACACCTAGAAACGGATCGGCAACCGGACGATCACTGGTCAGCACGATGACATTGCGCTCACCGCGTTTCTCGAGCCTGGTTGCGATCCCGGCATGGGTCTGACTGAAATCGAGACCGGCACGACGGAACGCATCGGCCGACGCCATTCTTGCGCTCAATGTCGCCAGCTCGTCGCGCGTCGCCGAAAGCTCGATTTCGGCACGCAAGGGCTGGCCGATTGCGCTCATCACCGACAGCTTTCCGAGCCCTGCCGCGCCAGCCAGCGCCGGAGCCAAGGCCGCCACTAGCGGCAACCAGCGCGTTGTATTCAGTTTAAGCATCTGCGTGCGCACTCCGGCCACCCTGCATTAATTTGCAGAACAATCAAAATAACATCAGCGAGTTAGCCATGCAAGATGAACTTCTGTCTCAATTGCGAACTTTACACGTTCGCGACTCGCTCCAGGACGACGCGCAACATGCGACGGAGTGGCTCGGCCGCGCCCCAAAGCAACTGGTCACCACACGTGAACGCCCCTAGATAATGGGACCCCATCCTGAGCTTGCGCAAGCGCCCGACCGGCACGGTGAGCTGTCCGGTGACGGCTGCCGGCGCGAGTTCGCGCATGCTCGCCTCGCGCTCGTTCGGCACCACCCGAACCCAGGGATTCGCGGCGGCGATCAAATCGACAATGTCCTCTATCGGTACATCCTGCCTAAGCTTGATGGTGAGCGCTTGGCTGTGACAGCGCATCGCGCCGACACGGACACAGATGCCGTCGATCGGAACGCATGGCGCCGACGGCGCGGCACCGCCGCGGCCCAGGATCTTGTTGGTTTCGACATGACCCTTCCATTCCTCCCGGCTTTGTCCGTCGCCCATATCCTTGTCGATCCAGGGAATCAGGCTCCCTGCCAGCGGCACACCGAAATGTTCGGTCGGGAACGTGTCGTCACGCAGAATGCCCGCGACCTCCCGGTCGATGTCCAGGATCGCCGCGGCCGGGTCGTCGAGCAGATCGCGTGCGGCGCGATGCAGTTCGCCCATCTGCTGCAACAGTTCGCGCATGTTCTGTGCCCCGGCGCCCGATGCCGCCTGATAGGTCATCGAACTGACCCATTCGACCAGATCGGCCCGGAACAGGCCACCCAGCGCCATCAGCATCAGACTGACGGTACAGTTGCCGCCGATGTAGTCCCTGACTCCCCGTGCCAGACCTCCATCGATGACATCGCGATTGACTGGATCGAGGATGATGATCGCGTCATCACGCATGCGCAAGGTGGACGCCGCGTCGATCCAGTAGCCGATCCAGCCCGCAGCGCGCAACCGCGGATGAACGTCCGAACTGAAGTCCCCACCTTGACAGCTGACGATGACATCCATGCGCGCGAGCGCAGCCAGATCACGGGCATCGGCGACGGGGCCACAGGAGCGACCGACATCGGGGCCGCGATCACCGACCCGCGATGTCGAGAAAAAAACCGGCTCGAACAGCTGGAAGTCTTCCTCTTCGCGCATGCGCTGCATGAGCACCGACCCGACCATGCCGCGCCAACCGACCAGACCAACACGCATGCTCGGTCTCACAGCGCGCCGATGACCGCGTCGCCCATTTCGCGCGTGCCGACGCTGCGCGTGCCGGGCTCGGCAATGTCGGCCGTGCGCAGGCCCGACGCCAAGACCTTGCGCACCGCAGTCTCGATCCGGCTGGCGATATCGGCGCGACCGAAGGTGTAGCGCATCATCATGGCCGATGACAGGATCGTGGCAAGCGGGTTGGCCAGATTCCGGCCGGCGATATCCGGCGCCGAACCATGAATCGGTTCATACAGCCCCTTGCCCGCTGAATCCAGCGAGGCCGAGGGAAGCATGCCGATCGAACCGGTCAGCATGGCCGCCTCGTCCGACAGGATGTCGCCGAAGATGTTGCCGGTGACGATGACATCGAACTGCTTCGGGTTCTTCACCAGCTGCATCGCGGCGTTGTCCACCAGCATGTGCGACAGCGCGACATCGGGATACTCGGCAGCGACCTCGGTGACCACGTCACGCCAAAGTTGCGTGCATTCCAGCACGTTCATCTTGTCCACCGAGCACAGCTTGTGCCCCCGCTTTCGCGCCGACTCGAAGCCGACGCGGGCAATGCGGCGAATTTCGCTTTCCGAATAAATCATCGTATTGAAGCCGACTCGCTCGCCGGCGCGCACCTCCATGCCGCGCGGCTCACCGAAATAGATGTCACCCGTCAGTTCGCGAATGATCAGTATGTCCAGTCCGGCGACCACCTCCGGCTTCAGCGTCGAAGCATTGACCAGTTCCGGATACAAGATCGCCGGTCGCAGATTCGCAAACAGTTCCAGATCCTTGCGCAGGCCGAGCAGACCGCGTTCCGGGCGCTTGTCACGTGCGACGCCGTCCCATTTGGGGCCGCCCACCGAGCCGAACAGGATCGCCTCGGCTGCCTGCGCCAGCCGGCGCGTGTCGTCCGGATAGGGTGTGCCGGTGGCATCGATGGCCGAACCGCCGACCAGGGCCGTTTCCAATTCGATCGGCAAGCCTTCGCCGCGCAAGACCTCCAGCACACGCACCGCCTGGCCGATGATTTCCGGGCCGATGCCGTCGCCCGGCATCACACAAATTTTCATGATCGAAAGTTCCCAATGCTGACAATGCTTGTGGCCAGGATCTGTCGCACAGTGTCACACCCCTTCAACGAAACAGCCAGGGCTGCTCGAGCCGACGTCGCCCCTCATAGGTCCGGATCGCATCCGCGTGCACCAGCGTCAGGCCGATTTCATCGAGCCCGTTCATCAGACAGTGGCGGCGAAACGGATCGATGTCGAACTTCAACGACTTGCCATCGGGCCGTGTGACCGTCTGCGTTTCCAGATCGATGAGCAGCCGGTAACCCGGGGTCGCTTCGACCTGCGCGAACAGTTCGGCCACGTCCGCGGCCGGTAGACGCACCGGCAGCAAGCCGTTTTTCAAACAGTTGTTGTAGAAAATGTCGGCAAAGCTCGTGCCGACCAAGGCTCGCACGCCGAAATCGGCCAGTGCCCAGGGCGCATGTTCGCGCGACGAACCGCAGCCGAAATTGTCGCGCGTGAGCAGAATCGATGCGCCCCGGTAGCGCGACTGATTCAGCACGAAATCCGGATTCAGTGGGCGCTGCGAGCAATCCTGCCCCGGTTCGCCATGATCGAGATATCGCCACTCATCGAACAGATTGGGGCCGAAGCCGCTACGCCGTATCGACTTCAGGAACTGCTTCGGAATGATCGCATCGGTATCGACATTGGCCCGATCGATCGGCGCGACCAGGCCTTCGTGCTTCGTGAACACCTGCATGGCTTACTTCTTTCCCATGTTTTCGATTGCTTCCCCGCCCTTCTTCAGATCCTTGCCCACACCCTGGACGGTGTTGCATGCCGCCACGGACAATGCCATCAGAATAAGGACCCAATACTTGCCCATCTCGGACCTCCGTCACACCATGCCGCGCACATCGATGAAATGCCCCGCCACGGCCGCGGCCGCCGCCATCTGCGGGCTGACCAGATGCGTGCGTCCGCCCTGCCCCTGGCGCCCCTCGAAATTGCGGTTCGACGTCGACGCGCAGCGCTCGCCCGGCTCCAGCCGGTCGGCATTCATCGCCAGACACATCGAGCAGCCCGGTTCGCGCCATTCGAAGCCGGCCTCCCTGAAGACACGGTCCAGCCCCTCCGCCTCCGCTGCTGCCTTGACCAGGCCCGAACCCGGCACCACCAGGGCCAGCCGGACGCTGTCGGCCACCTTGCGGCCGCGAACCACGGCCGCGGCCGCACGCAGATCTTCGATACGGGAGTTGGTGCAGGAGCCGATGAACACCTTGTCGACGCGGATATCGTGGATAGGCGTGCGCGGCGCAAGCCCCATATAGTTCAGCGCCGCGACCACACCCTGGCGCGACTGCTGATCCTCGAAATCGTCCGGATCGGGGGTCCGGCCCACAACATCGGTCACCATCTCCGGCGAGGTCCCCCAAGTCACTTGCGGCGCGATATCCGAAGCCGCGATCGCGATCACGCGGTCGAAACGCGCACCAGGGTCGCTCACCAGCGTCCGCCAGTACGCTTCCGCACGATCCCAATGTGAGGCATCGGGCGCATAGGGCCGTCCGCGCACATAGTCGATGGTCGTGTCGTCTACCGCCACCAGCCCGTAGCGCGCACCGGCCTCGATCGCCATATTGCACAGGGTCATGCGGCCCTCCATGCTCAACGCGCGCACGGCCGCGCCGGCAAACTCGATCGCGAAGCCGGTGCCGCCGGCTGTACCGATGCGGCCGATCAGGTACAAGGCCATGTCCTTGGCGCCGACGCCCGCCGGAGGAACGCCGTCGAAATCGACACGCATCGTGCGTGACGGCTTTTGCAGCAGACACTGGGTCGCCAGCACATGCTCGACCTCCGATGTGCCTATCCCCTGCGCCAGGCAGGCAAAGGCGCCATGCGTGCTCGTGTGCGAATCGCCGCACACCACGGTCATGCCGGGCAGCGTCGCCCCCAGCTCCGGACCGATCACATGCACGATGCCCATGCGCCGGTCACGGAACGGCAGATATACCAGCGCGCCGAAGTCGCGCATGTTCCCGTCCAGCGTCTCCACCTGCAAGCGCGACACCGGGTCCTCGATGCCTCGGTCCCAATGCGTCGTCGGCGTGTTGTGGTCGGTCGTCGCCACCACGGAATCGACGCGCCAGAGCTTGCGACCGGACATGCGCAAGCCTTCGAAAGCCTGCGGGCTGGTCACCTCATGGACCAGGTGCCGATCGATATACAGCAGCGCGGTACCATCCTCCTCGGTACGCACGACATGATCTTCCCAGAGTTTTTCGTACAGCGTTCGCGGCGCAGCGCACATATCGGACCCATGACCGGCATCGACGCCGGAATCGCAAAGCCCAAGATTATTCCACAGCGTGCAGCACTCGTAGCGATCCACGCACGCATCGGCCCGACTAGCCGGAGTTGCTCCGCTCCGGGCTCGACGGCCACGCCAGCCAGAGCACACAGAACCCGAGCAGACCAGCACCGGCCGACCAGGTATACGTCCACGCCGGTCCGATCACATCCCAGGTCGCGCCGGCCGCGAGTCCGCCCACCAGACCACCGGCGCCGAACGACACTGCCCCATACCACGCCTGCCCGGCGACTTGCGCACGCCCCGGGAAAAACCGGCTCAGCGAGGCCATCGCTGCCGCATGGTAGGCGCCAAACGTCATGCCATGGAGCAACTGCGCAAACACCATCAAGACCACGTCCTGAACGCGCCAGCCGACCAGCACGAAACGCAGCGCCACACACAAAAAACTCGCCAGCAGCACCGATCGCAGCGAAAAGCGGGCAAGGATGGACGGCATGCGCCAGAACGCCACGATCTCTGCCACGACCCCCAAGGTAAACAACCCACCGACGACGAACGGACTGTAACCATTGGCCACCAGATAGATCGCATAAAACACGTAGAACGCCGCATGCGCGATCGACATCAGAAAGCACGCCAGCAGCAGCCCGCTTACCTGAGGGCGCAACAGCATCCGGCCGACCTCGGTCCGCTCGGAATGCACCCCTGCGTCTTCACCGGGGCTCAGCAGACAGGTCGTCCCCCACACGGCCACCACCAGCAGCCAAGGTAGCCAGACGGCAACCGATACAGGGGCGCGATCGAGCAATGCGCCGACCGCCATCACCGCGATCACGAAGCCGACCGAACCCCACAAGCGGATGCGGCCGTATTGCTCCGGCTCATGTGCCAGTTGCCGTACCGTGATCGCCTCGACCGCGGGCAAGGCGGCGCTCCAGAAAAACGCCATGACCGCCATATTCGCGAGCACAGCCGCAAACTCGCGCCAGAACAACAAACCGCTGAACGCCACCAGGCTAGCCAGGGCGGCAAACCGCAACACGCGCAACTCACCCCGCGTACTCCGCCGTCCCGGTCCCCATACCCAAGGGGTGACCATGCGCATCAACTGCATCTGCGACATGACGAGGCCGACCTGCCAGGCTGAAAACTCCAGCGACTTCAGATACAAGCCGAAATACGGATTGAATGCGCCGATGAACGCGAAGTGACAAAAGTAATATGCCGCCAGGCGCTGAGAGGCTTGCATGTCGGGGATTCTACCGAAGCCGTTCTCGCCATCCGGCCCGGGTTTTCGGCACCGGACAGACACCACCACCAAGCGAACTCGCGCATGCGACCGTCGAACACGAAACATTCCGGAAAATCGGCGGCACCCTGAAACTGACCCTGTTATAATTCGCGCCCTTTCGGGGCGGTAGCTCAGCTGGGAGAGCGTCGCGTTCGCAATGCGAAGGTCGGGAGTTCGATCCTCCTCCGCTCCACCACCGTTTTGGAAGCCAGGCGTCTCGCCTGGCTTTTTTTCTTGCCCGAATCGCGCGTGTGCGCGGGCTCCTGCGGCGTGATCCGGTGCCCTGCCAGGGCGTGACGCTGTCACTTCCTCGCCGTTTGCCGCTCGCCGGCCTCTCTTTTCTCCATCCGACCGGTGGCTGACCGAGGCACTCCGTCTTGGCAAATCAACCACTTGCGCGCGGTGGTTCGCTGTCAACGCCGGGGACCGGCACAGCATCGAACCGCCGTTCAGCGGTCCATTCGCCCGAAGAGCGCCGCCTGATCGTCCCAGGACGCCGGCACCTCGTGGTTCTTCAGCCAAAGCACGCTGAGCGTCCGTGGCTGCTTGCCAGCCAGCAGGCCCTTCACCACGGTCGGCGACAGCAGCGTCAGCCGCAGCAGTTCGTTGACGGTGGTCGGGTGCAATCCCTCGCGCCGCGCGATCTCGCTGCCACTGGCGACCCGGCCCTCGTCGAGCAGGCGCTGCCAGTGGAAGGCGCGCGACAGCGCCGTGAGGATCGGCGCCTCGTGCTTCGGGGCATCCACGCCACCATCCGTCTGCCCCGCTGCCGGGATCATCCACTTGCGCCCGCCGCTGCGCTTGATGCGCACCGGGATCACCGTCGTCAGCTTCGGGCCGGCCTGCGGCGCGCCGGTCTGCAGCACCTTCGTCATGCGTCGGCTCCCTCTGCTTCCAGTTCCCTCAACTCGGCCCCGATGCCGTCCGGGCGCATCTCCCGCGCCAGCTCGGCCCAGCCCGCGTCGCGCCAGACGATGGACACCGCCTCCTGGCTGACCACCACGGACTCGATCAGCAGCCGGGCGATGCGCTGCTGTTCGGCCGGGTACAGCGCCTGCCAGATGGCGGCGAAGTTGTGCAGCATCGGCAGCACGACCTCGGGCTCGGTGACGCCAGCATCCTGGGCGCACACCGCATCCCACACGCCCTGGATGCGCTCCGGCGCCTGCAAGGTGGCGTGGATCTGCGCCAGCACCAGTTCCTCTAGCGGCTCGGCTGCCAGGCGGCCGACCGGGTGTCCGCGCTTGGCGCCGAAGTCCTGCACCGACTGTGGCACGTAGTAGCGGTAGTACTGGCCGCGCCCCTTCTTCGTGAAGGACGGCTGCATCCGTTCGCCCTGGTCGGTGACGACCAGCCCGGCCAGCAGGAACGCCGGGCTGCGTCGCCCGCGTGTGGCCCGGCGGCGCTCGTCGTCGTTGACCGCAAACACCACCTGCACCGCATCCCAGACGGCCGCATCGACGATGGCCTCGTGCTGGCCCGGGTGCGCCTTGCCTCTGTGGACGATCTCGCCGAGGTAGATCCGGTTGTTCAGCAGCTTCCACAGCGCCTGCTTGGAGAACGGCGTGCCGCGGCGGCTGCCGATGCCCTGCTCGGCCAACCATCGCACCAGCACGGTCGTCGATCGGCACTGCGCGAAGCGCGCGAAGATCGTGCGCACCGCCTCGGCTTCGGCAGGCTCGACGATCAAGCGCCGCGCTTCGACCCTGTAGCCCAGCGGCACCACGCCGCCCATCCACATCCCCTTGGCCTTGCTGGCCGCGATCTTGTCGCGGATTCGCTCGCCCGTGACCTCGCGCTCGAACTGGGCGAAGGACAGCAGGATGTTGAGCATCAGCCGGCCCATCGACGTGGTGGTGTTGAACTGCTGCGTGACGGACACGAAGGACACGCGCCGCCGTTCGAACACCTCGATCAGCCGCGCGAAGTCGGCCAGGCTGCGCGTCAGGCGGTCGATCTTGTAGACGACCACGATGTCGATGCGGCCCGCTTCGATGTCGGCCATCAGGCGCTTGAGGCCGGGGCGGTCCATGTTGCCGCCGGAGTAGCCGGGGTCGAGATAGTCGTCGCCGGCGACGATCCACCCCTCGGCGCGCTGACTCGCGATGTAGGCCACGCCCGCCTCGCGCTGCGCGTCGATGGAGTTGAACGACTGGTCCAGCCGTTCGTCGCTGGACACGCGGGCATAGACCGCGCAGCGCTTGGGCGCCACCGGGTTCATTTGCGCGCTCCCTTCAATCCGAAGAAGGCCGGCCCCGACCAGTGCGCGCCGGTGATCGCCCGTGCCACCGCCGACAGGCTCTTGTAGGTCTGGCCGTCGAGTGCGTAGCGCCCGTCGACCGTCACGGTCACGCGGTACTCGCGGGCATCCCATTCGCGCACGATCACGGTGCCGGGCATCAAGCGCAGCTCGGGGCCGCGCCCGGTCTTGAGCTTCGAGTGCTGCTCGCCGCAGTCCGCCAGATACTCCTTGATCTCGCGCGGCAGGCCGCCCAGCGCCACTTCCTGCAGGCGGTAGGCCAGCCGGGCTTCGAGGTAGCGGCGGTTGACGCGCTGCGGCCGGCGCGGGAAGTGCTCGTCCCACAGCTGCCACAACTGCGGCATCGGCAGGGTGGGCAGCGCAGCCAAGCTCGCCGCCAGGGTGGGTGCATTCATGGTCGGACTCCGGTGGTTGAGGGAGTTGCATGAACGCGCTGTGGCCACCACAAGCCAAGTCAAACCGCGCTCTGGCCCGGCGTCGCTGTCGCGGCGTCGAGACGGCGCAGGTCCAGCAGGCCGCTCTCCGTATCCGTGCGGAAGGTCAGCGTCTGGCCGGTGATCGGATGGGCCAGCGTCCCGAAGACCACGGCGTCGTCGTCCCGGACGACCACGACGCAGGTGTCCTCCATGTGCACCGGCAGCAGCCAGCCCTTGATGCCGAGCGGCAGGCTCGCCAAGGCGGCCAGCGTGCGCAGCGGGCGGGGTTCGCCTATCTCCTTTGCGTCGGCGCACGCTCGGGCCGCTCCATCACTGCCCGGGCCGCCTTCGATGATCGGCACCCACAGCACTTCGCGGCCGGCGGCGAACCAGCCCATCGCCATCAGCTCCATGGCCGTGGTGTCGCGGCCGATGGGCAACAGCGCGGCAGCGTTCCGCCGACGCGCAGTGTCTTCAACTTGCATGCATCTCTCCTGGTTTCGAGGGCCGGCTTCGCGCGATGCCGTTCACGCTGGGCGCCGGAGGGCCGTACGGGACATGGGCAGGAGCGGTCTGGCAGAACGATCAGCGGCCAGACCGAGGTGAGCGGCGGATATGCCCCGGCTGCCCGCCGCACGCCCTTCCACTTCAGGTCTCAGGCCTTGGGCATGTCCGCAGCCAGCTTCGCGCGAGCAGCCTCGGCGACCTCACGCGGGATCTCGATGACGTACTTGCGTGCATCGCTGGACGCGGACAGGGCCGCCATTGCGATGACCTCCAGCCAGTTCGGCAGCTGCTCCTGCAGCTCGATCTCCGCGACGGCCGCGCGGGCGCTGCCGTAGGTTCGCTGCGCGTCGCGCACCTGGTCCGGGATCAGCTCCAGCGCGTCCTTCAGCTCGGTCAGCTTGCTTTGCCGCTCGGCCAGGGTGGCGCGCGTGACGCGCAGCTCCACGTCCAGGCGGGTCAGCGCCTCGGGCATCACGAACTCGCCGTCGGCAGCCACCATCGACTGGCTGGCGGCCTGCGTCTCGCGTGCGATGCGCTGCTCCAGGTCCTCAACCCGGCGTTGCAGCTTGGCGATCAAGCCTTCGGTCTTCGCCGCTTCATCGCTCAGCGCCGCGCGCTCGCTGCGCAGGTGGGCAATCGTCTGCTTGACCTCGTCCATCCGGACCGGGGCCTCGACGATCCTTCGCAGGCTGTTGTGCTTGTGCTCCAGCTCCGAGGCTTTGCGGCGCAGCTCCTCGGACCGGTTGTAGGCCTCGTCTCGCTCGCGCCGCGCCTGGCTTTCCTGCTCGGTCAGGAAGTGCTTGTCGGCGTAGCGGACCTCCATGTCGCGGCTGGCCTGCACCTTGGCCTCGTAGTCCGCCCGCGCGTCGTCGGCGGCCACCTTGGCCTCCTGGACTTGCCTCGCGAGATCGGCGCATTCTGCCTTGATGCGTTCGTAGTAGCCGCTGGTCGTCTTCTTGCTGAAGAGGTTGAGCTTCATGGTCGGGATCTCCTGGGGTTGATGTCAGAGGTGCGCGGGGTAGCCGGCATCGCCGGGCTTCACGACGGTGCTGATCCACAGGCCCGGGCCGAGTCGCTTCTTGATGGCGACGGGTGCGCCGGGGCGCTGCGTGCGATGGGTGGCTTGCCAGTCATGCGACTGGCCGCGGTTGCCGGTCATCGCGGCGATGGCCGCTGCCCAAGGCGACGGACGCGTTGCCGACTGTGTGGGGCTGGCAGCCTCGGGCTGGATGCCGAGGACCTTGATCCAGACGGGGTGCAGGTTGGGGTTACTCACGATGAGCTCCGTATCGAATGCCACCCTCAAAGCCGGGCGGCGTGGCGTGAATGGGATGGCCATGCGCAGGCGGATTCGCACGCCTCGCGCGGCAGTGCGAACGCGAGGGGCCAGCGCTGACGCCGGCTTTCGCGTCATTCGCAGGATTCGCAGACCTGGGGCTTGACGTGCGCGTTTGCATCACACCGCCACCAGTTGGAAGGCTTCTTTGGCCGTGGGGTGCTCGGCCGGCGTCACCCAGCCGTGCTGCACCAGCACCTGAAGCACCTTGCGCGCGGCGCCGGCGCTGCGGATGGCGGAAGGACCCTTGCGGTAGATGTCGGCCATCGGGATGACGCGGCCCGGCCCCATCTTGTCGCGCAGCCAGTTCAAGACGTCCTGCGCCAACTTGAGCTCGGCCGACACCTGCCCCGCGCCCCACAGGCGCAACGCTTCAGCGAGGTAGTGCTGCATCAGCAGCACCGCGCGGTCGATGTGGCTGGCGTCGATCTGCGCATCGCCGTCGAACACCGCGAAGGTGCCGGCGAGCCGGGCAACGTGCTCCGGCGCCTTCGAGGCCAGCGAACGGACCGTGGCCAGGCGACCATCGGGGCCGAGGCTGCGTTCGATGTCGTTGTAGAAGGCCACCCAGGCGGCCTTGGCGGACGCGCTCAGCACGATGGACGGCGGGTCGAGTTCGTTCTCAGCCGTCAGCGGCCAAGGCTGCTCCAGCAACGCGCCCACCCGCTCGGCATAGTGACGGTAGCCCTGCATCTGGCTCAGGTCTTGTTCGGCATAGCGCCGCTGCCCGGCCGTGGAGCGCGGGAAGCTGATCAAGCAGCGCGCCAGGAAGCCCTGCTCGCGCGCCAGCGGGTCGGCCAGCAGGCTGGACGCCACGGCCGGCTGCACCATCAAGTGCAGGGTCAGCCGCCGCCCGTAGTAGCTGCCGGAGCCGTCGCCGACGCGCACCCGGTCGAACTCGCCGCGGTCCCACAGGCGCGACAACGTGGTCAGCGTGCCCAGGCGCTTCTCGGCGCTCATCGCAAAGCCGCCGAGGAATTGACCGCCCTCATCGTTGACCAGGCCGATCGAAGGCTGGCCCATGATCAGCTGCCGCTGGATGGCCTCGGTGCTGGGCTCGGAGACGATGAACAGCGGCATCACCGGAGCGGTCGGGCGCGGCACTTCGGCCAGGCGAGCCTGCCGGGCCTCGTTGCTCAGCTTCTTGTCGGCCAGCACGCGCTTGGTGTGCGCCTCGTAGATCAGCGCGGCCTGCTCATGCGCGTCGCGGTCGCTGCGGTAGCGGGCCATCAGCGTGCGCTGCCGCTCGCGCACCTGCGCCAAGGCCCAGGCGTCGACGGCGGATTTGCGCTCGCCGGATTCGCCGAGGGTCAGGAAGAATTCCGACAGCGGCGAGACGCGCCCGTCGATGGTCACGTTGGCGAAGGGCTGCGCCACCTGGTTCATCGCCGCCAGGATCGACTGGCCGATCAGTGCCGGCGGCGCCTGAATGACCGCATGCATCTGCTCCACCACCGCCGTGCCAATCGCGCCCAGCGCCTGCACCGGGAATGGCGTCGCGGGATCGAGCTCGCGCGTCAGCGGCAAGGGCTCGGGCAATGGCGCCTCGGCCCAGCGCGGACGCTCGACGACGGCGTGCGTCACGCGGGCACCTCACCAGCGCAGCGGTGCAGATGCCCTTCGATGAAGGCGCTGATGTCTTGCTGGCGGTAGCGCACGCAGCGCCCCACCCGCACGAAGGGCAGATTCGGCCGGCCGCGCACCCGCCAGGTGGCGAGCGTGGCCGGTTGCACCTTGAGCAGCGCGGCGGCCTCGTCTTCGGTCAGCAGCGCGTTGGCTGCGCCCGGCAGGCCGTCATGGCTATCCATTCCCATCTTGCTTCGCTGCCTTTCATCGCGGGACGCCTGTCAGCGTCGATGTCAGTCAGCGTAGAAAGGGGGGAACGGATGGATAGCGCTAAATGGCAGGCAGCCGCGTCAATCGGCGGCGCAGGTTGGGGACCGTGGTGTGGTCCTCCAGGCCGGTCACCACGTCCTGGTACCAGACCTTTTGGTCGTTGCAGTCCTGGAACTGAATGCCCTCGATGGGTTCCTCGTAGCAGGCCTTCTCGATCAAGGCAAACACGGCATCGAAGTCGGGGCTGCCAGCGCGCTCGACCAAGGCGATCAGGGCGCGTGTGAGTTTGCTCACCGCCCCCGGCTTGCGGCCGGCACGGTACGGCGCCACTGCCGCCTGAACCTCGGTCAGCCGGCGATTCAACATCGCCACCTGCTGCTCGGCCTTCTGCAAGGCCGCTGTCGAAGGCGACGACGCCGCGAACGTCGCCAGCAGAAGGAAGCGTTCGGCGGCGGCCTTGGTCTGGTCTGCCCAGCGCCACGCCTCGCGCTCCCACTGCGCGATCTCGCCACGCAGCCAGGCGATCTCGTCGGCGTCGTCGTGGCCGATGGCGTTTCGCTGCAGCTCGTCGTCGATGCCCGAGGCGATGGCGCAGAAGGCTTCTGCCGAGGTGCGCGCCTCCACGATGGCCAGCAGCGCGTAGATCTGCGTGTCGCTCAGGGTGGGCTCGGCGCTCGGGATAAACGTGGTCCAGAGGCTCCGCGCCGCAGCGGCGTATCCGCCGTGACGATCAGCGTGCTCGTGGATAGACGTGATGGAACGGTCAATGCCCAGCGCCGCCTTGACCGCCCACGGCGATGCCTCGGGCGTCGCCAGCGCGCTCAGCGTCTCGCCGGCCGAGGCAGCGAGGCTCACGAGATCCTGGACATCAACGGCGACCTCGGGCCAGGCCCAACAACCCTGGTGATCACCGATCAGGTCGTCGAGGCTGTCGGTCAGCGGGTTGAACAGGCCCGCGCCGATGCCGCCGCCGCTGTCGCGGTCGGCGGGCTGCTCGGGTTCCTGTTCATCTGCCATGACGTGGCTGGGCTCCTGTCCATGCGAATCGTGCGAATGCTGCGAAAGGCCTTGTGCGGCAGTGACTTGGACTTGCGCTGCGCCGTGCGAAGCGTGCGAAGGCGTCGCCATCGATTCGCAGGGTTCGCAACGACTGCGAGTGCCGAAACGTCAACGGCGACGAGGGGTTTCGCAGGATTCGCAGCTTTCGCAAGCCCGGGACGAAATCTTACCGACCGTCCTCTGCGTGGGCGAGCGGCAGCCTCTGGGCGCGGTCGGCAGTGACGGATCTGACGGGTTCGCTGATTGACACGTCTCACGTGCGCGGGCGCGCACGATCAAGGTCTACCCGTCATACCCGTCGCATCCGTCACTCGCCCCAGGCAAAAGGGGTCCTTCCTGGCGAAGTTCCCATACGGGGGGCGCGAGCGCGGCGCTTCGCCACCGTCAGGGTGCAAACCGAGGTTTGCAGGGTTTGCGGTTTGCAGGCCGGCGCCGCCGACACGGCCAGCGACCAGAAGTACGGCCAGAGTACGCAGGTCGTGCGTACCCCAAGGGTCGGAGCTGAATTCCCCCCTTCTGTGGCGCGGCAGTCAGTCAGCCGATGCGGTACACCCGCTCGCCGACGGCGTTGCGCGTCAGCACCACGTTCAAGCCCAGGCGCTTGCGCAGCAGGCCCGAGATCGCGCCACGCACCGAGTGCGGCTGCCAGCCGGTGGCCAGCATCAGCTGCAGGTTCGTCGCGCCCTGCGGTCGGCGCAGCGCCACCACCAGCGCGGCGAGCTTGGTGCCGGGACGCACCGGGATGCCCTCTGCCTCCTGCGGCGCGGGGCGCTTGCGCCCAGCCGCCGCGTAGCCGGCGTCGGTCAACACGTAGCCGCCATCACCGGCTTCGATCCACTGGCGCCGCATCAGACCGGTCATCGCTTTGACCCGCGCGCCGCCGCGGAGATTGGCTGGCGGGATCACGCGCCCATCGGCTCGGCGGGCGGCGGTACGCAGCAGCAGGGCCTGGGTCGGGGTGAGCTTGGGCAGGATCTCCATCGCAGCCTCCGTCAGTCGGGCTTGCCGTCGTAGATGGCGAGCAGTTCGTCGAGCGCCTGCTCCACCCGCCCCAGGTCGCCGACGTGGCCCCAGTGGACGGCGTTCGGGTCGTGGCCGAAGTGGTCATCGGCCAGTTGCTGCAGTCGCGCCAGCTTGGCGTGGACCTGCGCGGTGCGCGCGGCGTAGGCGGCTCGGGGATCGATGTGTCGCATCAGGGGCTCCGGGTTGATCGCGATGATGCGATTCACGCGCTGTTCCGCCCCGAAGCCAAGCTTGGGCAAGCATCCTTCCGCTGATAGACTTTCATCCGGTTTAATCCACTCTAGACGCTTCCAGTTGGCAAGCGTGGGCACCATGACCACAGAACCGTGGGTTTCCGTCGAGCAGGTCGCCCAGCATCTGGGCGTGGCCAAGGACACCGTCTACCGCTGGCGCGAGCACCGAGGGCTGCCTGCGCACCGCGTCGGGCGCCTGTGGAAGTTCAAGCTGTCCGAAGTGGACGACTGGGTGCGCGCCGGGGGCGCGGATGAAGGCACCGACACCAACAAGCAAAGAGACTGAAGGCCACCACCATCATGGAACTCACTGAACTGATCCAGCGCGCCATCGCGGATGGTCACCTGCAGCTCATCACCAGCGGCAAGACCGAGAAGATTCGCTACGTGGCGGTGAACGCCGCGGAAAAGTGGTCCGACCCGGAGGAGAAGGTCCGCGCCGCGTACTACGCGGAATTGATCTACCGATACGGCTACGCGCCAGAGTGCATTGGTGTGGAGGTCACCGTGCCCGACCGTACTCCGGTCGACCGCGCCGACTTGGTGGTCTTCCGCGATGCCGCGCGCACGCAGCCATTCGCCGTCATCGAGTGCAAGCGCGATGCCGTCACCGACACCGAGTTCAAGCAGGCCATCGAACAGGCCTTCGGGAACGGCCACGCGCACAAGTTTCGTGCCGAGTACGTCGGCGTCATCGCCGGCCAGACACGCGCTTTTTACGACTGCTCCGACCGCTTTGGCGTCCTCGAACGCGAGGCCAACATCATTGCCGACCTGCCTGCGCAGTACGGCAAGCCAGAAGAGTACAAGTACTACCACAAGGCCCCCGGCAAGCCTGACATCGGCGCCGTCACCCGCGACGACCTGATCAAGACCATCCGCAAGTGCCACCAAACCCTGTGGGGCGGCGGGCGGCTCTCACCGCCCATGGCCTTCGGTGAGCTGACCAAGCTCATCTTTCTGAAGACCCGGGACGAGAAGACCCCGCGCAAGAAGGGCGAGCCCTACGCCTTTCAGGTCAAGACCTTCGAAACCCCTAAGCGTCTGGCCGAGCGCATCAAGGCCCTTTACGCCATCGAGCGACAGAAAGAGCCCGACGTCTTCAACGAAGACATCAAGATCGACGACGTCACGCTCAAGAACGTCGTGCTCCACCTGGAAAGCGTGAACCTCACCGCCACCGACCTGGACACCAAGGGCGTGGCCTTCGAGCAGTTCATGGACGGCTTTTTCAAGGGTGACTTCGGCCAGTACTTCACGCCGCGCAACATCATCGCCTTCGCCATCCAGATGCTGGACATCAAGGCCGACGACGACGTGATGGACCCGGCTTGCGGCTCCGGCGGCTTCTTGTTGCATGCCCTCGACCACGTGCGCAAGCTGGCGAGCCAGTACTACGACGAAGACAGCCGAGAGCACTTCAACTATTGGCACAGCTTCGCGGAGAAGCGCCTCTTCGGCATCGAGATCAACGAAGAAATCGCCCGCGTGGCCAAGATGAACATGATCGTGCACGACGACGGTCACACCAACGTCATGGGTCACGACGCGTTGGAACCACTGGGCGCGATCGCGCTCAAGAACGACGCGTTTGCCAAGGTCATGGGCATCTACCGCGACAGCGAATACAACCCCGAAACTGGCAAGGTCGAGGACGTGGTCAAGCGCGACGAGCGCAAGGGCTTCTCCAAGATCCCCACCAACCCTCCGTTCGGCGCGGTCATCAAGGAAGAACTGCACGCATATCTCAAGAGCTACGAGCTGTCGCGCTACATCGGCAAGGGAGGTGGCAAGGACGAGGACGACCCCGAAGACGCTGGCGCCGACCCGAAAGCCGGCAAGAAGTCCATCAAGCAGCGCGCCAGCGTCAAGACGGAGGTCATCTACTGCGAACGCATTTGGCAACTGCTTAAGCCCGGTGGCCAGGCGGCTGTGGTGTTGCCCGATGGGCTGCTGACCAATGCCAGCCTGCAAGGCGTGCGCGACTGGATCCTGGAGCGCTTCAAGGTGCAGGCTGTGGTAAGCCTGCCGCAGTTTGCCTTTGCGCACTTCGGGGCGGGCGTGAAGTCCAGTGTCGTGTTTCTGGAGAAGCGCCAGCCGGGCGAACAGGCCAGCGACGACGAAGCCATCTTCATGGCCATGGCCGAGAACATTGGCTATGACGCCACCGGCCGCACCACCTACCAGATTGACGTGCTCAGCGAAGTGCCCGAACAACGCCGCGTCGAGCGACAGCGTTGCGACCTGTTCGATTGGGAAGTCGAGTTCGACTGGGTTCCCGGCGAAGGCAAGAAGCCCGGGCGCTGGAGTGAGCGCCACCGCAAGGTCATCCCCGGCACTGGATTGCTCGGCCAGTACGAGGCCTTCAAGAAGCGGCCTGAACCTTTTTTCGTCTGACCCCCGTCCCCGCAGGGCAAGCCATTTGCTTTGCGGTGAGACGGGGGGACTCAGCGGCGCGACTCGATCCGCAGTATCAGGAGGTCAACCGGCGCAAGCGCGCCTACTACGCCAGCCCGCGTTACCCGATGGTGCCGCTGGGGAAGCTGGCCACCTTCGTTCAGTACGGGATCTCGGAACGCGCCAATACCGCGGGCTTGGGCGTGCCAATGATTCGCATGAACAACCTTCAGGCGAATGGATGGGATCTCTCCGACCTGAAGCACATCGAGCTGGACGATGCGGACCTCGACCGTTATCGCCTGCTCAAGGGCGATCTGCTCTTCAACCGCACCAACTCCAAGGAGCTGGTTGGCAAGTGTGAAGCCTTCGGCGAGGACGGCGATTGGGTCTTCGCGTCGTACCTGATTCGCGTGCGGCTGGACACCCAACGGGCCGTGCCAGGGTTTGTAGCAGCTTTCCTGAATTCACCGGCTGGGCGCATCCAGATCGACCAGGTCAGTAGGCAGGTGGCGGGCATGTCCAACGTGAACGCTGAGGAGCTCCGAGATCTTCTGATCCCGCTGCCAGACACTGCGGAGCAGGAGCGCCTGCTCGCTGAGCTTGAAGCCGCCCGCGTTGAGCGAGATAGGGCGTCAGCAGAAGCAGACCGATTGCTCTACGCAGTCGACGAACTGATCACGAGCACCCTCGGCTTGCCGAAGGTCTCGCCTCCCTCAAGGGGCGGTTATGCGATCCGACTCGGCCTTGCCAAGACCGCCTCAACGATCTCGGCCGACTATTTCCACCCGGAGCGAATGGGCGCTCTCAAGGCGATCAAGGCTCTTCCGAATGCGCCGTTGGGCAGTCTATTGATTATTTCATAAATCATGACAACTGCTGATGACCTGAAGCGTTATATCTCCAGGAGCAATGTTGGGGGATATCGGCATGGTGCAAAAGCGGTTGAGCGAAGCGGCGAAGAAGCGGTTGCG
>JAJVIJ010000004.1 GCA_022072095.1 Rhodocyclaceae bacterium
CGCATCGCCTGCTGTTCTTCCGTCAAACCGAAATCCATTTCGTCCTCTCCAAAAAAACACGGACCTCAGCGGCCGCCTGCACGCCGATCGATCCCACGCGCGCCTTAACCGGCGCGCCCCCATTGAGCCGAATCCTGAGCGAAACCCACGAAGTAATCGAGCGTCGCAGGATTCATCATCGCATCGCGGCTGGCGACCTTGTCCGGCGAGGCTCCCAGCAGAATCTTGCGGACCGGGACTTCAAGCTTCTTCCCGGTCAGCGTATACGGCACCGCCTCGATCTCGAAATACCGATCGGGCACATGCCGCGGCGAACCCTGGGTACGCAAGGCTTGCGTGATGCGCCTTTCCATATCGGCATCCAGGCGATGGCCGGGCTTCGGCACGATGAACATCGGCATGAAAAAATTGCCGCCAGGCAGGTCCAGGTTCACGACCAGGCTGTCCTGGACGCCGTCGACGTTTTCCACGATGCGGTAGATCTCTGCGGTGCCGATGCGCACGCCGGCCCGATTCAACGTCGAGTCGGAGCGCCCATAGATGTAGCAGCCGCCGCGACGATTGACCTTGAAAAAATCGCCGTGGCGCCATTTGCCCGGATAGACATCGAAATAGCTGTCGTGATAGCGCCGGTTCTCCATGTCACCCCAGAAATAGATCGGCATCGACGGCATCGGCTTGCCTATCACCAGTTCGCCGACGCTGTCGATCAGCGGCTTGCCCTCTTCGTCCAGCGCATGCGCATCGACGCCAAGCAGCCGCGTCTGTATCTCGCCAGCATAGACCGGCAGGGTCGGCGAAGCGCCGACGAAGGCCGAGCAGATATCCGTGCCACCACTCTGTGAGGTCACCCACAGGTCGCGCTTGACCTCCTGGTAGAACCACTCGAACGACTCCGGCGTCGCCGGCGAGCCGCCCAGCAGCACCGACTGCATCGCGGACAGGTCGTACTTTTGTGACGGGCGCACGTTCGCCTTCATCATCAGCTGCACGAAGGTCGGGCTGGCTCCGAACATCGTCACGCGATGCTCCGCCGCCAGCTTCCACAAGCGTTCGACATCGGGCACCATGGGATTGCCATCGTAGAGCACGATCGTGCCGCCGGCACACAATCCCATGACCATGAAGTTGAACATCATCCAGCCGGTCGTCGTGTAGAAAAACAGGCACGAATCCTCCGTCTGGTTGGCGTGGAAGCTGATGACCTTGAGCATCTCCAGCGTCATGCCGCCATGGCTGTGCGTGATCGCCTTGGGCAACCCGGTGGTTCCGGACGAGTACAGGATCCAGAGCGGATGCGCGAAAGCCACATCCTCGAACTGGAAATCCTCGTATCGAACCGGGCGCTCGGCCATGAGCTCGGACCAGTAGCGCGCATGTGGCGTCGGACGTGGCGCATTGCGATCCAGGTCCGGCAGGAAGACCAGATGCTCCAGCGACGGCAAGCCGTCGATCAGCTTGGCGAGTTCGTCGCGCCGGTCGAAATCCTTGTCCGCAAACCGATAGCCATCGACGGCGAACAGCAATTTCGGCTGGATTTGCTGAAAGCGGTCGAGAATGCTGCGGGAACCGAAGTCAGGCGAACAGGCCGACCAGATCGCGCCGATCGCCGTCGTCGCCAGCAGCGCAATGACCGCTTCGGGCGTATTCGGCAAGGTCGAAACGACCCTGTCCCCGGGACGGATGCCCAGGCGTCGAAGCGCCTCGGCCAGCGTCGCGACCTGATCGCGAAAGTCCTCCCAGTTCAGGGTCGCCGGCTGCCGGATCTCGCTGCGATGGTGTATCGCAGGCCGGCCGCGCCGGCCCTTGCGCAACACGTGCTTGGCGAAGTTGACGCGTGCGCCGGGAAACCAGACCGCCCCGGGCATCACCCGCTGCTGCAGCACGCAGTCGTAGGGCGTGGATGAGTCGATCTCGAAGTAGGACCACAGCGCTGCCCAGAAATCCTCGATGCAGTCCACCGACCATTGCCACAGCGTCGCATAGTCGGCGAAATCGAGGCCCTTGTGGCGCCTGAGCCAATCCATGAACAGCGCGACCTGCGAAGACTGCGCGAACTCGGGCCCAGGCGTCCAGAGCAAATCACCTTCCTGTACGGCCATTCCTGTCTCCTCTAGGGATCTGTTCGCGCTTGTCGGCGTGTCCGGCGCGCTCGCCCCGGTCCCGCGAGCGCCGGGCATGACGTCACCGCGAGTCGTGCAAGCCGACATGACGCGAGCGTCGCGATTGTTGGCGTGAGACTACCAACGGAACCCCAGGCTGACAAGCCCCCGCTATGCGAACCCGCTAATACATATGGCATGCCATGCGCCAGAGTACCGGTCGCCTGATCAGCTCAGGCTGGTCGCGATCAATCGCTCGGCACGTGCCCGCACCGGCTCGGGCATGGCGACCGACTTGCGCGCGACCAGGTCGAAAAACAGCGCGGCGACGACGATGGAGGTGATGAGCTCGCCGCTGCTCGAATCGATCAGATGGTGAAAGAAGTGAAAGACCTTTTCACCGGCGTCCAGCATGCCGCTGCGCGTCTCGACGACCTGACCGACGCGCATCGGGCGGTGATAGTCGATTTCGTAATCGAGCGCGGCCGAGCCCAGGTTGTTCGCACGCATGCTCGCCTTGTTCAAGCCCAGCTCGCGAAAAAGGTGATTCGCACAGTCGGCAAAGCGGGCGATGTGAAAGCGCGGCGGCACGATACCGCCCTCTTCGCACTCCCAGGACTCGATCGAGCCCCGGTAACTCAGGATCAGGCGATCCAGATCGCGCACCGGCGGCTGCGCGTGAGCCATCGGCTTCGGTGGCGGTACATCGACATGCTCGTCCGTCAGTTCCCGTGCCCGCGCCAGCGCATCATCGGGCCAGCCGAGCGCCTGCCCCGAGGTCAGATCGACCAGTCGCGCCCGCGTCTCGAAGCTCGCCGCCTCGACGCCGCTTTCGGTATTGGTCATGCGGCTGGCGAAATCCAGCGTGCCATCGGCCGCGATCCCGCGTACTCCGGAATGCACACAGAAGGTGTCACCGGCACGCAGTTCGCGCTTGAACAGGATGCGGTCGGCCACCGTCAGCACGCCCTGCCCGGCCTGGCGCAGACGCGACGGACCGAGCCCGAGCGACGCGGCCAGCGCCGCCTGCGCATCGCTGGCCTTGGCAAGATAGAACTGGACATTCATGTGGCCCCACTGGTCGCATTCCCAGGCATTGATCGACCCCCTGCGGGTGACCAGAAGTGCGCTCATGATGTGAGCTCGCTGACGAGCCGCGCGCGTGCGCGCTCGAGGATGTCCTCGTCGATCAACGCGGAGCGCCGGGTATCCAGATCCATGTTCACGGTCATGACCTTGGAGGTCATGACCACCTCATCGGTCTCGACATTGCGCATGCGATGGAGAAACGTGATCTTCTTGGCTTCGATGGCCAGAACGCCGCTCTCGATGCGGACCAGATCGCCGGCTTTGAGCTCCTTCAAATATGCGATTTCCTGACCGACCGCCGCCGGGGCCCGCCTGCGTTCGCGGATGTAAGTCGGCGTGATGCCGATCGATGACATCACGTTCCAGGCGGCGTCGGACACCTTCGAGACATAAAACTGCACATTCATGTGGCCCAGGTGATCGCATTCCTGTGCGGTCACGCGGCCCAAAAACGTTTCGATCAACACATCGGCTCCCGCTCTTCGTTCACTGCTCGACCTTGAAATTGGTCTCCTTGACCACGCGCCGCCACTTGGCGATCTCGCGCTCGATGATTTCGGCAAACTGCTCGGGAGAATTGCCGACCGGCTCATAGTTGATCGCGGCCATGCGCTCGCGCACATCCGGCAGCGCGACGATCCTGGCGATTTCCGCCGACAGGCGCCGGACGATCTCTTTCGGCACACCCGCCGGAGCCAGGATTCCGGCCCATGAATCGAGGCTGACACCCTTGATACCCGTCTCTTCCAGCGTCGGCACGTCGGGCAACAGCGGCGTGCGCTTCGGTGCGATCACCGCCAGCGGCCGAATCTTTCCCGCCTTGATGAATGACAGGCCGGTGTAGGGATCGATGGTCATCGAAACCTCGCCACTGACGACCGCCGTGAGCTGCGGGCCGGTGCCCTTGTAGGGCACCGCGATCAGGTCGATGCCGGCAGCCTGCTTGAACTGTTCGCCGATCAGGTTGATCAGGCTCGTTCCGGAGGAATAGCTCAGTTGTCCGGGCTTGGATTTCGCCAGCGCGATGAACTCCTGCATGGATTTTGCCGGCACGCCCGCATTGACGACGATCAGCCCGTTCAGCGTGGCAACCTGCGAAATCGGCGCAAAGTCCTTGATCGGATCGTAGGGCAATTTGTACAGGCTGGGGATGAGGGTATGCGCACTCGCCACGGTCGCGAGCAGCGTGTAGCCATCGGGTGTCGCTTTGGCGACCGCGTCCGTGCCGATGATGCCGTTGGCACCGGGACGCGATTCCACCACCACCGACTGCTTGAGCGCCTCACCCAACTTGTTGGCGACGAGCCTCGCGACGACATCCGTGGCCCCGCCCGGTGAGAACGGAATGACGATCCGGATCGGCTTGCTCGGATAGCTGTCGGCGCGCACGGCCTGACCGGCAAGAAGCATGGCGAACAAGCCGACCAGCACCGCGCAATGCCGGCCTGCCCTGTGGACGGCACTCCTCAGTAACCCCTGTAGCGCCAAGAATCTTTCTCGCATCTCCCCTCTCCTCTGTTTGTTGGGCCGTTTGTCGGCCCGTATCTTATTGGCACGTATCGCATCAAGACAATTTCGCGTGCCCAGGGATTAGACCACGATTCAAGACCTCGGCCATGTGCGCCGACCCCCTGGCCATTTCGGGCTCGCCTCGGATTCGTTGACACGCACGATCGCGGACATTTAGTCTGGACAAACTTGACCGGCGAGCGGGCTTGCGGCAGGCTCCGGCCCTCAAGTTTGCGCTCCCCGCCGAGCAGGCGGGTGCCCTGGGCGCCAGACAACGAGAAAGGAGACCTGCATGCCGGACACGCTCAAGGGAATCACCGTCCTCGACCTCACGCAGAACATCGCCGGACCGTTCTGTACCCAGTTGCTTGGGGATTTCGGTGCCGAGGTCATCAAGGTCGAGCGCCCGGGTAGTGGCGACGACGCCCGGAAATGGATTCCTCCGGCCTGGGCCGGGGTCGGCACGGCGTTTCTGGCGGTCAATCGCAACAAGAAGAGCGTCGCGATCGACCTGAACACCGAGGCCGGCCGGGCGGCGATCCTTAGACTGGCCGAACGTTGCGACGTGCTCGTGCATTCCACCCGCCCCGGCAGCCTGGACAAGCGTGGCCTGGGCTACGAGGCCTTGCGTGCGGTCAATCCGAAGCTGGTGTACTGCGGCATCAGCGCCTTCGGTGAAAAGGGTCCGCTGGCGGGCGACCCGGGTTACGACCCGCTGATTCAGGCTTTCACCGGCATCATGAGCGTCACCGGCCACCCGGACCGTCCGCCTGCGCGGGTCGGCGTCTCGATCATCGACATGGGCACCGGCCTTTGGGCGTTCACCGGCATCCTGTCGGCGCTGTACCGGCGTCGCGACACCGGCGCCGGCGCGCTGGTCAGCACCAGCCTGATGGAAACCGGCGTGAACTGGATGTCGATCTTCATCGCGCATTACCTGGGCGCCGAACACGTCGGCCAACGCATGGGCGACGTCACGCCGATGACCTCGCCTTACGAATCCTTCGCGACCCGCGACGGCGCCGTGTTGATCACCGCGGCGAACGACAATCTGTTCGGCAATGTCTGCAAGGCTCTGGGCCTGCCCGACCTGCCCACGGATCCGCGCTTCAACAGCAACAGCCAGCGCGTAACCAACCGTCCGGCGCTGCACGACTTGCTCGAGGCGAAAACGCGCGCGCTGAGCTCGGCGGAATGCGTCGCCCTGTTGCGCAAGACGGGTGCGCCCTGCTCGACGATCAACACCGTGGACAGCGTCGTCACCGATCCGCAGGTGGCCGCGATGGCGATGATCAAGTCGCTGCCCTCGCCGCATTACCCGAACTATCGAGTCGTGGACATCCCGGTCAGCGTGGATGGCGAGAAGGCATCACTCAATGCCGCCCCTCCGGCATTGGGCGCCCACACCGATGACATCCTGCGCTGGGCCGGTTACTCGGATGAAGAGATCCGGAACGGCAAGGCGCAGAACGCGTTTGGCTGAAGCGATGACAATTTTCCGAACACGATTTTTCACTTGACCACCTGACGAGGAGACCGCGATGACGACAAAATCCCTGGACGATTTCAATGTCGGCGACACATTCAAGAGCTACGGCCGCACCGTGACCGAAGCCGATATCGTCATGTTCACCTGTTTTGCCGGACTCAAGCTGCCGATTTTCATCAACGACGAATTCGGCCGCAAACACACGCCTTTCGGCGGCCGCATCGTCCCCGGACTGATGACCGCAACGCTGGCCGCCGGCATGATGGAGGCAATCCTCGGACCGGCGACCATCGCCGCGCTGGAACTGACGGACTTCAAATTCACCGTGCCGGTCAAGCCCGGCGATACGCTGCGCGCGCAAATCACCGTCGAGGACAAGAAGAATCTGTCGGACGGTCAGCGCGGCATCCTGTTCGGTCGTGTACGCGTGTTCAACCAGCGCAAGGAGCAGGTGTTCGAGTTCCGCGAAAAACTGATGATGCGTCGCGGCAACGTCGCCGAGCTCGAAGACTGAAAATCGAGCCTGCGCCCGGCCTGCCTCCGAGCGCGCCGGCTGGGCGCATCGCGGGCAGCCCCATCGATTCCCTTTCTCACCTCCAACCCCCGGCACATCGCCAAACAATTAGCTGAGGACACCGATGTTCACTCGACTGATACGCCACGCCCTGCTCTTCGCCCTGAGCTCACTGGTCGGCCTGACGGGTACGGCCCTGGCCCAGGGCTACCCCAACAAACCCATCCGGCTGGTCGTGCCCTACGCCGCCGGCGGCTTCTCCGACGTGCTCGCACGCGCGCTCGCGCAAAAAATGTCCGAAGGTCTGGGGCAACCGGTCGTCGTCGACAACAAACCCGGTGCGGGCACGCTGATCGGCGCCGAGGCGGTCGCCAAGTCGGCACCGGACGGCTATTCACTGTTTTTCTCGACCGGTACCGCGCTGACCATTGCCCAGCACATGTTTTCCAAGCTGGCCTACAACCCCGAGAAGGACTTCGTGCCGATCGGCAAGGTCGCGACGCTGCCCTATGTGTTGCTTGCACATCCCAGCGTGCCCGCCAACTCCTTCAAGGAGCTGATGGACTATGCCAAGGCTCATCGCGGCAAGCTGAACTTCGCCACCCCGGGCAACGGCACCGCCCCGCATCTTTCCCTCAAGCTGCTGGAATTCGCGTCCGCCACCGACTTCGAATCGGTCCACTACAAGGGCAATGCGCCGGCAACGACCGATCTCTTGTCCGGCCAGGTCCACCTGCTGTTCGACGGCCTGATGGTGCCTGCCCCACATATCAAGTCGGGCAAGCTCAAGGCGCTGGCCGTGGCGTCCCTGAAGCGCTTCCCGTCTCTGCCCGATGTGCCCGCAATCGCCGAGTACTACCCCGGATTCGACGCCGCGACCTGGTATTGCGTCGTCGCCCCGACCGGAACCCCGCGTGAGATCGTGGCTCGTCTGAATGCGGAAATCCAGAAATACACCGGCGATCCGGCCATACGCGAGCGCCTGATCGCGCAGGGGGCGATCGTCGAGGGCGGTACGCCGGAGCAGCTCGCCGCCTATCTCAAATCCGAGACCGAGCGCTGGGGTCAGGTGATCCGTCGCGCGAATCTCAAGCTCGACTGAGATCCTGTCATGACCACGCTGAAGGGCAAGACCCTGTTCATCACCGGTGCATCACGCGGGATCGGCCATGCCATCGCGCTGGCTGCCGCGCGCGATGGCGCGAACATCGCCGTCGTCGCCAAGACCACGACCCCGCACCCGAAGCTGCCCGGCACCATCTACACCGCAGCCGAAGACATCGAGGCGGCAGGAGGCAAGGCGCTACCGCTCGCGGTCGATATCCGTGACGAGCAAGCCGTGGAAGCCGCCGTCGCGCAGACGGCCGAGCGCTTCGGCGGCATCGACATCCTGGTCAACAACGCCAGTGCGATCAGCCTGACCGGTACGCTGGACACGCCCGTCAAGCGCCTGGATCTGATGTGGGGGATCAATGCGCGCGGCACCTATGTCTGTTCGCGCGCCTGTCTGCCCTATCTGTTGAAGGCGCCCAACCCGCACATCCTGACGCTGGCGCCGCCCCCCAACATGGACGCGCGCTGGCTCAAGGGCCATGTCGCCTACACCATGGCCAAGTACGGCATGAGCATGTGCGTGATCGGCATGGCGGCGGAGTTCGCGGACCGGGGCGTGGCGGTCAACGCACTGTGGCCGAGAACGGTCATTCTGACCGCCGCGCTGCACATGCTGCCCGGCGGCGTCGATCCGGCACGCTGCCGCAAGCCCGAGATCATGGGCGACGCTGCGCACTACATCCTCACCCGCGACAGCCGCTCGATGAGCGGCCGCTTCATTCTCGACGAAGTTGCGCTGCGTGAGGCCGGTGTCACCGATTTCGACCGCTACAACATCGTGCCGGGCAGTCATCCGCCGGATTCGACGGTGCTGCCGCGCGACTATTGAGCGGTCCCTGGTTTGTTACTGGATAGATGGAGGAGACGACATGACGAACTTTCTGACCGAAGAGCAGCAGATATGGAAGGACACGGTCGAGCGCTGGGTAGACCAGGAAGTCGGCCGGGACTACATCCGCAAATGCGATGTGGAGCGCACTTTCCCGTTCGAAGCCTACGAAAAGGCTGCGCAGATGGGCTTCCACCGCCTGATCATTCCGGAGTCCGATGGCGGTGACGGCGGCGACATCTTTTCGTATGCCCTGATGGTCGAGGCCATGGCCAAGTACGGCCTGGACTTCGCTGCCGCGATCACCGGCTCGACCTTCACGGCCATGAACCTGGTGCTGCATGGCACGCCCGAGCAGAAACGCCAGTACCTCGAACCGTTCATGCGCGGCGACATCCGCCTGCCGATCTCGATTTCCGAACCCGGTGCCGGCTCGGATGCCGCGAACACGCAGACCCGTGCCGAACGGGATGGCGATCACTGGGTCATCAACGGCCAGAAACTGTGGTGCAGCGGAGCCGGCAACAAGGGCGCCGTGATCATCATGCTGGTGCGCACGGAGAAGAAGGCCGACAAGCGCGATGGCCTGTCGGTGTTCATCATCCCCAATACCACGCCCGGCCTCACCATCCGCCCGCTCAACACGCTCGCGCGCCGCTCCATCACGTCCACCGAGATCTTCCTCGACAACGTGCGTGTGCACGAGAGTCAGGTGTTGGGCAAGCCCGGCCAGGGCTGGAAAATCATCGGCGGCGAACACCTGCAGATCGAGCGCATCGCGATCGCGGCCGGCTACGCCGGCAACGCCCAGGGAGCGGTCAATGATGCACTCGCCTATGCCCACCAGCGCGTACAGTTCGGACAACCGATCTTCGAGTTTCAGGTGATCCGGCACATGCTCGCCGACATGCAGACGCAGACCGACGCCGCGCGTCTGATGGCCTACCGCGCCGCCGACCTGGCTTCCAGGGGACAGCCCTGCCGCAAGGAAGTCGCTATGGCCAAGCTGTTCTGCTCGGAAACGCTGCAATCCGTCTCGCGCATGGGCATGCAGATCATGGGCGGGCACGGCATGCTGCCCGATGCCGACATGGAACGTTATTTCCGCGAAGGCATGCAATCGACGGTCGGCGGCGGCACCTCGCAGATCCAGCGCACCATGATCGCCCAGGAGATGCGTCTGCGCTGAACCCGCACCGCGCACCGCTCGCCCGACCCGGAGCAGGCGGTGCGCGACGCGAGATTTATCGCCCTTTGAAATCCGGCCGCCGTTTTTCCAGGAATGCGCGCGGCCCCTCCTTCGCATCCTCGCTCGCCCAGACCTCTGCCTGCAGCGCACGCAACGCCTTGATGTCCTCGTCGCCGGGCATGTGTGCGGCGAGCAATCTGTCGATCATCCGCTTTGCACCGGCCACCGACAGCGGCGCACCGGACGCCAGCTCGCGCGCATAGGCGAGTGTCACTTCGCGCAGGCGCGCACGCGGCACCACCCGCTGCACCAGACCCATCGCCAGCGCTTCCGCAGCCGTGATCGTGCGCCCGGTCATGAACAGATCCTTGGCATTGGCGGGTCCGACCAGTTGCACGAAGCGGCGCGTTCCCTCCCAGGAGTACAAAATGCCCAGCTTCGCCGGAGGAATCGCGATACGCGCCTCCTCCGCGGCAAAACGGAAATCGCAATTGGACAGCAGATCCGTCGCCGCCCCCATGACCACGCCGTTGATCATGGCGATCACCGGCTTGCGCAGCTGCCTGATCACGCTGTAGGCCTCTTCGACGATCGCGCTCTCCTCGCCCGGGCGACCGGGTCGGCCGGCCTGTTGCAGCTCGGACAAGTCGAACCCTGCCGAGAACGCACTGTCGCCATGTCCGGAAATGACGATGACCCGAACCGAAGCGTCCGCGTCGGCTGCATTCGCCGCCGCGCACAGCTCGTTCAAGGTCGAAGGCGACAGCGCGTTCTTTTTCTGCGGTCGATCGATGAGCAGAAAGCAGACCTCGCCGTCGCGTTCGATGCGCAGATTCTGGTATGTCATGGTCGATTCCCGGTCAAATGAATTGAATGGAACGGTTTTACGGCACCAATGCCCAGCATCACCTACTCCGCCTTGATGCCTGCTTCCTTGATGATCTTCGTCAGGCGCACGATGTCCGCCTTCTGGACTCTCGCCAGTTCGTCCGGTCCCGCCGGCATCGGCTCGAAGCCTCCGATCGCCTTGATCTTTTCGATATTGTCCGGGCTGCTCAGGATCCTAAATATTTCCCCACTGAGGCGGGCATGCACATCCCTGGGCATGCCCGCCGGCGCATAGAAAGCCACCCAGGCGACATAATCGAAGCCGGGAACCGTATCCGATACCGGAGCGAGTTCGGGCGCAAGCACGCTGCGTTTCGGGCTGGCAATCGCCAACAACTTGAGCTTGCCGGCCTTCGCGTGCGGCGCCGAAGTGGCGAGCGGCTCGCAGATCATCTGCACCTGGCCTGCCAACAGATCGTTGAGTGCCTGCGGCGAACTCCGGTACGGCACCATCGTGACCGGCATGCCAGCCATGGACTTCAGCATTTCGCCGCAAATCTGTGCCGAACTGGTGCCAAAACCGACGTTCAATTGCCCCGGCCTCGAGCGTGCGAGCGCGATCAGCTCCGCCATGTTCGTCGCCGGCACGGACGGATGGACGGCGATGACGAAATGCGCGGCGGCAGCCATGGCCAGCGGCGTGAAATCGCGCACCGGATCGAAGGGAAGCTTGGCGTACAGCCCGACGTTGGCGGCCATGGTCGTGTTCGAGCCGATCATCAGCGTATAACCGTCCGCCGGCGCCTTCGCCGCCGCCTCCACACCGATGATCCCGCCCGCGCCCGGCCGATTCTCGATCACGACCTGCTGGCCGAACCCTTCAGAGACTTTCTGCGCGACGAAGCGGGCCAGAATATCGGTGCCGCCTCCGGCACCCTGGGGCACGATCATGCGCAGCGGCCGGTTGGGGTAAGCCTGGGCCTGGGCAAGCGCTGCACCGAACAACGACGAACCGATCACGCAGCCAATGAAACAAGACCTCCAATTCAACCCGAACATCTGTCTCCCTCCTCGTTGATTATTTGACACACGGACGGTCTGTGCTACAAAACCCGAGTCCAGCTCCGCGGACTATACGGGCCCAAGCCTAGAACACACAAGGAGACAACGATGCCATACCCCCGCCTCGCCCGATCCATCGTCATATCGATACTGCTCGCGCTGTCCGGTCTCGGGCACGCGCAGTCTTACCCGAACCGGCCGATCCGCTGGGTCGTACCGTTTTCTGCGGGCAGTACCAGCGATGTCGTGGCGCGTGCGATCGCCCCTCGCCTCGCGGACTTGCTCGGCCAGCCGGTCAGCGTGGACAACCGACCCGGCGCGGGCGGGGTCATCGGCACCGATCTCGTCGCCAAGGCGCCGGCAGACGGCTACACCTTGCTGTTCGCCGGCAACGCGCCGCTCGCCGTGAATGTGACGCTGCAGAGCAAGGTGCCCTACGATCCGGTCAAGGATTTTGTCGGCATCACGCAGCTCGTGGCCGCTTCCTACCTGCTGGTTGTGCACCCGTCGCTGGGCGTGAACAACGTCGCCGAGCTGGTCGCCGCTGCACGAGCGCGGCCGGGCAAGCTGAACTACGGCTCGCCGGGCAATGGCACCGGCAGCCATCTGACCATGGAGCTGTTCAAGACCGCGGCCGGGCTGGACATCTCGCATGTGCCCTACAAGGGCAGCGCCCCGGCCATCACGGACCTGCTCGCCGGCCAGGTGCAGCTGATGTTCGAACCGGTCGCATCCGTGGGCCCACACGTGCGGGCCGGCAAACTCAAGGCGCTGGCCATGAGCAGTGCCAGGCGGATCGCCGCCATGCCCGACATGCCGACGGTCGCGGAATCGGGTTTTCCCGGCTTCCAGTCCGAAGCCTGGATCGGGGTTGCGGTACGCTCGGGAACACCGCAGGACATCATCGTCAAGCTGCACGACGGGCTGACCAAGGTGCTGCAAGCACCGGACCTGCGCGAGCAGTTCAGCAAACTGGGGCTGGAGCTCACGACCAGCAGTCCCGAGGCCTTCACCGCGTTCATCAAGGCTGAAATCCCGAAATGGGCGAAGGTCATACGCGACTCCGGCGCCAAGGTCGATTGACCCATCCCCCACGCCCCACCTGCCTCGCTTCCGGCCCTGAGCGGCAGCCCCTCATGCAAGGGCCCCATGGCTGACGGCGCCTCCTTCTCCGCCACAGCATCCGCGAGCATGGCCGATCCGAACGCCGCACTCGACCCGGAACAGAGCGTCATCGTCGAGGCCTGCGCCGGCTCGGGCAAGACCTGGCTGCTGGTTTCGCGGCTGTTGCGCATCCTGCTGACAGGCACCGCGCCCGGGCGGATTCTCGCGATCACCTACACGCGCAAGGCGGCGCGCGAAATCGAGTCCCGGCTGGATGAGTGGTTGCGCTTTCTGGCGCGGGCGCCCGACGACGACGTGCTGCGATTTCTGGCCGAGCGAGGACTGGCTCCAGGCGAGGCGCGTGCGCGACTCGGTGACGCCCGTTGCCTGTACCAGCAGGTGCTCGCCGCCGATCCGCCTCTGGCGGTGCATACCTTTCATGCCTGGTTTGCCAAGCTGCTGCGTCATGCACCCATGGACTCCGGCTACGCCGGCCTGACGCTCGCCGCAAGCTCGGGTCGCCTGCGCGAACTGGCCTGGATGCGTCTGTGCCGCGATGCGGCCCGGCAGCCACAAGACGAACGCGCGCGCGCGCTGGCCCGCCTGTTCGAGGAATTCGACCGCGACGAGTTGCAAGCGCTGCTCGCCGCCTTCGCCGAGCGTCGGGCCGAATGGCACATTTTCCGGGCACGACAGGGGGGCGTCGACGGCCTCGTCGCCGCGCTGGCGGCTGAATGGGGTTTCGAACCCTCCTTCGCAGTCGGATCGCGCGCCGACGAACTGTCCGGTGATGGTCCGGCCTGCGCGGCGCTTGCGCAGGATCCGGCGCATCGGCGGGCGCTCGCGGAATTCGCCGAGCTGCTCGAACGCGCCGATGCGGGGACCTCGACCATGGCCGGACATCTGGCGACCCTGCGCGCGGGACTGAGCCTCGCGGCCCTGCCTCCGGAGACCGCCACGGTGTTCCTCACCGCGCAGCAGACGGTTCGCCAATTCAGACTGAACGCCCGGGCGCGCAAGCAACTCGGCGACGAATCCCATGCACGACTGCTGTGCCTGCACGCCGAGCTGGCCGAACGCCATCTCGCCGCCATGCGCCGCGACGAGGATCTGCGCGCGCTGCGTGGCCAGGCCGCGGCGCTGCGCGTCGGCGATGCCTATCTCGAATATCTGCTGGCCGCGCTGCGCGCTCACCGACAGATGGACTTCGCCGACCTCGAAGCGGGAATTCTCGAGCTGCTTTCCGATGCGGCCCGCGGACCGCTGATGCAGGCACGACTGGACGCTCGCTACCGCCAGGTGCTGCTCGACGAATTCCAGGACACGAACCCCTTGCAGTGGCGCATCCTCGAAGTCTGGTTCGAGAACTACGCCCCCAGGGACGACGCACCACGCCTGTTCCTGGTTGGCGACCCGAAGCAGGCCATCTACCGCTTTCGTCGCGCCGATGCCCGCCTGTTCGCCCACGCGCGCACTCAATGGCGCCAACGCTTCGACGCGCGCTATCTGACCCAGGACCAGACCCGGCGCAACGCTCCGGCCATCATCGATGTCGTCAATGCGCTGTTCGGGGAGCGTCCGGACTTTCCCGATTTCCGCACCCACCATAGCCTCGTGGCGAGCCTGCCCGGCAGGGTGGAACTGCTCGCGCGCCGCCCGCCGCCACCGCCGAGCCAGGTCGCCGCCGACCGCGACTGGCTGGAAGACCCGTTGCTCGAAGACGACGACACGCGCCGCAACGATGAGGCTCGTGCCCTGATCGCACGCCTGCAGGCGATCATCGGTACCACGCTGTTGACCGAATACGATGCGGCCGGACGCACATGCCACCGCCGCGCACAATGGGGCGACGTGCTCATCCTGTTGCGCCGGCGCACGCACGCCCATCATTACGAGCGCGCACTGCGGGAGGCCGGCATCCCCTACTTCGCGGCGACGCGCGGAGGCTTGCTCGAGGCACTGGAAGTGCGCGACCTGATCGCCCTGCTCGAAGCGCTCGTCAATCCGGCCAACGATCTGGCGCTGGCGCACGCGCTGCGTTCGCCGCTGTTCGCATTGAGCGAAGCGACGCTGTTCAGGCTGTCCGCGCAGCGCTCCCCCTGTGCAGGTGACGGCAACACCTCCTGGTGGGCGCGCCTCGGCACCATCGAGGATGCCGACTGCCAACGGGCCGCGCGCTTGCTGGAGCGCTGGCGCACCCTAGCCGGACATCTGCCCGTACACGATCTGCTGGACCGCATCCACCACGAGGGCGAACTGCTGGGCCGCTACCGCGGTGCGGTCGGTCCGGAACGCTGGCCGGCCGTGCGCGCCAACCTGGATGCGCTGCTGGCACTGGCCCTGGAGCTCGACGCCGGCCGCTACCCCAGCCTGCCGCGCTTCATCGCCGAGATCGGAAGGCTCAAGCTGGCCGATGACGACGAAGCACCGGACGCGGGCCGGATCGACGCGGCCGAAGCCATGGCCGGGCATGTGGAACTGATGACCATCCACGCCGCCAAGGGTCTGGAACGCGCGATCGTGTGCCTGGTCGACAGCCATGCGACCCGCGGTGCGCGGCCGCGTCCCCAGGTATTGATCGACTGGCCGCCGGCCTCCGCGTCCCCCCGACATTTCTCGCTGCGTGACCCGCGACTGGCCGAGGGCCACGCCCGTGCCGCATTGTTCGCCGCCGAGGCCGAGGGCGAGGCGCGTGAAGCGCTCAACCTGTTCTATGTGGCGGTGACGCGCGCGCGCCAGATGCTGATCGTCAGCGGCGTCGATTCGAACCAGAAATCCAGCCAGTCGAGCTGGCACGAACAGATCGAAGCCGCGCTGGACCACCTCGGTGCGCCGCCTGCGCAGGACGGCCTGCGCAGCTGGCAACGCGGCGACTTTCCCGCCATGGACGCCGATACCGTGCAGGGGGCGCAGGGGGCGCCGATGCCGGCACCGCTCCCGGCACCGGCCGAGGCCGAGGGCCAAGTGCTGGCGACGGTCGGACAGCTCAGACCGGAACGCCGCAATGCCCGGGATACCGAAGGACAACGCTACGGCCGCCACTGGCACGCAGTGCTGGATGCGCTGACCAGCGCACGCGCGCCGCAGCGGCCCGCCGGCCTGCCCTCGGCGAGCTGGCAGGCATTGCGCGCGCGCGCACAGGCGCTGATCGCGCATCCGGAGCTGGCGATGTTCTTTTCCGCCGAGCAGTACGCGGCGGCCCATAACGAAGTCGAGTTCGCGCTGCCGGACGGTACGATCGGCCGCATCGACCGGCTCGTCGAACACACGGATGCTCTCTGGGTGCTCGACTACAAGACCGGCGCACCCGATACGGTCGCGCTGGACGCCTACGCCGCACAACTGACCCGCTACCGGCAGGCGCTCGCACAGATCCGCCCCGACAAACCGATACGCGCCGCGCTGCTGCTCGACGACGCCACACTGCTCGAATGGGCCGACGGCAGGTTCAAATGCCATCAGCCCGGACCCCATCATCCATTTCTGTGACTGCAAAGGAGCCATGAGGTGAACGCAACCGACAACACAAAAGCACCGAAACCCGAATCTGCACCCGAATCGACAACCAAGTCCGCCCCGCTGGCCGGGGTCAAGGTACTCGATCTGACTACGGTACTGATGGGGCCGCTGGCCACGCAGCTGATGGGCGACATGGGCGCCGACATCATCAAGGTCGAATCGCCCGAAGGCGACATCACGCGCGACATCGGTCCGAGCCGCCACCCGAAAATGGCGGGCGTGTTCTTCCACGTCAATCGCAACAAGCGCAGCGTCGTGCTCGACCTGAAAAAGCCCGCCGGCAAGGCCGCCCTGCTCAAGCTGGCCGAGAGCGCGGACGTGTTCATCTACAACGTGCGGCCGCAGGCCATGGCGCGGCTGGGGCTGACCTACGAGGCCATCTCGGCGGTCAACCCGCGCATCATCTATTGCGGTTGCTACGGCTACGGTCAGAACGGTCCGTATGCCGCCAAACCCGCCTATGACGACCTGATCCAGGGCGCGTCGGGCATCGCCGGGCTGACCGGCCTGGTGACGGGGGAGCCACGCTACCTGCCCACCGTCATCGCCGACAAGACCGTCGGCTTGACCGCACTGTACGCAGTCCTGGCCGCCCTGTTCTTCCGCGAACGTACCGGTCAGGGACAGGCCATCGATGTGCCGATGTTCGAGACCATGGCGCAATACATGCTGCTCGAACACCTGTATGGCAAGGTGTTCGTGCCACCGCTTGGAAAGACGGGTTACGTCCGCCTGCTGACCGAGCACCGCAAGCCCTTCCCCACACGCGACGGCCACGTCTGTGCGATGCCCTACACCGACGCGCACTGGCAGCGTTTCTTCGAGATGTCCGGGAGGCCGCAACTGAAATCGGACCCGCGCTTCGCAAACATCGCCGAGCGCACCCGGCACATCGACGAACTGTACGGAATCGCCGCCGAGGCGATGCGCGAGAAGACCACGGCCGAATGGCTGGAGCTGTTCGAAAGGGCCGACATCCCGGGCATGCCCATGCACACCATGGATTCCCTGCTGGACGACATTCATCTGAATCAGGTCGGCTTCTTCCAAGTTTCCGAGCATCCGTCCGAAGGCCAGATCATGAACCTGGGCATTCCGGTCAGCTGGTCGGCCTCACCGGCCGGCATCTTCCGTCACGCACCGCTCTTAGGTGAGCACACCGAGGACGTGCTGCGCGAGGCGGGATATTCGACCGTGCAGATCGCCGAGCTGCTCGAAGAACGTGCGGCAGCCGTGGCTACGCGGTGAAACATGAAACTGGGTCTTGACGGCAAGATCGCACTGGTCACGGGCAGTCATCGCGGCACCGGCTGGGTGATCGCCGAGCGTCTGGCCGAAGAAGGCGCCGTGGTGCTCGCCCATCGGCCCGAGCCCTGGGGCGAGCAGGCGCTGCCGAAGGCCGCGGCCGGCGGCACCTGGGGCGACCTGCGCAGCGATGCCGGCGCCGAGCAGGTCTGCCGACAGGCGCTGGCGCACGCCGGTCGAGTGGATGTACTGATCAACAACTTCGGCGCCGCCGACGAGCACGCCTGGCTTGCCGCCCGCGCGACCGACTGGGTCGATGCCTACCAGACCAATGTGCTGTCGGCGCAGCGCATGATCACCGGTCTGGCGCCGGCGATGCAGCGCAACGGCTGGGGGCGCATCATCCAGCTCGGCACGGTCGGATCCACGCAGCCGAGCGCCCGCCGGCCGGCCTACTATGCCGCCAAGAGCGCGCTGGTCAGCCTCACGGTCAGCCTGGCGCAGACACTGGGTGGTCATGGCATCACCGTCAATGTCGTGTCGCCCGGTTACATCCGCACGCCCGAAATCGAAGCCGCGTTTCGCGCCAAGGCCCAACGCGAAGGCTGGGGCGATGACTGGTCGGACATCGAGCGGCGCATCATCGCCCGCCGTTTTCCCAATCCGATCGGGCGCATCGCCCGGCGCGAGGAAGTGGCCGATCTGGTCTGCTTCGTGGCGAGCGAACGTGCCGCCTTCATCAACGGACAGAACCTGCGCATCGACGGCGGCGCGCTTGCACTGGTGGCGTGAGCGAGCTTGGCAGGCGGGCCGTGCGCGGTACCCGGTAACTCGCCGGCGTCGCTTTCCATGCCGTGCGGCCAAGCAACGGCGAGCGCAGCAGATTTGTGGATTTGTGGCGAAGATCTGCGTCCACATTCGTGGCGTGAGTTCGTGGGCCTGGCTGGCAGGACGCTGACCGCCGCGTTGCAGTGCTGAAGCTTGTTCCACCCTAGGCCTCGGCCTGGGTGAGGGAACGGGCGCCCATTGTCTGCACTTGCTGCGGGGCAGCGATGAGGATCGTGCGCACGCGTATTCCGTCGGCGCCCGCGGGAGCGCCGACGATCCCGCCTGCCGCCCAGGGTGCCTGCTGATCGTGAAAGCGAAACATTCACCGGCGAGCGGCGGGGCATCGGCGCCCACGAGCCGAGGCATGCGCTCGCCAGAAATAGGCGGCCAGCGCGAGGACACTCCATGCATTGGCCCATGCAGGCCCAGGCTTTACCGAAACGGCAGACCTGCCGTGGCCCATTCGGCACCCACCCCCATCGATCTGGCTTGCTGACGGAGCAATTCCGAAAAAATATTTGCCACAGCGCTCCGACCCCGGCGCTCAGGGACAGGCTCGTCCAACAAAGGGTTCAGATCGTGGCTCGCTTCGCGATCGCGATCTAACCTTAATTCTACTTTGTCAGATTGAAT
>JAJVIJ010000059.1 GCA_022072095.1 Rhodocyclaceae bacterium
CTGGGATCTGCTGCCGCAATTGCAGTCCTTCGGTTATCTGGGCGGCCTGCTGCCCGAGGAGGCCGGCGGGTTCGCGATGAAGTACGTCGACTGGGCGATCCTGATGGAAGAGGCCGGTTACTGCTGGCTGTCGCTGCGCGTGATGATGAATTCATTGAACATCCTGGCGCAGCTGCTGCACCGGCACGGCACGCCCGAGCAGCAGCAGCGCTATCTGCAACCGCTGCTTGCCGGCCGCATGAAGTACTGGATGGCGATCACCGAGCCCAATCACGGCTCCAACGTCGCCGGCATCGAGACGCGCGCCGAGGATCGTGGCGACCACTACCTCGTGAATGGCAACAAGCTGTGGATCACCAACGGCATCCACGGCAACTTCGGCGTGCTCGTCGCGCGCACCTACAGTGCCGGCTGCGACGGCGGCATCAGCCTGTTCATCATCGACCGCGAACAGACCGAATACGATGCCCGCCGCGCCGACGTCATGTTCATCCGCGCCACCGGCACCTCGCAATTGTCCTTCAGCAACGCGCGCGTGCCCAAGGCCAATCTGCTGGGCCGCGAAGGCGAGGGGCTGAAGGCGATCCTCACCGGGCTCAATTTCGGCCGCCTGAACGTCGCCATGGGCGCGGTCGGCGCCGCACGTTCGGCACTGGACATGTCGATCGAGTATGCGAGGCAGCGGCGGCAGTTCGGGCAGCCGATCGGCGGCTTTCAGCTCGTGCAGAAGCTGATCGTCGACATGATGGTGCGCTGCGAAGCAGCGCGTGCGCTCGGCTACCGCGCCGCCTGGGCGCTGGACCAGGGCGGCACGGCGCGCACCGAATGCTCGATCGCGAAGCTGTACGCGGCGGAAGCCGCCCACGAGGTCGCGAGCATGGCGCTGCAGGTGCACGGCGGCTCGGGCTACAGCGAGGAGCTGCCGATCGAGCGCATCTTCCGCGACACGCGCGGCGGCATCATTCCCGAGGGCACGACGGAGATCCAGACGCTGATCATCGGTCGCGAGGTACTCGGCATCTCCGCGTTCCAGTGAGCGTATTGCCATGGCCATGACGCTGCTTCAGTCGCTGCGCCTGAACGCGAGCCGGCAGCCACAACGGGCGGCCATCCGCTTTCGCGACACCGGCTGCACCTATGCCGAGCTGCTGCGCACCACCGAGCGGGCGATGGCGGCGCTGGCCGCGCTCGGCATCGCCCCCGGAGAAAAGGTGCCGATCCTGTCGCAAAACCATGTCGACATGATCGTCGCGTACTTCGCGCTGACCGGCATCGGCGCCGTGCCGGCGCCGCTCAACTATCGCTTGACCGATGATGATCTGCGCCATGGCATCGACGCCGCGCATGCGCGCTTCGTGCTTCTGGGTTCGGGTTTCGCCGAGCGCGCCGACGCCCTGGCCGACCCGGCACGGCGCTGGATCTGGTTTGCCGATGCCGAGACCGATGCGTCGGGGGACGCACTGCGCTGGCAGGCGCTGCTCGCCACTGCGCCGGACAGCGTGCCCTCGGGTCGCGACGGCAACACCATCATGTTGCATACCTCCGGCACCACCGGCCGCCCCAAGGGTGCGTTGCGCTCGCGCTTCGGCTTCGAGGAGCGCGCCATCGAGCAGGGTTTCGGCATGGACGACCATACGCTGTGCGTGCTGCCTGTCTGCCTGTCGGCCGGATGCGTCTATACGCTGCTGCCCTTGTATCTGGGCGCCTGCGTCACACTGCACGAGCATTTCGATGCGGGCGCGGTGCTCGATGCGATCGAACACGAACACATCGCTTCGGTGATGCTGCTGCCGACCATGCTGCAAGCCATGGTCGAGCATCCGCGCTGGCCGGAAGCCAGGCTCGACAGCCTTCATGTCATCCAGTCCGGCGGTGGCGCCGTTTCGGGTGCGCTGAAGCGCACGCTGCTCGACCGGCTGGGAGACGGCATCCTCAATATCTACGCCGCCTCGACCGAGGTCGGCCCCTATGCCAATCTGAAGGGCGCGGATGTGCGCCGGCATCTGGACACCAACTGTGTCGGCCGCCCCTTTTTCGGGGTCGAGCTCAAGCTGCTCGACGATGACGGACATGAGGTGCCCAGGGGTGAGGTCGGGGAAATCTGCTGCCGCAGCGATTCGCAGTATGACGGCTACTTCGAGGACGACGAACTGACCGCCAGCACGCAGCGCGGCAGCTACCTCACGGTCGGCGACCTCGGGCGCCTGGACGCCGAGGGTCTGCTGCATTTCGTCGGCCGCAAGCGCGACATCATCAAGAGCGGTGGCATCAACGTGCACGCTTCCGAAATCGAGGAGGCGTTGCAGCAGCACCCGGCCGTGGCCGAGGTCCATTGCATCGGACTGCCCGACGAACGCTGGATCGAACTGATCTGTGCGGTCGTCGTGCCGCGTGACGGCGCGCAAGCGACTGCCGCCGAACTCATCGCCTTCGCCGGTGAGCGCCTCGCCTCCTACAAGAAGCCGCGCCGTGTCGTCTTCATGGACACGGTGCCCAAGAATCTGACCGGGCGCGTGCTCAAGACCGAGCTCATCGCGCAGGTGCTGCATCAGTTCCCGAACGATTCCGAGGAGAATCCATGAACCTGAGCAATCTGCGCGCCGAACCGTGCTTTTTCGAGGACCTCAGCCTCGGCGATACCTTCGACAGCCCGACGCGCACCGTCACCGAGGCCGACGTCGTCAATTTCGCCTGCCTGTCGGCCGATCACAACCGGCTGCATGTCGACGCCGATTACGCCAAGACCTCGCCGTTCGGCCAGCGCATCGCGCATGGCATGCTGGTCCTGTCGATCATGTCCGGCCTGGTCACGCGCATGCAGCTCAACCAGCACCTGGAGCCGAGCCTGATGGGCCTGCTGGACATCCAGTGCCGCTTTCCCAAGCCCACCTTCATCGGCGACACGCTGCGCGTGAGCGTCCAGGTCGTCGAAAAAAACGAGACCTCCAAACCCGACCGCGGCGTCGTTGCCTTCCGGCGCCAGGTCATCAACCAGCGCGGCGCAGCGGTCGTCGAAGGCGTGTGGAAGCTGCTCGTGCGCCGCCGCCCAGCCTGAAGGACATTCGCGATGACCATCAAGACCGCAATCGGCTACACCACCCGCGATGACATCTTCGTGCGCGACCGCAACATCGCCACCGAGATCATCGGCAAGCTCGATTTCGTCGACATGATCTTCCTCACCGCCACCGGCGAACTGCCCAGCGAACCGATGAAGCGCATGACGAACGCGATCATCGTCACCGTCACCGACCATGGCCTGACGCCGAGTGCGATCGCCGCGCGCCTGACCTACCTGGGCGCGCCCGAATCGCTGCAAGGCGCGGTGGCAGCCGGACTGCTCGGCGCCGGCGATCACTTTCTCGGCACCATGCAGCTGTCGGCCCGCCTGCTGCAGGATGCGGTGGCCACGCTCGATGCCGAGGCGGATGAGGGCGATTTCGCACGCTGCGCCGAGGCGCTGGTGCGCGAGCATCGCAGCACCCGGCGCATCCTGCCGGGCATCGGTCACCCGCTGCACATCAAGGGCGATCCGCGCGTGCCGGCACTGCGCAAGCTGGCCGGGGAGTGCGGCTACGCCGGCCGGCACTGGCGGCTGGCTGCGGCGATCGAGCGCGCCGCGCAGACCGAATACGGCCGGCTGCTGCCGCTCAATGCCGCCGGTGCCGTCGGCGCCACCATTTCGGACATGGGGCTGGACCCGATCTGGGCACGCGGCCTCGCGCTCATCGGCCGCTCGGCCGGCCTCATCGCCCACCTGATCGACGAGCGGCAAGCACCGCTGGGCCAGAAACTGTGGGATCTGGTGCTGGCGCAGGACGACAGCGCCGAACTCGCCGGTCATGAGAACCTGATCCCGCAGCGGGTCAAATGGCGGCAGGGCGACCAGTCCTGACACGATGCGCGCCTTGCCGTCGGCGCGCGGAATGATCGAGCAGTACACGGGACACCCCCAGCGATTCATATGGCGTCTCGCGGGACCGTATCTACCCGGTCCCGCACTCACCCTCCACCCTTACGGAGATCGACATGGAATTCGAACTGGCTTCCTGGCAGCGGGCCGCCGTCGACGCCTTCGGCGACTATCTGGCGCGTGAGGTCGCGCCCATCGTTCCCTCTCACGAGCGCGAACGCAAGCTGCCGCCGCGCGAGCTGGTGCGCGCGATGAGCAGCTATGGCTTGCTGGGTGGCCTGCTGCCCGAGGCGCGCGGCGGGCTGGGCCTGGACCACGTGACCTATGGCACGCTGCTCGCCCAGCTCGCGGGCACCTGGGCCTCGCTGCGCAGCATGATCAGCACCTCCAACCTGGTGCTTTCCATCATCGCCGAGTGCGGGTCCGCCGAACAGCAGGAGCGTTTCCTGCCCGCGCTGATCGCCGGCGACAAGCTGGCCTTCTTCGGCTTGACCGAACCCAACGTCGGCTCCGACGCCAGCGGCGTCGAGACGCGTGCCGAGCGCGACGGCGCGGGTGGCTGGCGTCTGCGTGGACGCAAGCTGTACATCACCAATGGCGTCGCCGCCGACCTCGGCGTGGTGTTCGCGCGCACCGGCCGCGGAGAGGAGCGCGCAGTCTCGGCCTTCATCGTCGAACGCGGCATGCCGGGTTTCTCGGCGCGCGAAATTCCAGCCATGGGCATGCATTGCTGCCCGCTAGGCGAGCTGCTGTTCGATGAGGTCGCGCTGCCGGCTGCAAACCTGATCGGCGCCGAGGGCGAGGCCTTCGCCATCGCCAAGCGCTATCTGAATCTCGGCCGCTGCTTCGTCGCGTTCGTCTGCCAGGGTGTCGCCGAAGCCGCCTACCGCGATGCCTGTCGCTATGCCGGCGAACGCACGCAATTCGGCCGTCCGATCGGCCAGTTCCAGCTCGTGCAGCAGATGGTCGCCGACATGATGACGCGCGTGGAAACCTCGCGCCTGCTGGCCTGTCGTGCGGCCGACGCGCTCGACCGCAAGAGTGCCGATGCGCAGCGCTGGTGCTCGATGGCCAAGCGCCACAACAGCGACGCCGCGCTGCGTGTCTGCGAAGACGCCATGCAGGTATTCGGTGGCGCCGGCTACACCAGCGACTTCGCTGTCGAGCGCTACTACCGCGACGTGCGCCATCTGGCGATCGCCGAGGGGACCAACCAGATCCAGGCGCTGCTGCTCGCACAGGGCGAACTGCGACTGTCCGCGCTCAGGGGCTGAGAAAGGTTTGCTGGTGCCGACCGGGCAAGCGCGACGATTGGAGGCGAGCCCAGGTCAGCCACGAACTCTGCGCGATGGCGGGCTCGCCTTGCTGCACCCTCGAAGAGGACCGACTACACCCGGTAGTAGCTGCGATACCAATCGACGAAGCGCTTCACGCCCTCGGCAATCGGTGTGCCCGGTTGAAAGCCGGTGGCTTCAGCCAGTTCGCGCGTGTCGGCGTAGGTCGCCGGCACGTCGCCCGGCTGCATCGGCAGAAACCGCTTGTCCGCCTCGCGTCCGAGTGCCGCTTCGAGCGCCTCGATGAACGTCATCAGCTTGACCGGTCCGTTGTTGCCGATGTTATAGACGCGATACGGTGCGGCGGACGTCGCCGGATCGGGTCGCGCCGGATCGAAATCCGCGCATGGCGCGGCAGGCCGGTCGGCAATGCGCACGATGCCTTCGACGATGTCGTCGATGTAGGTGAAGTCGCGTTGCATGTCGCCGTGGTTGTAGATCTCGATCGGCTGGCCGCTGACCATGGCTGCCGTGAACTTGAACAGCGCCATGTCCGGTCGACCCCATGGGCCATACACGGTAAAGAAGCGCAGGCCGGTCGTGGGCAATCGATACAGATGGCTGTAGGTGTGGGCCATCAGCTCGTTCGCCTTCTTGGTTGCGGCGTAGAGGCTGATCGGGTGGTCGACGTTGTCGTGCTCGGAAAACGGCATGCGCGTGTTGCCACCATACACACTGGAACTGCTCGCATAGACCAGATGCTCGACGCCGCCGTGGCGACAACCCTCGAGGATGTTGGCAAAACCGGCGAGGTTCGCCTGGACGTAGGCGTGCGGATTTTCCAGCGAGTAGCGCACTCCGGCCTGCGCCGCGAGGTGGATCACGCGCTGAAAGCGCTCGGTCCGGCACAGGGTTTCGACCGCCTGCGTGTCGGCGACATCCATCCTGATGAAGCGGAACCCCGCCTGCCCGCGCAGGCGCGCGAGGCGTGCCTCCTTGAGCGTCGGGTCGTAGTAATCGTTCAGGTTGTCGAGGCCGACGACTTCGGTGCCACGCGCAAGCAGCCGTTCAGCGACATGCATGCCGATGAAACCGGCCGCGCCGGTGACGAGTATCTTCATGTTCGTGCCCGTTGGTTGGGTTCGTGATCATTGCCCGCAGGCGGGCTCCGGCTTTGCGGCTGGCGCGGCGAATTGTTCCATAACAGGCAAGGGCTACACCACACCGCGGTTGGACGCCGTGGGTTGGAACCACGGCCGCGCCATCCATCGTGTGCTTGGCGTCTACGGGAATTTTCGAACGCTCTGAACCCCGATGTGTCCCGTTCAGCCGCGTGCCAGCCGCCGCAGTTTGGCATATTTGCGGTAGCTGTTGCGGCAGCCGATGGCGACATGCACCAAACCGGGCCAGCCATCGAGGAAGCCCAGTCGGATGACATAGAACTTGACAAAGCGAAGTGCCGGCGCGAGCAGCATGCGGATCAGTCCGGCACGTTTGCCCGCGGCATGCAGCCGCGCGGCCTGCAGGTCGGTATAGCGTTCCTGCTTGGCGAGATAGGTCTTCAGCTGCTCGGCGGAATGATGCAGAAGATCACCTCGCAGGCGCCCCACCGGGCCGGTGGCGATCACGCGCTCATGGACGGCATCGTCCGACCAGCGTGCGCGCCGCCGGTCGAACAGGCGCACGCTCCAGTCCGGATAGCCTTCACCGTGACGCAGCGGCCGTCCCAGAAAATGGTTGCGTCGCGGGCACGCATACACGTCGTGGGCGGGCGCGCTCAGCGCCGCCTCGATCGACGCGCCGAGTTCGGCGCTCACCTCTTCGTCGGCATCGATGCACAACACCCACGCATGCGCCGCCCGGCTCACCGCAAATTGCTTCTGCGGGCCGAAACCGAGCCAGTCCTGATGCAGCACGCGCGCGCCCATGGCCTGGGCGACCGACACCGTGTCATCCCGACTGCCGGAGTCGACGACCACCACCTCGTCGCAGAACCGCAGGCTCGCCAGACAGGTTCGCAACGGGCCGGCGCAGTCGCGCGTGATGATCACCGCAGAGAGCGGCGCGCGCGCGCGCGGGCCCGTCTGCTTGCTTGTCGATGGATTGTTCATGCGACGCGAACCGCTCGTCCCTGTAGTGTCCTCCGCCGGCGCCCGTAGCGTGTTCCGCTCCGGGGCGCGAGCACCATTCGCGGGAACTCGGCGTGGCGCCTGCGCGAGAGTCTACCCCTTGCACCCATGGCGCCGAACCGTCACGACACGCGTCGGTACAAGCACAAGCAGCAAGTCGGAGTCCCGTCGCCATGCGTGCTTCGACCGTGGCACCTATGCGGTGCCTTCATTGCACCGTATAGGTGCGTAATGGCGACGTGTTCGAGGGCGCATCTTGCTTGTTGATTGATTTTCAACTGGATAGGTTTTTGGAACGGATATTGCTTTTGGTGCGCCCATTACAAAATGGAGCCCAAAATGGAGCATTTCAAGACATCGGCCGATGTCCTGTTCATTCTGATCGGTGCCGTCATGATCCTGGCCATGCACGCCGGGTTCGCCTTCCTCGAACTGGGGACGGTACGCCGCAAGAATCAGGTCAACGCCCTGGTAAAGATCCTGAGCGACTTTGCCGTGTCGACGCTGGCCTATTTCTTCGTGGGCTACGGCCTGGCCTACGGGACCCATTTCTTCCATAGCGCCGAGACGCTGGTCGCGCGCAGCGGCTACGATCTGGTCAAATTCTTCTTTCTGCTGACCTTTGCGGCCGCGATCCCGGCGATCGTGTCCGGCGGCATCGCCGAGCGTGCCCGGTTCTACCCGCAGCTTGCCGCCACCTGCCTGCTGGTCGGCCTGGTCTATCCTGTTTTCGAGGGTATCGCCTGGAACCAGGCCTACGGCATCCAGCCTTGGCTGAAAGCCAGTTTTGGCGAAGAATTTCACGACTTTGCCGGCTCCGTCGTGGTCCACGCCATGGGCGGGTGGGTCGCATTGGTGGCCGTGTTGCTGCTCGGTCCGCGGCGAGGGCGCTATCACAAGGATGGAGGCATCGTCGGCGTTCATCCGCCATCCAGCATCCCGTTTCTGGCCCTCGGCGCCTGGGTGCTGATCGTCGGCTGGTTCGGTTTCAATGTCATGAGCGCACAAACGCTGGACAAGGTGTCCGGGCTCGTGGCCATGAATTCCCTGATGGCCATGGTGGGCGGAACACTGGCCGCGCTGGCCGTAGGCAGAAATGATCCCGGCTTCGTACACAACGGCCCGCTCGCCGGCCTGGTCGCGGTCTGCGCGGGCTCGGACCTGATGCATCCGCTGGGCGCACTCGCGACCGGCCTCATCGCCGGCTGCCTGTTCGTCGTCACCTTCACGCTGACGCAAAACCGCTGGAAAATCGACGATGTCCTCGGCGTCTGGCCCCTGCACGGACTTTGCGGCGCCTGGGGCGGCATCGCCGCCGGCCTGTTCGGCATCAAGTCGCTGGGCGGGCTGGGGGGTGTTGCGCTCGCCAGCCAGGCCATAGGCACGGCGCTGGGGATCGGGATCGCGCTTGCGGGTGGACTGGTGGTGTACGGCCTGCTCAAGGCCACGACCGGCCTGCGGCTGGATGCGGAGGACGAGTTCAAGGGCGCGGACCTGACGGTACACCGGATTTCGGCTTCATCGGAGCGCGAGACCTTGTGGTAGCGCCGGCTCCAGGCCAGCATAGCCGGGCGCGGTAGAGCGGCCTGCGTCGGCGACCCTCGCCAGTACCTGGAACGCGCAGTACCTGGAACGAATCCCGTATTGAGCGGTGGCCCCCACAGCCGCTATAATGTCGGGCTATTTCATTCGCCGAACGATGCCAGGGTGTGTCGGGCGAGTGAAAAATCATGCGCCGCACCGCGACGGGTGCGCCGGGCTCGACCCGGCGTCTGGGTGGGGCGCGAGAGATAACCCCTCGACATCACGGAGCGATCATGTCAGCCACCATGCGACAAATGCTGGAAGCCGGAGTTCACTTCGGGCACCAGACGCGTTTCTGGAACCCGAAGATGGCCCAATACATCTTCGGACACCGCAACCGCATACACATCATCCATCTTGAAAGGACGCTCGCGAAATACCGCGAGGCGCTGGATTTCGTCCGACGGCTCTCGGCCAATCGCGGCACGATCCTTTTTGTCGCGACCAAGCGTCAGGCGCGCGACATCATCGCGGAAGAGGCCGGACGTTGCGGCATGCCCTTCGTCAATCAGCGCTGGCTGGGTGGCATGCTGACCAACTTCAAGACCGTGAAGCAGTCGATCAAGCGCCTCAAGGACATGGAGCAGGTGATTGCCGAAGGGGGGCTGGAACGCATGGGCAAGAAGGAGTCCCTTTCGTTCCAGCGCGAATTGGAGAAGCTGCAAAAGAGCCTGGGCGGCATCAAGGACATGGCGGCATTGCCCGACGCATTGTTCGTCATCGATGTCGGCTATCACAAGATTGCCGTCACTGAAGCGCGCAAGCTCGGCGTGCCCCTGGTGGGGGTGGTCGACACCAATCATTCGCCCGACGACATCGACTACGTGATCCCGGGCAATGACGACTCCAGCCGGGCGATCAAGCTGTACGCGCAGGGGATCGCCGATGCCGTACTGGAAGGTCGGAACCAGGCCATGCAGGATCTCGCCGTCGCTGTCCAGACCGACGATTTCGTCGAGGTCGAGGATCTCGAGGGCAAAGAGGGCTGAGTCGCGCGCGTCGTCCACCGTCCGGGCCGGCTCGCGGTTCGCAGCGGTCGTGGCGCCCGGCAGTAGTCGCCACGCGAGCGAGTAGGCGCGAGCGAGTAGGCGAGATACGGGCGCAATACGGGCGCGATGCAAGAGGAGTGCCGCGTGCACTCCATGTTATTGAAATCGAATTGGAGGTACCAATGGCCGAAATCACCGCATCCATGGTCAAGGAGCTCCGCGAGCGCACCGACGCGCCGATGATGGAGTGCAAGCGGGCGCTCACCGAAGCGGGCGGCGACCTCGGCAAGGCCGAGGAAATCCTGCGTGCCCGGCTCGGAAGCAAGGCCAGCAAGGCCGCAAGCCGGGTCACGGCCGAAGGGGCCGTCGGCCTGTTTGTCGCGGCGGACGCCAAGCTCGCGGCGATGGTCGAGGTCAACTGCGAGACCGACTTCGTCGCCAAGAACGAAGACTTCCAGGCGTTTGCGAAGAGCCTTGCCGATCTGGTCGCTCAGCACGATCCCGCCGATGTGACGGCGTTGTCCGCGCTGTCGCTTGCGGGTACCGCGGTCGACGCCGCCCGCACCGCGCTGATCGGCAAGATCGGCGAAAACATTTCGATCCGGCGTTTTGTGCGCATCCCGGCGCGGGGCCGCATCGCCAGCTATGTACACGGAGGTTCGCGCATCGGCGTGCTCGTGGATCTGGTGGGCGGTGACGACGCGCTCGGACGTGATGTCGCGATGCATATCGCCGCGTCGAAGCCGGTTGCGCTTGCCACGGAGGATGTCCCCTCGGACCTGATCGAGCGCGAGCGTTCGATCGCCGCGCTGAAGGCGGCCGAATCCGGGAAGCCGGCGGACATCATCGACAAGATGGTTCAGGGCAGCGTGCAGAAGTTTCTGAAGGAAGTCGCACTGCTCAGTCAGCCTTTCGTCAAGGACGACAAGAAATCCGTCCAGCAACTGCTCAAGGACCATGGTGCCTCGGTGGCCGGATTTGCGCTGTACATCGTGGGCGAGGGCATCGAGAAGAAACAGTCCGATTTCGCCGCCGAGGTCGCGGCACAGGCCGCAGCGGCGTCCAGTCGCTGAGATCGATCGCAGAGCGCGTTCATGACGGACCGGCCTGCCCATCGGCGCGTGCTGCTCAAGCTCTCCGGCGAAGCGCTCATGGGGGAACACGCCTACGGCATCGATCGCGACACGCTGTCCGCGATCGTCGCCGAGATCGGGGAACTCGTTGCCATGCGGGTTCAGGTCGCCATCGTGATCGGTGGCGGCAACATCTTCCGCGGCGTCGCCCCCGCGGCAACGGGGATGGACCGGGCCACCGCCGATTACATGGGCATGCTCGCGACGATCATGAATGCGCTCGCGCTGTACGACATGCTGCGCAGCAGCGGCGTCGCCGCTCGCGTGCAGTCGGCGATCAATGTCGAGCCGGTGGCCGAACCCTATGTGCGCGGCAAGGCTCTCCGCTATCTCGAAGAGGGCAAGGTGGTGATTTTCGCCGCCGGCACTGGCAACCCGTTTTTCACGACGGACACTGCGGCGGCGCTGCGTGGTCGCGAAGTGGATGCCGAAATCGTGCTCAAGGCCACCAAGGTCGATGGCGTATATTCCGCCGACCCGCTCAAGAATCCGGCTGCGCAGCGCTATGAGGCCTTGAGTATCGACGAGGCCATCCGCCAGGACCTCAAGGTCATGGATGCCACGGCGCTGGCCTTGTGTCGGGACCAGAAGTTGCCCATCAGGGTATTCAGCATTTTCAAGCGCGGCGCGCTGAGGCGAGCGGTTTGCGGCTTGGACGAGGGAACGCTGGTGCACCCCTGATACCGGTGTGGAGAATAGCGATGATTGCCGAACTGAAGAAAGCCACCGAGCAGAAGATGAGCAAGTCCCTGGAGGCCTTGAAGGCGGATTTCGCCAAGGTCCGAACCGGGCGCGCCCACACCGGACTGCTGGACCACATCAAGGTGGATTATTACGGCAGCCCGGTGCCGCTCAGTCAGGTCGCCAACCTCGGCCTGCTGGATGCGCGCACCATCAGTGTGACGCCCTGGGAGAAGAAGATGCTCGCCGTCGTCGAAAAGGCGATCCGCGATGCCGATCTCGGCCTGAACCCGGCAACGGTCGGCGACGTGGTGCGCGTACCGATGCCGGCGCTGACCGAGGAGCGGCGCAAGGAGCTCATCAAGGTCGTCCGTCACGATGCCGAAAACGCCCGGGTCGCGGTGCGCAATTTGCGCCGGGATGCCAATCAGGCACTGAAGGATGCGGTCAAGGCTAAGACCATTTCGGAAGATGACGAGCGGCGCGCGCAGGACGAGATTCAAAAGCTCACCGACCGTTTCACCGCCGAGGTCGATCGCACGTTGCAGACCAAGGAAGCCGAGCTGTTGTCCGTATAGTCGCCCGCTGATCGTCGCATACGCCGGCTCCGAACCCGCCGAAGAACGTCGATGAGCCCCTTCAATAGCTCCACCTTGCAGATTCCGGACGTCGCCGACATTCCGAGACATGTCGCCATCATCATGGACGGCAACGGCCGCTGGGCGAAGCGGCGCTTCCTGCCGCGCGTGGCGGGGCACAAGAAGGGGGTGGATGCGCTGCGCCGCGTCGTGCGTGCCGCCATGGAACGGGGCATCGGCCACCTGACCGTGTTCGCGTTCAGTTCGGAAAACTGGCGCCGCCCGCCCGAAGAGGTCTCGTATCTGATGCAGCTCTTCAAGGGCGCGCTCGAACGCGAAGTATCGCGCCTGCACACCAACGGCATTCGGTTTCGCGCGATCGGGGATCTGCGCGCATTCGACGAACGTCTGGTGGCGATGATCCGCTCGGCCGAGGCACTCACCCGGGACAATTCGGCGCTGACCTTGACCATCGCCGCCAACTACGGCGGACGCTGGGACATCCTCCAGGCCGTGGAAAAGATGCTGGCGCACAACCCCGGCCGCGTCGACGGTTTTTCGGAAGAGATGTTCGCGCCGCATCTGGCGCTCAGCGATGCGCCCGAGCCCGATCTGCTGATCCGTACCGGTGGCGAACAGCGCATCAGCAACTTTATGCTCTGGCAACTCGCCTACGCCGAGTTCTACTTTACCAACGCGCTCTGGCCGGAGTTTGGTTCGAGAGAACTGGATCGAGCGATCCATTCCTATCAGCAACGTGAGCGTCGATTCGGGCGTACCAGCGAACAGCTCGCCCAGTCTTCGAACCCGGAAGAGGTCGAGGCAGCCGGCCGGAATGCTTAGCACCCGCGTGGCCACGGCGTTCGTGCTGCTCTGCGGCTTGGCGGCGGCACTCCAGTGGGCCGAAGGTCGCGGCTGGCTGTACGTGGTGAGCGGCATCGCGGCCTGCGGCGCCTGGGAATGGCAGGGTTTGGCGGACAAGGCGCGTGCCGGCGCACGCTCGTCCACCCCGAACCAGCTCGCGGCCGGCGCCATCGTGCTGATTGCCGTGCTGGTCGCCGGCTTCACCCTGCTCGACGAAACGGGTTTGCCGCGTCCAGCGTTCATCGCGTGGCTGTCGGGCATCTATGGACTCGCTGCGCTGTTCTGGATAGGCGTGGTGCCCTGGTGCTTGAAGTACCACGATCGTGCCTGGCCCAGACCCTGGGCGGAATTGTCCGGAATCCTGGTACTGCTGCCCGCCGCGCTGGCACTCGCGCATCTGCGCGCCCTGGGGGCCATCACGCTGCTCCTGCTGCTGGCCGGAATCTGGATCGCGGACACCGCCGCCTATTTTGTCGGCCGCGCGCTGGGGCGGCACAAGCTCGCACCGGCCATCAGTCCCGGAAAGACCTGGGAAGGCGCGATCGGAGCCGCCGTGGCGGTGTCCCTCTACGGCGGGCTGCTCCTCACGGGCGGCCCGGTCGCGATGCGCGTGCCACTGCCCTTGCAGATCGTCGGCCTGGTCGCGCTGGCGGCCGTGAGCATCGTCGGCGACCTGTACGAATCCCTGCTCAAGCGCCACGCCCATGTCAAGGATTCCGGCAAGCTGCTCCCCGGACATGGAGGCGTGCTCGATCGCATCGACAGTCTGACCGCGACGCTGCCTCTGCTGGGGCTGATCGCCCTGTCGTTCGGCAAGGCCTGAGCCCACATGCGCGCGCGCCTGTCCATACTCGGCGCCACCGGCTCGATCGGCCGGAGCACGCTCGACGTCGTCGCACGTCACCCGGACCGCTTCGAGGTCTTCGCGGTCAGCGGGCACAGCCGCGTCGACGCGCTGTTCGATATCTGTCGGGCGCACCGGCCGGCGATCGCGGTCGTGCCCGACGAACGGACCGCGAGCTCGCTCAGGCAGCGCCTGCATGGGCTGGCGCTGCCTACCCTGGTCGAATCCGGGGAGGCCGCGCTGGCCGCGATCGCCGCCGCACCGGAAGCGGACATCGTGATGGCCGCGATCGTCGGCGCCGCCGGGCTGGTGCCGACGCTGGCCGCGGCGAGGGCCGGCAAGAAGCTGCTGCTGGCGAACAAGGAAGCACTGGTGATGGCCGGGGATCTGCTGATCGAGGCCGTGCGCCGCAGCGGCGGACAGCTGCTGCCCGTGGATTCCGAGCACAACGCCATCTTCCAGTGCCTGGCCAAGCATGGCGGCGGCGAACCCGATCTCCGCGGCGTGCGCCGCATCCTGCTCACCGCGTCCGGCGGCCCGTTCCGCCAGACGCCGAACTCGGCGCTCGCGTCCGTCACGCCGGACGCCGCCTGCGCGCACCCAAACTGGGTGATGGGACGCAAGATTTCGGTCGATTCGGCGACGATGATGAACAAGGGACTCGAGATCATCGAGGCCCATTATCTTTTTGGCATGGACGCCGCACGCATCGAAGTGCTGGTGCACCCACAGAGCATCGTCCATTCGCTGGTCGCGTTCGATGACGGCTCGGTGATCGCGCAACTCGGTCAGCCCGACATGCGCACCCCGATCGCCTATGCGCTCGCCTATCCGGACCGCATCGATGCCGGCGTCGACACCCTGGATCTGGCGCGTATCGGACGCCTGGATTTCGAATCGCCCGACTTTCTCCGCTTTCCCTGTCTCGAGCTGGCTTACCGGGCATTGCGCGCATCCGGTACCGCCTGCGCCATCCTGAACGCCGCCAACGAAGAAGCGGTGGCCGCGTTTCTCGATGGCCGGCTGTCATTCCCCGGGATCGCCGAGGTCGTCGCGGCGACGCTCGACGCCGTCGCCGACACCCGCGCCACAGCACTGGATGACATCCTGGAGGTCGACCGCAAAGCCCGCGCATGGGCCAAGGAACGCCTCGCCGCGCGCACGGTCAGACCGGCCTGATGATGCAAACATTGCTCGCCTTCATTCTTACCCTGGCCATCCTGGTGGTGGTGCACGAACTCGGGCACTACCTGGCCGCACGCGCGCTGGGCGTGCGCGTGTTGCGCTTCTCGGTCGGCTTCGGCCGCCCCCTCTATGTCCATCGTTCCCGGCGCAGTGGCACCGAGTGGGTCCTCGCCGGCATCCCGCTCGGCGGTTACGTCAAGATGCTCGACGAGCGCGAAGGCCCGGTCGCGGTGGCCGAACGTCCGCACGCGTTCAATGTCCAGCCCGTCTGGAAGCGGTTCGTGATCGTGCTCGCCGGGCCGATCTCCAACCTGCTGCTGGCGGTGCTCGCGTACTCGGTGCTCAACACCCTGGGCGTTCCGGATCTTCGCCCCATGATTGCCACGCCACCGGCGCATAGCGCCGCCGCCGACGCGGGTTTCGCGCGCGGTGACCTGATCCGGCGCGTCGCCGATCAGGACGTCGCGAGCTGGTCCCAGTTGCGCTGGCAACTGCTGCGCGCGCTGCTCTCGTCCGCGGACACCGTTGCCGTCGTCGCGGAGCGAGACTCCGGGCAGCGCCACGTTCGCAGCCTTTCGCTCGCGCGGGTCGATCGGGACAATCTGGAAAGGGATCTGCTCGATCAGCTCGGCTTGCAGCTGTTTCGCCCTCCAGGGCCGGCATTGATCGGTCGCATCGTGCCGGGGCAGCCTGCCGACCGTGCCGGGCTCCGCACGGGTGATCAAGTGCGATCGGTCGACGGCCAGGCGATCGAGGGCGCGGCTGGCCTGGTCGCGATCATTCGGGCCCATGCCGGCACGCCGATCCGGCTCGAAATCGAGCGGGGCACGGAGCTCATGCAGATCGACGTGACACCGGAAGCCACCGGCTCGTCGACCGCCGGCCGCGCGACGCCGGTGGGACGCATCGGTGCCGAGGTGCGCGACGTCGCGGGCGCGCGCGACATGCTCCGCGTGACGCTGAGCTATGGGCCGCTCGAGGCCATCGTCGGAGCGACTCGACAGACCTTCGAAACCGCCGCGTTCAGCATTCAGGTGCTCGGCCGCATGGTCACCGGCAGCGTGTCGTGGAAGAACCTGAGCGGGCCGGTCGCGATCGCCGACTATGCGGGCCAGTCGGTCGGGCTCGGGGCGCAGTCCTTCGTCCGGTTTCTGGCGCTGCTCAGCATCAGTCTGGCCGTCCTCAACCTGCTGCCCATCCCGTTATTGGACGGCGGCCATTTAATGTATTATTTGATCGAAATGGTGCGAGGCCGGCCGTTGTCCGACTGGGCCATGGAAGTGGGACAAAGGATCGGATTCGTCCTTCTGGGCCTGTTGATGGTGTTTGCCCTGTTCAACGATCTGAACCGCCTGCTTTCGGGTTGATTCGATGTGCCGGGTCGAGGCACCGCATGGTGCGGGCGCGGCATGGGCCCACCGCCGTTCCGACCGTCAGCCCTCCTGGACTCAATGCGAAAACAACTCATTGCCTTCGTGCTTGCCACGCTGTTCGGACGCGCCGTTTGGGCGATCGATTCGTTCACGATCCGCGACATCCGGGTCGAGGGGCTGCAGCGGACCGAGGCCGGAACCGTGTTCGGCTACCTGCCGGTCAAGGTTGGCGATACGCTGACCGATGAGCGCGCCGCCCAGGCCATCAAGGCGCTGTTCGCGACCGGATTCTTCCAGGATGTCCGCCTCGAGCGCGAGGGCGATGTGCTCGTCGTCGTCGTCGAGGAACGGCCGGCCGTGGCGCAGATCGAATTCAACGGCATCAAGGAGTTCGACAAGGACGCACTGAAAAAGGGCTTGCGCGACCTGGGCCTGGCGGAATCGCGGA
>JAJVIJ010000061.1 GCA_022072095.1 Rhodocyclaceae bacterium
GAGCTTCGCTTCGTTCATGTGGATCACCATGCCTCCGATGATGATCGACCCACTCAGGCCCGTTCAGACTCATCTCTCCTTGGAAATCCACCCCTACGTTCAGACTCATACCATGTTGGAAAAGACTCCTACTTGTACGGACAAACCAAGCCGTGCACAATGCCGAATCGGCGCATGTTTCGCAATGGGGCAGCATAGCCCGGCGGTGCCAAGCGATTTTCCAATAGAGGAGACAGAAAATGAAGTTGAAGTGGTTGCGTATCGCGGCTGCCGCTCTGGTGGCATCGGGCATCGCGGTGGGGCCCGCTCAGGCGCAGACCTACCCGACCAAGCCGATCAAGCTGGTCGTCCCGTACCCCGCCGGCGGCGCGACCGACATCGCGGCCCGTGCGGTTGCGCAGAAGCTGTCCGATGCGCTCGGGCAGCAGGTCGTGATCGACAACCGGGGTGGTGCAGGTGGCAATATCGCGGCGGACCTGGTCGCCAAGTCGGCGCCCGATGGGTATACGCTTTATTTTGGTGTGACCAGTTCGCTCGCGGTTAATCCGCACCTGTTCGCGAAGCTCAGTTTCGACCCCCAGAAGGATTTCGTCCCGGTCGGCATGGTGACGCAGATGCCCTTGTTCCTGGCGGTGCCGGTGACGCAGCCGATCATGAGCGTCAAGGACCTCGTGGCGGCGGCCAAGGCCAAACCGGCCGGGCTGTCCTATGGCTCCTCCGGGGTCGGCGGCACGACCCATCTCGCCATGGAGTTGTTCAAGAGCACTGCCGGCGTGAACATCGTGCATGTGCCCTACAAGGGCACGGCCGCGGCGGTTGCGGACATGCTCGCCGGCAACATCCAGGTAATGTTCGACGCCTACGCGACCACGGCCCCGCACGTCAAGACCGGCAAGCTGCGGTTTCTTGCCGTGGGCTCGGCCAAGCGTTCGTCGCTCGCTCCGGATTTGCCGACACTCGCCGACTCCGGTTTTCCGGGCTTCGATGCGAGCTTCTGGTGCGTCATCGTCGCACCGACCGGCACACCCAAGGAGGTGATTGCCAAGCTGAATGGCGAACTCAACAAGGTGATGGCTCTGCCGGACCTGCGCGAGCGCCTGGCAAGCCTCGCGATGGAGCCTTTGTCGGGCACGCCTGAGCAGGCTGCGGCATTCATTCGCAGCGAGTCGGCGAAATGGGCCAAGGTCGTCAAGGATTCGGGGGCCAAGGCCGAGTGAGTGCGGCCAGGGTCGCTTTGTCGTGTCAAGCAGGGTTGGAGGAGACCAATTATTATGACCATCACATTCAAACGCGTGTCCTATGGCCTGGGCGCGGAGGTGCAGGGTGTCGATCTGCGCAAGCCCTTGGCCGATGCGGATGTTGCGACCATTCGTCAAGGATGGCTCGAGCACAACATATTGCTGTTCCGTGATCAGGACATCACGCCGGAGCAGCACATCGCCTTCTCCGCGCGCTTCGGCAAGCTCGACGACCATGACAAGCTCTACAAATATCGGCACCCGGAGCACGCCGAGATCTTCATCGTCACCACCCGCCCGAAGGCCGATGGCAGCCCATCGGACACGCGCGAAACCGGTGTGAACTGGCATTCGGACATGTCCTACACCTTGAAGCCTGCGACCGGCTCGCTGCTCTACTGTGTCGAGATCCCGGAAGTGGGCGGTGACACGATGTTCTCGAACACCTATCTGGCTTATGACACCTTGTCCGAAGGCATGAAGAAACTGATCGACCCGCTGTGGGCGGTCCATTCCTATGCCTATGCGATCCACGATACCGAGAAGGGGCGCAATCCGGAAGTCGCGAAGGCACACATCGATGCCAATCCGCCAGTGATGCAGCCCATGGTGCGCATTCACCCCGAAACCGGGCGCAAGGCGCTGTACGTCAGCGAAGGGGCGACCACGCAGATCGTCGGCATGACTCCGGACGAGAGCAATGGGATCCTGCAATACCTGTTCCGTCATTCGGTCATCCCCGAATATACCTATCGTCACCCGTGGCGGCCGCGCGATCTGGTCATGTGGGACAACCGCTGCACGATGCACAAGGCGCTTCGCGATCGCTTACCGGGTGCGATCCGGCACATGCACCGCACGACGATCCTGGGTGAGCCTTGCGGCAAGCCGCTTGTGTGAGGGGGTGATCCAATGAGCAAGGTGGCACATTTGCCCTCAGGCCGAGCCGACATCAGCGAAGCGGAATGGGAAGCTCGTCTGGAACTCGCAGCGGCCTACCGCCTGTCCGCGAAGATGGGATGGTCCGATCTGATCTCGGCGCATATTTCTCTGCGCGTGCCCGGTCATCCCGACCAGTTCCTGATCAACCCCTACGGTGAGATGTTCGACGAGATCACCGCGTCGTCCTTGATCAAGACCGACATGCGGGGGCAGTCCCTGTCCGAGAGCCCTTACCCGATCAATCCGGCCGTGCTCGTCATCCATGCGACGATTCTGGAAGCGCGGCCGGATGTCAATTCGGTCATGCATCTGCATACCACGGAAGGCACTGCCGTCTCGATGCAGGACCATGGCCTGCTGCCGGCCAGTCAGCATGCACTGGTGGTGTGGAGCCGGCTTTGCTACCACGATTTCGAGGGCGTCGCGATCGACGACTCCGAGAGGGCGAGTCTGGTGCGCGATCTCGGTGACAAGAAGGCGATGATCCTGCGGAATCACGGGACGCTGACCGTCGGTGCGACGATGGGTGAAACCTTCGTGCTGATGTACCAGCTCGAACGCGCGTGCCGCATGCAGGTCGCGGCACTTGCCGGTGCCGTCAAGATGTATCCGATTGCGGACGAGGTGATCGCCAAGAGCATCGAGCAGGGACGGCAGATTTTCGGCAAGAGTGGTTTTGTACCGCAAGGGCAGAAGGAATGGGCGGCGCTCCGACGCAAGCTCGACCGGGAAGACCCGGGCTACCGTAACTGACAGACTTCAAATATGGAAAACACCGACCCGGCAAGCAGCGACGGTCGTCGCGGTCCGCTTGCCAGCGTGCGCATTCTGGATCTGTCCAACATGGGCATGGGCCCCTATGCCACGTCCCTGATGGCCGAACTGGGGGCTGAAGTCGTCAAGATCGAACCGCCCGAAGGGGATCCGATTCGCGGCGTCGGACCGATGCATCACCCTGGCATGGCCAGCACGTTCCTGCTGGCCAATCGCAACAAGCGTAGCCTGGTGCTGGATCTGAAGCGGCCGGAAGGGCAGGCGGTCGTCCACAAGCTGATCGAATCCTTCGATGTGCTGTTTTTCAACATGCGGCCACCGGCCATGGCTCGGCTCGGGCTGGACTACGAACGGGTCGCAAAGATCAATCCGCGCATGATTTATTGCGGCGCGTATGGGTTTCGGCAGGACGGCCCGTACGCCGAGAAGCCGGCCTACGACGACATGATCCAGGGGTTGACGGCACTACCCTATCTGGAAGGCCGGTTGACCGGGACGCCGCGCTACATACCCCTGGCGATTGCGGATCAGACCGTCGGCGTCTTCGCTGCCTACGCGGTGCTCGCCGCGCTGGTGAGCCGGGCCAGCACCGGCCGCGGACAGGCGGTCGAGGTGCCGATGTTCGAGACCATGGCGCAGTTCGTGCTGCTGTGCCATATGTGTGGGCAGATGTTCGATCCGCCGCTTGGTCCGACAGGTTTCGTGCGGCATCTGACGCCGCATCGCCGGCCCTTCCCGACGACTGACGGCCATATCTCGCTGGTGCCGTACAACGATGCGCAGTGGTTTCGTCTGTTCGACGTGATGGGGAAGCCGGAGTTGAAGAGCGATCCTCGCTTTTGCAACATCACGGACCGGACCAACAACATCGGCGAGCTGTACCGGATCGTCGCCGAATCGCTGGCGACACGCGCGACGGCCGAGTGGATGGCCGACTTCGAGCGCGCCGACATTCCGGCGATGCCGATGCATACGCTGGACAGCCTGCTCGCCGATCCGCACCTCAATGCCACCGGATTCCTGGGGTGGGAAACCCATCCTACCGAAGGGAGGGTGCGCGCGCTGGCGCCGTCGTCGCGCTGGATGGGCACGCCCCCGGCGCCGCAATGCCCGGCCCCGCGCCTCGGCGAACACAGCGTCGAGGTCCTGCGCGAGGCCGGCTTTCCGGAGGATGCGATCGCGAGCTTGGGGGCGTCGGGCGTGTTGCGTACGGCCGGCTGACGCGGGCGCGCGTTCATGTTCATTATCCAAACGAAATAACCAGGAGAGGACTGCAGATGACTTACCAGGCGATCCGAGTGGAAACCAAGGATGGCGTCACGCTGCTGACGCTCAATCGTCCCGAGCGCTTCAATGCGCTGAACCGGCAGATGATCGGTGAAATTCTCGATGTGCTGGCCAAGGCCAAGCCTGGCAGCGATACGCGCGCGATCGTCATCACGGGCGCGGGCCGCGGTTTTTGCGGCGGCGCCGATCTGAAGGATCCCGCTGGTCCGGCCGGCCTGATGGAAGAAATTACGCCCGAAGCTCGCCGCCTGGGCTTGCGACAGTTCTATCCGCTCGTTCTAGGTATACGCAACGCCGAGGTACCGGTGATCGCAATGGTGAATGGCGACGCCGCGGCCGGTGGCTGCGATGTCGCGCTCGCCTGCGACATTCGGGTGGGCTCCGAGAAGACGCGTTTCATGGAGGCGTTCGCCCGCATCGGGCTGTTCCCAGGTACGGGCGGATGCTGGTTCCTGCCGCGCATGGTCGGCATGTCCAAGGCGGCCGAAATGATCTTTACCGGCGATCCGATCGGGGCCGAGGATGCCTATCGCTGGGGGCTGCTGAGCCAGCTGATCCCGCACGAGGAACTGCACGAGCGCACGATGGCACTTGCCCGGCGCATCGCCTCCGGACCGCCGATCGCGATTCGTCTCGCCAAACTGGTGATGGCGCGCAGCGTCGATGCCAGTCTCGAGACTTCGCTCGAGCTGGCGGCGGCGAGCGAATCCATCACATTGACGTCGGAAGACCATAAGGAAGGACTGGCCGCGTTTCTGGAAAAGCGGGAAGCCCGTTTCACCGGCCGCTGAAGGAAGGGCCAAGACCATGAGCGGACCGCTCGAAGGGGTGCGCGTACTCGACCTCACCAATGCCCTGATGGGCCCCTATGCCGCGCGGATCATCGGCGACCTGGGGGCAGACGTGATCAAGGTCGAGTCGCGCGAAGGCGATTTCGTGCGTGGCACCGGGCCGGCCCGGCACGCGGGCATGAGCAACATCTATCTCAACGTCGGGCGCAGCAAGCGCAGCCTGATGCTCGACCTCAAGCATCCGAAGGGAAGGGCGGCTTTGCTGCGGCTGGCCAAGAACGCCGATGTTCTGCTCTACAACATCCGGCCGCAGGCGATGCGTCGGTTGGGGCTATCGTATGACGACGTGCGTGCGGTCAACCCGCGCATCATCTATTGTGGTGCCTATGGCTATGGGCAGGATGGGCCGTACGCGGCCAAACCGGCTTTTGACGACCTGATCCAGGGGGCCGTGGCGATGCCGTACCTGGTACAGCGCGTCGGCGGTGAGCCGCGCTTCGCGACGACGGCAGTCTGCGACCGCTCGGTCGGCCTGCACATCGTCTATTCCGTGCTCGCAGCACTGTTTTATCGCGAGCGGAAGGGCGTCGGTCAGGCCGTCGACGTACCCATGTTCGAGACCATGGCCGACATGGTGCTGTCCGACCACCTGTATGGCAAGACCTTCGATCCGCCGGAAGGCGAAATGGGTTATGTGCGCATGCTCTCGCGCGAACGCCGGCCTTTTCCGACTCGCGATGGCCATGTATGTGTCATGCCGTACACGGAAAAGCACTGGTTTGCGGTGTTCGATGCGATAGGTCGGCCCGAACTGAAATCCGATCCGCGTTTCGCGACCATCGCGGCGCGCACGACGCATACCGAGGAGATTTATCGTATTCTCGGCGAAGGGATGGCGGCCCGCACCACGGAAGAATGGGTCGCCGTGCTCGATGCGGCGGACGTGCCGGTGATGCGGTTGAACACCCTGGAGACGCTGCTCGCCGATCCCCATCTGGCCGCAACCGGGTTTTTCCGCTTCGTCGAACACCCGTCCGAAGGACGGATCCGCTCGATGGCGATCGCGCAGAGGTTTTCTGCATCGCCACCCGAGGTCACCCGCCACGCGCCTCGCCTCGGAGAGCACAGTGTCGAGGTGCTGAGGGAGGCCGGCCTGGACGAGGTCGACATCAACGAGCTGGTGAATTTGGGCGTGACCTGCGACGCGCGTACCACGTGACGGGGCGTGGTCTCGCGCGGTGGTTGCCCACGAATCGACTTGAACTGATCACTAGGAGGTATCGACAATGGACTTTTCGTTTTCTCAAGAGCAGGAATCCATCCGCGAAGCGGTGTTCAAAATCTGCGCGCAGTTCGGCGACGACTACTGGCTGAAGCGGGATCGCGAAGGCGGTTTTCCGCTTGATTTTCACAAGGCTTTTGCCGATGCCGGGTGGCTGGGCATCGCGATGCCACAAGAATATGGTGGCGCGGGCCTGGGCATCACCGAGGCAGCCATCATGATGCAGGCGGTGACCGAGTCGGGCGCGGGCGTGTCGGGCGGTTCGTCGATCCACATGAACATCTTCGGCCTAAATCCGGTCGTGGTCTTCGGCAGCGACGAGCAGAAGCGACGCATGTTGCCGCCGCTGATCAAGGGCAAGGAAAAGGCATGCTTCGGGGTGACCGAGCCCAATACCGGGCTGAACACGCTCAAGCTCAAGACCAAGGCGGTGCGCAAGGGCGATCGTTACGTCGTCCATGGCCAGAAGGTATGGATCTCGACGGCGCAGGTTGCCGACAAGATCCTGTTGCTCGCGCGCACGCAGGAGCCGAACGAGGTCAGCAAGCCGACACTTGGACTGTCGCTTTTCTATACTGACCTGGATCGCAAGACGGTCGAGATTCGCGAGATCGAGAAGATGGGTCGCAAGGCCGTGGACTCGAACCAGCTGTTCATCGATGGTCTCGAGATCCCGGTCGAAAATCGGATCGGCGAGGAAGGGCGTGGTTTCGAGTACATCCTGCACGGCATGAACCCGGAGCGCATCCTGGTTGGTGCCGAGGCCGTCGGTGTCGGTCGTGCCGCGCTGCGACGTGCGGCGGCCTACGCCAAGGAGCGGGTCGTGTTCGATCGTCCGATCGGCATGAATCAGGGCGTCCAGCACCCGCTCGCGGAGAGCTGGATGGAACTGGAAGCGGCCAATCTGATGACCTTCAAGGCGGCAACCCTCTATGACCAGGGCAAGCCTTGCGGCGCGGAAGCGAATTCGGCGAAATATCTTGCTGGCGAAGCCGGTTTCAAGGCCTGTCAGACGGCGGTGCTCACGCATGGGGGGTTCGGCTACGCGAAGGAATACCATGTCGAGCGCCTGTTCCGCGAATCGATGCTGTTCCGCATCGCGCCGATCAGCATGCAGATGGTCAAGTCGTTCATCGGCGAGAAGGTGCTGGGTCTGCCCAAGTCGTATTGACCATAGATGTCTGAGGCCGGTGTGTGCGCCGGCCGGCTTTCCTGGAGCATGAGCAAGGGATAAGTAGATGAAGCCGATCGAAATCTGGGAACCGGTTCCCGAATTGTTCGCCAATTCCAATTTGCGGCGCTTCATGCAGGCGCATGCGATAACGGACTGGGATGAACTCAATGCGCGTGCGGAGCGCGAGCCCGAATGGTACTGGGACGCCGTGTTGCGCTTCCATGATTTCCGCTTTGACCGGCCTTACACGCAGGTCATGGACACCTCCCGCGGGATCGAGTGGACGCGCTGGTGCGTCGGCGGTTCGACCAATCTTGTCCTGAACTGCCTCGATCGGCACATCGAAGCGGGTATCGGCGATCGGCCCGCCATATTCTGGGAAGGCGAGAATGGCGAGAGCCGGCAGTGGAGCTATCACGATCTAAACCTCGAAACCTGCCGGCTCGCGCACGGTTTGCGGAAGCTCGGCGTGCGTCCTGGCGAGGTGGTCGGCATGTATATGCCCATCGTGCCGGAAGCGGCTGCGGCCTACCTTGCCGTCGCCAAGATCGGTGCGATCATCATGCCGATGTTTTCCGGTTTCGGCTCCGATGCCATCGTCACCCGGATGGTCGATGCCGAGGCGGTCGCGATCATCACCGCGGATGGCACCTGGCGGCGTGGCAAGCTCGTCGGCATGAAATCAGTGGTGGACGAGGCCGCGCGCGACATCCCCAGTCTACGCCACACCATCGTGCTGCGTCGGGCCGGCAACGAAGTGGACATGCACCCCGGTCGGGATCTGTGGTGGCACGAGGTCGCATCCGAAGGCGGGACCGACGAGCTGACCCTGGCCATGGATGCCGAAGCGCCATTCATGTTGATGCACACCTCGGGAACGACCGGAAAGCCCAAGGGAACGGTCCATAGCCACTGTGGCTTTCCGGGCCGGATCGCGCTCGATATGGGTCTGATGGCCGACTTCAAACCCGGTGACCGTATCCAGTGGATGAGCGACATGGGCTGGCTGGTCGGTCCGCTGCTCATCACCACGGCCACCTTTTTCGGCGGCACGATGGTGATCGGCGAAGGTACGCCGGACTACCCGGATCCGGACCGTCTGTGGCGGCTGGCCTCGCGCTATGGTACGACCGTACTCGGCATCGCCCCCACCGCGGTGCGTGGCGCGATGCGCAATGGTCCGGAACTGGTCGCCAAGCATGACTTGTCGAAACTGCGGATCACCGTATCGACCGGGGAACCGTGGAATCCGGATGCCTGGGTCTGGTTCATGACGCACGTCTGTCGTGGACGTGCCCCGATCCTGAACTACTCCGGCGGTACCGAGATCGGTGGCGGCATCGTCATGAGCTCGATCCTGCACCGCGCCAAGCCGTGTTCGTTCACCGGTGGCGTGCCGGGCTGCGGTGCCGCCGTGGTCACGCTCGATGGCAAGCCGGTCAAACCCGGGGAGACCGGCGAACTGGTCATGAGCCAGCCGTCGATCGGGCTGACGCGCAGCCTGTGGCGCGATGATGCGCGCTACATCGAATCCTACTGGAGCAAAATTCCGGGGTACTGGGTCCAGGGTGATTTTGCGACCATAGATGCCGATGGGCTTTGGTATCTGCATGGACGTTCGGATGACACCATCAAGGTGGCCGGCAAGCGCCTGGGTCCCGCCGAGGTCGAGTCGATGTTGGTCGCGACCGGCAAGGTCGCCGAGGCGGCCGCGATCGGCGTACCGGACGATGTCAAGGGCCAGACCCTGGTCTGCGTATGCGTGCCGGTGCCGGGTGTCGCGGCCGATGCCCGGCTCATCGACGAGCTGACGCAAGCCGTGCTGCATGGCGCCGGGCCAGGTTTCCGGCCGAAGGAGATCCTGCTGGTATCGGACCTGCCGAAGACCCGCAACATGAAAATCATGCGGCGTGTCGTGCGATCCGTCTATACCGGCAGCGGTCTCGGTGATTTGTCTTCGCTGGTCAATCCGGAAGCGCTCGAAGAACTGCGCAAGGCGGTCACGTGATCCGGCAGCCGGATGCCCGGTGTCTGTCGTTCGTCGGTTTGCCCGGAATGATCGGATCACGTTCAGAATTGAATAGGGGGAGAGTCATGGCGGGATGGCTGCGTAAGGTATGCATGGTGTCGGCACTGCTCCTGGCGGCCAGCGCTCAGGTTTTCGCGCAGGACAAGAAGACCGTTCTACGGGTTGCCGACCATTTCCCGGCCGGTCATCCCACCGTCGAGGGGGCGACGCGCTACTGGATGGAGCAGGTCAGCAAACAGACACAGAACCAGATCGAATTCGAGTATTACCCGGCGGAGCAGCTCGGCAAGTCGCGCGACATGCTGTCGCTCGCGCAATCGGGGGTCGCCGACATCACGGCGCCGCTGCCATCGCTCATTTCCGACAAGTTCCCGTTGTCCACGGTCGCCGAGCTCCCCGGCAGCTTCAGCAATTCCTGTGCCGGCACGCTGGCTTATTGGCGGCTGGCCAAGGATGGCATCCTGGCCAAACAGGAGTTTGCGCCGAATGGCGTGCGCGTCCTGTTCTCGATGGTGTTCCCGCCCTATCAGATTCTGACGAAAGCGAAGTTCACGTCGCTGAAGGATTTCGAGGGGCTGAAGATCCGGACCGCCGGCGGGGCTAAGGACCTGGCGGCCACGCGCGTCAAGGGTGTCGCGATCCGCATGGGCGCTCCCGAGGTTTACGAAGCCCTGTCGCGTGGCACGATCGACGCGATCGTCTGGCCGCTGTCCGGAGTGACGACCTACAACCTGCAAAACCTGGTGCGCTATGGGACCTTCGAGGAGAACTTCGGCAGCGTCGTCATCAATTATGTCATCAGCGAAGCGCGCTTCAAGAAATTGCCCGAGCACGTGCAGAAAATCATGCTCAGTGTCGGTGAGGAAGCCACCCGGCGAGCCTGTTCGATGGTCGATCGGTCCGAGGGCGCCAATATCGAAAAGCTTAAACAGCTCGGTGTCACGATGGTGTCGCTTTCCCCCGCCGAGCGTGCCCAGCTCGCGAATCTGATGAAAACGGTCGGCACCGAGTGGGCCGAGGGACTGGACAAGCGCGGCAAGCCCGGCTCCGAGGTTTTGAAAGCATTCAACGAAGCATTACATCAGCAGAAATAGGAGGCAGACATGCGTTCGGGAGCGGATTTCGGGTTTACTGAAGAGCAGCTGATGCTGCGCGATTCCGTGCGGCGATTCGTCAAGCAAAATGTTGGCGACGCCTACGCGAGAAAGTGCGACAAGGAACAGATCGCGCCGCTGGACGCATTCGACAAGATCGCCGAAATGGGCTGGCTCGGCATCGGCATCCCGGAGGAATACGGTGGCGTCGGGCTCGGCTTTGTCGAGCTGGGTATCGTCATGGAAGAGCTGTCCTATGGGCTGCTCGAGCTTGCAGTCCTGCACTATCGGGCCACCGTGCATGGTGCGCAATCCTTGCTGACCTACGGCAGCGAGGAGCAGCGACGCAAGTATCTGCCGCTGATCGCAACCGGCAAGTTCAAGTCCTCGATGAGCCTGACCGAACCCAACGCCGGCTCCGATGCAGCCGGCATCCAGACGCGTGCGGTTCAGGATGGCGACCATTTCATCATCAATGGTTCGAAGATCTTCAATTCGCAGGTCGACCTGGCCACACGTACCGTGCTGGTGACCCGAACGGACCCCAATGTGCCCCAGCACAAGGGCATCAGTCTGTTTTTTGTCGACCCGCACAGCCCCGGGGTGACCATACAGCGGCTCGATACCTTGTGCTTCCGCTCGGTCGGCACAAACCGTGTCACCTAGGATAACGTGCGCGTACACAAGGACGATCTGCTGGGCCAGCTCAACAACGGCTGGAAGCACCTGATGACCAACCTGAACAAGGAGCGTTTCTCGCTCGCCGCCCAGGTGACCGGAGCCGCCCAGCATGCGCTGGACGTGGCCGTGCAGTATGCCAAGGACCGCAAGCAGTTCGGTCAGCCGATCGGCAAGTTCCAGGTCATCCAGCACAAGCTCGCCGACATGCAGGTCGCCGTGCACGCCTCGCGCATGCTGACCTATGATCTTGCGCGCCGGCTCGATGCCAAGCTCGATTGCCGCAAGGAAGCGTCGATCGCGAAGGTCTACTGCGCCGAGGCCTATCACCGTGTCGCCGACGAGGGCATGCAGATCCTGGGTGGTTATTCGATGACCCCCGATTTCCCCATGGAGCGCCACTATCGCGATTCGCGCATCATGCGCATCGGCGGCGGCTCGAGCGAAGTGATGCGGACCTCCATCGCCAAGGATCTCGGGCTTTAGCAAATCGGCAATGTTCTGCGGAGACCTGATTCATGACCACCAAACAAGGCGACGTGTTGTTTGACGTGGCCGATGGCATCGCCACCGTCACCATCAACCGTCCCGAGAAACGCAATTCGCTGTCGGTCGATGCGACCAACGGGCTCTACGATATCTGGGAACAGGTGGATGCGCGCAGCGACGTCCGCGTCGCCATCCTCACCTCGGCCGACTGCGGCACGTTTTGCGCAGGACTCGACTTGAAGGAAGCGGCGCGCATCAAGGCCGAACAGGGCGTCGATATCCTGTCGTTGATGCGTGACCCCTTCCATCAGCGCATGCGCAAGGTCAGAAAGCCGATCATCGCCGCGATGACCGGTCATTTGATCGCCGGGGGCATGATGCTGAGCCTGAACTGCGACATCCGCGTCGGCCTTGCGGGCACCAAGGTCGGGATCACCGAAACCAAGATAGCCGGGCGCGGCAGCCCCTGGGCCGTGCCGCTGCTGTGGATGTTGCCGCAGCCGTTTTACATGGAAATGGTGCTCACCGGCGAGCTCTATCCCATCCAGCGTTTTCTCGAGTTGGGTTTCATCAACTACGTCGAGGACAGCGCCGACGCGGTGCGCGCGCGTGCGCGCACACTGGCCGAATCGATCCGAGACAATGCACCGCTGTCGGTCATGGCCGGCAAGGAATACATCCTCACGTCGATGAGCGTGGGCTGCGATCTGGGCCTGGAGTTCGCCAACCGGATCTACCGCGAGGTCTATGCAAGCGAAGACGCGCAGGAGGGGCCGCGCGCGTTTGCCGAAGGGCGCAAGCCGGTATGGAAGGGGCGTTGAGCGCGGGGGCATTGCCTCGGCTCAGATAAGTCGAGAGGGAGACTGCCCCCACGGTCTGCCAACCGGCGCCCGAAACGCGGCCTTATCGGCGTCCGCCTCGCATGCGGGGTGGCGAGTCGTGCTGGTCGGCTTTGCGCGAAGAAATCATCGAGACGTAACAGGAATGACATCTTTTGTTCATATCCTGCGGGGTCGGATTAGGTGGTTTCTGCGAACGGAGGGGCGTAATCAATCATGGGTATCACATTCGAAGACATCGGCAGCCAACTCCGCCGCATCGAAATCTCCGGCCGACTGGATATTCCGGGTACGGAGGAGATCGCAATAAGATTTGCCGCCATGGCCGTTGCCGACCAACGCAAGGTTATCGTCGACCTGACGCAAGTGAGCTTTTTGGCCTCGATCGGCATACGCGCCATCATTACCAACGCCAAGGCGCTGCAAAGCCGCAATGGAAAAATGCTGCTCCATGTCGGCGACAACGCAAGTGTCGCGAAGACGCTCACGACGACCGGGGTTGATACCTTGATCCCGATGTTCACGGATTTCTCATCAGCAGAACGGGCCGCACGCGATTGAATTCGGTCATGGCACGGTGGCAGGCCAGGACGAGTTCCACGCTGACGATTTTTGCCGATGGCGCGGAAGTCCGGCGAGCGGCAGACTGGCTTGAGCGAAGCGGTTGCGATCTGGAGGTGCCGCCAGCCCAGATCGAGCGCCTTGACCTCTGCCTCCATGAAGCGCTCGCCAATGTGATTTCCCATAGTGGCGTCCCGCCACATGAAACCGTTAGCTTGCGACTGGATGTCAGACACCTGCAAGACGGACACGAAGCCTCGGTGACCATCATGGACTCGGGGAGCCCGTTCGATGTGACGAAAGCCAAGTCAAAGGCCGCCCCGGTAAAGCTCGCGGATGCCGATCCGGGTGGTTTGGGGCTGCTGATGATCCGCAGTAATTGTGACGCCATGACCCATGCGCGCCGCAATGGGCATAACGAACTGAGCATCACGGTTCGCTGGTTGAACGCTCATTAGAGCCATGACCGAATTCATGCGTCAGGGCTTCCGGCGAGGCGAAGAGCGCCGGAAGAGGAGCCTTTCCGTCAGTACGGAACGCCGCAGGCATGACCGCCGCCATCAGGGCATGTCCTGGATCCCGCTGTTTAGCGATGCCGATGTCACATCCGTCACCGTGGCACTCTCCGCTTGCGAAGTGCTTGAAGTGCCTGCCGCGACACCGCTCCTGATGCCCGGCCAGGCGAACCAGAACGTATTCATTCCCTTGTCCGGCGTGGTCCACGCCTACCTTGATACGGACGAAAACCCGGAGTTCGTGATAAGCATTGCCCCTGGTGACTGTGTTGGCGAGCTGTCGGCAATTGATGGCAAACCGGTCTCTGCCCTGGTCTCGACAAGCAGTGATGCGCGCATCCTCAAGATCCCTAACCGAGTGTTCTGGGAAAAACTGATGGCTCTCCCCGGGGTCGCGCGCAACTTGTGCGCAATGCTCAGCGAGCGCATGCGCCGGACGAATGAGATGGCGCTGAAAGCCCAGAAGAAACAACTCGAACTGCAGCATCTGAAAAAGGAGCTGGATGTCGCGCGTCGTTTGCAGACAAGCATGATCCCACTGCAGCGTCCCCTGTTTCCGGAATACCAGGACATCGAGGCGTGCGGCTTCATGGAGCCCGCGGCCAGCATTGGCGGTGACTTTTTCGACACTTTCTTCGTGCGCGAGGACTTGCTCTTCCTGTGTATTGGCGATGTATCCGGGCACGGCATTGCGTCGGCGCTGTTCATGGCTCGCACCATTGGTCTGATCCGGGTACTGGCCGTCAGCATCACCGACCCTAGCCAGTTGATGAAAGAACTCAACGATCGCCTGTGCGACGGTAACGACGCTGACATCTTCGTCACGTTGTTCTGTGGCTTCCTGAACATAAGGACAGGTGGTCTGTCATATTCCAACGGTGGGCATTGCGCTCCCATGGTGGTGTCACGTCAAGGCAGCCGCTTGCTGCCTATCCCCGCAGGCCCCCTTGTTGGAGCATTTTCGGACGTCAGCTATGGACTGAGGTCTTGCGTACTCACACCGAGCGACACCTTGTTCTGCTACACGGACGGAGTAACCGAAGCTCAATCGGCGAGCGGTGAGGAGTTCTCGGAGGAGCGGGTTCTCAGGCTTCTGAGGCAAACGGATTCGCTGCCGATCCCGGCGATTCTCGAGACTTGCCGTGATGCCGTTGCCACATTTACTGGAAAACGGTTGCTGGATGACGACTGCACGATGTTTTCAGTACGGGTCCGAGCAAAGTGATCACGGGAAGAGGTAACTGAGATTTGGCGTGAAAGAACCCGTGTTCGAGGCGAGCCCAATTCTGAGCGACGAAGGTCATGAAACGGCGAGGCTGGAAGGTCAGGCGTTGGCGGGGGCGATGAAGCCGAACTTGGTCTTGCCTGGAGCCCCTTGTGGCAAGGGGCTCCGGCTGACTGATTGATACGCCAGTTATAGAGAGTTTGAGCTTCCCCCGAAATTTCGTCTTCCAGGAGAAGGGGTATAACGCCCCGGCAAACTGGAAGGGGAAGGTAAGTTGAAGATACCAAAGCGGGAATTCACGGAGGAGTTTAGGGAGCAGGCCGCGAAGCGAGTCAAGGGAGGCCAGAGCATTGGCGTGGTGGCGCGGGGACTGGGGATCAGCGACCAGACGCTACGCAACTGGGTCAAGGCGTTCGAGGCCGGCAAGCTCAACGGTGCCGGCGCCAAGCCGGTAACGTCGGAGCAGATGGAACTCTCGCGGGTTCGGGCGGAGAACGTCCGGCTGCGGCGGGAACTTGAAATCGTAAAAAAGGCGGCGGCGTACTTTGCGAGGGAAGCGCTATGAAGTACGCCTGGATCGATGCGCATCGCAAGGAGTACGAATTGACCGACCTGTGCCGGGCACTGACGGTCAGCGTCAGCGGCTATCGCGCCTGGAAGGGCGGCGGCACGCCTGAGCGCAAGCGGCTGACGGAAGCGCAGATGCTCGCGCTCATCCGCGCCATCCATGCCGAACTCAAGGGCGCCTACGGCAGCCCGCGTATCGTCAGGGAACTGCGTCGCACTCGGCGAGCAGGGCGGAGACGAGGCGAAGGCAGGACGCGGTATTGGGGAAAATCGAGGCGACGCGGGTGCGGCGCTTGATCTCGCGGTTGATGCGTTCGAGGCCGTTGGTGGTGCGCAGACGGGGGCGCTGCGCGTGGGGCAGGTCGAAGACCGTAAAGCCGTCGGGCAGATTTTCCTCGGTCCACTGGGCGAGCTTGGGTGCCTCGGATTTCCAGGCATCGAGGGCCTGACGCAGAAGCCGTTCGGCCTCGGCCTTGTCCGGCGCGTTGAAGATGGAACGGATGCGCTGGGCAAGCGGTTTGCGCAGGTCGAGGCGGGTCACATAGGCCTGCGCGTTCTGCTGCAAATGGAACTGGCAACGCTGCCAGGGCACGCTGGGTAGCGTGGCGCGACGGGCGGCCTTGAGGCCGGCATGGTCGTCGGAGACAATCAGCTTGACGCCCTTCAAGCCCCGCCGGATCAGGCTGTCGAGGAAGGCGCGCCAATGCACCTCAGCCTCGGACAGCGCCACCGATACACCGAGCACCCGGCGCCGGCCGTCGCGGGTGATGCCGACGGCAACCAACACCGCGCAATCGACCAACTGGCCAGCCTCGCGCACGCGCTCGTAGCGGGCGTCGAGGAAAAGATAGGGTGTCTCGTCGAGCGGTCGTTCGCGCCACGCCGCGAGGCCGGCATCGAGTTTCTCGGCGGCGCGGCTGACTTGGGTCGAGGAGACCGACACTTCCGGCCCGAGGAGCTTGACCAGGATGTCGGTCACCTTGCGCGTGGAGACGCCCTGGACGTACATCTCGGCGAGGGCGATATTGACCGCCTGCTCGGTGCGCGAGCCCTTCTCCAGGGCGGCAGGATAGAAGCCGCCGCCGCGCACCTGCGGCACCTCGAAAGTCTGGGCTCCGACACGGGTCATGACGGTCTTGGGTTTGAATCCATTATTGAGGCTTCCATAATTCATGACGTTACCACAGCGTAGCTTGCATCCAGCAAGCGGCGATGATCGAGGGGCGCTTCTGGGCGCTTTTGAGTTTGTTGCGCGCTGTAATGTGCAACTCGGCAA
>JAJVIJ010000054.1 GCA_022072095.1 Rhodocyclaceae bacterium
TGTTCGCCTCCGAGACCCTGCAGACCGTCTCCCGTCAGGGCATGCAGATCATGGGCGGCCACGGCATGCTGCCCGACGCCGACATGGAACGCCACTTCCGCGAGGGCATGCAGGCCACCGTCGGCGGCGGCACCTCGCAGATCCAGCGCACCATGATCGCCCAGGCCATGCGGCTGAAATAAGCCCGGCGGGAAGTTCCGGGCTCGATGATTTGCGCCCGGAATGGCAACGAACGTGCGCGCCATCGTGTCGCTGCGCGCGACCTGGATTGATTGACGTGCTTGGTGCGCCCTCCTAGAATCATCCGCATTCGTGAGGGCCGCGGTCGCGGGGTAGCGCATTCTGGCACTGACCCCCGGCGATGCCACCAACAAGCCACAATCAAGCGACCGCGCCGTCAGCATTCACCCGCAGACAACGCCCTCTGCGCCAAACTAAATTGGGAGGAGACGCCCATGCAAGTCGCCGCCGGTATCGCCGCCTTCGTGCATGCGCTCGATTTCGAGCGCGTTCCCGCTGAGGTTGCCGAGAAGACCCGCGTATGCCTCGTGAATGGTTATGGCATCGCACTCGGCGGGCATGACACACCTTATGCGCCGGTTGCGCGGCTGGCTGCGCTCAATATTTACGGCGAGCAACGTGAAGGCGCGACGATGCTTGGCGACGGCCGCAAGACGTCCGTCGCCGGTGCCTGTCTGACCAATTCGGCGCTGTTCCATGGTCGCGCGCAGGAAGACACCTGCGGCGCCGCCCACCTCGGCACGATCCTGATCCCGATGTTGACCGCGCTGATCGAGGCGCGCGGGTTGACGACCGAGCGACTGCTCGCTGCCTTGCTGGCTGGCTACGAGGCGGGCGGTGTGCTGGAGCAAGCGTATAGCGGCAAGACCACGATGGCTGGTTTCCGCGCAACGCCCTTGTACGGCACGATCGCCGCAGCGGCAGGTGCCGGCAAACTGCTTGGGCTGGATCGTGAGCAGTTGACGGCGGCCATCGCCAATGCCGCGTCGTTCACGGGCGGCATATTGCAGTCGTTTGCCGACGGCACCGACGAGTGGCGCTATCAGGTCGGTGTTGCGGCGCAGCTCGGGCTGACCGCAGCCGAGCTGGCGCGCTCGGGATCGGTGTCGGCCCCGAATGCGATCGAAGGCAAGTCGGGATTCGCACGCAGCTTCGCCAAGGTCGACTGCGACCCCCAAGCACTGCTCGCCCGGCTCGGCCAGGACTGGTCGGTTTTGCGCGTGACCTTCAAGCCCTTTCCGGTATGCGCCTTCAACCAGACGCCGGTGACTGCGGCGCTGGCGCTGCGCGAGCGGCTAGCCGGCGCGACGATCCGACATTGCGCGGTACGCATGAACCCGTTCGAGACCGGCTATGCCGGCATGGACGCGGTGGGTCCGTTCAACTCCATCTCCGGTACGCTGATGAGCATCCCGTTCTGCATCGCCGCGACCCTGCTCTACGGCGTTCCGGACATGCGACGCATGACCACTTACGACGACCCGGCCGTCGCCGGCTTGATCCATAGGATCGAGCTCATCAGCGACGAATCGGTGCCGACGCTATGCTGCAAGATCGAGGTCTTGACCGAGGACGGCCGCCAAATCGTCCAGGATCAGACCATGAGCTATGCCGACTACGCCTACGACCGCGCCGGGGCGTCGGCGCTGGTGCGCCGTATCGGTAACGAGCAGGGGGTGCCGGCCACCGCCTATGACAAGATCGAGTCGTTCGTCGATCGCTTGCCCCAGGCCTCGATCACCGAGGTCATCGACGCCTTTCGGCTCCTGCCCGCGACCTCGACGAAGCGCTGATCATCCGATCCTGATTCAGTCCCCGGTACCTACAAAACCATGCGCAAATCATCGACACTGCCCCATTTCATGGCCAAGACTGTCCACCGCCTGCGCAAGCTGCTGCTCTGTGCCTTCGGCATTGCGCTGGGCACGAGTGCCATCGCCGAACAATATCCGGGCAAACCGCTGCGCATGATCGTGCCATCGGTCGCCGGTGGCATCCTGGACACGGTCGGCCGGACCGTGGCCGCCAAACTCGCCGAGCAGATGGGCCAGCCGGTCATCGTCGAAAACAAGCCCGGGGCGGGCAGCACCATCGGCTCCGAAGCGATCCTCAAGCTGCCTGCCGACGGCTACACGCTGCTCGCAGTGGCCACCGGTCACGCCATCAATCCAGCCGTTTACAAGAAGCTCCCTTACGACACCGTGCGTGATTTTCAGCCGGTCTCCCACACCGTCAACCTGACCAACGTCCTGGTCGTGCACCCGTCGATTCCGGCCGGCAACGTCCGCGAATTGATCGCCTACGCCAAGGCCAATCCGGGCAAGCTGACCTTCGGCTCGGCCGGCAACGGTCAATCCAACCACCTCTCCGGCGAGCTGTTCAAGAGTCTCACGGGCATCGACATGACCCACGTCCCCTACAAAGGCAGTGCGGCGGCGCTGGCCGATGTGCTCGCGGGGAATGTTTCCATGATGTTCGTCGACGTACTTTCAGCCAGCTCCCATGTCAAGGCCGGCAAGCTCAAGGCCATCGGGATTACCGGCACGCAGCGTTCCACCGCCGCACCCGAATTTCAGACCATCGCCGAGCAGGGGGTTCCCGGATTCAACGGCAACTCCTGGCTCGGGGTCGTGGTTCGCGCCGGTACTCCAAAGGAGATCGTCGCACGTCTGTCTGCCGAGATCGCGAAGGCACTGAAGTCGCCAGAGGTGCGCGAGCGCTTCCTGGCACAGGGTGTGGAACCGGTTGGAAGTACGGCCGAGCAGTTTGCCGCACATATCGAAGCCGAGATGCCCCGCTGGGCGCGCGCCGTACAGGTGTCGGGCGCAAAGATCGACTGAAGTCGATCACTTTCACGCCTCGAATGAAAAGCGAATGACCGACACCACCATCAGCGCAACGCTGATTGCCACGCTGAACCGACAGCTCCAGCGCGCCGGACGCCATGGGTTTTATCGCCGACTTTGGGGCCAGTCCAAGGTAGAGATCACCCAATCCGATGATTTTGCGCGCATCCCTATGGTCCCGTATGGCGCATTTGCCGAGGACGCGCACCAGATCGATCCGCCGCGCGGCAGCTTCTTTGGTCGCGACGTGGTGCGCATCAACCTGACGCCCTCTTCGAAGGGGCTGCGGCCCATTTATTTCAGCGCGCACGACCTTGTCAGCCTGCGTCGTGCCAATGCCGAGCTGCTGCGCCGCGCCGGCGTGACCGAAGATGATGTCGCCATCACGACCTTGAGCTACAGCCTGCTACCGGCCGGACTGATGATTCAGGATGCCTTCGAGGAGCTGGGTGCAAAGATCATTCCGGTCGGTCCCGGCGAGACGGAGCGCACGGTGGCGTTGATGCGTGACTGGAAGGTCAGCGTGATCTACGGAAACCCGTCCTATGCGATGCGCCTGCACGAAGCCGGTGCGCCGCCGATACGTGTGCTGATTGCCGGCGGTGAGCCGTTCTCGGCGATTCCCGGCTACAAGGATGCGGTGCGCGATGCGCTCGGCAGCCAGATCGTGCTCATCGAGTCCTACGGCTTGGCAGAAGCCGGCACCGTCGCACGCGAATGCCGCCACCAACGGGGCCTGCACGTCGCCGTGGACTACGCCCATCTGGAAGTGATCGATCCGGCAAGCGGTGAACCTCTGCCGCGTGGCGAAGTCGGTGAGATCGTCGTCACCCATCTCGATAAGGAAATCATGCCCCTGGTCCGCTATCGTACCGGCGACCTGGGGGTGCTGGATCATGTCGATTGCCCCTGTGGTCGGACCCTGACGCTGGTCGGCGGCATACGCGGGCGGGCCGATGCCATGCGCAAGGTCAAGGGCGTCAAGCTCTACCCGGCACAGATCCGGCAACTGCTGGATCAGGACGACACCACGCGAGGTCGGGCTTTCCGTCTACAGGTCAGCGATGGCGGCAGCACGCAACAACTGAGCCTGATTCTGGAAGGACCACCGCTCGCGGACGGTGCGCTGGCCGATCTGCGCACACGATTCCGCAAGGAAGTCCTGATCATCCCCAATGACATTCGCTATGAAGCAGTGTTGCCCCCCGGCGCGATATGGCTGGACGATGCGCAGCGCTGACCGGCCTCGACAAGGAGGAGGCATGATGTCGATCCGTATTCAACTTCGAGGACGCTTGGGGCAAGGCCCCGGCTGGGCCGTGCTGGTCGCTTTGTTGCTGGCGCTCGTCAGCCCCGGAATTCAGGCGCAATACCCGAACAAGCCGGTACGCCTGGTTGCGCCCTTCGGACCGGGTTCGGCGTCGGACACCTTTCTGCGCATTCTGTCGGAGCCTCTGTCGCGCGCGCTCGGCCAGCCCGTCGTCGTCGACAACCGTCCGGGTGCATTGACGGCACTGGCTACCGAATATGTCGCCAAGTCGGCTGCTGACGGGTACACCGTGCTCGCGGCGACCAATTCGATCGTCGCCAACCCTGCCGGCGTGCTGCGCAGCACCAACTACGACCCATTCCGCGACTTCACGCCCATCACCAAGCTTGCGGCAACCTCCTATGTGCTCGTGGTCTCGGCGACCCAGCCCTGGCAAAGCCTCAGGGAGCTGATCGACCATGCCCGTGCCAACCCCGGCAAGCTCAACTATGCCAGCGGCAATCTCGGCGGCCACATGTACATGGAGCTCTTCAAGCGGGCGACAGGGCTAGAGATGACCCACGTTCGCTACAAATCCACGCCCCAGGGTTTGCAGGATCTGCTCGGCGGCCAGGTCCACCTGATGTTCACGGATCTGGTCACGGCTGCGGGGCAGGCCAAGGCCGGCAAGGTGCGGGTACTGGTGGCAACGTCACCGCGGCGCACGACGCTGTTCCCGGACGTGCCGACATTTGCCGAGGCGGGCGTGCGCGGCGTGACCGACATGCCCGCCTGGTGGGCGCTGTATGGTCCCGCCGGCCTGCCCAAGGACATCGTCGACCGCTTGAGCCGGGAGTTCTATGCCGTCCTGCAGCGCCCGGACATCCGCGATAGGCTGCTTGCGTTCGGCATCGAGGCCACCGGCTCGACCCCCGACGAGCTTGCGGCGTTCACGCGCGAGCAGAGCCAGAACTATGTGCGCCTGATCAAGGAATTCAGCATCCAACCCGAGTAATGACCGAAAGGAAACGATGACTCACGCCTCCCCTGCCACCGGCTCGCGCACCTTGTGGCTTGAAGACATCAAACCCGGCATGCGGCTCGACTTGCCGGATATCGACTGCACCGCCGCACTCGTGGCCGGCTACGCCGAACTGCTCGATGCCAAGCATCCGATCCATGTCGATGCCGAATTCGCCAAGACCACGCGCTTCGGCCGTCTGCTCGCTCACGGACCGCTGATCATCGCCAAGTCGCTCGGCATGCTGGGCGAGATCTTTCATGAGTCGTTGGTGGTGATGCTGGATGTCGGTGAATGGCGCTTCTACGGGCCGATTTTCGTCGACACACGCGTGCGCATCGAGTGTTTCGTGGTCGACATCAACGCACCCAAGGGCGGTTCGTCCGGCGCCGTGCGCCTGGAAATCCGCATCATGGCCGAAAACGGCGACCTCGCCCAACGCGGTACCGCCAGCGTGCTGATTCAACGCGCGCCGAAGAAATCATCCTGACCGCGGACCCGACACGATGAGCCGCAGCACCCCAAAAAACTCGGTCGATCGCGAAGCGTTTCGCGACATGTGTCGCAAGTTTGCCCAGGTCGAAATCGGGCCACGCTGGCAGGAAGCAGACCGGGAATCGAAATTTCCCATGCCCTTCTATCATGCCGCCTGCAAGGCGGGATTGATCGGCCTGCATTCACCGGAGGCACTGGGCGGCGCTGCGCTCGGGGTCACCGAGGAAGCCATTGCCATCGAAGAGCAGGCCAAGGTCAACCCCAACCTGGCCATCATGGCACTGATCCAGGGTGTGGCCGGAGGGTTGTTGGCCGACCATGGCCGCGACATTCACCACCAGATCGCGCGCGCGAACATCGCCGGCGAATGTCTGCTCGCCTTGGCGGTCACCGAACCGGAAGCCGGCAGCGACGTGCAGAACGTCAAGACCTCGGCGCGCCGCGACGGCGACGACTGGATCCTGAACGGCATCAAGTCCTTCATCACACTGGGCGGCGATTGCGACGTGATGATGGTGCTGGCCCAGACCGATCCGTCCAAGGGCCGCCACGGCATGCAGTTCTTCGCGGTCGACCGCCGCTCGCCGGGCGTCACCACGCCGCAGATCAAGACCTACGCCAATCGCCCGCTGCCCACCTACCGGGTGATGTTCGACGAGGTGCGCGTACCGGATGCCCGTCGGCTCGATGCCGGCTTCGGCGCGATCATGGCCGGCTTCAACCGCGAGCGCGTCATGGTCTGCGCACGCTGGCTCGGGCACATGCAGACCGCCTACGCCTGGGCGCTCGAATACGCCAAGACTCGCCAGCAGTTCGGCCGCCCCATCGGCGCCAATCAGAGCATCGCCTTCCAGCTCGCCCAGTCCCATGTCGATGTCGAGGCCTCGCGCCTGTACACCTATCACGCCGCCAGCCGCTGGGACAGCGGCCTGCCCATACAGGACATCATCACCGACGTCTCATCGGCCAAGCTGTTCGTCACTCAGGCCGTCTATCGCGTCACGCAGATCGCGCTCCATATCGGCGGCGGCTGGGGCATCACCGAGGAACTCCCTGTCATGCGCATGGCCCTCGATGCCCTGGTCGCACCCGTCACCGTCGGCGCCTACGAGATCCAGCTCCGCGTCATCGCCAAACAGCTCGGATTGCCGGTCGACTGATTTCCTTTCATTAGATCCATTCAAGGAACAAACCCATGTCCGCAGGACGTCGCCGTGCCAAGAACAGTGTCGATCACGAAACCTTCCGCGACATGTGTCGCAAATTTGCCAAGGCCGAGATGGGACCGCGCTGGCAGCAGGCCGACCGTGAATCCAAGTTCCCGATGGAGCTCTATCACGTCGCGGCCAAGGCCGGCCTGATCGGGCTGCACGCACCCGAATCGCTGGGAGGGGCCGACCTCGGCACCACCGAAGAGGTGATCGCCGTCGAGGAGTACGCAAAGGTCAATCCCAATTTCGCGATCATGCCGGTCATCCAGGGTGTCGCCGGCGGCCTGCTCTGGGACTTCGGCAACGAAGGGCATCACCAGATCGCGCGCGCGAACAATGCCGGCGAATGCCTGCTGGCCATTGCCGTCACCGAACCGGAAGCCGGCAGTGATGTGCAGAACGTCAAGACCTCGGCGCGCCGCGACGGCGACGACTGGATCCTGAACGGCATCAAGTCCTTCATCACATTGGGCGGCGATTGCGACGTGATGATGGTGCTGGCCCAGACCGATCCGTCCAAGGGCCGCCACGGCATGCGCTTCTTCGCGGTCGACCGCCGCTCACCGGGCATCACCACGCCGCAGATCAAGACCTACGCCAACCGACCCATGCCCACCTACCGGGTGATGTTCGACGAGGTGCGCGTACCGGATGCCCGTCGGCTCGATGCCGGCTTCGGCGCGATCATGGCCGGCTTCAACCGCGAGCGCGTCATGGTCTGCGCACGCTGGCTCGGGCACATGCAGACCGCCTACGCCTGGGCGCTCGAATACGCCAAGACTCGCCAGCAGTTCGGCCGCCCCATCGGCGCCAATCAGAGCATCGCCTTCCAGCTCGCCCAGTCCCATGTCGATGTCGAGGCCTCGCGCCTGTACACCTATCACGCCGCCAGCCGCTGGGACAGCGGCCTGCCCATACAGGACATCATCACCGACGTCTCATCGGCCAAACTGTTCGTCACTCAGGCCGTCTATCGCGTCACGCAGATCGCGCTCCATATCGGCGGCGGCTGGGGCATCACCGAGGAACTCCCCGTCATGCGCATGGCCCTCGATGCCCTGGTCGCACCCGTCACCGTCGGCGCCTACGAGATCCAGCTCCGCGTCATCGCCAAACAGCTCGGATTGCCGGTCGATTGACGCACCGGAAAAAAATCATCATTCATGGAGGAGTCGAAGCAATGAAACCTTTGGATCGGGCGCTGGGGCGCGTCGCCGCCATCGTCGGCATGGGCGACGCCTACGCCGACAGGGAACACGTCAAGGATCCGCTGCAACTCGCCAGCGAGGCGAGCTGGGCCGCCTTCAGGGACGCGGGCATCACCAAGGACCAGATCGACGTCTTGCTCACCGGCCGCGCACCCTGGGCAGACCGGCGGCCGCAATGGAACAACATTTTCGCCTCACACCTGCAGATGCCGGTGCGCATGACCACCGAGCTGACCTTCCATGGCGCCGGCGTAAATGCCATGATCGGCCAAGCGGCCCTGGCGGTCGCATCGGGTGCCGCCGACTACGTGCTGTGCGTCCAGGCCGATGCCGTCGAGCTGTTCATCGATGCGACTGCGGTCGGTGCCGCCACCGATGCCTGTCCGCAGTTCGAGTTTCCATATGGTCCGACGATACCCACGATCTACGCGCAACTCGCCTGTCGCTACATGCACGAATTCGGTGTGACGGAGGAAGACTTCGCCGAGGTCGCCGTGCAGCGCCAGGAGTGGGCGGTCCATCACCCGAAAGCGGCCAAACGCAAGCACGGTCTCATCACCGTCGACGACGTCATGCGCTCGCCGTACATCTCGTCGCCGCTGCGTCGCTGGATGTGTGCGACCTGGGGGCCGGGAGGCACCGCCGGCGCCTTCATCGTCACCAGCGTGGAACGTGCCGCGCGCGCCAAGAATCCGATCTACATACGCGGTTTCGGCACCTGCACCACGCATGAGTACCTGTGCGAACGCATCAATCTGCGCAAGAGCACGGTGCCTCTCGGAAACCTGCCGGCAATCACCACGACCGGTGCCGCACACGCCGCGCGCGAAGCCTACGCGATGGCCGACATGAAGCCGGAAGACATGGACATGGCCGCAGTCGCCGGCAACTTCTCCCATACCTTCCTGGTCCAGCTCGAGGATCTCGGTTTTGCACCGAAGGGCCGTGCCATGGATCTGGTCCGCAGCGGCCGCATGCGTCCGGGCGGCGATTTCCCGGTCGACACCAACGGCGGCTGGATGGGATTCGGACAGCCTGGCATCTCGGTAGCCGCCGACTCTCTGGTCGAGACCATACGGCAGTTGCGGGGCAACCCGCTCGGACTGAAGGCCGGCAACGACCCGAAAACTGCGATGGCCTATTCGGCCGGCGGCATGCTCGCCTGCCATAGCACGGTCATTCTGAGTACAGAAAAAGCTTGAGGAGATCGCGATGCTCGAACAAGGCGAATTTGCCGATTACCAGGAATCATTCCCGCAACCGCGCGTGACCCAGGACGCGCTGCCCTACTGGGAGGGTGTCAAGCAGAAGAAATTGTTGTTCCAGCGTTGCCCGGCCTGTCATGGTGCGATCTTCCCGCCGCGCTCGATCTGCCCGATGTGCGATGCCGGCGCCGCACCGCAGTGGGAGCAATCCAAGGGCGAAGGCGAGATCTACAGCTTTTCTGTCGTACACCGCCCTCCGTCCGCCGTATGGAAGGCGCATGCTCCCTACACGATCGGCCTGGTGCGCCTGGACGAGGATTATTTCCTGTTCACCGAAATCGAAGGCAAGCCCGAAGACATGGCAGTGGGCAAGCGCGTCACGCTCACCTTTCCCGAGCGCGACGTACCGCTGCCCACGTTCCGTCTGGTTTGAGAATCAGGAACCAGCGTGACACCGGTACGACCCTATTGGAGCCCGGCCGAGACGCTTGCTGCCGATGAGCAGGCGGCGCGCCGCCTCGCCGGCGTCCGCGAACTTCTCGATTGGCTCATGCAGAAGTCGCCGTTTTATGGCGCGCGCCTGCGCGCGGCGGGCGTGGACCCGCGTGCGATCGGTTCGCTGCGCGATTTCGCCGAAGCGGTGCCGCTCACCACGAAGCAGGACTTGCGGGATGCGATGGCCGAATTTGGCTCGGCGCTGCCCCACCTGTGCGTGCCTCGCGAGCAGGTGGTGCTGGCCGGCCCGTCGGCGGGCACCAGCGGCCGCCAGACCTATCAGGCCTTTACGGCCGAGGATGTCGCCACCAATGTCGAAATCAGCGCGCGCCTGTTCTGGTGCTGTGGGCTGCGTCCCGGTGACGTGTTTCACCTGCTGGTGACGCCCTTCACCCCGGCGGCGCAAATCTTTCGCCTGGCTGCCGCGCGCATCGGCGTCAAGTGGATCATCCAGGATGATCACGAACCCGGCCATGTGCCGCGTTATGTCGACGTCGCCGGCTCGCTCGAACCCACGTTTCTGCAAGCCGGTGTGGCCACGTTGCGTGCGATGGCTGCCCACGCCCGAGCCGGTACCGGCACGCGGCGGCTGGGCGCCTATCGCAGCGCCATCCTCATGGGCGCAGCGCTGGGCGCCGAGGCAAGGCGCGATTTTCGCGAACAACTCGGCATAGACGTCTTCACGCTGTCCGGTCAGGGTTCGGATTTCAACCTGTTCAGTACCCAGTGCGAGGCCCACGACGGCGAACACTGGCATGCCGACGACCTGACCCTGGTCGAGTTGATCGATCCCGCGACCGGCCGACCCGCCGCGGAGGGTACGCTCGGTGAACTGGTGATCACGGACTTCTACCGGCGCGCAAGCCCGCACCTGCGCTGGCGCACCGAGGACATGTACAGCCTGCACACCGGGCCCTGCGCCTGTGGCCGCAGCACGCGCCGCTTCACCCTGCATGACCGCCTGGCCAACCGCGTACCGGTCGCCGGACGATCGGTCTATCCCTTTCAGGTGGAGGAATGCCTGTCGCGCAGCCGTGACGGCCGCAACCTCGAGTTTTCGCTGATCCGTCGAAGCACCGAAACACCCGAGCTCGACCTGCGTCTGCTGAAACCACCCACCCTGGCCGACGGGCAGGCTGACAAGCTGGCCCATTCGATTTCGACGCACCTGTCGCACGAACTCGGGCTCCCGGTTTCGGCTCGCTTCCAGGACAAGTTGCCCTACGTCGGTTACAAGACGGTACGGGTCATCGACGAAAACTGAGCCCGACATCACACTAGACAAGGAATTGAACATGGACTTCGAACTTTCTGCCGAGCATCAGGCCATTCGCGAAACCGCACGTCGCTTTGTAGACAAGGAATTGCCGCGCACGCGGATTCTCGAATGGGTGCGTGCCAAGCAGGAGCCACCGCGCGAGTTGTTCCACAAGTTGGGCGAACTCGGCATGTACGGTTTCCTGATGCCTCCCGAGTACAGCGGCATGGATCGCACCGATCCGATGGGCATGATCATGTTCGTCGAGCAGCTCGCCCGGGCGTCGTCGGCGCTGACCACGGCCTACGGGCGCGCCGCCGTGATTCTCGGGCCGCTGGTCGCCAACTTCGCGAACAAGCAGCAGAAGGACATGGTGCTGCCCAAGATCATCGCGGGCGAGACCTTCATGGCTCTGGGCCTGACCGAACCCGGTTCCGGTTCGGACGCCGCCTCGCTGAAGACGCGCGCGGTGAAGCAGGCCGACGGCTCCTATGTCATCAACGGCGAGAAGATGTTCTGCACACAGGCGCAATCGGCGGGCTTCCTGATCCTGACCGCGCGTACCGATCCGGACGCCGTCAAGCAGGAAGGCATTTCGATGTTTCTGGTCGAGAATCCGGGCGCCAACCCGGCGATCAAGATCACGCGCGTGGAAACGATGGGCATGGCCATGGTGCCGACCTTCGCCGTCAGCTTCGACAACCTGCGCCTGCCGGCCTCGACGCTCATCGGCAAGGAGAACGAAGGCTGGAAGTACATGCTGCATGGGCTGGACAACGAGCGTCTGTACCACGGCGCCATCGGCGTCGGCGCCTCGCAGGGCATCATCGACGAGGTGTCCGCCTACGTGAAGCAGCGCGTGCAGTTCGGCAAACCGCTGTCCAAGCTGCAATCGGTGCGTCACAAGATCGTCGACATGCAGTTGCGTGTCGAGGCGGCGCGCCTGCTCACCTACCGCGGTGCCGCAGTGCTCGCAAAGACCGGCGCCTGCCACAACGAAGCTTCCTACGCCAAGATCGCCGGCGCCGAGTGTTACATGCATTGCGCCTACACCGGTCTGCATCTGCTGGGCGGCTTCGGTTATTGCGTGGACTCCGGCCTGCCGATGCACTTTCAGGATGCGAAGCTGTTCGAAATCGGCGGCGGCGCCATGGAAGTCCAGCGCGACATCATCGCTCGCGGCTTGGGTCTGTAGATGCCGTACGCTGACAAGACGCTGCCGGCTCACGCCGCTGCCGAGCTGGCGCGCGGCGCACGCCGGGTTGCGCTGGGCGGCTGGAGCCTGTCGCGCCGGCCGATCGGCATGGTCTGGGAATGGGTCGCACGCGATATCCGTTTCCGCGAACTGGTGGTCGCCACCGGCAGTCTGGAGGCCGACATCCTGGCCGCCGTGGACGGCGTGCGCTCGATCCGCAGCTTCTTCTTGGGTATCGAGGCAGTCGGTCCCGGACCGGGGCTGAAATCCGAGCTCGACGTCATCGAGGAAACCGAGAGCTCGCTGACGCTGGGCCTGCAGGCCGCCGCGCAGGGTCTGCCCTTCCTGCCGCTGCCGCTCGCGCACGCCGAGGCCCTGCGCGCCGTGCGCCCCGACCTGTCGCTGACGGTCGATCCATATGCCGAGGGCGACGCGTCGCAATGTCTTGCGATCCCGGCCCTGCCCATCGACATCGCCTATGTGCACGCATTGCGGGCCGACCGCCGTGGCAACGCCTTTCTGTCCGGACACAAGGCCGCCGACCGCCTGCTGGCACACGCCGCCCGTTGCGTGGTCGTGAGCTGCGAAGAGCTGGTCGACGATCTCGCTGCATGCGGCGATACCGCCGATCTGGTCGAACCGCTGGTCGACCACGTCGTGCTGCTGCCTGGTGGGGCACGCCCCGGCAACTGCCTGCCCTTGTACGAAACTGACTGGCCCGTTCTGCTCGACTACGTCGCAACCGATCGCGACGCCGTCGCCGACTGGGTCCTGCAAGCGATTCCTCCGCCCGCATGATGAACGTCACCACCGCCGAACAGATGGTCTGGGTGATGGCTGGTTACCTCGCCGACGCCGAAGTCATCCAGCTTGGCCTGTCCTCGCCACTGAACCAGGTCGCCGCGCTGCTCGCGCATCATCTCGCCGACGGGCGTGGGCCGGCTATCGAAGACCCGGCCGCGCTGACGCTGACACGTGCGCTGCGCATGGCCCACTTCGCGCGCGGCGAACTCGCCGCGCAGTGCGGCGCGACGCGCAGTTTCGAAGCCCCGGAATGGATCGTGCAGATGATGCCGCGGCTGTCCGGTCGCGTACGCCAGTTCGTGCGCCCGCTGCAGATCGATGTCCGTGGTCGCATCAACACACTCCAGGTCAGGACCCGCGACGGCGGCTGGCGCCGCTTTGCCGGGCTCGCCGGTCTGGCCGAACTGGCCGATATCTGTCAGCCGTTCCTGTGTTACCTGCCTCGCCAGGACCGCCGCGCATTCGTCGAGCAGGTCGATTTCATCGTCAGCGACCCGCTCGCGCACCACGCCGGCGGCCAGGTGATCCTGGTCACGGACCTGGCCACGTTCGTCATGACGCGGGAAGGTGCCCGGCTCGCGGCCCGCCATCCCGGCGTATCCGACCAGGCGCTGGCCGACGCCACCCCGCCCGCAGTCGACCTCGGCAGCAATGCGCATACGCCGGCGATCCCGGCCGAGGCGCTCGCCTGCCTGCGCGAACGCGTCGACCCGCTCGGTGTACGCAACCTGGAGTTTCTGAGTGGTGCCGAACGCCACGCCGCCATACTCGGGCTCGCCGAGCGCGAGCGCACCCTGACGCTGGACTGACAACGGAGAATCGCCATGCCCGGACCGCTAGCTGGCATCAAAATCGTCGAAATGTCCGGGCTGGGCCCGGGCCCGTACTGCGGCATGATCCTCGCCGATCTGGGCGCGGACATCCTGCGCATCGACCGCAGCTTCGAAGCCGAGAGCATACTGCCCGAGCCCAGATACAACATCGTCACACGCGGCCGCCGTTCCGTCGCCGTCGATCTGAAACATCCGCAGGGCAAGGAGGTCGTGCTGCGCCTCGTCGAGCAGGCCGATGCATTGTTCGAAGGCTATCGCCCGGGTGTCATGGAGCGTCTCGGCCTGGGGCCGGACACCTGCCTCGCGCGCCGGCCGCGCCTCGTTTATGGCCGTGCCACCGGCTGGGGACAGGAAGGGCCGTTCGCGCAGGCGGTCGGTCACGACATCAACTACATCGCCGCCACCGGCGCACTGCATGCCATCGGCCGGCGCGGCGAGCCGCCGGTTCCGCCCCTATCCCTTGTTGGCGACTACGGCGGCGGCGGCGCGATCCTGGCGATCGGCATCCTGGCCGCGCTGCTCGAAGCACGCGGCTCCGGCCGCGGCCAGGTGATCGACGCCAGCATTCTCGACGGTGCCGCGCTGATGCTCACCACGGTACTCGGTCGTTACGCGAAGGGCGAATGGAAGGACGAGCGCGAAGCCAACCTGCTCGACGGCGGCGCACCCTTCTATGCGACCTACGCAACGCAGGACGGCCGCTACATGGCCGTGGGTGCGATCGAGCCGCGCTTCTATCGCAAGCTGCTCGCGGTGCTGGGGCTCGCCGAAGCCGATCTGCCCGAGCAAAACGATCGCAGCCGCTGGCCGGAAACCAAGGCCCGGTTCGCGGCCGTCTTCAAGACGCGCACGCGTGACGAGTGGGAAGCCGCGTTCGCCGACGTCGAGGCCTGTGTGTCGCCGGTACTCAGCCTCGCCGAAGCGCCGCAGCACCCCCACAATCGCGTGCACGGCACTTTCGTCGACTACGAGGGCGTGCGCCAGGCGGCCCCCGCACCGCGCTTTTCCCGCACCCCGGCCGCCATCCGGCGCCCGCCGCCAGTACCCGGTCAGCACACCCGTTCGGCACTCGCCGACTGGGGCATAGCCGAGCAACAGATTGCGACCTGGCTCGCCGAGGGCGCGGTGCGCGAATCGAACTGAACGCTGATTTCGTTTTCCAAGGCAAGCGGTATAGCGCCTCGGAATCCTGGAGGGAGAGGGGAAGCCGAAGAAGAGGCTGGGCCTGAAGGGAGCCATCACGCCATGATTAAGTTCACTCGATTTATTTTTAGTAGCCTGATTTTGGTCAGCAGTGCTGCCGTCTGTGGTGAATCCAAAGGTATATATCCCAGTATCAACGACAAAGACATACCTGAGCCGATCAAGTGCTATGCCTTCTTGGGCGACATAACCGGCGACAAGGAGATGCCCGTAGGTCTTGCTGTTCGACTTTGCGCAGGCACAAGAAATGCCAAGGCCACTCTAGCTTGCTACAAAATGTCGTTTGAAGCACTGGGGTTGAACCGTGGTCTTGCTATCGAACTTTGCAGCGAAGGGAGAAAACTTCAATGATGGGCTTCAAAATTCTTTCTTGTACGGTCAGTACGGTCAGTGGCAAATGGACTTCATCACCGACTTGCGTCTGATAAAGCGATAGCGTGAAGCGCGCCCGATACCCTCTGACGCCGGAGCCGAGCTCCTTTTGAGGCTTCCATAATTCATGACGTTACCACAGCGTAGCTTGCATCCAGCAAGCGGCGATGATCGAGGGGCGCTTCTGGGCGCTTTTGAGTTTGTTGCGCGCTGTAATGTGCAACTCGGCAAGATGG
>JAJVIJ010000046.1 GCA_022072095.1 Rhodocyclaceae bacterium
CCGAGTTGCACATTACAGCGCGCAACAAACTCAAAAGCGCCCAGAAGCGCCCCTCGATCATCGCCGCTTGCTGGATGCAAGCTACGCTGTGGTAACGTCATGAATTATGGAAGCCTCAATAGAAACCTCAGTTGACCGCTCCATGCCGTTGCGGACATCGCGTGCACGCTGACTTTTCTGCCTTTGCTCGTCCTCACCTGTTGGGTGAGATCGCTACACACCCGCTGGCACGCCTGCTCGCGCGCCTGCCTTTGTCGCGCCTCCTTGCAGGCCCCGGCCTGCGGCGTCGTTGCTTCGTGGCAGGCACGCGAGCAGACGCACCATCGGGCGCGTCCAACTGCGGTTTCTAGGTTTAACCGCTCGATGTCGGCATTCGGTAGGTCACGCTCAGGCGAACAGGTCGATCAAGCCGCTTTGCAGGCGGACGGGTGTGCCAAGGGGATCAACCCCGCCTCCGGTGCCGTCTGCAAGGGTCGCGACGCCGGGCAGGCCGGCATGAGTACGTCGCTGCGGGTCACCCTGACGCCCCGGCGTTTGCGTGCCGACCCCGGCATGACCCAGCTGTAGGCCCGCGCTCGCCATCTGCTCGCGCAGCCGCGGCAACGCCTCTTCTAATGTCGCCCTCACCTCGGGATTGTGCGAGGCAAAGTGGGCGTTCATCTGACCATTTTCGTGGGTCAGGCTGATCTCTATGCGGCCCAGCTCGGGCGGGTTCAGCACCAGGTCGGCGCGCTGGATGTCGCGCGTCGACATCCATACCGTCTGTTTGGCCAGCTCATCAGGAAAGGCTGCCGATGGCCACGGCGAGCTCATCGACACGCTGGCCACCGCAGTCGTGGGCGGCGATGTCGCAGGCGCGATTGACATCCCGGTGGGTGAGGTGATCGGTGGTGTCGGATTCAGCTCGGCATGAAGCGATGGGCTGGCGATGCGTTCATCCGAATGCCGATCGCGCGGCTCGGCGCGGTACGCAAACGCCCTGATGTGCTCGGCGTCGAACACAGGGGACCCCGTGCGCGGCTCGGCATCGCCGCCGGGATCGGCCTGCACCGGGCCGTCCCGGACGACGGCGCGGGCATCGTGGCCGGATTGCGCCGGCGCCGTGGGGATTGCCATCGTCTGGGGAGCAGCCTGTGTCGCAGCCTCCGCGCGATGCACCGCGAGCTCGGCCCTGTCCGTACTGTTCGGCAACACCGTTGTGGTCGCCGGTGAGGTTACCAAGCCCGATGGAGCCGACGGCCCGGCCTGCGGCACCAGTGAGGGCTGAGTCGTCGATTCTCGCGGGCCGGTGGCGGACTGTTGTGCTGACCCGTCCGGCGAGCTCAGGCTGGCCAGCAGCCAAGCGTTGGCATCGGCCGCGGTGGACGTGACCAGCTCGGCTTCACCTTCCGCACCCGTATCCACGGCCTGACTCGGTCCTGCTTCGGCAGCGAGGCCCACGAGATCGTCGCCAGCGAGCGCGGCGAGCAGCGTGGCAAAGTCCCCCGCGCTTGGGTCGGGGCCTTGCGCGCCGTCCGGCAGGCTGGCACTTGCCGCACGCGTCTTGGCGTGCGCGGCGGCTAAGGTCTTCGGCGCGGTCGATTCGATCATGGTGAGCCTCCGGCAACGATGGCAAGAAGGTGGGATTGGCGGGACCGGATCGGTCAGTTGGTCGGCCTCGAAAGCCGATGGGAGGCATGCTCGTCGTTCTGTCGCTGCTCGCGCCGCGCTTGATCGATGAGCTGCTGCTGCTGCTGGCGCGCCGACAGCGCGTCGTAGGCTTTCAGACGATTGCGCTGGCTGATCCATTCGGCTTTCCCGGACTCGCATCGGCCCTGCGCCTGATTCAGGTCGCGTGTCTGTGCCTCGACCGCCTGCTCCAGTCGGTACAGGAAGATCTGATAGTTACGCCATTCCTCACGGCTCAAGCCCTGGCGCGCGGCGGTCACGAAACGTGCCTCGTATTCTCGACGGTAGCGCTGCAGCAGTTCGAGGCGATGTTGGCCTTCGCGTTCGCTTGCCAGCAGGCGACCCAGGTTGCGGGCCGCTTCGTCCGTTTGCCTGGTCGCGAATTCGATCAGGCTGTCGAGCGGATGTTGAGCGCTCATCGGGAGACCTTTACTCACAGATGTTCGGTTTGACTAGCGGGGCGGGCATGTCGGGCTCAGGTATCCCCGGCTCCGGAAAAAATGGCTTCGAGCTGGCCGACGGCATCGTCGAAATGCGCCGGTGCATTCAGGTCCTGTTGCAGGAACTGCGCCATGCTCGGGTAGGCAGCGACCGCTCGGTCCAGCTCGGGGTCGGCGCCAGCACTGTAAGCGCCGACGCTGATCAGATCGCGCGAGCGGTGGTAGCGCGCGTACAGGGCCTTGAACTGGCGGATGAGGCGCAGCTGATTCGGGCCGATCAGCGAAGTCATCGCGCGCGAGATCGACTGTTCGACATCGATCGCCGGGTAGTGTCCCTGATCGGCCAGCGTGCGCGACAGCACGATATGGCCGTCGAGGATCGCGCGCGCCGAATCGGCGATCGGGTCCTGCTGATCGTCGCCCTCGGCCAGAACGGTGTAGAACGCCGTGATCGAACCGCCGCCCTCGACGCCGTTGCCGGCACGTTCGACCAGTTGCGGCAGGCGCGCGAACACCGAGGGCGGGTAGCCGCGCGTGACCGGCGGTTCGCCGATCGCGAGCGCCAGCTCGCGCTGCGCCATCGCGTAGCGCGTCAGCGAGTCCATGATCAGCAATACCTGCCGCCCCTGATCGCGGAAATGTTCGGCGATCGCGGTCGCGTAAGCAGCCCCCTGCAGGCGCATCAGCGGGCTGGTGTCGGCCGGTGCGGCGACGACCACGGCGCGCGCGAGGCCGGCCTCACCCAGAATCTGCTCGATGAATTCCTTGACCTCGCGCCCGCGCTCGCCGATCAAGCCGACGACGATGACCTCCGCGGCCGTATAGCGCGCCATCATGCCGAGCAGCACGCTCTTGCCGACGCCGGAGCCAGCGAACAGGCCGAGGCGCTGGCCGCGGCCAACGGTGAGCAGTGCGTTGATCGCGCGCACGCCGACATCCAGGATGCGCCGGATCGGCGCACGCGACAGCGGGTTGATCGGTCGGCTGGCGAGCGAGCGCATGGTCTCGGTGGTGACCGGCCCACGCTGATCCAGCGGGCGACCCGCACCATCCACGACGCGGCCCAGCAGTGCGTCGCCGACAGGCAGATGTTTGGCACGATCCGAGGCGCGCCGCCGTGGCCCGATGCGCTCGCCCGCGAGCGGTCGATGCGTGGCGGGCTCCATGGGCAGGACTTGCGCGCCGGGCGCGACACCCTGCACGTCATCGGTCGGCATCATGAACAGCCGGTCGCCATGGAAGCCGACCACTTCGGCCTCGACCGGCGGAACCCCAGGCGCGACGATCTGGCAGCCGGAGCCGATGGCGAGCCGCAATCCGGCCGCTTCCATGACCAGGCCATTGACGCGGGTCAGTCGTCCCGAGACCTGGAAAGGGTCGGCGCTGGCGACGATCGTCCGGCAGTCGGCGAGCAGATCGGCCAGCGGTGAGGCCGACGAGCTCATGACTTGTACTCGTTCCATTCGATGTGGCTGCCCAGCCCCTCGACGACACGGCGCCAGCGCGTTTCGAGGCTTGCGTCCAGCGTGCTCGCGCCGGCCTCTAGCCGGCAGCCGCCGCGTTCCATGCCCGGGTCTTCGCGCAGGCGATGTCCGGCATGGGTCAATTCGTCGCCGGCATGCTGGCGCACGAGTGCCACATCATCCGGATGCAGATGAATCACCGTGTGTTGCTGCGGCAGCTGTGCCAGCGCTTCGCGGATGAGCGTCAGCAGCGATTCCGGCTGCACGCGCACGGCCTCGCGCACGACTCCAGCGGCGATGGCCAGCGTCAGCGCGACCAGCTCGTCGCCCAGTTCACGGTCCAGTCGCGACAGGCTCTGCTCGAGCTGCTCCTGCGCCGCGTGCAGATGCATCGCTTCCAGCCGAACACGGGCCGTGCCTTCTTCGTAGCCGGCGGCATAGCCCTCGCGCTGCGCGCTCTGGCGTATGTCCTCCAGCTCGGCGACGGTCGGGTAGTGGTGCGCCTCCGGCGGTGGAGGAGGCGCCGGAACATCGCGCCGGCCGTCCAGGACCTCGGGCTGCCAACGCCGCACCTTGTCGGTACGCATGCGATCAGAGGAACTGTTCATCGCCCTTTCCTGCCATCATGATCTGCCCTTCCTCGGAAAGACGGCGTGCGGTTTTCAGGATCTCTTTCTGTTCGGTTTCCACCTCGGAGACGCGTACCGGTCCTTTCGCTTCCAGGTCTTCACGCAGCATCTCGCCGGCTCGCTGCGACATGTTCTTGAAAATCCTTTCGCGCACGGTCTCGGAAGCGCCCTTGAGCGCGATCACCAGCGAATCGGACTGCACCTCGCGCAGCAGCGTCTGGATGCTGCGGTCGTCGAGGTCGGCAAGGTTCTCGAAAACGAACATCTCGTCCATGATCTTCTGGGCGAGATCCGGGTCGTACTCGCGCACAGCCTCCAGGATGGTGGCTTCGTTTTGTGTGCCGATGAAGCCGAGTATCTCGGCAGCCGCCTTGACGCCGCCGATCGCGGTCTTGCGCACCTTCTGGGAGCCGGACAGCACGCGCGCGAGCGCATCGTTCAACTCGGACAGCGCGAACGGCTGGACGCCGTCCAGCGTCGCGATGCGCAGCGCGACATCGTTACGCAGGCGCTCGGTGAACAATTTCATGACGTCGGCGGACTGGTCGAATTCCAGGTGAGCCAGGATCGTGGCGATGATTTGCGGATGCTCGTTCTTGACCAGGTCGGCGACGGTGCTGGCGTCCATCCATTTCAAGCCTTCGATGCCGGCGGTTTCGGTACCGCTCAATATGCGCGACAGGATGTGGCTGGCACGCTCTGCACCCAGAGCCTTGGTCAGCGTCGAGCGGATGAACTCCTCGTCGGCGCCCAGCCCCGCGCCGGTCGAGGTCGCCGCACCGAACTGATCGAGCACCGCTTCGACCCGATCGCGCGGGATGTTCTTGAGACCTGCCATGGCGAGGCCGAGCTTGTGCACCTCGCGCGGGCCGAGGAACTTGAGCACCTCGGCGGCGTGATCCTCGCCCAGCGATAGCAACAATGTGGCGCCGCGTTCGACGCCGTCCTCGGCGCTCATTCGTGGCCACCCACCCATTCACGAATGACCGAAGCAACCAGCTTCGGATCGCTCTTCGCCATTTCACGGGCGCTGAGCAGTTTTTGCTCGTAAGCCGGAATGAGCTCCTGCTGCCCGGGCAGTTGCGGCGTGTCATCCGGGGCGTCGCGACGCGCATGCTGCTTTGCGCCTTCGAGCACGCTCTTGACCAGCGGCTTGAGCACCTTCAGAAAGACGATGGCGACGATGGCGAGGAAGAGCAGCAGCCTGCCCACTTCCTTGGCGGTGCCGATGACGCCGGGGTCGCGCCACAAGGGCGTGTCCGCGACCTGCTCGTGCAGTCCCTGCCGGAACGGACTGTTCGCGACGTTGACCGTGTCGCCGCGCTCGGCATCGAAGCCGACGGCCTCCTTGACCAGATCGGTGATCTGCTTGATCTCGGCGGCAGACAGGGGCGAGGACTTGGTCTTGCCATCGGGCAGGGTATCGACCTTGTGATTGACGACCACGGCCACCGACAGGCGGCGTATCTTCCCGACCGACTGCTTGGTGTGCTGAACGGTTTTGTCCAGCTCGTAGTTGGTCGTGGAATCGCGGCGTCCGCCGGAGCCGTTGCCCGCGGACGCCGTGGCCGGCGTGCCGGTGCCGCCACTCGGCTGCACGATCGGTGCCGTGGCCGGCGCCGGCGGTTGATTGGACAGTGCGCCGGGGACACCGCCAGGGCCGGCGGCGGCCTGTGAGGTTTCGTTGACCTGCTGGCTGCGGATCGAGGCCTCGCCAGCCTGGTTGGGCTTATAGCGTTCGGCCGTTTGCTCCACCTGGTCGAAATCGATGTCGGCGGCGACCTGCGCGCGCACATTGCCGGCGCCCATGATCGGTTGCAGGATCGATTCGATGCGCTGCACGGCGGAGGTTTCGATTTCTCGCCGGTGCTTGAGCTGATTCGCGTCCAGGGTCTGTGTGGTGTCGCCCCCTTCGCGCGCGTAGACCAGGTTGCCCGATTGGTCGACGACCGTCACCTGGGATGCGGAAAGCTCGGGCACACCGGCTGCAACCAGATGGACGATGCCGGCAATCTGGGCGGGCTCGAGTTTGCGACCCGGGTGCAGGTTGACGACCACCGAAGCGGAGGGCTTTTCCTCGTTGCGCAGGAAACCACTCTGTCGCGGAATGGCCAGATGCACGCGTACGCCCGCCACCGCGGACAGCGTCTGGATCGAGCGTGCCAGCTCGCCTTCGAGCGCGCGTTGATAGCTCACCTGCTCGGCGAATTGCGAGACGCCGAGCTTCAGGCCGTCCATCAATTCGAAGCCGACATGCCCGCCCCGCGGCAGTCCCTGGGAGGCCAGTCGCAGCCGGACGTCGTGCACACGGTCGCTGGGCACGAGTATGGCGCCACCGCCCTCGTTGAATCGGTAGGGGACGTTCTGCTGCGTCAGGGCCTGCAGGATCGCGCCCCCATCCTTTTCGGAAACGTTCGCAAACAGGACCGCGTAGTCCGGGGCCCGGCTCCACATCCAGCTGCCCACGAGAAGCGCGATGGCGAGCGCGATACCGGTGAGCAAGGCCATCTTGCGACGGCCATCGAGTGCGAAGATCTGTGCAATGGGGGCGGGCAAACCAGCCGTGTTGTCTAAGGTAGCCATGCGTTGCGGACTCGATCACAGGTAAGTGTGGGGCAGGGTTGGGCTGCATCACCGGTTGCGGCGATTTTGCTCACACCAGCCCGTCCGCTAGGCGACGAATAAGCGCCGAGAACCCGGCTTATTCGTCCGCCTCGGGGTGCGGCGGCGAGCGTAGTCTGCGAGCGTCGATGAACAGGCGGGGGAGGAGAGCATGGACGTGGGTGCGATGAAGTCGCTGCTCGATCAACTGCATGCGGCTGCGGCGCGGGCGGGCAACGGGGTGGGGCGTTCCGGCATGGACAAGCCGGAAGCCGTGAGCGCGACTTTCGGCGATGCGCTGGCGGGTGCCATCGCCGATGTCAGTCGTCGGCAACAGCAGGCGGCGGCCGGTGCCGAAGCCTTTGCGAGCGGCCGCAGCGATGTCAGCCTGCAAGACGTGATGATCGATCTGCAGAAGGCCCAGCTCTCGTTCCAGCAGCTCGTCCAGGTGCGCAACCGCGTGGTCTCCGCCTACCAGGACATCATGAACATGCCGGTGTGAAGGACCTTGCAAGGATGACGTTCGTCAACCCGCAAGCTTCGCCTCAGCTGCCGTGGGCACGGCGCGAGCGTTCCAGATTCAGGATGTAGCGCTGCAACAAGTTGCCCATGGTGCCGCTCAGGTCATCGAACTGACAGCCTGCACGAAGCACGCTGCCGGCGCCGGGCAGGGTCACGACGAACAGGTTGCGTATTCTGAGTGCGGCATCGATCGTGCCTCCGGGCACGGCCACGCGACAGCTAGGAAACAGCGTGTCGACGAGAAACGGATGGTTGGCCGGCGGTACCATGATGGCGACGCCGCCGACCGAAATATCCAGAATCTGTGTTTCCAGCCATAGCCTGCGCTCGGGATCTATCGCCAGGCGGCAATGCAGCGCCGGCTGGGTCGGGGTCGTGAGGCGATAGAAGTCGCGGCGCTGCAGGCGCAGCATCGATTCCGGTACGTCCACGCCCAGAGCCGGGCGTCCACGGAAGGAGGCACGCCGTGGTCGCGATGCATGAAACTGGATGCGGACCCGATCCAGCGATGTGGAGACGGCGATCTCGGACTTCCCTGACAGGGCGTCGGTCGTCGCAGGGTCGCAATCGATGACGAGGCCGTCTCGTTCGACGGCCAACAGAACCGAGGGTGGGCCGATGACGCGACCGTCCAGGTAGAGCGACGCGAAGCTTCCGCGATCACGCAGCTGGCGTAGGTAATGCGCGATTTCGGCCGGTGAATCGAGACGATAGCGGCCGTGGTCGTCGCCTTGCAGAAGTTCGATCAGTGGGTCGGCCATATCGGTCTCATGCAACCGCGGTTTCATGCAATCGGCGCCGGCTCGCGCTGGTCCGCCAGGCCGTGCTCGATGCGGTACAGCCAGGCCAGCAGTTCGGCGATCGCCGCATACAGCGCTGGCGGAATCGACGCATCGAGGTCGACGCGCATCAGCAAGTTCACCAGTTCCGGGGCATCGTGCACGAAGATGCCTGTGGCCCGCGCCTGACGGATGATGTCCTCGGCGATGCTGCCATAGCCTTTGGCCACGACGCGCGGTGCATGGTCACCAGGCTCGTAGGCGAGCGCGACGGCACGCGGCCGCACGGTGACCGGAGCTGGACGTGCTGGGCTGGCGTCAGACATGGCCAAGGCTGATGTCGGCAAGAACGAGGCCGGCGGCGGCGAGCGCCGCATCGAGATCCGGGCGCGCATGCGAGACCTGTGCTCGCTGCGCGGGCTCCGTATCGATTCGAAGCTCGAGCCGGGGGCCGGCAAGCCGTATGTCGATCACCACCCGCCCGAGCCTGGGCAGCGTGATGTCGAGCCGGGAATGCCAGGCCTGCTGGGCCTCGGGCATGTCGCGCTGCCGGGTTCTCGGATCGTCTATGCTCAATTGAAACGGCTGGCCCGGAACGAGCTGGCCTTGCCAGCAGTATTGTTGCGTTGCAAGCACGTCGAGCTGGCGCGCGACCAGATTGGCCCCCGTAACCGATTGTGCCGGCCCTTGTTGCGGGACCGTCACGTCGTTGGCTGACGGTGCCTCGCGTGTGCCGACGTAGGAGGAGGGTTCGCTCACCGGCATGTCGTCGGCGCGCGCGGCGCTGGCAGGGGGTGGGTCGATCAGTGTGCGCAAGCCCGATTCCCTCCGCATCTGGTCACCGGACAGCGCGCCGCGTATCCAGGCAGCCTGGTGCGCCTCATAGAACAGCCCGGATTCGGCGATCGATCGCGGCAAGGCCGTGGCGATGTCATGAGCGGAGCGCGGCGGCTCTGCCAGCAGGGGCTCACCGGCAGCGAGCCGGATCGGTGTTGTGTTCAGGCTGACGGGCGTTTGCATGGGCTCGGCGCCAGCGGGCCGAGATGTCGAAATCGCGGTCGCCGCGAGCGTTGCCAACTGTCGGGCCAGCGCCGAGACGTGTGCCTCGGTCTCGGCAAGGTCGGCGTGCACACCGGGCCCCGCCGATCCGGGTAGAGGGGTCGCAACCGGTCTGCTCGCGCCGCCACGCAAGGCGGCGTCGTGCTGTGGAGGCGACGGCGGGTCGGCTCGAATCGAGGCGTTCGGAGGGTGCGCCGCGGAAGCGGTCGGCAGTTCATCGAAACTCGTCGTGATGTTCGCGTCGATGCGCAAGCCCGGGGTCGTGGACCGGTGCAGACCGTGGCTTGGGGACGGTTCGCCCCGCCTTGGTGTGTGCTCCTGTTGCGCGACCGAAGTCAGCGGAGTCAGCGGCTCGACCATGAGTCGGGTGATGGCTCGAATGCGCGCTGAGAGAGCGTCCGGCGGCATGGCTGGAGGCGTGCGGCCTTGTGCTTACCGATCCCTGCCCCGCGCTGACGGGGAGGTCGGGGCGGGCTTGAGCCAGGCTTGAACGGCTTGCATCCACGGCTCGGTATGCCGGCGGATCTCGGCGTCGTCGGCGAGCAACTGACGCATCAGGGTGATGCGGCGGTTACGTTCGGCAGCGGTCGGCGCGGTCGACGAACCCGGCGTATCGTCACGAAGCCGGGCCACTTCCTGCTCCAGAGACCACAGCCGGTCCCAATCCTGATCGCGGGCGGCCTCGACCATTTGTGCGGACAGCGTGGACATCGACTCCAAATCGGATAGCGTGATGTAGCGATTCATGGCCTCAGCGTGCTCCGCCCGGACGTCCGATCTGTTGCCAGGCCCCCCGGATTTCTCCGAGCAGGTGCGCGACCTCATGCAAGGCTGCGGTTTGACAGTTCAGGCTGGCGAACAGCAAGCGCGTGCAGAGGTAGTCGTACAGCCCGCCAAGCTTGTCGGCGAGGTCGCCACCCGATTTGAAATCGAGGCTGGCGCGCAAGCCATGCGTGATGATCTCGATGGCCTTGGAAATATGCACGCCCTTCGCCGCGATATCACCGCGATCGATCGCCGCGATGGCCGACGCCACGGACAGCAACGCACCATCGAACAGCATCAGGATCAGCTGGTGCGGATCGGCCTCCGGTACCGCCGAATCGAGGGCGACGCGGCTGTAGGCGTGGGTGGGTTTGCTGAGTTGCGCAAACATCGGGCTGGTCTCCTTGGCCGTGTATGAGGTGAGCTTGGTAGGGTCGATGAGCGTTGGAATCGAACGACGGATCAGCGCTGTGTGGGCTGCGGAACGGGTTGGTATCCGCGACATTTCAGCATGCGTCCGCCTCTTTCATAGGCTCTGTTAACAGGGTGTTTGGGGCCATGTTCCGGCTATTCGGCCAGGCTGCAGGCGAGCCGATCATTTGGATGACGCGTTCAGTTGTGCGATCTGCTGCTGGAGATAGCTGCTCGTCTGGTTCATGCTGGACATCAGCGCGTCCAGGCGCGAGAACTGGGCCCGATAGTTGGCCTCGATGCTCACCAGACGCCGGGCAATCGCGTCGCGCTGTGCATTCAGGCGCTTGATGGAGGCATTCATGCCGTCCGTGCGTGCGGCGAGACTGCCGGATTCATCCAGCAGACTGGTGATCAGCCGGTCCATCTGCACAGCAATACCCGGCGCGTAGCGGACCGAGCCGCGATCACCGGTCGCGCCGCCGCCAATGGTCAGCGCCAGGCCTTCGGCATCGCCGCCGCTTGCGGTCAGCGTCTGACCGCTGCCGGTGGCGGCGACGCCACCGATGGAGCCCGCGACTTCGACGCCGACATCCGCAGGCGCCGAGGCGACTCCGAACAGCGTCATCGCGGCGTTGCCACCCGTTAGTTCGACACTCGAAGCGCCGCCATAGCGTTGCGATGTCAGCGTGATCCGGTCGATGTCGGCGCCGGTGCCGAGGCCGACACTGGTCTTGATGCCTGCATTGGCGAACTCTGGCGCACCGGCCAGTCGGGATTGCAGGGTGGCGGTCAGCTGGCCGCGCGTATAGCTGCCGTGAGTCAGCGTGACGCTCGCGGCGACACCGTCGACAATCACATCGAGCGTATCGTTGCTTGCGTCGATGAGCGTCGTCGCGGCCAGCGGCGTGCTGCCTGTCAATGAGGCCTGACGGGCGAGCTGCGTGATGTTTACAGCATAGTCTCCCGCCTTCGTCGCGGTGGTGGCGGCCTTGAATGCGATCAGGCTGTCGCTGGGCTTGCCCATCGCCGCAAACAGCGTCGCGATGTCCTTGGTGGGGTCAGCGAGCACCTTGTCGAGCTGCGTGGTGTCCAGCTTCAAGCTGCCATCGCGCTGCAAGCGGATGCCGACATCGGCGAGCGTGCGCAGGCCGCCGCCGGCGCTATCGAGCGACTGGCCGACCAGCTCGCGCAATTGGGCCTGGGCCAGGCGCAACGTGCTGTTGCCGTTCAGCGGGCCGGACACCTTGGTGTCGGCGTTGTAGCCGCCGAGGCTTTTCAGTGCTTTCGCGGCCTCGTTATAGGCCTTGACGAAGCCGTCGACGGCGCTGCGGATCGCAGCGGTGTCGCGCGTGATGCTCAGCGTGCTGGCGCCGGTCTTGAGCAGATTCAGCGTAACCCCGTCGAGCGCATCGGTAATGGTGTTGCCGGGCTTGCTGACCGCGAGACCATCGATGGTCAGTGCCGCGTTCTGCGCGGCCTGGCTCTGTGTGAGCTGCTTCGCACCGATCGGATCGAAGGCGAGTTTCGACAGGCCGGTGGCGTCGGTATGGTTGCCGTCGTCGTCGGTGACCAGCATGCGCAGGCTGTTCTGGCTGCCGCTATCGTTGGCGGTGAGTGTCAGCCTGTAACCGCTGCCATCCTGCACGATACTGGCGCTCACGCCTGCCTGGGCGGCGTTGATGGCGTCGCGCACGCCCGCGAGCGAGTTCTGTGCGGCGCTGATCGATAGGGTCTTGCTTGCCTTGTCCGGATTGCTGGTGAACGTGCCGCCGACGGCGTCGTAAGTACCGAATTGGATCGTGATCTGTCCGGTGCCGACGGCATCGCCGCTGGTCGCGTGGGGCGCGCTGTAGAGCTTGTGCGCCTGCGCGAGCTGCGTGACGTTCAGGCTGTACTGACCCGGGCTGGCGCTGCCGGAAGTGGTGACACTGGCGACGCTGCTATCCGACAGGCTGGTCTTGTAGGCGACGAAACGGCCCGGCGAAGACAGGCCCTGCATCGCGGTTTGCAGGCTGCTCAGCGTCCCTTTCAGGCTGCCGATTGCGGACAGCGTGGTTTGATAGCTGGCCTCTTTGCTGTCGAGCGCCGTGAGCGGCTGCCGCTCGATTTGCATGAGCTTCGAGACGATGCCGTCGACATCGAGGTTCGAACCCAGGCCGGGTACCGATATGGCCATAGCGTGTGTCGTCTATCGTTCCGAGAAGAGGTGCCGCACTTCAGCCGGTCGTGGACAGCAACAGCCCCTGGACCTTGTCCATCCTATCGGCCAGGGCAAGGATTTCTTCAGAGGGAATCTGACGGATGACTTCGCGCGTGGAACGATCGATCACGCGCACGATGGTGCGTCCGGAACGATCGTCGATGGAGAATTGCAGACTGCGCGATAGCGGTGACAACACTTTCTGCAAATCCGCCAGAAATTGTTCCAGGTCCGCGCGCGTCTTTGGCTGCGGCCTCGGCTGCGGTGCCGGCTCCAGGCCGCCGACAGCCAAGCCGGGCGCCGCGGGGGCGGCGCCGGCATAGCTGGCGACGGGTGGAAGCTTGGCGATATCCATGGGATCGGCTTATCCACCGCGACCGTATCGGTCGCCGGTCGCAATGGATGGCGCCTGTTAGCCGCGCAGCAGGGTGAGAACGCTTTGCGGATTGCTGTTCGCCTGCGCCAGCATCGCTGTGCCGGCCTGCTGCAGGATCTGCGTGCGCGTGAGCTCCGCCGTTTCCTTGGCGAAATCGGTGTCGCGAATGCGCGAGCGCGATGCCGAAGCATTTTCCATCACGTTCTGCAGGTTGCTGACAGTGTTGGTCATGCGGTTCTGTACCGCCCCCAGGCTGGAGCGCAGCGAGTCGATGGTGCTGATCGCCGCGTCGATCACGGCGATTGCGGCCTGCGATCCGGACTGCGTGCTGATGTCGAGGTTCGCGACTGCCGAGAACGAGCTGGTGTTGGCACCGGCCGCGGCAAACACGTCGGCATTGGCGTTGGCGGTCGTGATCTGCCCCTTGGAGCTGTCCAGCGTCACGGTGCCGATCTTGCGCGAGCTGTCGGCCGCACCCTGGGTCAGCGTGACACCACCGAAGCTGACCGTGGATCCCGCCGCCGTACTGTTGAAGTTGGTGATCGCGATATCGCGGCCATCGGTCGCGGTCAGCGTCAGGGAGGCCTTGCTGCTCGCGCTGGTGAAGGTGGCGACCACGCCGGTTGAGCCGGAGACCGCGTTCAGTGCGGCCATGACCGAGGTCAGGTCGTTCGCATTGGTGACGGCAACGCCCGAGATGGTCGAGCCGTTGAAGGTGAAATCGAGCGTGCCGCCTGCCGACAGCCCCGACAGGGTCGCGCTGTTGTTGGCCGTGGCGACGACACCGATCCCGGCTGCGGCCGTGTTGATCGCCGCGGCGATCGCGTCGGCGCCCGAACCGGCGGCATAGGCAATGCCGCTGACCGCGCCACCATCGGCGGTGGTGATCGACAGATCGGTCTCGGCGCCGACGCTGTTGGCGACGGCCGCCGCGTTGGCTGCCAGCGTGTTGCCGGTGGCGGTGCCATCGGCGACCAGCTGGTGGCTACCCAGGGCGGTTGCCCGTGCGTCCCGGCTCGATACCGTGACCGTCTCGTTGGCATTGGCGCCCACCTGGAAATTGATGTTACCCAAGGAACCATCCAGCAGCTTCAGGGAGCCGAAGCGCGTCGTGTTGCCGATGCGATCGATTTCCTGCTTGAGCTGGATGACTTCGTCCTGGAGTGAGTTGCGTTCGGCCGACGAATAGGTACCGTTCGCGGACTGGATGGACAGCTCGCGCATGCGTTGCAGCAGATCGGTGGTCTGCTGCAGGGCGCCTTCTGCGGTCTGTGCCAGCGAAATGCCGTCGTTGGCGTTCCTTACGGCCTGGTCCAGACCACGGATCTGCGCGGTCAGGCGATTGGAAATGGCAAGGCCCGCGGCGTCATCTCGGGCGCTGTTGATGCGCAGCCCCGAGGTCAGCCGGTTCATGGTCGTGGCCAGCGAGTTGCTGGATTGGGCCAGATTGCGCTGCGCGTTGAGCGAGAGTACGTTGGTGTTGATGACGGCCATCATGACCTCCAAATCAGTTGAGTAGGTGTCCCACGGCAGTGTTCGCGAAGTGTGCTGAATCAGGCTGCCGATGGGTTCGCTAACGGGCCCTGCACTGAGGAACTTTAGTTGTCAAGATAATTTTTTCGCGGCCGTCTCTTCGAACCGAGACTCGGCCGCGGTGGGAACTGAAAAGCAAAATGTTGGGCCGATGGCAAGGGCGTCCGAGGCGGGAACGGGGGATGATGCCGAGCGCAAACGCCAAGAAATCCGCCCGATAGTCGTCGCGCGGCTACTCGGCGGCGACGACGCGATTCTTGCCCGCCTGCTTGGCGCGATACATGGCAGCATCGGCGCGGGCGATGGCGGTACCCTGATCCTCGTTGTATCCGACCGGGGTCACACCACAACTGAAGGTGATCAGCAGTTTTTCCGATCCCGCCAGAAAGTATTTCTTCGTCAATTCCCGTTGCAGGCGAACGAGGATGTCGTGGGCATCCTCCAGCCGGGTGTCGGGCAGCAGGATGACGAATTCCTCACCGCCAAAGCGGGCAAGGGTATCGGTGGGCCGCAAGGTCTGACGCACTTCACGCGCCAGATGAATCAGCGCATCGTCGCCTGCCTGATGGCCGTGGGTATCGTTCAGGCGCTTGAAATTGTCGATGTCGATCACGGCGAGGCACAAACCGCTCCCGCGCCGCTCCGCCCTGGCGATTTCCCTAGCATAGGCATCGGCAAGCCCGGTGCGGTTCAGCGTGCCGGTCAGCGCATCGTGGCGCACCATTTCGCTGGCCTGTGCGAGGCGCTTCTGCAAGCTGTCGATTTCTTCCTCGGCACGTGTGACCCGGGTCTGCATGGCATGCAACTCTTCACGCGAGTGCGCGACCTGCTGCTGCATG
>JAJVIJ010000031.1 GCA_022072095.1 Rhodocyclaceae bacterium
TACGCCTGGCGCCCATAGCGAGGTGGCACCACCCCTTCCCATCCCGAACAGGACCGTGAAACGCCTCCGCGCCAATGATAGTGGGCAGCTCGCCCGTGAAAGTAGGTCAGCGCCAGGCAACCCATCAGGCATACCCCTCATCCGTTACATGAGGGCCGCAAGATCGGCGCTATTTCGAGCGTAGCGCCGCGCGCGATGCCGCAAATGTGGCATCGGTCCTTCTTGGTGTGCGTAACGTAACACCCATGTGCTAATTCGCTCCGTACAATCAACGTGTTTTGAAGCCGTAGTCTTGGTTCTCGTTGAGCGGAGCTCCTTGCATGCAAATTCAACCTGTCATCCTCTCTGGAGGCTCCGGCACGCGCCTGTGGCCGTTGTCTCGGACCCGATATCCGAAGCAGTTGCTTGCGTTGACCGGCGCGTGCAGTTTGCTGCAGGACACCGCATTGCGCATCGAAGGCTCCGAGACATCGCTTGGGATTGCCCCCTCTCCGATTGTCGTCTGCAATGAAGAGTATCGTTTCATTACCGCGGAGCAGTTGCGGGCTGTGGGCAAACCGGCGAGCGCGTTGGTGTTGGAGCCGGTTGGCCGCAATACGGCGCCGGCGGTTGCCCTGGCAGCGTTGGCGGCGATGCATGCAGGCGAGGACCCGATATTGCTGATCATGCCCGCGGACCACGTCATCACCGATCGCCCGGCCTTTTGTCGTGCCGTGGAGTTGGGTGCGCGTCAGGCAGCAAGAGGGGCAGTGGTCACGTTCGGCGTCGTACCGGATCGGCCGGAAACCGGTTATGGCTATATCCGCGTTGGGGAAGCGATCGACGGCGGTGAGGGAGCCAGAATATTGGGCCGCTTCGTCGAGAAACCTGATCGCGCGGTTGCGGAGTCTTATCTTGCTGACGGGGGGTATCTCTGGAACAGCGGCATTTTCATGGGCCGTGCTGGACTCTGGCTCGAGCTGCTGGCGCGCTATCGTAGGGACATCGAAGCGGCCTGTCAGACTGCTTACGCTGCTGGCAGGACCGACGCGGATTTTTTCCGCGTTGCGCGGGAGTCGTTCGCCGCCTGCCCTTCGGATTCGATCGATTACGCGATCATGGAACCGCTGACCGCCGAAAGCGAACCGTTGGCGCGCGCGGTGGTCGTGCCGCTCGAAGCCGGGTGGTCAGATGTCGGCGCCTGGGATTCCTTGTGGCAGGTGGTCGACAAGGACGATAACGGCAATGCGGTGCGCGGTGACGTGCTGCTACAGGATACCCACGACAGTCTGGTCTATGCCGAAGGACGGCTCGTGGCCTGCCTGGGCGTCCGCGATGTGGTCGTGGTGGAAACACCCGATGCCATCATGGTTGCGGCAAAGGATCGCACGCAGGATGTCAAATCGCTGGTCACACGCTTGCAGACCGAGCGCCGGGAACAGGCTGACGCTCATCGTAAGGTCTATCGCCCATGGGGTTCCTACGATTCCATTGATGCCGGCGATCGCTTTCAGGTGAAGCGCATCGTCGTGAAGCCGGGCGCGGCGCTGTCGTTGCAGATGCATTATCACCGCGCGGAGCATTGGATCGTGGTGCGAGGAACCGCGCGTGTCGTTTGCGGTGATCGGACGATTCTGCTCGGCGAAAACGAGTCGACCTATATTCCGCTAGGCACTCAGCATCGTCTCGAAAATCCAGGCAAGGTGCCGCTCGAAATCATCGAGGTTCAGTCGGGAGCGTACCTTGGCGAGGACGACATTGTGCGTTTCGAGGACGTGTACGGTCGCAACTGAGTGGTGTTGATCGGGCGCGGCGGGATACCCTTTGTCGTCGGATGACCGGCGTTCAGCCGAGCCAACGACGTGCATTGTGGAACAACGTCATCCAGGGCGACTCTTCGGGCCAGTCATGCAGCCAGGATTCGGGATGCCATGAGAACTGCACGGTGCGAAACAATCGTTCAGGATGAGGCATCATGATCGTGATGCGACCGTCATCATTGCAGACGCTGGCGATGCCGGCGGGTGAACCGTTCGGATTGTCCGGGTAATGCTCGGTAGGCCGGCCATCGCCGTCGATGAACCGTAATGCGACCCGCGCTGACGACGCGTCAGTGGCAAATCGAGCACGGCCTTCGCCATGGGAGACGACGATCGGTAGCCTCGATCCGGACATGCCGGCGAACAACACCGACGGGTTTTCGGCCACCTCGACCATGACCAGGCGGGCTTCGTACTGGTCGCTTCGATTCCGCTCGAAACGCGGCCAGTGGCCGCTGCCAGGAATGATCTCGGCGAGCTGGCTCAGCATCTGACAGCCGTTGCAGACGCCGAGCGTGAAGCTGTCCGGGCGTGCGAAGAACTGGCCAAACTGTTCGCGCAGGCGCGGGTCGAACAATATTGACTTGGCCCAGCCGGTACCGGCTCCGAGCACATCGCCATAGGAAAAGCCGCCGCAGGCGGCCAAACCACTGAAGTCGGCAAGATCGACGTGGCCGGCCTTGAGGTCGGACATGTGCACATCGAGCGGCGCAAAGCCGGCGCGCTCGAACGCCGCAGCCATTTCCATCTGACCATTGACGCCCTGCTCGCGCAGGATGGCGACGCGCGGTCTGGCCGTACCGACTATAGACGGCCCTGGCGCGCGAATGTCGAGTTCGGCATACAAGCCGCGCCGCTCCGCACTGTCAGCTTGTGCGTAGGCTTCATCGGCGCACGTCGGGTCGTCACGCAAGCGCGAGAGGCGGTACGAAGTTTCATTCCATAGCTTTTGCAACGTCGCTCGTGGTGCAGAGTAAACCACACGGGCATTGCGGATCAGGCGGAACTCGTCGCGCTCGTTAGGATGGCCGATGAAATGCGTGTGGCCGGACAGGCCGAATGCGCGCAACTGCTCCATGACCTGCGTGCGCTGCGATTGGCGGATCTGGATCACGGCACCGAGTTCCTCGGCAAATAATGTGGCGAATATCCGGTCCGTATAGCGTCCCCTGATCGAATCGGGGCGCTTCTCCAACGAGTCGACATCCGCCAGCAGTGGGTCCCAGCAAATCGTGTCGAGGTTGATCGAAAGACCGACGCGGCCGGCGAAAGCCATCTCGGCGAGTGTCGCCAGCAGGCCTCCGTCGGAGCGATCGTGGTAGGCGAGGATCATGTCCTGCGCGGCGAGTTCGCGGACCGCGGCAAAAAAGCGCGCGAGTGGCTCCGGTTCGATGTCCGGGGCGTGTTCGCCGATGCTGCGATAGCACTGTGCAAGGATCGATCCTCCCAAGCGATTGCGACCCTGGCCCAGATCGATGAGCAACAACTCGGTTGCTTCGTTTTCGGGCAATTTGATTTGTGGGGTCAGCGTCCGCCGGATGTCGGTGATCGGGGCAAAGGCTGTGACGATCAGCGATACGGGCGCGATGACGGCGCGTTCGCAATCGTCCTGCTGCCAGGCTGTGCGCATCGATAGGCTGTCCTTGCCGACCGGAATGGACACCCCCAGCGCCGGGCAAAAATCGAAGGCCAACGCGTGTACGGCGTCGAAGAGCGCCGCGTCTTCCCCCTTGTGTCCGGCCGCGGCCATCCAGTTTGCAGAGAGCTTGACTGCCTTCAATTCCGGTACGTCGGCTGCCGCCAGATTGGTCAGCGCTTCACCGACTGCCATGCGCGCGGCCGCCGGCGAGGACAACAACGCCAGTGGCGTGCGCTCGCCCATTGCGAAACCCTCGCCGGCATAGCCGCGAAAATCGCGCGCGGTCACCGCACAATCGGCGACCGGCACCTGCCAGGGGCCGACCATTTGGTCACGAGCGCACAATCCGCCCACCGTGCGATCACCTATGGTGATCAGAAACTCCTTGGATGCGACGCTAGGGTGTGACAGCACACGTGCGACCGCTTCGGCAAGATCGATGTCCATGACATCGAAGGGCGGCACATAGGCCGGCCGACGCGACACCTGTCGGGTCATGCGCGGCGGTCGGCCCAGCAGCACATCCAATGGCATATCGACCGGTCGATTGCCGAAATGGCGATCGCTGACCTTCAATCGTCCATCTGCAGCGGCGACACCGAGTACGGCATAGGGACAGCGTTCGCGCTTGCACAGCGCGTCGAAATCGGCGAGGCAAGCCGGATCCACGGCCAGCACGTAGCGCTCCTGCGCTTCGTTGCACCAAATTTCCATTGGGCTCATGCCCGGCTCTTCAGTCGGCACTTCGCGCAGTTCGAGACGAGCACCAAGGCCGACGGCATGCACCAGCTCCGGTAGCGCATTCGCCAGGCCGCCGGCGCCGACATCATGGATGGCCAGGATCGGGTTGCCGGATCCTCGCCGCCAACAGCCATCGATCACCTCCTGCGCGCGACGCTGCATCTCCGGATTGCCTCGTTGCACCGACGCGAAATCGAGTTCCGTGGTGTTCGTTCCGGACGAAATGGATGATGCCGAGCCTCCGCCCAGACCAATGCGCATCGCCGGCCCGCCCAGCACGACGAGCAGCGCACCGGCCTCGAAGCGAATCTTGTTGATCTGACGCGCAGTGATGTTGCCGATGCCGCCGGCGATCATGATCGGCTTGTGGTAGCCACGACGCTCGCCCATGAAATCGAGTTCAAAGCTCCTGAAGTAACCCGCGAGATTCGGCCGGCCAAATTCATTGTTGAAAGCGGCTGCACCGATCGGTCCGGCAAGCATGATCTCCAGTGCCGGGCTGATCCTGTCCGGGCTACCGTACCCCGTCTCCCACGGGCGCGGCCAATCTGGAACGTTCAGGTCCGAGACCGAGAATCCGCATAGGCCTGCCTTGGGTTTGGCACCCCGTCCGGTCGCGCCCTCGTCACGGATTTCGCCGCCGGCACCGGTCGCTGCACCGGCGAAGGGCGAAATGGCCGTAGGGTGGTTGTGCGTTTCGACCTTGGCCAGAATTTCGAGCCGCTCGGTTCGGTAGGACCAGACATCCCCTTCATCGGGCGCGAACATCGCTGCCTCGCCCCCGGCAATGACCGCCGCATTGTCTTCGTAGGCGACCAGCGTGTATTCCGGATGGGCCGCATGAGTGCTACGGATCATCTCGAACAGGGAATGTGGCTGTGGCTGCCCTTCGATGATCCAGTGGGCATTGAATATCTTGTGGCGGCAGTGCTCAGAGTTGGCCTGCGCGAACATCATCAACTCGGCGTCGGTGGGGTCTCGTTCCATGGCCTGGTAGGCGCCGACCAGATACGCGATCTCCTCGTCGGACAGTGCCAGACCGAGTTCGCGGTTTGCGGCCTGAAGGCTGGCCGGGCCCTGCGTCGACAGGAGTACGGTATGTACCGGCGCCGGTTCGAATTCTGCGAACAGCGCTTTGGCTGCCGCCAGTGAGTCGAGCGCCGACTCGGTCATGCGATCGTGCAGTAGTCCGGCAAGTTGCGACCAGGCCGGGCCGGTCAGTCGATTGGCGATCTGTCTGGGCAGGTCGAGCCGATAGGCGATTGCGCGCTCGATACGGCGTACACCACCAAAACCGCATTGGTGCGCGATATCCGTCGCCTTCGAGCACCAGGGTGAGATCGTGCCCAGCCGCGGGGTCACCAGGCACAACACGCCCTCGCCGACGTCGCTGTCCGGTCGCCCGGATATCAGCTGACACAGCCGCTCGAGCTCGGGCTCATCCGGCAACGCGTCGAGTTCCACCAGAAACCATTCGTCGGCGGCGAGCGTGCGCAATTTCGGTTCGACGGTCCGCAGCGCCGCGGTCGTGCGCGACAGACGGGCAGGGGAGAGCGCAGTCGTGCCGCGGAGCGCAATAATGTGTCGCATCAGCATTCGCCTCGGGGCGTCGAGGGCAGGTGTAGCCGGGCCGGCGATTATACGTCCTGCCTGTAAGCGCTTTTTCCGGGTGGACCCCGGCCAGCGCATTACTTGAGCATCACCTTGAGCACCAGCGACGCACCGCTCAATATCAGCGTTGCCCCGATCACACGCATGACGGTGTCCCGGCTCGCGCGCACATGGGCGCGATGCCCGAGTGAAAGGCCGATCATCAACGGCAGGATGCCGACCGCGATGCCGAGCAGCACCTCCTTGGCGAGCAACAGACCGGTCAGCGCGAACAGCAACAGACGGAAGCCGGCGTCCGCCACGAACAACCAGGAGTAAGTCGCGCGCACCGCTTCCTTGTCGGTCAATCGGTGCGTCAGATAGATGATGTATGGCGGTGCACCGATGCCGAACAAGGCGCCGGCGCTACTACCGATCAGGCCGGTCGGCACCGCCCACAGACGCGAAATCGCTCCTTCGGGCTGCATTCCGAGGAGATTGCGCGCGCCAAAAATCGCGGCGAACACGCCGAGCGTCATCAGCACGGGCTCCGTGGGCAATCGCAACAGCGCAAACGCACCCACCAATGCGCCGAGCACTGCGAACGGCAGCAAAATCCTGATTTCAGACCATTCGGATTTTTTCCCCCCTACGCCGCCGAGGTAGAGCGAGGCCGCGAAATCGAGGCTCATGATGATCGGTACCACCGTTTTCATGGGCAGGACGTGGGCGAGCCACGGTACGGCGATCAATCCCGAGCCGAAGCCGGTCATGCCGCGGACGAAGTAAGCGATCCCGATGACCGCAAAAAGCAGGGCGCCATGCGCCAGGTCGATTGTTGCCATTGTTGCCATGTATGCGATCAATCCACACTATCGAATTCGATCCGTTCGAGGAATGGTGGTTTAAGGGGGAGGCCGAGATCCATGTTGAATCAATGGTGTCCAGATCCTGCCGCGAGCTTCATGCCCACATCGACCGTAGGGAACGTTTGCCATCTGCGCAATCTGTACGGCCCCGCTTGAAGGTCGATCGGCCCATTGTAATCAACGGATGTCCAAGCGAAGTGCCGCCAACCCAGCAGGTTCGACGTTCGCGATCGAGCAAGCCTCATTTGAGCAGGATCGGACCCATCAGTGAGGTTTTGAATAGGGTCGGTGAAAAAAATCAATTGGAGCGATTGAGCCGTGTGCCCTAGATTCGGTGTTCCGCAGACAAGAGAGACAGGAGCACGCCATGTCCAACGAGCCCAAATGCCCCTTCCACGGCAGCCGCACCACCGCGGCCGCGCAGTCCAACAGCAACTGGTGGCCGAAGCGCCTGAACCTCGGCATCCTCAGCCAGCACGCCTCGGCCCGGAACCCGATGGACGCCGGCTTCGACTACGCCGCCGAGTTCGAGAAGCTCGATTACGCGGCGCTGAAGGCCGATCTGAAGGCCCTGATGACCGACTCGCAGGAGTGGTGGCCGGCCGACTGGGGCCACTACGGCGGCCTGTTCATCCGCATGGCCTGGCACAGCGCCGGCACCTACCGCATCGCCGACGGCCGTGGCGGCGCCGGCAACGGCAATCAGCGTTTCGCGCCGCTGAACAGCTGGCCGGACAACGGCAACCTCGACAAGGCGCGCCGGCTGCTGTGGCCGATCAAGCGCAAATACGGCAAGCGCATCTCCTGGGCCGACCTGATGATCCTGGCCGGCAACGTGGCGCTGGAGTCGATGGGCTTCAAGACCTTCGGTTTCGGCGGCGGCCGCGAGGACATCTGGGAACCCGAGGAGGAGGTCTACTGGGGCGCCGAAGCCGAGTGGCTGGCCACCTCGGACAAGCCGAACAGCCGCTATTCGGGCAATCGCGAGCTGGAAAACCCGCTCGCGGCGGTGCAGATGGGTCTGATCTACGTGAACCCGGAAGGCCCGGACGGCAATCCCGACCCGGTGGCCTCCGGCCGCGACGTGCGCGAGACCTTCGCCCGCATGGCGATGAACGACGAGGAGACCGTGGCGCTGGTGGCCGGCGGCCACACCTTCGGCAAGGCGCACGGCGCGGGCGATCCAAAGCTCGTCGGCGCCGAGCCCGAAGGCGCGGCCATCGAACAGATGGGGCTCGGTTGGAGAAATGCGCTCGGCACCGGCAAGGGCGCCGACACCACCACCAGCGGCATCGAGGGCGCCTGGAAGCCGAACCCGACCACCTGGGACAACGGCTATTTCGACATGCTGTTCGGCTACGAGTGGGCGCTGGTGAAGAGCCCGGCCGGTGCCTGGCAGTGGCAGGCCGCAGACGTGAAGCCCGAGCACCTGATCCCGGACGCGCACGACCCGTCCCAGAAGCACCCGCCGATGATGACCACCGCGGATCTTTCGCTGCGCTTCGACCCGATCTACGAGCCGATCGCGCGCCGCTTCCACCAGAACCCCGGCCAGTTCGCCGATGCCTTTGCCCGCGCCTGGTTCAAGCTGACGCACCGCGACATGGGGCCGCGCGAGCGCTATCTGGGCCCGGAAGTGCCGAGCGAGGCGCTGATCTGGCAGGACCCGGTGCCGGCCGGCCGGCGCGACTACGACGTCGCAGCGGTGAAGGCCAAAATCGCCGCGAGCGGCCTTGGCGTGAGCGATCTGGTCGCCACCGCCTGGGACAGCGCGCGCACCTTCCGCGGTTCGGACAAGCGCGGCGGGGCCAACGGTGCGCGCATTCGCCTGGCGCCGCAGAAGGACGGGGAAGCCAACGAGCCGGCGCGCCTGGCCCGCGTTTTGGGCGTGCTCGAAGGTATTGCCGCCGCGACCGGCGCCAGCGTGGCGGACGTGATCGTGCTCGGCGGCAACGTCGGCATCGAGCAGGCGGCCAAGGCGGCCGGGTTCGACATCACGGTGCCGTTCGCGCCCGGTCGCGGCGACGCGACGGCCGAGCAGACCGACGTCGAGTCCTTCGCCGTGCTGGAACCAGCCGCGGACGGCTTCCGCAATTACATGAAAGCCGGCGTCACAAGCCCGGCCGAGGAACTGCTGCTGGACCGCGCGCAGTTACTCACGCTCACTGCGCCGGAGATGACCGTGCTGGTCGGGGGCCTGCGGGCACTCGGCACCGTGCACGGCGGCTCGAAGCATGGCCTGCTCACCACCCGCCCCGGCATGTTGACTAACGACTTCTTCGTCAACCTGCTCGACATGGGCGTGGAGTGGAAGGCGGCCGGCGCGGGGCTCTACGAGGCGCATGACCGAGCCACCGGCGCCGTCAAGTGGACCGGCACCCGGGCGGATCTGGTGTTCGGCTCGAACGCCGAGCTGCGCGCGATTGCCGAGGTCTACGCCAGCGACGATGCGGCTGAGAAGTTCGTCCGCGACTTCGTCGCCGCCTGGGTCAAGGTGATGAACGCCGACCGGTTCGATCTGGGTTGAGGTTGGCTGCGGAAGAGTCTGAACCGCGGCGATCGAGGGTCAAAGATCCCGTCGCGGCAGGAAACCTCCAGGCCACCACTCGGGCAGCGTCGCCGGCCTCGTGGAGACATCGACAATCATTCCGTGATGGCGCGGCCGTCATGGCCTACGAGAGTGCTTATCGGTCGACCGACTTGCGGAAACGTCCGTATGGGGCGGATAATTGCTCGGGATGGTTATTGTTATCATATAAAAACAATAGGTTATAAAAATATAGAAAAATGGGCGCCTGATGATATGCGCCAAATCGAACGACTATGCAATGACCTTTCCGATCGAGATCTATTTTCTGGTGCCACTGGTGGTGTTCGGCGCCTACACGGTTTTCGCCATTTCCGGCTTTGGTTCGGCGCTGGTCGGTATTCCGCTGCTGTCCTTGTTCTTGCCGGTGCAGTTCGTCGTGCCGATGTCGGTGTTGAACGACTTTCTGGCTTCGCTCACCGTCGCGACCAGGGAGCGCAAGCACGTCGACTGGAAGGAGTGCCTGATCGTCATCCCTCCGCTCGTGATCGGTATCAGTGCCGGCGTCTGGCTATTGGGTGATCTGCCCCCGCGTTACGTGCAGATGGCGCTGGGCGTATTCGTCATCGGCGCAGCGGTTTACAACCTGTTGTCCGGAACGGCCAATCCAATGGCTATTTCGAAATGGTGGTCGGTTCCAACCGGACTGATCGGCGGTGGGCTGGGCGCCCTGTTCGGCATTGCCGGACCACTGTGGGTGCTGTATTTCACCGGCCGGATCAAGGACGACAAGAGCCGCTTGCGTGCCACGATGTCGGCAACCTTCGTGGCGACGACAGGACTGCGCATCGCAATGTACCTGCTTTCGGGGCTGATGCTGCAAGACAATCTCCTGTGGCTCGCTGCCGCCGGGTTTCCAGCCATGCTCGCGGGGCTCTATGTCGGCAACAAGGTTCATACACGCATCTCGGTGCCGGGCATGGCACGCTTCATCACCGCGATGCTGTTTGTAACCGGCAGCCTGCTGGTATGGCGGGCACTATGAGGCACCGGCCTTGCACTGGCCGTGCGCTCGGTGGGCGGACCCGTTAGCTGAGGTGGCGGCGGTGACGGCTCTGGGCTAGGCCGATGTTCCGCGGCCGCGCGCTCAGATTTTCCGGCTATGTCCTTCCCAGTAGCGCAGTCGCAGCTCCTTCTTGAGGACTTTGCCGACCGGACTGCGCGGCAGGCCGGGCGTGAGTTCGATCGATTTGGGTGTTTTCATGCCGCCTAGATGCTGGCGACAATGCGCCAACAGTTGTTCGATCGTGGCGGTGGCGCCCGGCTTCAGTTCGACGACGGCTTTGACGGCTTCGCCCCACTTGTCGTCCGGAACGCCGATGACCGCACAATCCTGCACGGCCGGGTGCGACCAGATGACCTGCTCGATTTCGCTCGGGTAGATATTGAAGCCGCCGCTGATGATCATGTCCTTCTTGCGGTCGACGATGTAGAGGTAGCCGGCTTCGTCCATCTGGCCGATGTCGCCGGTGTGGTGCCAGCCGTGGCGCGAGGCCTCGGCGGTGGCGTCCGGGTTCTTGTAGTAGCCCTTCATGACCAGGTTGCCACGCACGACGATCTCGCCACGCTCGCCGCATGGCAGCAGGTGGCCATCGTCATCCATGATGCCGACCTGGGTGAAGGGCGTGGCACGGCCGCAGCTCGCGAGCCGTGCATCACTGGCGCCGAGATGGTCCTGTGGACTCATGTAGGTGCAGATCATCGGCGATTCTGCCTGTCCGAAGGTTTGCGTCATGACCGGCCCGAAAATGCTCATGGCCTGCTTGAGTTTGTCCACGGACATCGGCGCTGCGGCATACAGGAAGTTGCGCAACGAGCGGTAGTCGTACTCGCGCACACGCGGGTGCGCGAGCAGCATGTAGATCACGGTGGGCGGCAGGAACAGGTGGCTGACGCGATGCCGCGGGATCGCCTCGAGTATGGCTTCCGGCTCGGGTTTGGCGAGGATGACGTTGGTCGCGCCCATGGCGATCAGCGGGAACGCCGTCAGTCCCGCCGCGTGAGTCATCGGTGCGGCCACCAGATAGACCGGCGGCTCGGTGATCGGCATGCAGGCGAGGAAGTTGGCGCTCATCGTCTCGAAATTGAGATGGGTCAACATCACACCCTTGGGCCGACCGGTCGTGCCGCCTGTGGACAGGATCGCGGCGACGTCATCGGGCGCCTGGCGCAGATCCAGGGCCCCGCCGGTGGAGTACTCGGCCATCCAGTCGGCCAGCGATGGGGCGTGTTCCGAGGCCCGGTCCAGGCAGACCAGCCCCTTCAGACCTGGCGCTTCACGGCGTATGCGCGCAACGTCCTGTTCGAACTGGCTGTGAAAAAACAGGAATTCGCAGTCGTTGGCAGTGAGGAAGTAAATGTTCTCGTCGAGCAGGTTGCGGGCGTTGAGCGGAATCCAGGTCATCGCTGCACGCAGAATGCCGAGCACCGCCTGGAAGGCACGGGCGTCGTTGGGGCTGAGCACGGCGGCCTTGGCGCCCGGGCTCAGTTCGGCCGCCAGCAGCCCTCGGCCGATCCGATGCGAATCGGCGACGGCGGTGCGGTAGTCGATACGGGCCAGCTCGTCCAGCAGGCAGATCCGGTCCGGGTAATGGGCAGCGCCGCGGTCCAGGTAATCGATCATGCGCATGGTCGTGTCCTTGCTTTCAGTGAATCGCCTCGGGTCGGGCGAGCAGCGTGATGCAGGCGGCGGCTTCTTCATACCCATGAAAGCCGCCACCATTCTCGGCGATGGCAAAGCGGGCGTCCGCGACCTGGCGCTCGCCGGCCTCCCCGCGCAATTGCTGGACCAGTTCGAATACCTGTCCCAGGCCGGTGGCGCCAATCGGGTGCCCTTTCGATTCCAAGCCGCCGGAGGGATTGACAGGGATGCGCCCTCCCAGGCTGGTCGCGCCCGATGCAGCGAGATGTCCGCCCTCGCCGGGTGCGCAGAATCCGAGGTTTTCGGTCTGAAGGATTTCCGCGAACGCGCTGGCATCATGGACCTCGGCCAGCGAAACCTCCTCAGGACCGATGCCGGCCTGTTCATAGGCCTTGAAGGCGGCGATGCGGCACATGGCCTTGTCCCACTCGTCCGCGCGCCGGTCGGAACCGGATGCGAGTACGCTGGCGGCGATGCGCACGGCGCGTCGGGTGCCGAGCTTTTTCAGGTAATCCACGTGGCAGACGACGGCGGCCGCGGCACCGTCACTGATCGGCGCGCACATCGGCAGCGTGAGCGGCCAGGCGATCAGCCGTGAGGCCAGGACCTCGTCGATGCTGAGGTCGTTGCGGTATTGCGACAGCGGGTTGAGCGTGCTGTGATGGTGATTCTTGGCCGCGACCGCCGCAATCTGCCGCTGCGTGGTGCCGAAGGTCTTCATGTGGAAGCGTGCCAGGTTCGCGTACATGTCCATGAAGACACTGCGTTGCCCGGTGTCCTGCAGGGCTTCGGGCGGCAAGGGCATGTCCTTGGCCAGCTCGATGATGGCGTCGAGGTTGGCTTGGCCGCGGCTCACGTCCCAGGCGCCATCGAACACGCCGAACATGCGCGCGCGGTCTTCGATGTACATTTTCTCGGCGCCGATGGCCAGCACGACTTCCGCCATGCCCGCCTTGACGTAGGTGTAGGCTTGGTGCAGGGCCGTGCTTGCCGACGCGCACGCATTCTCGACATTGACGATGGGAATGCCGGAATAGCCCGCGGCACGCAGCGCGATTTCGCCTGGCACCATGAACTGGCCCTCCAGCGCGGCCTGGCCGGCATTGCCGAAAAATGCCGCACCGATGGCATCGCGCGCGATGCCGGCGTCAGCCAGCGCCGCGTCGGACGCCGCTCGGGTGAGGTCCTTGACCGTCATGTGCGTAAGCTTGCCGAACGGCGTCATGCCGACACCGATGATGTATACGTCATTCATGCTGGACTCCAGGTCGACGCTGATCCGACAGGGCCGGCGTTCGCGACTAGGGTCTCGCGACGCCGCGGGGGTGGTGTGGGTGGCGACGGCACCGGGGCCGTGCCACCCCGTGTGCCGGCCGGATCAGACGATTTCCGCGCGGCCGTTGTTCAACACCACGACATCGCGCTCGACGACCCGCGCCCGGAAGGAAATGACGTTACCCTGCCGCCACATCTCGGTGCGGATCGTTTCACCGGGAAAGACCGGGGACGAAAAGCGCGCCTGCATCGCCGTCAGCCGGCTTCCCTGGTAATCGCAGTAGCTGGCGATGATCGCATGCGTGGCGACACCGAAGGTGCACAGGCCATGCAGGATGGGCCTGGGAAAGCCGGCCGCCTTGCCGACCTTCGGGTCCGCGTGCAGGGGGTTGTAGTCGCCCGACAGGCGATAGATCAGCGCAGCGCGTTCCAGCGTCGGCAGATCCATGGCCTTTTCCGGCGCCGATTCCGGCAGGGCGTGCACGGGCGGTGTCGGCCCGGATGGACCGCCGAAGCCGCCGTCGCCGCGCAGGAAGTACGATTGGGTCAGTGTCGCGATGCGCTCGCCGCTGGCCTTGTCGAGGATGTAGCGCTCCGAGAACATGATCGCACCCTTGTCCCGACCCTTGTCCACGACCGCGGTGACCTTGGTCTGTCCGATGACCGTCGCGGCCACCGGCAGCGGCGCCTTGTGGATGATGAAACCCTGTTCGCCATGCACGCCCTTGACCCAGTCGAGGCCATACTTGGGGTCCTTGATCCACATACCAGGATGCCCGAGCACGACCGCCATCGATGGCATGGCCTGCAGGTTTTCCTCGTACACGTAGTTCAGCTGCTTTTCATCCATCGGGTCGGCTCCGAGGCCGATTCCGAGCGCGTACAGCATCGTGTCGCGCTGCGTGTAGGTCGAGACCACATCGGGCAGATCCAGGTTCATGAGCTGTTCGTAGTTCAAGGCCATCTCGCTTTTCTCCTCTCGTTTGTTGATCGTCGACGTCGTCGCTGCCCATGATACGCTGCGGCCGGCGGTGCCTACAGTCAATTCCAATGAAGGTATGAGTCTGAGCTTCTGGTTTTGAAGTGCTGTATTTGTAACCGATGGATGGGGCCTGTGGAGCGTGTGGGCAGCCGCCGACCTGTGGGCGGGCGGTGGGAAACGCAG
>JAJVIJ010000050.1 GCA_022072095.1 Rhodocyclaceae bacterium
CTCAAACTATTTTTTGCTGACCTTGACTTGACCCTTCATACCAGCCTCGTAGTGCCCCGGCATCAGGCAAGCAAAGTTCACGGTGCCCGCTTTGGTGAACTGCCAGACGATTTCTCCCTGTTTCCCGGGAGCCAACGTGACCTTGCTGGGCTCGTCGTGTTCCATGTCCGGGAATTTGCGCATCTGTTCCAAGTGTTCCAACAGTTCCTGCTGAGTGCCCAAACTTAGCTCGTGTTTGACCTGACCCTTGTTTTTGACGATGAAACGAACCGTCTCACCTTGCTTGACCTGAATCTCGGCGGGCGTATAGCGCATGTTGTCCGTCATCTGAACGGTGACGGTTCGGCTGGCTTTGCTGGCCACGCCGGGTTTGCCAATCGCGGTCTCGTCGCTGTCGTGGCCGTGGCCACCTCCATGGGTGCCACCGGCAAAAGCAGCACTAGACAAGGCCAACACGGCGATCAAGGTCAAAGGGCGAAGGGTGCGGATCATCTGAGTCATTACAAGGTCTCCTGGGTTAAATCAAAGTGGATCAGTGGTTGTCATGGCCACTGCTGGGCTTGCGCACCTTCACTTCTGTTGGGGCGAGCGGCTTCTGGGCGCGTGGCATGGATTGCCCTCCTTCCGACTTGAAGCGGGCAGGTTCGGCCAGCGGCCCGGTGTATTCGTGCGCCACCGTGCCTTCCGGGTGCTTGAACCAGCCCGGATTGCTGTAGTCGCCGGGCTTTTGGTCGCGGCGTACCTTGAGCACGCTGAACATGCCACCCATCTCGACCGAGCCGAACGGCCCCTCGCCGGTCATCATGGGCGCAGTGTTATCTGGAATGGGCATTTCCATCTCGGTCATGTCGGCCATGCCGCGTTCGCCCATTACCATGTAATCAGGAATCAAGGAATTAATCTTCTTGGCAATGCCACGATGATCGACTCCGATGAGCGTGGGCACGTTGTGGCCCATGGCATTCATGGTGTGGTGGCTCTTGTGGCAGTGGAAGGCCCAGTCGCCTTCCTCGTCGGCGAGAAATTCGATCTGCCGCATTTGGCCGACCGCGACATCGGTGGTGACCTCGTACCAGCGGGTGCTCTTGGGAGTTGGCCCGCCATCTGTGCCAGTGACGAGAAACTCGTGCCCGTGCAGGTGGATCGGGTGGTTGGTCATCGTCAGGTTGCCGATACGAATGCGAACCTTGTCGTTCAACCGCACATTTAATGAATCGATGCCGGGGAAGATTCGGCTGTTCCAGCTCCACAGGTTGAAGTCCAGCATCGTCATGATCTTGGGCGTGTAGCTCCCAGGGTCGATGTCGTAGGCGTTGAGCAGAAAACAAAAATCCCGGTTCACATCATCGATCAACGGGTGCTTGGCTTTGGGGTGAGTGACCCAGAAGCCCATCATGCCCATGGCCATCTGCGTCATTTCATCCGCATGCGGGTGGTACATGAAGGTACCGGGGCGGCGCGCCACGAATTCATAGACGAACGTCTTGCCCGGCTGGATGGCAGGTTGGGTCAAACCGGCCACACCATCCATGCCACTGGGCAAGCGTTGACCATGCCAGTGGATACTGGTGTGCTCGGGGAGCTTGTTGGTGACGAAAATCCGCACGCGGTCGCCCTCGACCACTTCGATGGTGGGGCCGGGGCTTTGCCCGTTGTAGCCCCACAGGTGGGCCTTGAAGCCGGGGGCCATCTCGCGCACCACCGGTTCGGCCACCAAGTGAAACTCTTTTACGCCGTTGTTCATACGCCAGGGCAAAGTCCAACCGTTGAGTGTCACCACCGGGTTGTATGAGCGCCCAGTATTGGGCACCAGTGGCGGCATGGTGTCAGGGCTGGTTTGAATGACGGGCTCTGGCAAGGCTGCAAGTGCCACGCGGCTCACAGCACTGGCTGCAACTGCACCACCAGCGATACTGGCCAATCGGAAAAAATCTCTTCTGGATGTCATGGCTTCAATCCCTTAGTCAATGTCCAGCCGCACCAGCACTGGGTGCGCTGGTCATCACGGACAGGGAGGTCGTGGTGGGGCGGCCGATCAACGACGCCTGCAAGGCTGCGTCCGCCAGCCAGAACTGTTGCTGCGCATTAATGGCGGCTGTCACGGTTCCAACCTGATCACGAGCGTCGGCCAGCAACTCGAAGACACCAATCAGCATGCCGTTGTAGCGAAGTTGGTTTTCATCGGAGATCACACGGCGCACGGGCAGCACTTCATCCCGGTAATGCTTGGCCACATCAAATGATGTGCGATAGGCCGAATAACTCTCGCGCAAGTGCGAGCCCGCCGCGCGCACCGTGGCCTCCAGTTGATTGGCCGCCGCGAGCGTGCGGGCATTCCACGCATCGCGCTGCATGCCGCCCCAGTCGAAAATTGGTAAGCGAACCGCCACCTCGAATCCGCGCGGTTCGGTTCGGGTTCCTGCGGCGTTGTCAAATACCGTATTGCGCCGCGCGGTCAACTCGATGTCGGTGAAACTGGTGATGATGTTCAAGCCTTGTGCCTTGCCCGCGCCAGCCAGTGCGCTTTGCGCCAAACGAATGTCCAGACGACCATTCGTCGCCAATGCGCCTACCGTATTTGGTTCGAGCGGCGCTTTGGGCAAATCGGGCAGACGTTCGGACAGTTGGAGTTGTTGCGCCTGCGCCTCATCAAGCCCCAGCAAACGAATCAGTTCCTCCCGGCTCGCGGTCGCTTGGTGTTGGGCAGTCGCCAGGCGGGTAGCGGCATCGGCATAGAAAGATTGCTCACGGGCACGACTGATGCGATTGAAGTTGCCTACCGACTGCATGCGCCGCGCGAGTTCGGCACCGGCCTCGGCGCTTTCAAACACCTGTCGCGCGTAGCTCAGGGCCTGCTGAGCCGCCACGGCACGCACCCAGGCTTGGCGTACCTGTGTCACGCGATCCACCACCTCAGCAGAAAGACGCAATTGCGCCTGCTCGATGCGGCGCTCGGCGATGCCCGTGCGGGCAGGCAAGGTCAAGAGATCCAGCAGACCAAACGAGAGCGAGCGTGCCAACTCCAGCTCATCACCAACCACCATGCGCTCAAAACTGAAGATGGGGTTGGCAATGCGGCCGACCTGTGCGGCGTCGGCGGACTCCGCCCAACCTTGCGCCAGCAGGGCTTGCAAGGCGTGGCTGTTGGTCAATGCGAGCTGCACAGCTTCTTTCTGCCCAAGGGGTTTTGCCAGCAATTGGGCAGCGAGCTGTGCGCGTTGCTCACGTTCCTGATTGCTTTGGGCCAAGCTCAATTGCCCGTCAGTGAAGCCGGTGGTCTCGGTATTGACGCGGTTCACGTTCTGCTCAAGGCTGACGCTGGCACAGCCAGACAAAACCCCGATAGCAACCACGGACACCGCCAGCTTGGCGCGATGAGATGAGAGCAAGCGCTTCATTGCTTGCCTCCCTCATGGTGACCGGCGTGCGGATTGGCCGCCGGTGGCGTATCGGGCGCTGACTGTCCAGTTGCGGCTTCCTTGGCGTAGGCGCGCCAGCCGCCAATCCGACCAACCCGGTCATTGGCCTCACGCCAGGACTGCACCGCCTGATCGGTGTAGCCCTGATAACTCGCCAATGCAGAGGTGTACTGCAGCTTGGTCGGCGATGGATTGACCTGATTTTTCTCCGCAGGAGCAGCCAATACCACACCGGTAGCCAGCAAGCTGAGCCACGGCACCAGGCTTCTGAACAGGGACGAAGGGTTGAGCATCACCGCAGGCTCCTTTCAATGTATGGGTAATTGAAGGGAGTTTGGACCTTCGCCCCTGTCGGGAAGGTGAGTCGAAGATGACATTTCTGTCATCTTGCTGCCATAAAGTCGAATTGCTGTCAGACTAGCGGGGAGCAATAGATGGAGCAGGCCCGTGAAAATACTGATCGTTGAAGACGAACCGAAAACCGGCGAATACCTGCGTCAAGGCTTGAATGAAGCCGGTTTTGTGGCGGACTTGGCGGCCAATGGCAGCGATGGGCTGCACTTGGCTTTGCATGGCGAATACGACTTGGTGATCCTGGACGTGATGTTGCCGGAGCTGGATGGCTGGCAGGTGCTGGCATCACTGCGGCGGCGTGGGCTGGAAATGCCGGTGCTGTTTCTGACCGCCCGCGATCAGGTGGAAGACCGTGTGAAGGGGCTGGAGTTGGGAGCCGACGATTACCTGGTCAAACCGTTTTCTTTTGCCGAGCTATTGGCCCGCGTGCGCACCATCCTGCGGCGTGGACGAGGCGGCGGACTGGACAGCAATGTCCTGCGCGTGGCCGATCTGGAGCTGGACTTGCTGCGCCGCCGCGTCACGCGAGGCGGAAAGCGCATTGACCTGACGGCCAAGGAGTTCGGTTTGCTGGAATTGCTGATGCGCCGTCAAGGCGAAGTGCTGCCGCGCTCATTGATCGCCTCGCAGGTGTGGGACATGAATTTCGACTCCGACACCAATGTCATCGAAGTGGCCATGCGCCGACTGCGGTTGAAGGTTGACGATGGACAGTCAGTCAAACTGATCCAGACCGTGCGGGGCATGGGCTATGTGCTGGAAGCAGCGCAGGAACCTTGAATGTTGAGCCGCTTATTGCTTTCCCGTTTATCACTGACCCGCCGTCTGAGCCTGTTCTTCACCCTGGTGGCCGCCAGTGTGGTGCTGGGATTGGGCGGGCTGTTCATGACGGCGGCGGACCGTCATTTCATCGAGCTAGATCGCAGCGTACTGCAAGACAAGCGACACCTCATCGACGACATTCTGGCCAGCGCCAATTCTGCCGAGGACCTGCGTTGGCGGCTCTCCGAAGCGCTCAACCATCATCACGGGCTGTTCGCACGAGTGACCACTCCGACAGGCCAGACCCTGTTTCAGACCGAGGGCTTTCCGGAACCGGATCGCTGGCTGTTGCCCGAGCACGAAACGCTCCTTCATGCCTTGACGAGGGAGCAGCACGGACAGCGGCAATACCGCACCCAGCAGTTCCGTGCCCAGGCGCAGTACGCGCCCGAGGCCCCACTGGTGATCACCCTGGCCATGGATACGATTCACCATCGGCATTTTCTGGATGATCTGCTGCGCACCTTTGCGGTGTATGCCCTGGCCGCCATTCTGGTCAGCGGGCTGCTCGGATGGGCCGCCGTCTACTACGGTCTGGCCCCCCTGCGCGCGATCAAGGCGCATGCGGCTGCAGTGACCGCGCAACGCTTGCAGGCGTGCATGCCGGTGCAGGCCGTCCCTGCGGAAATGGCCGATCTGGCTCAGACACTCAATCAGATGCTGGAGCGTCTGCAGGACGACTTTCGTCGCTTGTCGGAGTTTGCTTCGGATTTGGCCCATGAGTTGCGCACCCCGATCAGCAACATGCTGACGCAGACCCAGGTGACCCTGGCGACCCCGCGCGAGAACGCCGCCTACCGTGACATCCTGGCCTCCAATGCTGAGGAGTTGCAGCGCCTGGCCCGCATGGTGGCTGACATGCTGTTTCTGGCTAAAACCGAACGGGGTGTGGATCTGCCGCACAAGGAACGCTTCATGGCGGCCGATGAAGCCCAGGCTTTGCTCGACTTCTACGAGGCGGTGGCAGACGACAAAGGCATCCGCCTCACGGTGCAGGGCAACGGCAGCATCGAGGGGGATCGCCTGATGTTCCGCCGCGCGTTGAGCAACCTGCTTTCGAATGCGCTACGCCATGCCCCGGCAGGTAGCCACGTCCGGATCATGGTGGCTGAGCGGCCAGCCGGCACCGAGGTTTCTGTGGAGAACACTGGTGAAGACATTGATCCCGAGGTGCTACCGCGACTGTTTGACCGCTTCTACCGCGCCGACCCCGCGCGCGCGCATCCCATCTCCGATGGCGCTGGGCTGGGCTTGGCCATCACCAAGGCGATTGTCGAGGCTCATGGTGGTCGAGCCAGTGTGAAGTCTGCGCAAGGCGTCACGTGCTTTTCCCTGGTTTTTCCACACTCGGGCGAATGATGTTTTTCACACACTTTTTGGATTAAACGTTGAGAAGCAGCCAAGCAGCCTCGGTCTCTCTGCGAGTGACAAGCCCCGGCAGTACTTTCCCACCGCCATAGACCCAGCGCCGCAGCTCCCTTGCGGCGGCAGCCCAGTCCCGCTGGTTGACGCGCCGTCGCAGCGTCGACGTCTGTAATCGCCCGACGCCGAGGTTGAATGTGAAATCCACGATGGCAGCGAGCCTGCTTTCGGGCTCGGTGGCCAGCACCGGGCAGAAGCGCAGCGTGGCGGCGAGCGCCGATTGCAGGTCGCGCGCCAGATAGACCTCGGCTTCGGCTTCGGTGATTGGCGAGTGCTTCGGATCGCAAAGATGGCCGTATCCAATTGTCCAGAAACCGGCGGGGCACACGTAGGCGATGGCGGTGATTTCAGCGCCGCGCTTCACTTTGCGCTCGAACCCTTCGAAATGTTTGGCCAGCTCGATAGCCGTTTTCGGCACCCCGGTCACGAACGCACCCGGTCAAACACGCGCCCGAGGAACCAGAAGTTCAACACCCCGGCCCACAGCGCCTGATCGGCTTCCGTCCAGGCATGCAGGATGGCTGTGCCCCAGCCAGCGCCAGCGGTCACGGCAGCCACAAATGCCGCCGTCTTGGCAGCGCAGTACAGGGCCATGAACCAGTAGGTGATCACTGGACGCACGCTGGTTGAGAGCGCGTCGGCCCAGCGCACGCCGGTCTTCTCACCCTGGGTGCGGACGGCGTCGCGCAGCGCATCGATGGCCCCGACGTTCCACGCCGCATCGGCGCTCGCGCCGATTTCGGCCATCCGCTGCGCGCCACGCAACCTTTCAAACTCCAGCGCCTTGTCCTGCATCGCCAGTTCGTGACCACGCTCGCCTTGGCGGTCCAGCCACTTGAGCAGTTCGGGCGCGAGACGGAAGGCCCCTCCAAGGAGACCACCGAGCAGGGTTTCGATCATTGGCCACCTCCGAACACCTTGAGCTTGATGACTGCCCCTGCGACCAGCGCCAACAGGAAGCCGGTGGTGATCACCTTGACCACCGTCTGCCACGCGGTGTGCTTGGCCGTGTTGAAGGCCTCCAGCAGGCCCCGCAGCTCGCGGATGTCGCTGGCAGCGTCTTCGCCATCGAGGCCCACGTCAGCCAGCGCGTGGCGAGCGCCGCGTTCGGCGACGCGCTCCAGCAGTTCTTCGAATTCGTCCTTGGGCATGGTCACCATGCCCTCGGTCACAGTCGGTGCGTTCATTTGCGTGCTCCAGAAATGCGAAACCCGCCCGATGCGCGAGCATCAGGGCGGGTCTCAGGGTTGAATCAGTTGGGTTTCAGATCTCGATGATTTCCAGCGTCAGGCTGGGGGCGATGCCTTCGATGGCGTCGTCGCGGACGAACACCTTCTGGCCAAGGGCCGCAGAGCCCCTCGCCTTTATTCGGCCACCACCGGGTAATGCGACCGTGACCAGGGCGGAGCCGACGTCGATCACGGTGCCCGCCTGCAGCGGCGGGGCGGGGATCAGCTGGCGAAACTGCTCGTAGAGGTTATGCATAGGCCTGCACTCCCAGCGTCTGCCAGACCTCGGGCATCCCGGCTTCCACTTGGGTCGCGCGGACGATGCCAAGCCGAGTGACGCTGCCATCCTGGTACTCCACGAACGCGCCGGGCTCGATGATTCCGGTCTCAGCGAGCACCGGCAGGCGCAGGCTGACCTCGAGCTGGTGGCCGGTGTCGGCCAGCACGGCGATGCCACGCTGACGCGCGGCGGCGGCTTCGGTGATGAGCGAATCAACGACCATCGGTGCCAGCACATCTCCGGCAGTCCCGGCCCGGGTCACTTGCCCGAGTACGCCGACGTCCTGCCCGGAAACGAACACGCGGTTGTACGCAGGCTTTTCCAGCCAACGCAGCGACTCGCGGGCGACGGCATCGACCGGCAACACGAAGTCGGGCGTGACCGTGCTCCATTCCCAAGGGGCTACCGGGTAGCGATGGCGCACACGGATGCTCTGGGCCGATGGGTGCGGAATCAGGTATCCACCGACAGCGCCAGCGATGGCGGTCAACGCCTCGATCCACGTTCCCTGCTGCGCGAACGCACCGGCGGGGACGTTCCAGTCCGTCAGGCCCCAATCGACGGCCCAGCCGAGCGGGATGCCATTGACCGTGAGCACGTCGTCCATCAACTGCCGAGCAGTGCGGCCCTCGGTATTCGAGAACGTCATCACCGGCGCGTAGGGCGCGGCCAGAACGGCGTTGCGCCCCCGTCCGGAGATGCGGATGCTGGCGTCACCAAAGATGCGCTCGCGGCTGATGCTCTCGGCCAGCACGCGAAACGGGGTGCCGTTGATGCTGGCCACGAGTTCGACGGGCCCGGATGCGCTGCCGGGCGCGACCAGGGCCTCGGCCCTGGCAGGCAGAACCGCATCGAAGCCCCACGCCCAAGACGAGGCATCGAGTGACAGCGAGAGATTGAACACCGGTATCGGCGCGCCATCGGACACGCGGAACAGGGTCACGTTGTTGATCACGAAATAGACCCTCCGAACAGGAATGACCACCGGCTCACCATCCGGAGGAGGTGGGGTGACGTGGCTTTCACAAAGGAACAGCAGATGCCCATCGGTCGCGGCCAGCGCGGCAAACAGCAGGTGCGGACTGGGCGTGTAGCAAGGCTGCGGAACGGGCGGCTCGGGCACCACCCACCGGCTGATGCCCGGTGGCGGCGGCACCGCCTCCTGATACCTGCCCTGCCAGCCCTTTAGTTGCGGCCGTGCGGTCTGAAAATCGCTCCCCTGGCCACGCACCACCAACACAGCGCTTTGCCACCGGGACAACCTCCCCGCGCGCTTGGTGCGGTCACCGTCCTGATGCCGGAACCGCGTGGCATCCCGCAGAGGGCCTGCGTTCTGGAACAGACCGCGTCGGGCCGCTTCAAACCGCGTGGCGTCCTGGTGCGCGAACCACGTCGAATCCTGCAGCCGGGTCGCATCCTGGTAGCGAGCGCCTCGTTGCTCTGGCGCTGCTGCCAGCACCGGTGGCAACCTGTGCTCGATGCCTTGAGGAACACCCAAGGTGCGTCGCCAGAACGTGTCCCAGCCTGCGGGTGTAGCGGCAGCGTCCTGCTGGCCCTGCGTGGCACCGTCCTCGGTCTGTCTCGCCAATTGCCAAGGGTGAGCGGTCTGGCCAACCGTCGGTCGCTGCGTGCGCGAGTAGTACCGGACCTCGCCGGAGAACACGACACCGGGAAGACTTGCGCCCGCCACGTCCAAGGGCACGCTCGGGCGCAGCAGCAACGTTCTGACCGTCAAGGCAGGTAGCTCGGCCAGCAGTTCGGCCCGCGCTGGCGGGATGAACTTGATCGCCACGACCGGCAACGGCAAGTTGGCCAGCACCACGACGTCGTCGCGCGGCGCGATGAAGCTCGCCCCGAACACCAATTCGGCGTCGGTTGCTGCGGGTTGGTCGAACAGCAGGTCGACCAGTGGTGGCTCGATCTGAATGCTGACTCCGGGCACTGGCAAAGTGGCGGCCAGCGTCAGTTCGCTGGGTGCGCTTGGCACGGCCTACCCCAGGATCGCAGACACCATCCGGGCATCGCCTCCCAGATAGAGGTTGGTGCTGGCCAGCTTTACGTCACCGCTGCCGTCGGTACCGCTGCAGTCCAGATCCAGGGCTGTGACTTCGTTGCCGTTGACCAGCCGCGCCCAGGTGGCGATGCCGGTCGCCGCGATCAGTCCGTCTTCTTGCTGGGTCAGCGTCAGGAGTCCACCTGCAATCGTGCCTGCGGGTTTGGTCAGCCTGATCTCGACCAGCATCGCGCTGGTCGGCGTCGTGGCCGGGGTGGCGGGTCGCGTCCCGCCATAGATGCGCAGACGCGCCGGGTTACTGCCTGCATCCAGGAATGCCAGGGTGCCTGCCAGCCGCGCCTCGTTGTGTTCGACAGTGATGGCGACGGTCACGGCATCATCTCCGGGCGTAGGTTGTCCGCGATCACCGCGCGGTACATCTGCTTGTAGTCGTAGCTGACCACGGTGTATCGCTGGGACGGGTCGATCTGGTCGAACCGGTACGCGCCAGTGGCGTCGCTCCAGGTTTCGGCCACCAGGACGCGGGCGTTCTCGCTGACCAGTTGCACTCGCCGCACCAGGGGCTGGTCGGACTGACCCTTCTCCTTGACGGTTCCGGCGATGAAACCGTGGCCACTGAAGTGGATGTTCTTGCGGCCATTCGGAATCGCGTGGAAGTGCCAGTCGTAGCCACCACCCCGGTTCCACAGCTCAGAGTTGGGGCTGTTCAAGCGCATCAGGTCGCAATCGGCGTTGACGCCGATGTCGGCGGCAGGATCAGGAAGCACCGACGTCGACCCACCCGCCAGCGGTAGCAGGTCATCGGCGGCGTTCACGGCAACCGTTGCGGGAAACGCGGGCAAGCCAGACGGAACGTCACCGGCAATGGCGTGGACACGAGCTGTCGCTCCGTAGAGGAACACGCCCGGAATCAGCTTGCCCCGGTAGGTAGCATCGCCGATCTGGAACATCAGCACGCCACCAGCCTTGAACTGAATCAGTCGCGCCCACGGCACACCATTTGCGTCGAAGGCTCCGACGATCACCTCGCAGCGCAAGATCAATCGCTGGCTGACGTTGAAGGTCGGAGCCACGTCGGCAACACCAGCGACGGGCTTGGCTCCCTCGTTGATGCTGCCCGATACCGCCGCGCCGTCACCGAAGCCGCTGTTCCAGCGCGACACGCTCCACGAACCGTCCAGATGGGCAAACCTGTAGCCTTCGGAGCCATTGCCGGTGGTCATCCACAAACCGAGATGCTTACGGGCGCTCGGGTCGGTCAGCAATTCGACATCGGCCTCGAACCAGAAATCGCCGTGGGCGGTTTCGTTGAAGCGCAGGATGGACTGACTGTTGGGGGCCGAGATGTCGATGGACTGCTGCACGCTGTTGTGCGTTGCGGACATTCCACCGAGGACTGCGGTGTAGCCGGTGGCAGGAGCCGTGGCGAAGGTTTCGCTCAGCGGGTAGCTCATGGCTTACCTCCACGGCCCGGTGATGTCGAACGCGATCTGCGCGCCTTCGGTTTCCGAGCTGTACTGCGTCCTGACCAACAGGAAGCGCTTGCCCGCCTGACCGACGACGTTGTCCACGATGGTCTGATCGCTGTAGGGGCGGTCTTGCGGCATCCACAGCATCCCGGGCAGGATTCCGCGCATATGGCCGTCCTCCTGCCGCACGTAAGTAGGCAGCAGCCACAGGCTGTAGTCGGCTCCGTTCGGAAACGGCATCGGGCCCCGACCGCAGATCTGCTGGCCGTTGTTCGTGTTCAGGGACGTCAGGCCGAAGCGAACCGGGTTGCCGAGTTGGGTGTGGTTGCGCAGCAGCACCTTGCCCGTGAAGTCCAGGGACGAGACCAACCCGTAGCCGCTGAACTGGCCGGGATAGCTCCAGTAGTTGCTCATCCCCGAGTAGTTGTCATCGGCAGCCAGCACCGTGGCGTAGTTGTCACCCGGCTTGAAGCTGATGAGGTCGCCGAAGCAGTAGCTGTTGCGGCCATACCAGCCGTAGCCCGCTGCGTTGGTGCAGAAGAGGAAGAACAGTCGGTCGTCACCGATCAGCACCCAGTTGCGCCCACCGCCGCCGCTGTCGCCATTGCTTTCGTACTGGGGGCCACGCGCATGGAACCACTTGTACCAACCCCACTGGCTGGCAGTGACCTGTTTCCAGTTCTGCGTCGGGTTGTTCGGGTCATAGGGAGCCTGCGCGCCGACGATGGTGTCGATGTCTGACAGGTCTTCGACGATGCCGACGTTGGCCCACTTGGCCCAGCCCGTCGTGTAGTTGGGCGTTTTGAGGCTGTTGTCGATCAGCAGCAGGTTCTGCGGTGACTGCGGGTTCTTGCTGCGGTAGGCAGCCTTGCCCGTCCCCGCGAATGGTTTCTCCCACCCAAGCGGAGCCACCTTGGCGCTCAGGTTCGTGGTGGTCGTCGCGGGAGACACCGGCGTGCCCGTCACCGCGTAGGTGAACGTGGTCATGGTCGTCGTCAGCACGCGGAACGAGCCGTTGTACTCGGGCTGCTCGGCTCCAGCGACAAACACCACCTGATGTGGCTGGTAGGCGTGTCCCGCCGTGATGGTGGCGGTGGCTACGCCATTGGCGAAGGTCAAGGTGTCGATGGCCTTCAGCGCGAAGCCGTTGACGAGGCAGGCATCGAGCATCGTCACCAGATCGCCCCAGTTGTTGGAGATCTGTGGCGCGCCGGTCATGCCGCTGTTGAAGTATTTGACGGTCAGGTCTGTCATTTCATGGGTTCCTGTCTACGAATTCAGGGTGTGTCCACGTCGCCGCGAATCAGCAACGTGAAGTTGTCGTCGGGCACGGACTCCGGCCCCTGCTGGACGGTGCGCACCACCCAAACCGGGAACTGCGCGCCGATGGTGTTGAAGCGCAGCACGTTGCCGGTGGCCCAGCCATTGCCCCAGCCGAGCGCGGGCAGATGGAAGTACGGCACGCCGGTCGCCGGGTTGTTGGGCGCGCAGTCGGCGCTGGTGTTGCCGGTGGCAATCACACCGACGTTCTCGCCGATGACCTCGAACGAGGTGCTGTTGGTCAGGCGCACGATCCAGCGCTCGGTCAGTGCGCCGCGATTGGTCACGCGGATCGGGTACTGTGTGTTGTTGAAGGTTGCCGTCGCCGAGCTTCCCGACAGCGCATCCGACCACGCGCCGTTCCAAGTGGACTGGTCGAACACCAGATTTACGCGGGCGAACAGGTCACCGGCCACCAGGGCGCTGGAGACGTGACTCCCCAAGGGATATTCGTGCGTCAGTGCCCGCGTGAAACTGATCTCGCCGCTGATCTGCACATCCCGCACCACGGCCATGTCCTCGATGCGGTGCTCGATGGTCACGGGCTGGCTGTAGCCCGACACGTTGATGAAGGTGACGGTGCCCGCTTCCAGATCAGCGGTGTAGCCGGTATTGATCACCACCCCGTCTTGACCGACCACACGCACTCGAGAGAGGCGCACCCGCGCGCAATTGATGGTCTGGCCATTGCTGACCGACGTGGTGGTCTTGCCGGTGTGGCCCACCACGGCGAAGCCACCCGGGCGAAAGATAGGCACGCGCCCATCGCTGGGCAGGCGCACCGGATCGATGCCAAGCAAATCAGCGTCCAGCGGCAGATAGCTGTAGGCCACCGCGCTGTAGCGCACGCTGGATGCAGCCACTGGCTCGGGTCGGAAGATCTTGCCGTCCGTGCCCACCCGGTCGGCGGCGTACCAAGGCTGGCTCTCGTTCCCTGCCGCCGTGACCATCGTTCCGAAGCGAACGCGCACCAGACCGGTCTCGTAGTCGACGCTGCCGCTGATGCCGGTTGCCTCGATCTTGCCGTCAATTCCGGCCGTCACGTTTTGCGTGCCACCAACCGCGCGGGCATACTGGATCGACAGCGACCCAGGACGAAGCGGTGCCGCGCCAGTTCGGAACACGAACTCGCTGGAGATGTTCTCGCCGACCGTGGTCACGCAACTGGCTCGCGTGATCGCGTTGTTCGTGCCCGCCGTCCAGGACGTCAGCGCCACGTCCCCGGACAGGTAGTTGATCGTGCCGCGCGTGACCCAGCCACTGGTGGTGAACTCCCGCAGGGTGCCCTGGCCGTTGTCGCCCCAAGGCTGCGCGCCACTGATGGAGAGAAGCACCGTGCCCGTCACCACCTGGGCATTCACCCCCGGCACCAGCTTGAAGGCCGGTAGGAACGGATGAGTCTCTGTCTGGTTGCTGGTCGAGCCCGCGCTGTTGTAGCGCAGCTTGACGTAGCCGGACTCGTCGTTGGGGTACAGCGATGGCGCATCCACGTAGGCAATGCCGCCGTAGTTCAATCGCCACCGACCGGTGCCGTTGATGGCGACTGCGGTGTAGACCGGGCGTGGGATACGGATCGAGACATCTGGATTGAAGGTCACCTGACCGGTTGCGTAGTTGACGGTGCCAATCGAGATTCCGTTCAGCACTACACCGCCGTTCCCGTCATCTCGGGCGATCTGGGTGGGGTCGCGCCAGATCGAGACGGCGATGCCCATCTCCTGCAATTGAGCGAAGGTGTACGCCCCGAGAACCGCCTCGTCGGTGAACGTGTTCCACTCGACTTCGAGCGAGCCCGGTTCAATGGCCCCCAAGGTCGCGGTGACTGGCAGCGTCCCCACACCATTGCGGGAGGGGTGAGCGAACGAGTCCTCCTGCTTCGGGCCTGCGACGTAGCTCACAGTGAGTTGCGTGCCCACCGCTGGCAGCACATTGGGCGCGAAGTCCACGCGGTTCTGCGC
>JAJVIJ010000038.1 GCA_022072095.1 Rhodocyclaceae bacterium
CGCGATGCGATCACCTTGCTGCTGAATGCCGAAGCGGCCCTCGCAAACACCAGGAAATCGGGTGACCGCTACCTGTTCTATGCGCCCGAAATGAACGCACGCATCGCGGCAAGGCTGGATCTGGAAAACCGCCTGCGCAGCGCACTGCAAGACGATCAGTTCGTGCTGCATTACCAGCCCAAGGTCGCCATCGACACCGGCCGCATCGTCGGCGTGGAGGCGCTGATCCGCTGGAATGCGCCCGGCCTGGGCCTGGTATCGCCGGGCGAATTCATCCCATTGATGGAGGAAACCGGCCTGATCCTGGAAGTCGGCCGCTGGGCCATGAACCAGGCTGCCAGGGATTACCGCGCATGGAGCGCACAACATCCGCAGCCGCCGAAAGTAGCGGTCAATGTCTCGGCCATGCAGCTGCGCGAGAAAGAATTCGTCGACATGGTGGCCCAGGTGCTGGCGACCGACGCCAGCTTGAGTGCCGGACTGGAAGTGGAGATTACCGAAAGTCTGATCATGCGGGACATCGACGAGCACATCCCCAAGCTGGCGGCCCTCCGCGAACTCGGCCTCACGATTGCCATCGACGATTTCGGTACCGGCTATTCCTCGTTGAACTATCTCGCCAAGCTGCCCGCGACGACGCTGAAGATAGACCGCAGTTTCATCGTGGACATGCCGCGCAGCCGCGAGAGCCGACACATCGTCGCGACGATGATCTCGCTGGCCCACGCACTCGGCATGATCGTGGTCGCGGAAGGCGTGGACTCGATCGAGCAACTGGCCCTGCTCAAGGAACTGGGTTGCGACCAGATTCAGGGCTATCTGTTCAGCCCGCCGGTGCCCGCAGCACAGATCATGCCGCTGCTCGGCGGCACCTTGGCAGAACTGCCCCAGGTCTAGTCGTCGGCGTCGGCCGAGCTCGCGTCGCCGATGACGCCGGCACGCTGTAGCGCGTCCAGCCGCTCGGCGCTGTAGCCTGCTTGGGCGAGCACCTGGCGCGTATGCTCGCCCAGGCAGGGCGGCGGCGCCAGCGGGTCTTGCCTCGCGCCCACGAACTTGATCGGGCGCCCGACCATGCGAATCGCGCCTGCGGCGGGGTGTTCCGTCGTCACGACCATTTCCCGGGCGTGGGCGTGCGCGCTCTCCAGCGCATCGCCGACGCTGAGGATGGGCGCATGCGGTACGTCATACTCGTCGAGGATATGGCGCCACTCGGCCACGGTACGGCGGCGCATGATGGCGTTGATCTCGTCTTCGAGCGCCTCGCGGTTGTCGAGGCGATGGCGGTAGGTATCGAAGCGCGGATCGTCAAGAAAATCGGGGCGGCCGAGTGCCTTCGCAAAATTGAGCCAGAACACTTCGGTCAGGCACGCGACGATGAGATGGCCGTCGGCGGCGGGGTAGGCGCCATACGGCGCGATGTTGGGGTGCCGGGTGCCCACCGGCGTCGGACTCTTGCCGGTGACGAAATAGACCTGCGCGAGGTAGCCGAGCATACCCATCATGCCGTCCAGCAGGCTGATGTCGATGTGCCGGCCACGGCCCGTCGCACCGCGCTCGTGGAGCGCCGACAGGATGGCCACCGAACCATAAATCCCCCCCACCATGTCACCCAACGGAATGCCGAGCTTTTCCGGCGGACCGCCGGGGGAGCCATTCACGCTCATCGCGCCGCTGAGCGCCTGCGTGACGATGTCGAAGGAAGGCTTGTCGCGCATCGGACCGTATGCACCGAAGCCGCTGATCGAGCAGTAGACCAGTCGCGGGTTGATCCGTGCCAGTGTCTCGTAGTCCAAACCCAGTGAGTCCATGACGCCCGGCCGATAGTTTTCCACCAGCACATCGGCCGTGCGCACCAGATCCTTGATCGCCTGCACCCCCTCGGGCTTCTTCAGGTCGATGACCAGACTCTTCTTGTTGCGATTGAGCGCGATGAAATAATGACTTTCGCCGTTGACGAAGGGAGCCATCATACGGATGTCGTCGCCCTTGCCGGGCGGCTCGACCTTCAGGATCTGCGCCCCCAGGTCGCCCAGCAACATCGTGCCGTAGGGGCCTGCGAGCACGCGCGTCAAATCCAGCACGGTGATGTCGGCCAGCGGTCCGGCCCATCCGGAATCGTCCATGAGTTTCTCGCTTCCTTCCAAGCCTTCAAGCCTCGCCGGAGGGTCGTCAGCGCCCTTCCTGTGCCAGCGCCGCGCGGAATGCCTTGAGCACCTCGGTGCCGGGTTTGCCACGCTTGTCCAAGCTCTCCGCCCAGTCGTTGGCGACGGTGGCCAACTGCGTTTCGATCTGCTTCCTGTCGGCGGCAGAGAGCTGCACGAAGTGCATGCCACGCTGCTTGAGCCTGTCCCGATCGGCTTCATTGGCGCGATCCGCGAACCCGCAGGCATTGCGCGTCGAGGCTTCGCCTGCATCCCACATCAGCTTCCGCACGCGTTCCGGCAGTTTCTTCCAGCGCGCCTCGCTGATGATGTAGTTCGCGATGTAGCCGCTGAAATTCTCGCCGACGGTTGTGTACTTCACATGCTCGTCGAGCTTGTAGGCGAGCACGCTCGCCCAGGGCAGGATCACGCCATCGACGGTGCCGCGGGACGCCGCCTCGTACATCTCGGGCCCAGGGATCCTGATCGGCACCATTTTCAGTCTGCGCATCGTCGCATCCATCGCGCCACCGGCCGTCCGAATCTTCATGCCCTCCAGATCCTTGAGTGACTCGAACCTGGAGCGGGTATTGAGCTGATAGCCCGGTATCGCCATCGTCACCAGCAGGCGGACCCCGAGCGGCGCCATTTCCTTCTGCGCAATGACGCCATCCCTCGCCAGCTTCCAGTAAGCGAGCGTGCCGGTGCACGACGCGGTGAACCCGCCGGGAAGTTCGGCGACGGTCGACAGCGGGAAGCGGTCGGAAATGTATGACGGCGAGGCATAGCCGATATCGATGGTGCCCGCCAGCGTCAGATCCAGCAGATCCTTGGCCTTGCCGAGCTGCTCCGCGGGGTAATACTCGAAGTCCACCATCCCGCCGCTGGCCTGCCTGACCTGGTTCATCCAGTGCTTGACGGCCTGCTCGGCGATGTAATGGCCCGCCGGAAACGAATCGGCCACACGCAGCACGATCTTCCCACCCGGATCCTGAGCGAACACAAACCCGATCGCCGACACCAGCCATGTGCAAGCGAGCAGCCACCGAAACCCATGCTTGATCTTCATTCGATCTTCTCCCCGTGCGGAGTGTCCTTGGCCATCAGCTCTGCTTTGGCCACCAGCGCCATCAGCGCGTATCGCGGGCCGCCAACGCCGCCTTCACCGCCTCGGTACCCGGCTTGCCCCGCTTGTCCGTCTCCGCCGCCCAGTCGGCCGTCACCGAGGCGATCTTCGCTTCCATCTCCTTCTTGTCGGCGTCCGACCATTTCACCACCGTCACGCCATTGCGCTTGAGCTTTTCGAGCGCGTCGTCCTCTTCCTTGTCTATCCCCTTGCAGATGCGCTGTGACGAGACCTCGGCCGCTTCGAGCATGATCTTTTTCACCGGGTCCGGAATCTCCTTCCAGCGCTTTTCGCTGGTGATCAGCGCGAGGACCGCCGAACCGAAGCTGTCCGTGGTCACGAACCTGGCCGGCAGCAGATAGCTCGGGCTCACGATCGCGCCGTACGAGAAGATGACGCCGTCGAGCGTGCCGCGACTGAGCGCCTGATGCAGTTCGGGGCCGGGCATCTTGATGCCGACCGCCTTCAGCCGCTGCATCGTCAGTTCCATGGCGCCGGCCAGCACACGCACCTTCATGCCCTCGATGTCCTTGAGCGTTTCGATGCTCTTCTTCGACGACATCAGACGATAGGGCGCCGCGCTTATCGGGATCAGCACGCGCACACCCTGAGGGCCGTATTCCCGCTGTGCCAGGAATCCGCCTTCCCTGGCGAGCTTCGCGTAGACATTCATCCCCTGGCAGGCATTGGCGGACATGCCCGGCAGTTCCAGCACGGCCGTAAGCGGCATCTTTTCCGACACGTACGACGGCACGAACAAGGCGAAGTCGGCCACCCCGGACTGCACCAGCGACATCATGTCCTTGGCCTTCCCCAGCTGCTCCGAGGGGTAGACCTCGAACTGCACTTCGCCATGGGTGGCCTTGGTCACCTGCTCCATCCAGGGGACGACATCGTAGCGTTTGTCGTTTGGTGAAAACTGGTGTGCCACCCTGAATACCAGCTTCTTCTCCTGCGCGAAAACGGGCAGTGCAGCCAGCACCGTGACTGCGAGCACAGCAACACCCAGCGCCTTCATACCCGGCGCCTTGTTCGCATTGATCCGGTTCATGTCGTCGTCTCCTCTCATCCAGCCTCATGCGCGATCGGCCGCCGCGCAGGGCCATCGACCGCCTCCGTCCGAACGTCGTGCGCCTCGCACCTCCGACTATTCGGCACCGCCTTTCTTGTCGGATTCGATCTTCTCGAACCGATCGTCCCGTTCGTGGAAGGCGTTTCTCGCGCCCTTCTCGGCGCGCGCATGGAAGAAATTGTGCTCGTCCTTCTCGAAACGGATGTTCGTGCCCCAGGTGTGCGCGATCGGGCCATATGAAAACCCCTGCCCCATGCCCATGATGTCGGCCGCGACCCGCAGGCCGGCCTTCCCCATCACGATGCCGTCGGCCGGCATCAGCGCGACCTTGCGCGCGAGCCGTTCCGTTTCTTCCTCGAGCTTCGCGGGTGGCACCACCTTGGTGGCGATGTTCCAGCGCTCGGCGTCGCGACCGCTGATCGATTCGCCGGTGAAGAGGATCTTTCGCGCCAATGTCGGGCCGAGCTTCCACAGATAGAGCGGCATGTTGAAATCGAATGCCGGCCCGACCAGGCGCTGTCCCGGATGGCCGAACTCGGCGTCCTCGGCCACCACCGATAAGTCGCAGGACATGTACAGATCGAGGCCGGCGCCGAAGCAATGCCCCTGCACCTGGGCGATCGTCGCCTTGTTGCAGTAGAACACTTTGGCGATGTTCTCCATCCAGCGCTTGTCCACCGCCATGCGACGCCGCTGACTGGGGCGCCGCGCCTTGCCGTGGCTGTCGAAGCCGTAGATGAAGCCGACTTCACTCAGGTCCTGGCCCGTCGAAAAGCTGCGCCCGGCGCCGCGCAGGATGATGACCTTGATGTCATCGTCGTCCTCGGCGTCCTCCATCGCGATGCCGATCTCCTTGTAGGTCATCTGGGTCAGCGCATTGAGCTTGTGAGGGCGGTTGATGGTGACCCTAGCGATATGGGATTCCGGGTCCTTTTCGTAGAGAATGAATTCGAATGACATGACAGTCCTCCTTGGTTGAGTGCGGTGATGTTCAGTTGCTGGAACTGATCGTTCCCTGCCGCTCCAGCGCGGCGATGGCCTCCTCGCTGTAGCCCAGTTCGGACGCCAGGATCTGTCGGGTGTGCTCGCCGAGCATCGGCGGCGGCGCCAGCGGCGACTGCGCCATGCCGACGTATTTGATCGGGCGCCCGACCATGCGCAGCCGGCCGGCGCGCGGATGCTCGGCCTCGACCACCAGCGCCCGCGCCCGTGCGTGCGTCTGTTCGAGCGCCTGGCCGACCGACAGGATCGGCGCATTGGGCACGTCGTGTGCCTCCAGGATCGCTTGCCATGCGGCGGTGGAGCGCGTGCGCATCACGGCATCGATCTCGGCATCCAGCGCGTGTCGATTGTCGATGCGCGCTTCACCCTTGAAGCGTTCGTCGGACAACAGTTCCGGGCGGCCGATGGCGCGCGCAAAGTTGGCCCAGAAGGTCTCGGTCAGGCAGGCGACGACGATGAAACCGTCGGCGGTCGGATAGCTGCCGTAAGGGGCGATGGACGGATGCTTCGAGCCCGCTCGTCCCGGGTCCTCGCCGGTCACGAAGTAGACCTGCGCGAGGTAGCCGAGCATGCCTATCGTCATGTCGACCAGGCTCAGGTCGATGAGGCGGCCTCCACCACGGCCGGTCTGACGTTCGAACAGCGCAGCGAGCACGGCCAGCGAGCCGTAATACCCCCCGATGAGATCGCCCACCGGCAGCCCGATCTTCTCCGGTGGACCATCCGGCTCGCCGTTCACGCTCATCACCCCGCTCATCGCCTGCGTGACGATGTCGTAGGAGGGTTTGTCGCGCAGGGGGCTGTCCTTGCCGAAGCCGCTGATCGAGCAATAGATGAGCTGCGGATTGATCGCCGACAGCGTCTCGTAGCCGAGCCCCAGCGACTCCATGACGCCGGGCCGGTAGTTCTCGACCAGCGCGTCGGCATGACGGGCCAGATCACGGACGATGGCGACGCCGTCCGGCCGCTTCAGATCGACGACCAGGCTTTTCTTGTTGCGGTTGGTGGCGATGAAGTAATGGCTCTCGCCATTCAGGTAAGGCGGCATGTGCCGCGAGCCGTCGCCCCACGGCGGCTCGACCTTCCAGATGTCGGCGCCCAGATCACCGAGCAGCGTCGTCACCGCGGGCCCGGCGAGCATCATCGACAGATCGAGGACTTTGACGCCTGCCAGGGGTCCGCGCCATTCCGGCTTTCGTGCATCCTGCATCATCGATGTCCCCCGCGCTCAGTAGATGACCCTGTCTTGCTGCAGGCCGCGTATCGTGCTGACATCCAGGCCGAGGATCTCGCCATAGACGTAGTCGTCGTGCTCACCCAGCTGCGGCGCCGACCCACGGATGCCCGTGTCGGCCGCCGACATGCGCCACGGCAGGCGGTACAGCCGCTCCTCGCCCGACAACGGATGGATCGTCGTCTGCCGCAGCTGCCGCGCGGCTAAATGCGGATCGACGTACTGCTCCTCGATGGTCAGCACCGGCGTCGCCGGCACGCCCGCGCCGACCAGCTGCTCGACGACCGCCTCCCGCGTATGCGCGGCCGTCCAGCGCGCCAGTTCGGCCTCGAGCAAGGGGCGCTCGGCGACCCTGCCCGCCGCGTCGCGGTAGCGATCGCGGTCCGCCCACTCGGGCTCGCCCATGACCGCGCACAGCGCGCGCCAGTGACGCTCGTTCTCGACGCTCACGGCGACCCAGCGGTCGTCTCCCGCGCACGGAAAAATGCCGTGAGGGCAATGCAGCCGGTGGCCATTGCCCACGCTCTGCATCACCTTGCCGGTGAACTGGTATTCGAGCGCCGCCTCGGCCAGCGGCGCTACACCCACTTCGAGCTGGGACAGGTCGATGTACTGGCCCTGGCCGGTCCGATCCCGCCGGATCAGCGCCGCCAGCAGCGCGAGCACGGCGTGCGCTCCGGAACTCGGGTCATTGAGACCGACGTTCGGCATGCCGCTGGGCGGCTCGCCCTCGTAGCCCACCAGCGCATCCAGGCCGGCGTAGGCGGAAAGCGCGGGTGCATAGCCGCGCAGATCGGAAATCGGCCCGCTCTGCCCGGCGGTGGACAAGGACACCATCACCAGGTCCGGCTTGATGCGGGCCAGGCTGGCATAGTCCAGCCCCAGCTCTGCGAGCGTGCCCGGCGTGAAATTCTCGATCACGACGTCGCTCTTTGCGGCCAAGGCACGGAACAGCTCGGCGCCCCTGGGGTGCTTGAGATTCAGTCGCGCGGACAACTTGTGCCGGTTGGCGTTGTGGTAGAAGGGACCCAGCTCGATCGACTTGCCCGGGATCGACATCTTTCTGCCATCGATGATCGGGGCGCCCCTGAGCCGGGAGTTGTCGAGTCGCTCGGAATGCTCGAGCTTGATGACCTCGGCCCCCAGGTCGGCCATCCAGCAGGCGGCCATCGGCCCCGCCCATACCCACCCCAGATCCAATACGCGCAAATCGTGCAGCGGCAGCATCGACCGGCCTCCAGTCACGTACTTACGGCTCGCAAAACTCCCGAAAGACCGCGTCGGTGTGCTCCCCCAGCCTAGGGGGTGCCGACAGCGGCCTGGCATCTTCGTTCGCATACCGGAACGGCAATCCCGGCAGCTGCACCTCGCCGATGCCGGGCAAGTCCAGCGCACGATAGAAACCTCTATGGGCGAACTGCGCATCGTCCAGTGTGTCGGCGACGGTGCGCAATGGCGCCAGCGAGAAACCCTGTTCCCTGGCCATCTGGAAAAGGGTGTCGCGGGTATGGTCCTTCAGCAGGTCCCGGACCAGCGCATCGACCTCATCCGGATAGTCCCGACCCATAGCGATCTGGTCGCGGTAGCGCGGATTGTCGGCCCAGGCGGGCGAACCCATGGCCTTCAGGAAGCGGTCCCAGTCCCTGGGCGTGCGACAGATCATCAGCACCAGGCCGTCCTTGCAGGGGAAAATTCCCAACGGATAGGGGCCCATGGAGCCGGACGCGCGTTGGCCATCGCGGCGCCATTCCAGGCCGTAGTACACGTACAGCGTCGCGCCGATCCCGGTGTAGTACGCCAGCACATCGGCCAAGGCGATATCGATGAATTGCCCGGAGCCGGTCCGGCGTCGCGCGTACAGGGCCGCAAGGATGGCGCAGGCGGCGTTCACGCCGCCCTGGAAATCGGCCTGCGCCAGTGGCAGGTCGAGCGGCGGCCGCCCCGGATTGCCCACGGCCCAGCTCACACTGGCCAGCGCCGCGGCGTGCAACCCGCCGCCGTCCCGGTCGCAGTAGGGACCGCTCCAGCCGAAGGTGCTGACCGCGCAATAGACCAAGCCGGGATTGACCGCGCGCAGCGTATCCCAATCGAGGCCCAGATCGACCATCTGACGGCGGGGAAGTCCGCTGACCCAGACATCCGCCCGCGCCGCCAGCGTTCTCACCCGCTCGCGCGCCGTCGCGTCGGCCAGGTCCACGACCACGGACTCTTTACCGGTATTGAGGAAGGTGAACAGCCCGCTCTTTTCCGGGTGGCTCACGCCCCCCGGGAAGGGCCCGTATCGCCGCGCGAGCTCGCCCGCCGGCGGTTCCAGCTTGATGACGCGCGCACCGAGATCGAACAGCAGTCGGCCGCCGTAGGGTGCGGCGACGAAATCCCCGGTCTCGACGACCGTCAGGCCGCTCAACACCGTGCCGGCTCCCCGATCCATAGCGGGAACAGCCATCGACCATGCATGAGCCGTCTCCAAGGCCACTCCCGCGAGACCATCTTCGTGGTTTGCGTGTGGATTACGCGGGATCGTCGCAATAGCTTGCTGTCTGGACAACATAAACGCCTGCGCGATGATTGTCAATATGAATTGAATATTGTATATATACAATTTTCCACGCAATGTTGACCATGTACTTGCTCCACACGGATGGACGGACTGGCGCTTGGCGGTATCCAAGACCTTCAGCGCCGTCATGCCAATATCGTGGCCTCGCCTGACCGAGCTGGCGCCGGCCCCACCGCTGTGCCAACGGTTACTCAGCGCCGCGGGCAAGCGGGTTTGCACGGCGATGTGGATGACATGAGCGGGGCTGCGCGCTTGCCGGAGACACCCGCGTACGTTGAACGTGAAGGCAGCCCATTGCGGCTGCGCGCAGTGCCCGCGGTCACGCGCGCCTTTGCCATCCTGCGCCTGCTCGGCCGGAGCGCGTCACCGCTGCCGCTGAAAGCCATCGCGCAGACACTCGATCTCTACCCCAGTACCTGTCTGCACATCCTGCGCGCTCTGGCGCAGGAGAAGCTGGTCAAGATCGACCCCCTGAAGCGCTATGGCCTTGACGTCGGCATGCTCCCGCTTGCGCGTGCGGTGCTTGCCAACAGCAGCTTCGTGACACTGGTGCAACCCGAGCTCGACCGCCTGTCCAAGCAGTACGGCCTGAATGCCTTCGGTGTCGAGACGCGCGGACTGGAGCAGATGGTGGTCGTGGCGCGCTCGCGCTCGCGTGTCCTGTTCGGACTTCAGGTCGAGGTCGGCAGCCGATTTCCGGCGCTCATCAGCGCAACAGGGCGGTGTGTGGCGGCATTCGGCAAGCATGCGTGGAGTGACATCGAGCGACGCTTCCGCACGCTCCGCTGGCAGAACGCGCCGGACTTCGACACCTGGCGCAGAGAAGTCGAAACGGTGAGTCGCAATGGCTACAGCATCGATCGCGGCAACTACATCAACGGCGTGACCATCATCGCCGTGCCGATTCTCGACCCGAACGGGATGATGTCCCAGGGGATCGTCCTGTTGGGTCTGACCGAACAGATCCGGAACCGGACGGCCATCGCGATGGCCAAAGACATGCGCACTGCCGCGGAGATGGTGGCGAGACAGATGCATGGCCACTGATGCCGCATGCGCGCCACGCATCATCGACGACACGCCTGTGCGCTCGCACGCGGTGCGCGCGGTAGAGACCGTAACCTTCGGATAGCGATCATTGCGCCATGGTTGAATCCAAGGCAGACCTCGATGCCCGGGTCTTGAGCATCAATGCCGGCAGCTCCTCCGTACGCCTGGCCCTGCATCGGGCCGGCGCGCAGGCCATCGTCGAGCAGGCTGCGTGCCGGCTGGCGTCGACCGAGATCGCCGACCCGGCAAGCAGCCTGGGCGCGTTCGTCGGCGACCACCCCGGCGCGGCGATCGCTGTGGCCGCCCATCGCGTGGTCCATGGCGGGCCGAACCTGCGCGCCGCGTGCCTGATCGATGCCGCCGTCGAAGACGAGATCGCACGCGCCGCGACGCTCGCGCCGCTGCACAATCCGCTGGCCCTGGCCTGGGTCCGCGCCGCGCGCGCGGCGTTCGGCGATACGCTCCCGCAGGTGGCAGTGTTCGACACCGCTTACTATGCCGAGCTGCCGCCGGTCGCTCGCCATTACGCGATCCCGCGCGAGCTGGCACAAAGGCATGGATTGCGCCGCCATGGCTTCCATGGGCTCGCACACCAGGCGATGTGGCGCGCCTGGCAGGCGGGGCGCCCCGATGACGCCGGCGGCCGGGTCGTCTCGTTTCAGCTCGGCGCCGGCTGTTCGGCGACCGCTGTCCGCGATGGTCGCGTGCTCGACACGTCGATGGGTTTTTCGCCGCTCGAAGGCTTGGTGATGGCAACCCGCTGCGGCGATCTCGATGCCGGCCTGCTTACCCATTTGCTGCGCGCCGAACGGCTGTCTCCGGAGGACGCCGAGGCGCTGCTCAATCGTCGTTCGGGTTTGCTCGGACTGTCCGGAATCAGCGGCGATTTGCGCACCCTGCTGGCCTCGCAGCATGAATCGGCGCGTCTGGCGATCGATCTTTACTGCTATCGTGCGCGCAAGTACCTGGGCGCTTACGCGGCCGTGCTCGGTGGTGTGGACGCCGTGCTGTTCGGCGGCGGGGCAGGCGAGCACCTGCCGGCCATCCGCACCAGAATTCTGGCCGACTTCGAATGGCTGGGTATCGGACTCGATGATGATGCCAATCTGGCTGCGCTCGGCGGTCGCGCCCGTATCAGCCGCGCCGACAGCCGTGTGGCCGTATGGGCGGTACCGGTGGATGAAGCGGCCCTGCTCGCAGAACAGGCGCTCGCCTGCCTGGCGTCGACAGCGCCGCACACCCAGGGACGATGACGGGCCGCCTCTGCGCCCACCGCGATGGCCAACTTCAAAGGACCATGCCATGACAGACACCGCGACCTCCGCATCCGAACTGTATTGGATGCATGCCTACTTTCGCGCGGCCAACTACCTCTCGGTGGGGCAGATCTATCTGCTCGACAACGCGCTGCTCAAATCGCCGCTGACACTGGCCCACGTCAAGCCCAGGCTGCTCGGCCACTGGGGGACGAGTCCGGGCCTGAACTTCATCTACGTGCATCTCAACCGTGCGATCCGACAGCGGGCACTGAACATGATCTACGTCACCGGGCCGGGCCATGGCGGACCGGCGCTCATCGCCAACACCTGGCTTGAAGGCAGCTACAGCGACTTCTATCCGAACGTCCCGCTCGATGCCGAAGGCATGACACGGCTGTTCCGACAATTTTCATTCCCGGGCGGCGTGCCATCGCATGTCGCGCCGGAAACACCCGGCTCCATCCACGAAGGCGGCGAACTCGGTTACTCGCTGGCGCACGCGTTCGGCGCCGCGCTCGACAACCCCGATCTGATCGTCGCCTGTGTGGTCGGAGATGGCGAAGCCGAAACCGGGCCCCTGGCCACCGCCTGGCATTCGAACAAGTTCCTGAACCCGGCCAGCGATGGCGCGGTGCTGCCGATCCTGCATCTGAACGGCTACAAGATTGCGAACCCCACGATCCTCGCGCGCATTCCGCGCGCCGAACTGGAAGCGCTGTTCACGGGCTATGGCTATCGCCCGCTGTTCATCGAGGGTGACGACGCGGAGGCCCTGCACCCGGTCATGGCCGCCACGCTCGATGTCGCGCTGGACGACATCGCCGAAATCCAGCACCGTGCGCGGCGCGGTGGCGGCCGCGGTGGTCACAGCGGCCGCGCACGCTGGCCCATGATCATCCTGAAAACCCCCAAAGGCTGGACTGGGCCGAAGGATGTGGACGGTCTGAAAATCGAGGCGTCCTGGCGATCCCACCAGGTGCCACTGGGCGAGCTCGCGAGCAAACCGGACCATCTGGAGCTACTCGAGCACTGGTTGAAGAGCTATCGTCCCGAGGAGCTGTTCGACGAACACGGCACACCGGTCACGGCGCTGCGTGCGCTTGCGCCCACCGGGGACCGACGCATGGGCGCGAACCCGCATGCCAACGGTGGCCTGCTGCTGAAGGACCTGCGCCTGCCCGACTTTCGCGACTATGCCTTCCCGGTGGAGCGCCCGGGGGCAAAAAGCGGTGAATCCGTGCGCACCATGGGGCGCATGCTGCGTGATGTCATGCGCATCAACGCCGACCGGCGCAATTTCCGCGTGTTCGGCCCCGACGAGACCGCATCGAACCGGCTGGACGCCCTCTTCGAGGTGACCGGCCGCACCTGGCTCGCCGAAACCCGAGACGACGACCATCTGTCGGCCGATGGTCGCGTCATGGAGGTCCTGTCCGAGCACACCTGTCAGGGATGGCTGGAAGGCTACCTGCTCACCGGCCGGCATGGCCTTTTCTCGTGCTACGAGGCGTTCATCCACATCGTCGACTCGATGTTCAATCAGCATGCCAAATGGCTCAAGGTGACGGCGTCGGGACAGATTCCGTGGCGCCGGCCGATCGCGTCGCTGAACTATCTGCTGACCTCCCATGTCTGGCGCCAGGACCACAACGGCTTCTCCCACCAGGATCCTGGATTCATCGATCATGTCGTCAACAAGAAAGCCGACATCATCCGGGTCTGGTTGCCACCCGATGCCAACACCCTGCTGTATGTCACGGACCTATGCCTCCGCTCGCGGAATTTCGTCAATGTGATCGTCGTCGGCAAGCAGCCGCAACCGCAGTGGCTGTCGATGGAGTCCGCGATCAAGCACTGCGCGGCGGGCATAGGCATATGGGAATGGGCGAGCAATGACCTCGGTCACGAGCCGGATGTGGTGCTGGCAGCGGCCGGCGATGTGCCGACGCTGGAGGTGCTGGCCGCCATCGATCTGTTGCGCCGACACCTGCCGGACTTGCGCATACGCATGATCAACGTCGTCGACCTGATGACCCTGCAACCGCGCGAAGAGCACCCGCACGGCCTGTCCGAAGCCGAATTCGACACCCTGTTTACGGTCGACCGCCCGATCATCTTCGCCTATCACGGCTATCCATGGCTGATCCACCGCCTCAGCTACCGACGCACCAACCATGCAAACCTGCATGTGCGTGGCTACAAGGAGGAGGGCACGACCACGACACCGTTCGACATGGTGGTGCGCAACGATCTGGACCGCTTCCACCTGGTCATGGATGTCATCGACCGCGTGCCCGCGCTCGGCCAGCGCGCCGCACATGTCAAGCAGGCGATGCGCGATCGGCGTGTCGAGCACCGGCAGTACATCGTCCGCCATGGCGAGGACATGCCCGAGGTCCGGGAATGGCAATGGCCTGGATGATCCGCGCGGCAGCAGCGCGCTCAGGTCGGTACGACCGGCGCGGAATGGAAGCACCGCGATGACCAATCCGCTCGGGCAGCTGGCCGCACTCGGTCAGAGCGTATGGCTGGACCACATCCGCCGCGGACTGATCGAGGACGGTGCGCTAGGTCGGCTGATCCACGAGGATCGCCTCACCGGCCTGACTTCGAACCCGGCCATC
>JAJVIJ010000063.1 GCA_022072095.1 Rhodocyclaceae bacterium
TAATGCGGTGCACCATCAAGCGCCAGGCTGCAAACCTGCGCTCCGAGCCGGGGTCCTTTGCGGCGCGCTCGCAACGCCGGGCGATCCTTGGCTGGGGTGAGCGCTGCTGCGGCGCACGTGGAATCTCGCTAGGCCGCCACCCGCGCGTTGTCTCCCGCGAGCTTTTCCAGCTCCTCCCGGTATTGGGCACGTCGGGGCAGCGCCTTGTCGATGCTCGCGAGCTTGATGTGGCCAAAGCCGCGTACATCCTCCGGCCAGCTCGCGAATCGTGCGGCCAGCTCCATGCGGTCCGCACCCAGCCGGCCGAGCAGCCAGTCGATATCGGCTTCGTAGTCGGTGATCAGCTGTCGCTCTCTGCGGCGTTCCGCGGTATGCCCGAACACGTCCCAGAAACTGCCGCGCAACCGTCGCATGCGTGCAAGCCATGTGAACGCGCTCATCATCCTTGGTCCATAGCGGCGCTTGCGTGGCAGGCCGGTCGCCGGATCGACCGATGCCAGGAGCGGCGGGGCCAAATGGAAACTGAGCGTGTAATCGCCTTCGAACGCCTGTTCGAGCTTGGCTTTCAGGGCCGGGTCGGTCATCAGCCGCGCCACCTCGTACTCGTCCTTGTAGGCCATGAGCTTGTGCGCGTAGCGCGCGACCGCCCGCGTCAGCACCTCGCCGCCAAACTTGGCCTCCGCCGTACGGACTCGCTCGACGAGCCGCTGATAGCGCGAAGCGTAGGCGGCATCCTGATAGTCGGTCAGATCCTGGATGCGTGTCGCGATCATCGCATCCAGCGTTTGTGCCTTGATCGGCACCACGGCCGCCGGCGTCGTCAGCCGCTCCACCAGCTCGGGCTGCGCGGCCATGCGCCGGCCCCATTCGAAGGCTTGTTTGTTCGTCTCGACCGATACGGCATTGAGCTCGATCGCGCGCAGCAGCGCAGCCAGACCGACCGGCACCAGGCCCTTCTGCCAGGCGAAGCCGAGTAGCAGCAGGTTGCTGGCGATCGCATCGCCGACCAGTTGGCGGGCGAGCTTGCCGGCGTCGAAGAAGTCGGCCTGATCGGCGGTCGCTTCCCGAACCATCGATTGCATGCGTTCGGTGGGGAACTGCCAGTTCGGGTCCTGCGTGAACTCCGCGGTTGGAGATAGTGCGCAATTGACCACGGCGCGGGTTCGGCCCGCGCGCATCGCCGCTAGTGATTCGGCACCGCTGGCGACCACGATATCGCCACCGATCACGGCGTGCGCCTCACCGATCCCGACACGTACCGAAAACAGCTGCTCGCGATCGTCGCAGACACGCAGGTGCGAAAACACCGCACCCCCCTTCTGTGCCAGACCGGTCATGTCCAGCCCCTGCACGCTCTTGCCCTCCAGATGGGCGGCCATGCCGATCAGCGCGCCGATCGTGATCACACCCGTGCCGCCTATGCCGCTGATCAGCAGGTTGAAGGGCTGGGCGGTCTCGGGCAGCGCGGGATCGGGCAAGTCTGGCAAGCGCTCGCCGCCGAGCTCGAGCGCCTGACCGCGACGCAAGCGGCCCCCCTCGACCTCGATGAACGACGGGCAGAAACCCTTGCGGCATGAGTAATCCTTGTTGCAGGCCGACTGATCGATCGCCCGCTTGCGTCCGAATTCGGTTTCCAGCGGTACCACCGCGAGACAGTTCGACTGCACGCCACAATCGCCACAGCCTTCGCACACGCGGTCGTTGATGAACAGCCGGCGCGCCGGATCGGGAAAGGTGCCACGTTTGCGCCGTCGACGTTTCTCCGCGGCGCAGGTCTGGTCGTACACGATCACCGAAACTCCGGGATACTCGCGCAGCTCGCGTTGGATCGTGTCCATGTCGTCGCGATGACGCATCTCGATGCCGTGCGGCAAGTCGGCTCGACCGTAAGCCCGCTCCGTGCCGTCGGTGACCAGCACGAGCTTGTGCACGCCTTCAGCCAGCACCTGCGCCACCAGGTCGGGCACGCTCAGGGTCCCGTCGACCGGCTGGCCGCCAGTCATGGCCACGGCATCGTTGTACAGGATCTTGTAGGTGATCGGCACGCCGGCGGAAACGGCCTGGCGAATCGCCAGGATGCCGGAGTGGAAATAGGTGCCGTCACCCAGATTGACGAACACATGCGGCGTATCGGTGAATGGCGCCTGCCCCAGCCAGGTCACACCTTCCCCTCCCATGTGTGTGAACGTGCTGGTGTTGCGGTTCATCCAGGTTGCCATGAAATGGCAACCGATGCCGGCAAGTGCCCGCGAGCCCTCGGGCACCTTGGTGGAGGTGTTGTGCGGGCAACCCGGGCAAAAGTAGGGCGTACGCGATAGCGGTACGATGGTGCCGGCCCGCTCCTTGGCCTTGGCATCGAGCAGCGCGAGTCGCGCATCCATTCTTTCGGAGCGATAAAAGCGCCCGATGCGCGCGCTGAGCGCACGTGCGATCAAGCCCGGGTTGAGGTCGCCCGCGGCCGGCAGCAGCCACTCGCCATGCCAGACCTTGCCGGAGGGCGTCGTCTGGAACGCCCACTCCCCCTTTTCGTCGAACTTGCCGACGACGCGAGGCCGGACATCGTCGCGCCAGTTGTAGAGTTCCTCCTTCAACTGGTACTCGATCAGTTGCCGCTTTTCCTCGACCACCAGAATTTCTTCCAGGCCCTCGGCAAATCGACGTACTCCCTCGGCCTCGAGCGGCCAGACCATGCCTACCTTGTAGAGCCGGATGCCGATGTCGGCCGCCACGCGCTCGTCTATGCCCAGGTCATACAAGGCCTGGCGCACGTCGAGGTAGGCCTTGCCGGAGGTGATGATGCCGAAGCGTGCCCGCGGGGAATCCCAGATGATGCGGTTCAGCTTGTTCGCACGGCAGTAGGCCAACGCCGCGTACAGCTTGAAGTTCAGCAGGCGCTCCTCCTGGCCGTGCCAGGGATCGGGCCAGCGTATGTTCAAGCCGCCCGATGGCATTTCAAAGTCGTCCGGGGTCATGATGACCACCCGATGCGGATCGACGTCGACCGAAGCCGAGGTCTCGACGGTATCGGTGACCGCCTTGAAGCCGACCCAGCATCCCGAATAGCGTGACAGCGCGAAGCCGTGTAGACCCAGATCCAGGTAATCCTGGATGTTAGCGGGTGCCAGCACCGGCATCATCATCGCCTTGAAGTAGTGATCGGACTGGTGCGGAAATGTGGACGATTTCGCGGCGTGATCATCGCCGGCGACCGCCAGCACGCCACCGTACTGCGAGGTGCCGGCGCCGTTGGCGTGATGAAAGACATCGCCGCAACGATCGACCCCGGGCCCCTTGCCATACCACATCGCGAACACGCCGTCATAGCGACGGCGGTGGTCCAAGGACAGTTGCTGTGTGCCCCACACCGCCGTCGCGGACAGATCTTCGTTGATGCCCGGCCGAAACACGATGTGGTGCGCGGCCAGATGCTTCTTCGCCTTCCACAAGGTCTGGTCGAGTCCCGATAGCGGCGAGCCTCGGTAGCCGGCAATGTACCCAGCGGTGTTCAATCCCGCTGCGAGGTCGCGTTCGCGCTGCAACATCGGCAGACGCGCGAGCGCTTCGTTGCCGGTCAGATAGACGCGCGTGCCGGACAGCAGGTATTTGTCTTCCAGCGATGCACGAGTTAGGTCGAATCCGCCCATGGTTCTGCCTCCGATTGCTTGCCGGGTCGTGGCGCGCCGTTCATGGCGCGCCGTCGCCGAATATCCGTATGGGAGCCATTGTAACCCCGGGCGCTGGCAGGCCCGGTGGTCCGCCAGGCCTGCCGGACCTGCATCCAAATGACGTCGGTATCAGCGCGCGCGTTTCAACAGCGGTTTGACGGCGATGACCATCAGGTCGCGGGGCAGGCCTTCCTCGCCCGCACGGCTCAGGGCCGTCACGCGCGCCTCCAGCGCCCGGCCCGTGCGCACGCCCATCGCATTGCCTTCCTCGATCAACACCTGATCACCGAGGTCGACTTCCTGGCCGGACTCGAGAATCAGATAGTTGCGTTCGTCCCGCCACAGTTTCTCGAAAATCTCCGGCAACAGCCAGATTTGGTTCGACATGATGTATTCCTCCATATCCGTGCGCGACCAGTGGCGCTCCTTCGGGCTAACACCGGCCGACAAGCCACCCGATAGACTATGTCAACGGCGCCCGGTTCGAAAGTCTTTCGACCGCGTGAAGGCGGCCAACACCCAGTACGTCCTCGTGCGGGGTGTCAAACTGCTGCAACACGAGCGTCACGCCGGTGTCGCGTATGGCGGGCACAGTGCCGGCCATGTCGGACCTACTCTGCGAGGAACTGCCGGACCTGCGCGAGCGCTTGCGGGTCGCGGTCGTGACCGAGACCTATCCGCCGGAAATCAACGGTGTCGCGATGACGGCCGGAAGGTTCGTCGTCGGCCTGCAAGACCGTGGCCATCACGTGCAGCTGATCCGCCCGAGGCAGCGCCGCGACGAGACCGGGCAGTTCGCTTCTGGCTTCTCCGAAGTGTTGGCGCAGGGGCTGCCGATACCGAAATATCCTCATCTGCGCATGGGCCTGCCGTTCAAGCAGGCACTGCTGCGCTTGTGGTCGCAGCGCCGGCCGGATGTCGTGCAGCTCGTCACCGAGGGGCCGCTGGGCTATTCGGCGCTGGCGGCGGCGCGCCAGCTCAAGCTGCCCGTGGTCAGCGACTTCCATACCCTGTTTCAGGAGTACTCACGGCACTACGGCATCGGCTGGCTGCAACGGCCGATAGCAGCCTACCTGCGCAAGTTTCACAATGCGACCCACGCGACGCTGGTGCCCACGCCGACCTTGCAGGCGCACCTGGCCGAGCGCGGTTACCGTAACGTGCGCCTGGTGGCGCGAGGGATCGACCTGGAGCGCTTCCACCCCGATCGGCGCAGCAACGCACTGCGGCAGAGCTGGGGGCTGGGGGAACAGGATCTCGCGGTCGTTTTCGTCAGTCGGATTGCCCCCGAAAAGAACCTCGAGCTGTTGGTACGAGCCTTTGGGGCACTGGCCGAGCAAGCGCTGCGGGCCCGGCTGGTCCTCGTTGGCGACGGTCCGGCCCTGCGCAGCATGAAAACCCAGCATCCCGAGCATGTCTATGCCGGCATGCGCACCGGCCTCGATCTCGCCGCCCACTACGCATCGGGCGACCTGTTCCTGTTCCCCAGCATTACCGAGACCTACGGCAACGTCGTCCCCGAGGCGCTGGCCAGCGGTCTGCCGGTCGTGGCCTACGACTATGCGGCGCCAGCGCAGCTGGTGCGCCCTGGCGAGAACGGCTTCCTCGCCCGCGTTGGTGACGCCCGCGGCCTGATCGGCATGGCAGTGCGTGCGGTCACGGATCGCGCACGGCTCCAGGCGATGCGCAGCGCGGCGCGCGCCTCGGTGCTCCATCTGGGCTGGGAGCGCGTGATCGATCAGTTGCTCGCCGTCTTCAACGAAGTCATCCTCGCCGTCGACACCGAATATCGTGCCAAAGCCCCCGTTCCGGCAGAGATTTGATGCGGTCGATACCGCCTTGTGCCTGCGCATGAATCGCGGCGTGCACAGCCACGGCCTGCGCACGCTGCTGCGCGGCGCGAGCCGCCTGGGGGACGGAGTTGCCTGGTATGCGCTGATGCTGGCTCTGCCCATGGCGTACGGCATGTCCGCCTGGCCGGTGGTCGCGCGCATGATGGCGGCTGGACTCATCGGGCTGGCGTTATACAAGTGGCTGAAAAGCAAGACTTCGCGCCCTCGTCCCTACCAGGTCTATGCCGACATCGTTGCCGGCTGTCCGTCTCTGGACCGCTTCAGCTTCCCATCCGGGCACACGCTGCACGCGGTCTGCTTCACGCTGATCGCGTGTCATGCCTATCCCGAACTATGGCCGCTATTGGGGCCGTTCTCCGCGCTGATCGCAGTTTCGCGCCCGGTCCTCGGCGTGCATTACCCGAGCGATGTCCTGGCGGGCGCCGGACTGGGCGCGCTCATCGCGCTCGTCGCGATCGGTACCTGAAGGACTGGTGGCCGGGCACCCGGTTTGGTCCACAGCGGTGGGTACGGGTTGACGCGCCGACGCCCAGGCGGGACACGGCTGGACCATTGGCCTTGCGCCAGCGTGGAGCGTGCCTGATCCGTGCATCGCCATGCGCGCATGGCGATGTCGGGTCATGTTCCGGGCAGGTGCTCCGTCATTGCACCGGAATGTTGGCCTCCTTGACGACGCGTGCCCAGGTTTCCAGTTCCGCCTTGATCGTGGCGTTGAGCTGCTCTGGCGTCGATCCGACCACTTCAAGGCCCTGCGCCGTGAGACGCTCCTGGACATCCGCGGTCTTGAGGATGCGTGCGATTTCGCCGGAGAGCTTGCCGATGATTTCAGCCGGGGTGCCGGCGGGCGCGGATACGCCCATCCAGACATTGACATCGTAGCCGGGTACGGTCTCGCCTATGCTTGGCACATCCGGTAGCAGGCCCGAACGCTTGGCGCTGGAAACCGCCAGCACCCGCAGCTTGCCCGAGCGGATATGGGGCAGGGCAGCCGAGACCGTTTCGAACATCGCCTGGGTCTCGCCGGCGAGCACCGAAGCGAGGGATGGTGCATTGCCCTTGTAGGGAACGTTGGTGAGATCGAGCCGGGTCATGGACTTGAACAACTCGCCGGAGAGTTGCCCGACGCCGCCGCCGACGGCGAGGTTCAGCTTGCCCGGCTGGGCCTTGGCCAGCGCAATGAATTCCGCCAGCGATTTGGCCGGGACACTCGGATGCACGACGAGCAGCATCGGGGTGCGGATGATCATGCTGATGCCGGTGAAGTCGCGCAGCGTATCGTAGGGCAGCTTCTTGAAAAGATTGGGATTCATCGTCATGTTGCCGTTGTAGGCGAACGTCAGCGTGTAACCATCCGGTGGCGCCTTGGCGCCAAGTTCAGTGCCTATCATGCCGCTCGCCCCGGGCCGATTGTCGATGATGACCTGCTGCCCCAATGATTCCGACAGTTTCTGGCCGACGATGCGCGCGACGATATCGGTCGTGCCGCCCGCCTGGAAGGTGACGATCCAGCGAATCGGTTTCGATGGATAGCTCTGCGCGCCGGCACAGACCGGTCCGAGCAGCGACATTGCGACGAGTAGTGCTCGGGCAAGCTTGATGGGGTTCATGGTCGTCTCCTGTTTGTGGTTTGAATTTTGGTTTGAGTCATCGATCAGGCCCAAACCCTTGCACAGGGCATGAGCTGATTCGGATCGGCCGAAGAGGGTTCGGCCTGTTGGTGGCTGCTCCGTCTGCCCCGGTCAATGGGTGCTGTCCAGTACCCAGCGCCCGATGATATTGCGCTGGATCTGGTTCGTACCCTCGATGATCTGCAGCACTTTGGCGTCGCGGAAATAACGCTCGATCGGGTTGTCTCTGGAAATGCCCGCCGAGCCGAACAGCTGCACCGCATCGGTGGCGACCTTCATGGCCATGTCGGACGCGTAGCACTTGGCGATCGCCGCCCACGGCGCCAGCGCCTTGCCGGAAACCCCGTCGTCCACCATCGCAGCCGCCTTGTACACCAGCAACCTCGCTGCCTCGATCTGCATCTTCATGTCTGCGAGCATCCACTGGACACCCTGGAATTCGGCGACCGGCTGGCCGAATGCTTGCCGCTCCTTGACGAAGTTAGTGGCCAGCTCCAGTGCGCCTTGAGCCAGACCGACGCCGCGTGCGCCTATGATCGGACGGGTGCGGTTGAATGCTTCCATGACCAGCTTGAAGCCCGCGTTGCCTTCGCCGAGCAGGTTCTCCTCGGGAATGAGGGCTTCGTCGAAACGCAGCTCGCAGGATGGGATGCCGCGCGCGCCGAGCTTGTTCTCCTTGCGCGCGAGCAGAAAACCTGGCGTACCTTTCTCGACGATGAACAGGCCGATGTTGTGGTGACCCCGTCCAGGCGATGTCTTGGCGGCGACCAGAATGAAGTCCGCATTCGCCGAATTGGTACACCAGATCTTGGTACCGGTGATCGCGTAACCCCCTGGTCGTTTTTCGGCACGGGTCTGGATATTGGCGACATCCGAGCCGCCGCCAGGCTCGGTGACCGACAGCGCCGCACGCAGGTCCCCCTTGAGCAAGCCCTGCAGGTAGCGTGCTTTCTGATCCGGCCGTCCGCCGGCCAGAATTGCGCCCACCGGTCCCCACTGCGTCACCAGCAGGTAGGCGGTGTTATAGCAATGGCGGCCGATTTCCTCGACGGCGACGCACGCGGCGACGCTGCTGCCGGTGCCGCCGAACTCGGGAGGGAAGGGCAGGGCGAACAGTCCCAGCTCCTTGAGTAGGTCGAACATGTCCTGCGGGTACTCCGCGGTGGCGTCGATGGCCGCGGCGCGGGGCGCGATCCGCTTTTTGGCGACACCGTCCAGCATTTGCCGAAGCGCGCGCTCGTCTTCCTGGGTGAAGTTTGATGCCATGGGAGTCTCCTTAAATGGGGTTTTTCTATTACCAGCCTGGTTGTCGGCTGCTGGCTTGGAGAGTAGCGTTCTGGGGCCAATCGCACAATGGTCGCGGGGCAGACGGGTCGGCGACGGGTTTGACAGCCTGGTTGTCGGCTACGGCGTTGGCCGATGTTGCGCAGCGCCATAAAGCCGTCTAGCATCGCCTCCGGATGTCGGGGATGGCGGTGATTCCGCTTGCCGATGCCGCGTCTTGTAATCCGTGACTGGAGAGAAAATATGGAACACACCCTACCCCAACTGCCGTATGCGCTGGATGCCCTGGCCCCTCATGTATCGAAGGAGACGCTCGAATTTCACTATGGCAAGCATCACCAGGCATATGTGACCAATCTCAACAATCTGATCAAGGGAACCGAGTTTGAAAATCTGTCCCTTGAAGAGATCATCAAGAAGGCTCCGGCCGGCGGCGTGTTCAATAACGCTGCGCAGGTCTGGAACCACACGTTCTACTGGAAATCCTTGTCGCCGACAGGCGGTGGTGCGGCCACCGGCGCGCTTGGCGAGGCAATCGCCAAGAAATGGGGCAGCTTCGAAGCCTTCAAGGACGCCTTCTCCAAGAGCGCGGTTGGCAATTTTGGTTCCGGTTGGACCTGGCTCGTCAAGAAAGCCGATGGCTCCGTGGACATTGTCAACACCAGCAATGCAGCGACGCCGCTGAGCTCGGGCGATAAACCGCTACTGACCTGTGATGTCTGGGAGCACGCCTACTACATCGACTATCGAAACGCTCGTCCGAAGTATGTCGAAGCGTTTTGGAATCTCGTTAACTGGGAGTTCGCGGCCGGAAATTTTGCATGACGGCAGCGGCGGCCCGTTGACCTCCGGCCCGGATCATCGATCGCGGTGACGAAGCGTCATCTGGGTAGCTTGTCCAGCCCCAATACGCGTGAGCCCGGCTTGATGCCGCGGCTCGCGAACCAGCCGACGTTGGTTTCCAGCGCATAGCGGGCCGGCGAGCGTGCGCAATGGCTGTCTTCGGTCTGTGGCCGCATGTCCTCGATGTTCAGAATCGAGCCGGTATCATCCAGAAAGGCGACGCTCAGCGGCACCAAGGTATTTCGCATCCACATGCAGTGGATCGCGTTATCCGGAAACACGAAGAGCATGCCTTGGTTCGGTGGCAAACTTTGCCGAAACATCAAACCACGCGCGCGCGTATCGGGTCGGTTGGCTAGCTCTGCCGCAATCCGGTGAACACCAATCGAGACCTCCATCAGCGGTAGGTCGGCCGCTGTCGCCCGTAGCGTGGATAGGGTCCAGACGGATACAGCCAGGCAGAGCCACGCAGGCAACCGGTCACGGTTGCGCGACTTGCCCCGAATCTGAGGACTGACTGCCGGCGGTCGACCGGGAAGTGATTCGATCCCTGCTGCACCCGTTCGCGCTTTCCACATTGCCCTCTCCAGAAATAAAAAAGGCAGGGAAAATCCCTGCCCTCTAAGCACCTGGGAGATGCTTACTTCTTCATTTCCTCTTTCTTTTCTTCTTTTTTCTCGGCCTTCTTCTCGGCCTTCTTCTCGGCCTTCTTCTCTTCCTTCTTCTCGACAGCCGGCTTCTCTTCGGCTTTCTTCTCGGGGCCGGCAGCGAAAACCGGGGCGGCAGCAAAGACACCGGCAACCAACAGGGAGAGTAGCTTGCTCATTGTTTCGATTCCTCAAAGTAAAAGTATATGAACACAGTCGTCCAGCCAGCCGATTGCTCGGCCTTTCTGCCAGCACAATGGTTCGCGGCAGTGGGTAGCGATGCCAGGCACCGTGCCCAATCGGCTCACAGCTGCCGCCGTCAGGACCGTCACCGATCATTACTGGCAGCTGCCTTCACCGATGCTCCCATAACGCGGCACGGTTTGGAAGGTTGACAGCGGTTACAACGCCTTTTCTGATCGGGATCGGGTCGCGCGCTGACGGGAGAATCTCAATTCCTCTGGATAGGGAAAAAAATCCTCGATATAACCACGGCGCAATCTGTCTTGCGTGCGTAACCAGAATTCCGGCCGCAGCAAGTCGGCATGGTGTTTCATGAATACGGACCGGACTCGCTCGGATCCCAACAGGAATGTGGCGAACTCCTCCGGGAAGACGTCGTTCTTGGCGACCGAGTACCAGACCTCGGCCGACAGTTCGAGGTCCGGATTCGGAGCCTCGGGAATATGGCGAAAGTTACAGTCGGTCAGGTACTCGATCTCGTCATAGTCGTAGAAAACGACCCTTCCGTAGCGCGTGACGCCGAAGTTCTTCCACAACATGTCGCCCGGGAATATGTTGGCACACGCCAGCTCTCTAATCGCGTTGCCGTATTCCTTTACTGCGTGCTCGAGTTGGGTGTCATTGGCCTGGCCCAGGTAGAGGTTGAGCGGCGTCATGCGCCGCTCGATGTACAGGTGGCGAATGATCAGGTCGTCATCCTGCGAGTCGAGCGAGGACGGGACATGCGCCCACAAGGCGGACATCAGTTCGGCACTGATGCGGGATTTTGGCAGGGCGACATCCGAGAATTCCAGCGTATCCGCCAGACGCCCGACCCGGTCGACTTGCTTGACGAGCTGATACTTGCTCTTGACCGTTGCACGGTCGCTGTCCTTGCCGGCACCAAACTCATCCCGGATGACCTTGAACACATACGGGTAGGATGGCAGCGTGAAAACCAGCATGACCAAGCCGGGAATACCGGGAGCGATGATGAAGGAATCATTGGAGTGCCTGAGGTGATGCATGAGGTCCCGATAAAACAGGGTTTTTCCTTGTTTCTGCAGGCCAAGCATCGTGTAGAGCTCGGAACGGGGTTTGCCCGGCAGAATGCTGCGCAGGAACTGAACATAGCCGGAGGGAACCTCCATGTCCGCCATGAAATAGGCACGGTTCAAGCTGAACAATAGTCCGATGCGCCACGCATCGAGCAATACCGCATCCAGTACCAGCCCACCACCTTCCTCGTGAAGCACGGCGATTGCGAACGGGTATTCCTGGTTACCGTTGATCGCCTTGCCGATCACATAGGCGCCCTTGTTGCGATAAAACGGAGAGCTCAGTACCTGTAGCTGGCAATTGGCTTCCGCGCGTGGCCAGTCACCGAGATGCGCGCGCACCGCACGCATCAAACAGTCCACGTCCCGCGCCAGATTGGAAAACGGCAGCTCCCAACCTATCTCTTCGAACAGATTCTCGATGGTCTGGCGAAGCCCGTGTTCCGCCGGATAGTAGCTGTGATAGGTCGGTGGGTCCGATTCGATGTATTCGGTCGACGCTGCCGGGCGTACGAAAATGAAATCGTTGTTGAAGTAACGTCGATGCAGGATTCTGCAGACCACGGAATTGAAGAAGGTTTCCGCCAGCTCGGGCTGCTTGTGGCTCATCAGGAGCCCGGTGTAATAGAGCTTGACTTGCTGCCAGGTGAGTTTGTCGATGCTTTCGGCATCGTATTCCCGGTGTAGTCGGTCCACGCATTCGCGCACCCTCGCGTCGTAGAAGCCGATGCGTTCACGTACCGCCTTTTGGACGGCGAGCCAGTCTGCCCGCTCGAAACGGGACTTTGCAAGCCCGCAGGACTCCCGAAAAAGGTGGTAGTGGCGATCAAAGCCATTCATGATCGCCATGGCGATCGGCTGGGCGACGCTATCCATTTGTCGAGAGAGGCCCCATGGCAACGCTCTCCGGTTGCCGACGGTTTGCGAGATAATCGACTGCCTGAGCTTCGGCATCGTCCTGGATGATAAGCGCTAGGCTGGCGTGGCGTACACCGCCGAATTCAGTTGGCGCCGCGATCTGGCGGCAGTCGCGGTCGGCGTGTATTTCGCAAAGGAGGCTCGTCTGGGGCAGGTTGAGCACTAGCTCAGGCTGGAGGCGGAGTCGGTCAATGTGATGGCTCTTGGCGCGGCGAGCGCATGGCTGTTCCACTGGTGAATGGTTCGAATACCGCACTACATTTCATGAGGAAGAAAATATGAGTTTCAGCAAGATTCAGGTTCCCCACGAGGGTACCAAGATCCTGGCTGGGCAACCCGTCCCGGATAACCCGATTGTTCCGTTCATCGAGGGTGATGGCACCGGGGTGGATATCACCCCGGTCATGAAGCGCGTGGTGGACGCGGCCGTCAGCAAAGCGTATGGCGGGCGGCGCCGCATCCATTGGATGGAGATTTTCGCCGGCGAGAAAGCCACCCGCGTTTATGGCGAGGACATCTGGTTGCCGGATGAAACCCTGCGGGCGCTGCGCGAGTTCGTGGTCTCGATCAAGGGACCGATGACCACGCCTGTCGGAGGGGGGATACGCAGCCTTAACGTCGCGTTGAGGCAGGAGCTCGACCTGTATGTTTGCTTGCGACCGGTCCGCTACTTCAAGGGGGTGCCGAGCCCGCTCGTGGATCCGAGCAAGACCGATATGGTGATTTTTCGGGAAAACACCGAGGACATTTATGCAGGGATAGAGTGGCCAGCGGAGTCGGAAGGGGCTCGCAAGCTGATCCGCTTCCTACAGGGCGAGATGGGAGTCAAGAAAATTCGCTTTCCCGAGACCTCCGGAATCGGCATCAAACCGGTTTCCAGGGAGGGAACGGAGCGGCTGGTTCGAAAAGCCATTGCCTACGCCATCGATAACGACCGGAGCTCGGTGACGCTCGTGCATAAGGGCAACATCATGAAGTTTACCGAGGGGGCTTTTCGGGACTGGGGCTACGAGTTGGCTCGGCGCGAATTTGGCGCCACACCCATCGATGGCGGACCCTGGTGCAGGCTCAAGAATCCGCGCACGGGTCGGGAAATCGTCGTCAAGGATTCGATAGCCGATGCTTTTCTCCAGCAAATACTGCTGCGCCCTGCCGAATACGATGTGATCGCCACGCTCAACCTGAATGGCGACTATGTCTCCGATGCCTTAGCCGCCCAGGTTGGAGGGATCGGCATAGCGCCCGGTGCAAATTTGTCGGATGAGGTCGCGATGTTCGAGGCGACGCACGGTACGGCCCCGAAATACGCGGGTCAAGACAAGGTCAATCCCGGGTCGCTCATACTTTCAGCGGAAATGATGCTCCGTCACATGGCTTGGATCGAGGCAGCTGATCTGATTGTTCGGGCAGTGGAAGCAGCGATCGCGGATAAGATCGTCACCTATGATTTTGCGCGCTTGATGCACGGCGCCCGCGAGGTCAGTACCTCTGGTTTTGGCAGCGCGATGATCGAAAGGATGTAGCCGAAAAAAGGCTCTTCGTCGCTTTCATACGACGGAAAGCCGTGAGGCTGAAGCTGGCTGCGGGACATTGGCATAGAGGAATGACGGTTGATCAGGTGTGTTGAGTTGGTAGATCTTGAGTTTGAGGTACCCGGTA
>JAJVIJ010000036.1 GCA_022072095.1 Rhodocyclaceae bacterium
ACCGGGCTGTAAAGCGACGACAGGTGAAACCCCGCCGTCTTGCCGGTGCCGTCGCTGATCATCGCGCGCCATTCGCCGTGCTCCAGCATCCAGGTCTTGTGGTGCTCGGCAATCGACTCGTCGCACGATTCGCAGATGTACGCCGCCGTGTCCGGTTGACCCTTCTCCCATCGCAACTGCTCGAAGCGCAGCCACTGTCGATGCGAGCAATGTGGGCACGGCACGAAGTAGCGGCGCTGGTCACTGGCTTCGTACTCGCGCTCAATGGCCGACGCCCCCGAGATCGTCGGCGTCGACACGATGAAGATCTTGCGCCGAGCGAAAGTTCGCGTGCGCGCCTCCGCCAGCGAGATCGCATCGCCTTCGCCCTCGACGTCCAGTGGATAGCCGTCTACCTCGTCGAGGAACAGATACCGCACCGGCATCGAGCGCAGTCCGACCGCGCTGTTGGCCCCGGTCATCACCAGAACACCGCCCCGGAACTCCTTGGCCAGGATGGTGTTGCCCGAGTCGCGTGACCGTGCCGGGGAGATCAGTTCGCTCAGCGCCGCCGACTCCTCGATCAACGGATCGATCCGCTGCTTGGAATTGCGCTTGGCCATATCCACCGTCGGCCATACCGCCATCATCGGCCCCGGCGCGTGGTGGATCACGTAGCCGATCCAGTTCGAACCCATCTCGGTCGCACCGAGCTGTGCGGCTTTCATGAACACCACGCGCTCGACCGGCGAAGTCGGTGACAGGCAGTCCATGATCGCCTTCAGGTACGGCGTGCGGCTGGTGCGCCAGCGTCCTGGCTCGGCGGATGCCTTGCTGGAGAGCATCCGGTGGCGGTCCGACCATTCGGACACCGAGAGCAGAGGATCGGGCGTAAGCCCTTCACGCCACGCGCGCTCGATTTCGGCAGCGCCTTCGTATTCAACATCCAGCATCAGTCCACCCGGGGCCGCAGTTCGCCCAGTTCCTGCAGGTGCTCACGTACCGCCGCCTCCAGGGCGACGTGCATCGTGTGCGGATCGATATTGAGCTTGGCCGCCATCTGCGCCGAGATGCGCGCTGGCCAGTTCAGCCACGCATCGCGCTCGGAGCGCGCCAGCTTGAAAACGTGGGCGATGGCCTGCGGCCGATCCACCAACTCGCCCTTCAGCCGGGCCAGACGCACCTTGTTGGTCTGCGCCTTGACGACCTCATTGACCGTGCGCGCCTGAAGCAGGGACGCGCCGCCAGTGGGTAGGGCCGCAGGCCCATCACCGCCAACACCGGTACCGCCTTCCGGCACGGCGACCTTTGCGGCCTTGGCCCGCGTACCGGTCTTCGGCACATCGGAGTTGCGAGCCCACTCGCGATCAGCACGGTCGGCATCAATGGTGCCGTCAGTCTCCGGCGTGATCCGACCTGCGCGAATTGCCTTGTGAACAGCGGTGTCGGTCACACCACGGTGACGGGCGTAAGCGCGAATCGAAATGCCCATTTTGAGAACCGGTTGCCCCTTCAATCATTTGTTCGTCATTCACTCGAAATCAGCTTGGCTTCTCTCTGGAACAGCGCGTTCATACGGACGTCATCAACACCATCAAAGGACGCAGCAATGAGCAAGCTCGAACAACTCCTGACCCAGATCGCGCAAAGCAAGCTGGGCATCGAAACCCTGGAAACCCGCAAGTCGGACAGCCTCGACTTCCACGACGTGGCGGTTTGGTGCCTGCGCGACGCCCTTGAAGCCGCGTTCAACGCAGGCGTCGAACAGGGCCGCAAGGCGGCGAAGTCGGACAAGGCCAACAACTGATCAAGAACCGTCGAAGCCAAGCAGAAAGCGCTTGGCTTCACTCCCGAACAGCGCGTTCATCACGTCACCCCATCAACCCCTCCGAAGGAGAAGCAAATGACCACCACCCAACTGACCCCGGCGCAGCACGCGATCCTGGCCTACGCCCTCGAACACACCGACGGCAAGATCGACTGGTTCCCCGAAAACATCAAAGGCGGGGCACGCAAGAAGGTGCTCGATGGCCTTTTCAACCGCGCGCTGATCACCTCCGACGGCACCCACTGGTTCGTTGCAGCCGAGGGCTACGACGCGATGGGGCGCGCCCGGCCTGCGCCTGCGCCAGTGACCGCCGACTCCGAACTCGACGCAGCCGTGACGGCAGCCGAGGCCACGTGGGCGCAAGAAAAGGCGGCCGCCAAACCTCGCACCCGCGAGAACAGCAAGCAGGCCACCGTGATCCAGATGCTGCGGCGCCCCGAAGGGGCAACGGTGCAGCAGATCTGCGAGACCACCGGCTGGCAGGCGCACACGGTGCGCGGCACCTTTGCCGGAGCCTTCAAGAAGAAGCTTGGCCTGACCATCGTCTCGGACAAGGCCCAAGGTGGCGAGCGGGTCTACCGGATCGCCGCAGAAGCCTGATCGCCACGCCAACACCCAGGAGAACATCCATGAGCACCATGACCATCACCATCGAACGCACGCCTCGCACCCTTCAGTTTGGCGACACCACCTTGCAGGTCGAGGAGTTGAGCGTCCGATTGCCGTTTGCCCGCAAGCCTGCCGACTTGGACGAAGTTGGCGGCCAGGGTCAGACCAAGGTCTACGTCACCGAGACGAAGGAACTCACCGTCGACGAGTTCGATGCCTTTGCCCGCAGCCTGTTGGTATCGCGCGACTGGCTGCGTGGCAAAGGTGGCGGCACTTGTGACGGCTATCTTTGCGTCGAGGTCACCGCACCGGGTCGCCCCTACCTTTACGTGAATCCAGAGGGCGGCGACTACGCACGCTACGTGGCCCGTCTCGGGTGATCGAAATAGATTGAGAAAGAAGCCAAGAACAGCTTGGCTTCTCAATCGAACAGCGCGTTACTACGGGTGTCGCAACGATCAACCCCAAGGAGCCAGAGATGAACACCAACCAACAGATCCCCGCCACCCAGAACGAAGCCTGGGGCTTCTGGGGCACGATGAACGAACACGCCAGCACCGCGTGGCCCCTGGCGATGAGGGCCATCTCGGACGCCACCAGCCAGCCCCTCGAATCAGTCCAGGTCTTCCTCGACAGCCGCCACGGACGCCACTTTGCGGACGATGTGCAAAACGGGCTGTACCAGGGCCAGACCCTAGCGGACGCGATCAACGCCGCCACCCAACAGTGGATGGGCTGGACGATTGGCCGCCAGACCAGCAAGCAGTACGGCATCCCGCGCGGCCTGCCTTACCTGACGGGCTTTGTGATTCACTGCGAGATCAACGAGGAGTCGCTCGCCGCCTGATCATCGAACAGCGCGCCATCCGACTCGCGGGTGGCTTGCTTGCCAGCCCATTCCTGCCAGCGCCGCACGATCACGTCCACGTACTTAGGGTCGAGTTCGATCAGCCGTGCCAGCCGCCCTGACTTTTCGGCGGCGATCAGCGTCGTGCCGGAGCCCCCGAACGGGTCGAGCACCACGTTGCCCGGTCGGCTCGAATTGCGTATCGCGCGCTCGACCAACTCCACCGGCTTCATCGTCGGATGCAGGTCGTTCTTCTGCGGCTTCTTGATGTTCCAGACGTCACCCTGGTCGCGGTCGCCGCACCAGTGACGCTGCGCGCCCTCGGGCCATCCGTACAAGATTGGCTCGTACTGGCGCTGGTAGTCGGCCCGGCCCAGCGTGAAGGTGTTCTTGGCCCAGATGATGAACGTCGACCACTTTCCACCGGCGGCACGGAACGCTGCCTGCAGCACATCCAGTTCGCTGGACGACATCGCCACGTAGATGCCGCCCCGGCAGTTCCCGATGGTCGGCGTCAACGCCGCCAGCAGGAAGTCGTAGAAGCCGTCGCCGAGGTTGTCGTTCAGGATCGCGCGATCCTTGCCGCGCATCTTGTCCTTGGCGCTGTTGGCGTAGTTCACGTTGTACGGCGGGTCGGTGAAGACCATATCCACCGGCTCGCCATCGAGAACCCGGTCGTAGCTCTCAGCCACAGTGGAGTCGCCACACAGCAGACGGTGGCCACCGAGCAGCCAGACATCGCCCGGGCGCGAGACGGGTGTCTCTGACACCTCGGGCACCGCATCGTCATCGGTTTCGCCTTCGCCATCCGGCTCGTCGCCCGCCATCAATTCCGCAAGTGCATCGGCATCGAAGCCGGTCAGCGACACGTCGAAGTCGTCATCCTGAAGGGACGCGATCTCGATGCGCAGCATCGCGTCGTCCCAGCCCGCGTTCTCGGCGATGCGGTTGTCCGCGATCACCAGGGCCCGGCGCTGCGTCGCGCTCAGATGATCGAGCACCACCACCGGCACCACCGCCAGCCCGAGCTTCTGCGCAGCAGCAAGCCGTCCGTGCCCGGCCACGATGACACCATCGCTACCGGCGAGGATCGGATTGGTGAATCCGAACTCGGCAATCGAGGCAGCGATCTGCGCCACCTGATCGTCCGAGTGGGTGCGCGCATTGCGGGCGTAGGGCAGCAGTTTGGCGGTCGGCCACTGCTCGATCTTGTCGGCAAACCACGAGGCGGTCATTGCGCTACCTCCGTGGTGGCCAGACGTTCACTGGCGACGTCATCGAAGGATTGGCCGGTGGCCAGCAACGTGACGGGCACGCCGGAGTGGTTCTGCTGGAAGCGCTTGATGGCGACGTCCACGTACTCCGGCGCGATCTCAACGCTGCGACACACACGACCGGTGCGCTGCCCGGCCAGCATCGTCGTGCCGCTGCCGCCAAAAGGTTCGAACACGATGTCGCCTGCGTCCGTGTAGGCCTCGATCACGAACTCCGGCAACGCCACCGGGAACACAGCCGGGTGGTCGATGTCCTGACCGATCTTGCCCTTGTGACGCATCACGCGGATCACCGAGTCGGGAATCCGGGTGTCCTGCGTCGGCTGCCCCTTGTGCGTCCAGCCGCCGACCTCGCCGTCCTTGCCGCGCATCGCCGTGGACGAGCCATCGGCACGCAGGTGCGACTCCTGGCCCGCGTGCTTGCAGGGCACGATCTTGTTGGGCTTGCGGCTGGCGCGGTTGAAGTGAAATACGAACTCGAAACTCGGCGCAAAGCGACCAGCCCAGTCTCCGGGCATCCCCGGTCCTTGATCCCAGACGTACCACGCGAAGCGCCGCCAACCCTGCGTGCGCATCCAGCCAAGCCACGCATCCCAATACGGGATGACTTCGTTGTCGCGGTGGATCAACCCGAGGTTGACCAGCACCTGGCCGTCGTCGGCCGTTGGCACGTTGGCAAATACGCCGCGCATCAGGCCATCCCAATCCTTGACACCGCCGCTGGTGTAGTCACGCTGGTTGCCGTAAGGCGGTGAGGTGAAGCACAGCCGGGCCGCATCGCCCTGCATCAGCGTGGCGACTGCTGTCGGGTCGGTGGCATCGCCACAGATCAGACGGTGGGAGCCGATGGCCCAGACATCGCCGGTGCGGGACACCGGCACCACAGGGGCATCCGGCACATCATCAGCAGCGTCCGGTTCGTCGGCATCTGCCTCCTGGTCGGCGTCATCGGTTTCCACCTCGTCAGCGAGCAAGGCCTCGATCTCAGCATCCTCGAAACCGGTCAACGCAAGGTCGTACCCGGCCTCGGACAGCTCGGCCATCTCCAGCGCCAGCATCTCCTCGTTCCAACCGGCGTCGAGCGCCAGCCGGTTGTCAGAGATGACGTAGGCACGCTTCTGCGTGGGCGAGAGGTGCGCCAGTTCTATGACCGGCACCTGATCCAGCCCGAGCTTGCGCGCGGCGGCCAGACGACCGTGGCCCGCGATGATCCCGTTGTCGCCGTCCACCAGAACCGGATTCGTCCAGCCGTACTCGACGATGCTGGCGGCGATCTTGGCCACCTGCTCATCCGTGTGCGTGCGTGGATTACGGGCGTAGGGGATCAGCGCCTCGACCTTGCGGTACTCGACGTTGAGCGTGTTCAGAATCGGTTCCTCAAAAGGAAAGCCCGCCGACGGAAAACCGTGGGCGGGCTCGTGATGGGTGCGGACTGGTGCGGGTGCAAACTGCAAACCCTGCAAACCTTGGTTTGCAGTCGGACGCTAGACGACTGCCGCGCTCGCGCCCCCCGCATTGCGATTTGGGAAGGAAGGACCCCTTTTGCCTGGGCCTATCGCCTCAACCGTCACCGCTGTCCAGAAGATAGCCGAAATACTACCCCCGACCGGGCTGTTTTGTTGCAGGGCTGGCGGGCCTCGAAACGGACAAGCAAGGCAAAGCAGGGACAAGCGCGGCAAGCATTACCCTAAATTGCCCACGTTTTTGGAAGGCAACCGCACGCCTTCGCTGTTGAGGTTCGCAGCCACGATCTCCATTGCCCTCTGCCAACGCCGCCACGCCGTCGTCCGGTCGCAGGCAAAGCGAATCGTGATGTCCCTCCAGCCGTAGCGCTTGGCCCGCATCCACACGAGATGGCGCTGCTCGACCTCGAGCCACTGCACCCAGCGCATCGTCTCCAGCATCCGGTCGATGGCCTCGGGGCTTGGTGGGAAGGGTCGGTACACCTTCTCGTCGGCAGCAAAGGCTTCCCACTCCTTGCGAACGAAGGCGGGCCAACAATTGAAGTAGCCCTGCACACGTACAGGGGGCAGGCGTCGTCCGGTGGTGGCGGCCTCTTCGAAGCGTGCTGCCACGTCGTCGCTTGTCCACTCAGCCATGACGCGTCCCTCCCAGCCCGTACAGACGTTCACCAATGCGTCGCACGATCTCGCGTTCGATGAAGTCCAGACGGTCGTCGGACGCGTTGACCACCAGGATGTGTTGATCACGCCAGCCACGTTCCTTGATGACGTCCAGATCGGTGGCTTGTGGCTGCAGCCGACCAAGGGGGCAGCGGTATTGGGGTGTCGGAACCTTCACGTCACACCTCCTGCGTCTCGACTGCCCAGTGCAGCAGGGCCAGTGCGTCGGCTTCGTTGTCGTCGACTGGGGTGTGACCACGCTCGCGGACGGACGTGATCATTTTGTCCTTGCCCGCGTTGCCTTTGCCGGTTGCGTGCTTCTTGATCGTGCCGACCGGAACGCCCTGGTAGGGGATGTTGTGATGGTCACACCACGCAGTCAGGTGCCCCATGAATCCGCCGTAGGCGTGCGCCGCGTCAACGCCAGCGTGCCTCCGAACTTCCTCGAAGAACACCGCGTTGATGTGATTGCTGACCGACAGCAGTTCGTTGAGCCAGCGCTTGAATCGAAGGAAACGCATCCCGCCGCCTTCAAATCGCTGCGGCTTGAAGTGCTCCGTGCCGCTGGTGATGGTGCCGTCCAGGTGCTGCAGAGCCCACCCGGTGTGTGTGCCCAGATCAAGGGCCAGGATTGTCGTGTTCATGCTTTTTATCCTTTCGCGCTTCTGTCTGACGCAGCCGACGCAGTCAGTCGAAACACTCCATGAGGTGCGCGTCACGCACGCGTGTAGAGAGTTACGAGGAACAGCGTCAGCTGCGTCAGACGATGCGGTTTCCATAGAGATCAGTTGTCGGCATAAGGCGTGTAGGCGGCCGTGGGCGGGGTCTTGAGCCCGATCCCCTGAAACCCGCGCACGCCCATGCCGTTGCGCCACTTCTCCACGCCCCTGGTGATGAGCAGATCGGAGAAGCGGCGTTGCGAGCCGATGAATTCACCCGCTGCCTCGGCCCACAGCTTCCAGTCGTTGAACAGTTCGGCAGTCAAAGACTTCGCAGTGGCCACACGAACGCAGCGCTCATCCAGCCACCGGCCCAACGCGTCCTCGGCTTCGAAGTACTCCTCAGTGGCGTCGACGACTTGCTGCGGGAGATCGAGACGTCCCAGGCGTTGCCAGTCGAGGCATCCCTGTACCGCCCAGGCCAGGATGCCGTCGCGCTCGGCCAGCAATTTCTGCTGCAGGTGCTTGTCTCGTCGCTCGGGCGGCACGGTGATCGTGAAGGGGATCAGGTGCAGCCGTCGCTTCATCGCCTCGTCAATGTTGCGAATGGCAGGCTTGTGATTGCCCGCGACGAACAACTTGAATTGAGGGAAAAACTCGAAGAAGTCCTGCCGCATAAAGCGCGCAGAGATCTTGTCGCCCCCGGTCAGGTTCTTGACCTTCGACTCTGCCCAGCGCCGCCCCTGCTCGGTCTCAATTGCCGCCACGAAGCGCGCCCCACGCAGACCGGCCATGTCGGTCGGATGCCGGTCGGTGCGCGTTTCCATAAACGTGTCCATCGGCGCGTTGGTGGCGTAATCGCCGAGGATGGTGGCCAACGTGTTCACGAACACCGACTTGCCATTCGCGCCAGTGCCGTACAGGAAAAATAGGGCGTGCTCCCGGGTAGATCCGGTCAGCGCGTAGCCCACCATCCGCTGCAAATAGACCTGCAGCTCCTTGTCACCACCCGTGACCTCATCGAGGAACTGCCGCCAAGTTGGGCAGTCGCCACCGGGTGTGGCCGTGGTGATCTTGGTCATCCGGTCGGCGCGGTCGTGTGGGCGTAGACGTCCGGTCTTAAGGTCGACGACGCCACCAGGTGTGTTGAGCAGCCACGGATCTGCATCCCATTCGTCGGTCGTGGCCGCGTGCCTGCGATCCGCCCGTGCCAGCCGTTCGACACCGCCCACGGTGCTGGATGCCGCAAGTTTGGCCGCGACCTTGGGGTTGTTGGCGTTGATAGCAGCGTGACGACAGACGTGGCGGATGAGATCGGCGGCAGCCAAGGTGTCCTCGGTGCGCCAGCGGAGACCATCCCAGACCAGCCACCGACCCCAGCCCGCGACATAGCGCCAGTCGCGGTGATAGCGGCGCGTGAATGACAGCGCCAGCGCGTCCTCGGTGCCCCATACCGAGTCCTCGATTCCGCCACCAGCGCTTGTCGGATCGCGCTCGGGGTCGTCCGATATGAGATGCATCTGAAGGCGCGGGCCATGAGCAATGAAGCCCGCGACATCGAAGCCTTCGTTCTTGGCATCGGCCGCATCCCAGCCATCAGCAGCGTCCTCGGGCGGGTACAGGATGTAGCAGGACTTTGCACCAGCCAGCAGCAGCGCCTGGGAGGCTCGATCCGCGTATTCCCAACCCGGCTTGTCCTTGTCGGGCCAGATGAGCACAGATTTGCCTGCCAGCGGCGACCAGTCGGTTTTGTCAACCGGCGCGTTGGCTCCGTGCATCGCAGTGGTGGCACAAATGCCAAAGCCGATCAGCGTCTGTGCGCACTTCTCACCTTCAACCAGGACGACTGTGTCTACCGACAGGAGCCCCGGCTGGTTGTAAAGCGGACGTGTCTCAGGCGGAGCCATCTTGCGTCGCTTGGCATCCCACGGCCGGAACTCCTTCTTGCGACCGGGTGGGTCGTAGCGGTAGACGACCGCAATCAGCTTGCCTGTGGCGTCCAGGTAATCCCACTTGGCCGTGGCTGGACCGAGATCGTCGACCGGTACTTCCTTCTTGACTTTACGCATCGGTAGCGACCGCGAGCGCCCGAGCAGGTCAGCAGCGGCGTCCAGCACGCGGGGAAAGTCGCTGTGAACGTCGATGCCGCAGTAGCCGCCGATCAGCGCATAGATGTCGCCGCCTGAGTTGTCGGCACGATCCGTCCACAGACCGACCTTCTCACCTTCGAGCACCACCTCTAGGCTGTCACCTGGACTGCCGAGGATGTCGCCGATCAGGAACTTGCCACGGCGCTTCTTGCCAGCCGGAAACATCGTGGTCAGCACCGACTCCAGTCGCGCCAGCAGTTCGGTGCGAATCTCGTCTCGTTCAGACTCCCTGTTGCGCTCCGCAGATTGGGTTGTGTCGTTGAAGTCGATCATTCGGCTCCCTCGACAGGTGCGTCCGCGTCCTGGACATCACGGCCCTGGACGGCGGTGGTAAGCGTGGCCCACGCAGAGAGATCGGACAGGCGGTAGCGCACCAGACCGCCCATCAGGTAGTGCGGAATCCGGTACTTGGTGCGCATCGCGTGATCGGCGAACCAGTAGTACGGCAGGCGCAACGCGGCGGCCGCCTGCTTGGCATCGATCATCGGCTCGATGCCGGTGGCCGGGGTGTTGTTGTCGGTCATGCTTGTGTTCTCCAGCAGCGGTCTTGCCACGCGCACATCCGGCACTCGAAGTGGGTCGGATCATTGAAGGCGCGCGGCAGGAGTTCGCCTGCTTCGGTGGCCGTGATGACCTTCACCGCCCGATCCGACATGCGCTGGGCCAGGGCTGCGTCAAAGGGCACGGCCTCGGTGTAGATCTCCATCGTGTCGGCGTTGAGCGCCGTGAAGATCGCCGGGTGCTCGTGCAGTTCGAGATAGGCTTGGTAGATCGCCACTTGCGCGGCGTAGACGGGCTTGGCCACGGCGAGCCGGTTCTTCTCCAGCTCGCGCCAGGACTTCGAGCCCAAGCACTTGTTTTCCCAGAGCGCCGGGTAGGCAAAGCCCTCCGGGCCATCGACGATGACACCGTCGATGTGGCCCTGCAGACGGCCATCAGCCACGCAGAAGCCAAACTGCTCGCCATCGGCCCTGCGGGTACGCAGGTCGAAACCGGCGTCGCGCAGCCACGCGACCATGCAGTCCTCCATGACGTGGCCGCGCTCGAAGATGCGTAGCATCCGGCCCGGGGTGTCCCGGCCGTGATCGACGGGAGCCTTGGCGTACTCAAACTGCAGCGCACGCTCGCAGGCAGCGCCCAACCGCGAGGCACCAAGGTACTGGCGCTCGGACTGCTTGGCTCGGGCCCGCTGCATCCCGGCGTCGACCAGCGAGGTAATCTGCCCCGAGATGCTCGACGTGGAGTTGAAGTCCATCATGGCTTCTTCCCCTTCGGTTCTTCCCAAGGCAGGTCGTCCTCCAGATCCGCGAACGGATTGGCTGCACTCGGAGTCATGGGATCGGGCGTCTGCGTCATGCCGCGCACGGGCGGGTACTTGCTCGCCTCGTGGTGTTCAACCATCGCCTCGGTGTAGCAAGTGACGATGGCGTCGATCACCTGCAGCGCCTCGGCTTCGGAGTAGTTGCCCAGCGGTTTGGTGAAACCGATCTCGCCCGCCGCCTCGCCGAAGGACTTGAGGCACTTGCGCATGGCGGCCAGCTCGATATCAGAGGGATCGATCATGGTGACCCCCTTGATGTCGGTGCGACCATCCTTGGCGCGCAGCCAGTTGCCATACATCGCGTGGAACGCGGTCTGGCAGCGCTGCGAGCAGAACACCCAGTCGATGGGGTAGCGCCGAGGATCGCCGACACCGTGTCGGTTGTCGGTGTGACCGAATCCCCGGGCCTGTCGTTTGCAGACCCAGCATTTCACGCCACCTCCTCAAAGTCTTCCGCGAGCAGGCCCAACTGCAGCGAGCCGCCTGCGAAGGCCGCTTCGCAACGGCGGTCGAAGTCGCGGTAGCAGGTCGAGCTGCGCGCAATGGCGGTGACCGCGTGAATCTGCGTTTCCAGACGGGCGAGGCCCTGATCGGACAGCCACTGGTGGTGCTTTTGCGAGATGCCCTTGCGAGCACGGATCTCGTCAATCAGCGTGGCGGGCAACACCGGCCCATAGACCCAGCGCTGCGTGATCTGGCCAACAACGTGGGGCGGGTTCTGGTCGTGGCCCTGGTACTTCCAGCCAAACAGCCGGTAGAGGGCGCGGTAGTAATCCGGGTGGAAGCGGCGCTCCCACGAAGAGCACGACTGGCGCAGCAGCTCGGAGATCAGTTCCTGCAACGCGTCAGGCGCGCGGTGGTACTGGTAGCCCGTCGCCTCGTCGATCAGCGCGACCTCGCCGGTGGTGGCCAGCGCGCGCATGATCTTAAGGCAGTTGGGCACGATGCCCTGGCGGGCCTTGTGCAGCGTGCCATTGATGGCGGCGCTCACCACTGCGGACGCGACGTCCGCAATGATTCCGGCAGGGAAGAACTGTGCCTGCCGCCCTGACGGCAACAGAATCGGCTCACGAGTTTTCTCCAATGCCGACAAGGAGTTAGGCGCGAAATCGGCCAGAAACCGGGCAAATCGGCCACCCTTGTGCGTCTCGTGGAAGCCCAGCAGCTTGGCCAGTTGGCGACGAACGTAGCCGCGCTCGCCGCCCTTGAGGACGACGGCCTCGCATTGCAGATCGCCGAAACGCACGACGCCGTAGTGGCTGGCAGTGAAGACGGTTGTATTCATGGCCGCTTCCTCACTGAGCCCAGGACGGTTTGCCCGTCACTGGCGCGCGTTGCGGGGTAGGCGCGGCGTAGGCAGGAGCCGCTTGCGCCGGAGCGCCGGAGTTGCCACCGCCCGGACTGCCCTTCGGCGGCACGCCCTTCAATTTGGCGTAGTCGGGGTGATCGGGCTCGACTGCCAGCTTGACCACGTTGCGGTCTTGGCCCTTGGCGTCCTTCTCGATGTCGACGCGCGCCAGGAACTCCAGACCATCCAGTTCGGCGAAGCCATTGATGCGGCGCGCGGCGGCGGCCTGCGGGCTGTTGTCCTGCGGGTGGACGTTGCGAGCACTGTTGAGCGCGGCGCGGATGAAGCTGCGCCCCATCTGGCCCCAGGTCGGACCCTTCTTCGAGAGAAGTCCGACGTTGCTCCACATCTTGCGTTTGACATGGTCGCCAGCGGTGACCACGAACTCGGCGGCCAGATAGATAGAACCTGTCTCGAACGACTCGGTGGCGTAGCCGCCACCCCAGCCTTGTTCGGGGTCGTCATAGCCACCCGGTTTGATGGTCATGCGCACCGGCACGACGGTGCCCTTGGGGATCAGATCGAAGCCGGATTGCTGAGAGTCGGCGTCATTGAAGTCATTCCATGCGGTCATTGCGATTACTCCTGAGATTCGATGTGTGCGGGGTTGGCGGCGCTGGCGGGCGTGGGAACTGCGCCCGCGCACTTGGCGATCAGCGCGCCGAGATGCGGCGGCTCCAGCAGGTCGAGACGACCGCTGCGGTCTTTGGCCGGGAAGCCGTAGGGATTGACGGTGTGCGTGACGAAGGCGCGGTAGGAGCTACCGTCCTCGGCCTTGATCTCGGCCAGCGTCACGACCTCATCGACGATGCCGGGCAGCTCCAGGCTGGTCTTGCTGCCTTCGATCTGCGGGACGAACACCTTGCGATTGAAGTCATCCAGTCGCTCATCGAGGATCGCCACGAACACCACGTTCTTGCCACGGGCGTGCTGCAGGTGGGTCAACGCGCCGATCATTTCCTGGCCGAGCAGCCCGTAGGCCGCGCGCAGATCGGGCTTGCCGGAACGATCACTGACCGCCCCGGGCTGCGTCTTGCACCACGCAAAGCACTGGCGAGACAGTTGCGTGATCGAGTC
>JAJVIJ010000026.1 GCA_022072095.1 Rhodocyclaceae bacterium
TCGGGCTCGGGCAGCCACAGCTGATGGCTGTCCAGCGCCAACCGGGCCACGCTCTCATTGGCCTCCACACGTGCGCGTTCGGCATTCAGTTCCGCTTCCAGCGCCTGGCGATCGGCGAGCAGCACTTCGGACAGCCCGAATTCGCCGAGCTGTCGGCCACGACGGACGAGTTGCGCGTGGCGTGAAGCGGCCTGCGACGCCTCACGCAGGCGCGCGTGATTGGCGACGCCGGCCACCGCGCGCTGCCACAGCGCCGCAATCTCGCTCATCAGTCGTCGCCGGGTTGCGCTCTCACGCTCGGCCATCGCCGCCGCCTGCGCTTCACTGGCGCCGGCCTGGGCACGGCGCGCAACGCCGCCGATCGGGATCGACACGCTGAAGCCGACGATCCTTTCGCTGCTGCGCTGCTCGTTGGCGACGAACAGGCCGACGGTCGGATCGGGCATCCGCTCGGCGTCGGCGCGCTGTGCTTCCAGCCTGGCACGGGCGAGCACACGTTGCATCGTTGCCAGTTCGTGGTTGTGTTCCAGCGCGCGTTCGATCCATGAGGCCTCATTGCCCTCCGGGGGCCGCGGCGCGTCCTGAGTCAGCCGCGCAGGCGGCAGATCCGGAAACTGGCTGCGCAGGCTGGCCTGCGACTCCTCGGCCAGCGCTTCGGCCTGGCCGGCCTGCGAACGGGCCACGGACAAGGCCGCCTCGGCCTGCAAGGCCTCGAGGTGCGAGACTTCCCCGCGTGCGCTCAGTGTCTGCGCAAGCCGCCTGTCCTCTTCCAGCAGCGCGACCTGGCGTCGCCAAACCGCTGCCTGGGCCTGCCCACGCAGCGTCGCATACCACAAGCCGATCAACCTGCGCGCAAGCTCGTGACGCGCCTCGCCCAAGCGCTCGGCGGTTTCCTCGACCAGCGTTTGGCCGATGCCTTCGTCCAGGCGCGCTTTCTGCGGCAGACGCACGCCGCGCTCGATGGCCATCAGCCATTCACTCGAGGCAGGCGAGCCGTCGATGTTGCGCCGCTGGCCATTGACGCGCACGCCATACTCATGCGGGCCCGCTTTCAGGCGTTCGCGATCCCATTCGGCTGCCTGGATCATCGCCTGGGCAGCGCGCACTTCGGGGTGAGACGCCAGCGCGCGCAGGGCCAGCGGTTCCGGAGGCAAGTCTCCCGGCAGCGTCAGCGGCGACGCGAGCGCGGCTTCAGCCAGCATCAAAGCGATCAGCACGATAGACGAAAGGCGGTCACGAGGTCTCATGCAGGCTCCCGAACGCCAGCACCGGCGAGCACCACCAGGTGATGTCGGCACCGGCGTAGCGCTGCCGCAGCAGCGCCAGCAAATCCTCGACGTGAGTCTCATCGAGCACCAGGTCCACAGCCGAGCGTTCAGCCCGACCGCGCACACGCTCCCGCGCACCCAGTTCGGCATCGCGACGGCCATGGCCTTGGGCATGAAACAGCGTCAAGCCCCTTGCCCATTCAGGATGGCCGGACAACACATCGACCAGTTCGTCCTCGATCGCTCGCGGCAGGACGAGGGTCAATCGGACGGGTGCCTTCATCGTCCCGCCGACAGCACGAAACGCCGGTACAGCACCGGCAGGACCACCAGCGTGAGCAGCGTCGAACTGACCAGTCCGCCGATCACGACGATGGCCAGCGGCTTCTGGATTTCCGAGCCGGGTCCGGTAGCGAACAACAGCGGCACCAGTCCTAGCGCCGTGATCGTGGCGGTCATCATCACCGGTCGCAAGCGGCGCAGGCTGCCTTCGCGTATCACGCGCTCGGGGGGCAAGCCGGATGCCGCGAGCTGGTTGAAATGGCTGACCAGCACGACGCCGTTCAGCACTGCGATGCCGAGCAAGGCGATGAAACCGACCGAGGCCGGTACCGACAGGTATTCGCCGGCGAGGAACAATGCGACCAGGCCGCCGACCAGTGCGAAGGGCACATTGGCCAGAACCAGCACCGCCTGCGTGACGGCATTGAAGGTCATGAACAGCAGCGCAAAAATCAGCGCGATGGCCATGGGCACGACGATGGCGAGCCGCGCCGCCGCGCGCTGCTGGTTTTCGAACTGGCCGCTGAATACGACGCGGTAGCCTTCGGGCAGACGGACCTGCTGCGCCAGTCTGGCCTTGACCTCGTCGACGAAGCCGACCAGGTCGCGCCCGCCGACATTGCATTGCACCGTCACATAGCGCGCGGCGTTTTCCCGATTCACCGTCACCGGCCCCTCGGTGCGGACGAGCTGCGCGATTTCCTTGAGCCCGATGGCCACGCCGCCAGCGGTCGGGATGCGCAGAGCCTCGAACAGCGCCGGCGACATGCGCACGCGTTCGTCTACGCGCAGCACCAGCGGCGTGCGTATCGTGCCTTCCTGCACGATGCCCATGCTCAGCCCTTCGAGGTGGGCCCTGAGAAAATCGGCGACCTCGTCGACCGACAGGCCATGACGGCCGGCAGCAAGCCGGTCGATCGCCACGCGCACGTATTGCACACCGTCATTCTTCAGCGCGAACACGTCCTCGGCACCCGGTGTCGCCTCGAGCAACGCCTTGATGTCGTCGCTCAGACGATTCAGCTGCCCGATATCCGGGCCGAACAGCTTGATGGCCAGATCGCCGCGACTGCCGGTCAGCATCTCCGACACGCGCATGTCGATGGGCTGCGTGAACGTGAAATTGAGGCCCGGGAATTCGGCCATCACGGCACGGATCGCTTCGATCACGCGCGTCTTGTCAGGCCAGCGCCAGGCTTCGGGTGGCTTCAGCATCAGGAAGGAGTCGGTCTGATTCAGCCCCATCGGATCCAGCCCCAACTCGTCGGCACCGGTGCGCGCGACGATGCCGGTGACCTCGGGAACCTTGGCGAGCAGCGCTTTCTGCACGGCCAGATCCATGGCCAGGCTGTCCTCGAGCCCGATCGAGGGCAGCTTTTCCAGCTGCAGCAGGATGTCGCCCTCGTCCAGCGTGGGCATGAAAGACTTGCCGACCAGAGGATAGACGGCCACGGCGACGAGCAGCGTGAGCCCTGCCGTGCTCAGTACGACGACCGGGCGAGCCAGCGCGAAATCGAGCATCGGCACATAGGCGCGCTCGATCTGGCGCAGGAGCCAGGGCTCGCGGTGCCGGCGTTCGGCGAGCAGCCACGAGGCGAGCACCGGCACCACGGTCAGCGACAGCAGCAGCGCCGCCCCCAGCGCAAACACGATGGACAGCGCCACCGGCCCGAACAGCTTGCCTTCCAGCCCCTCCAGCGTCAAGAGCGGCAGGAAGACGATGAGGATGATCAGCACCCCGGCCACGGTCGGCGTCGCCACCTCGCACACCGCGCGATAGACCTTGTGCAGTTTCGGTGCGGCACGGTCGGGTTCGGCAAGATGCGCAACGATGTTTTCGACGACGACGACGGCGCCATCGACCAGCATGCCGATCGCGATGGCCAGACCGCCCAGGCTCATCAGGTTCGCGGACAGCCCGAATTGCTGCATCAGCAGAAAGGTCGCAAACGCCGACAGGGGCAGGATCGAGACCACGACGAGGGCCGCGCGCAGGTTCCCTAGCAGGAGCAGCAGCGACACGATCACCAGCGCTCCCGCCTCGGTGAGCGCCCGCGACACCGTCCCCACGGCCCGCTCGACCAAGGCTGAACGGTCATAGAAGGGGTGGATGCTGACGCCCTTGGGCAAGGTCTGGGCGATCTCCTGCAAGCGCTCCTTCACGCGCTGCACGAGCTGCTGAGCGTTGGCACCCTTCAATCCGAGCACGAGCCCTTCGACGGCCTCGCCCCGGCCATCCTTGGTGACGCCGCCATAGCGTGTCAGGCTGGACGAGCGCACGCGCGCGATGTCGCCGACGCGCACCAGCGCATCCGGCGTCTTGCGCACGACGATGCCGGCGAGATCCTCGACCGTCCTGACCGCGCCCTCGACGCGTACCAGCCAGACCTCCTCGCCTTCCGCCAGGCGTCCGGCGCCGTCATTGCGGTTGTTGCCGCGGACGGCCGCCGACAGTTCCGTCAGTGTCACGCCCCGCGCGGCCATCGCCGCGTTGTCCGGTGCCACCTCGAAGGTCTGCACGCGGCCACCCAGCGCATTGACGTCGGCGACACCGGGCAGCGTGCGCAAGCGCGGGCGGATGGTCCAGTCGAGCAGACGGCGCTTCTGTTCCAGCGTCAGCTCGGGCGCCTCGATGGTAAACATGAACATTTCGGACAGGGGCGTCGAAATCGGTGCGAGGCCGCCGCTGACCCCTTCCGGCAGCGTCGCGACGACACCGTTCAGGCGCTCGGAAACCTGCTGCCTGGCCCAATATACGTCGGTGCCCTCCTCGAAATCGATGGTGACATCGGTCAGACCGTACTTGGCGACCGAGCGCAGCACGCGCTGACGCGGGATGCCGAGCATTTCCATTTCGATCGGGGCGACGATGCGGGCCTCGACCTCCTCGGGCGTCATGCCTGGCGCCTTGAGAATGATCTTGACCTGCGTGGTCGAGATGTCGGGGAAGGCGTCGATCGGCAACGACTGCCATGCCAGCAGGCCCGCCACCACCAGGATCAGCGTCAACCCCGCCACCAGCGGGCGCTGACTGAGCGCGAATTCGGTCAGCCGCGCAAACACACTAAGGTCGGCTTTCGCCCTGCCAGAGGGCCTTGAGCGCAGCGACGCCGGCGACGGCGACATGTTCGCCGTCGCGCAAGGGTCCGGCCACCGCGGCGCGATCGGCGGTCTGCGACAACAGTTCGACCGCCCTCGGTTCGAAGCCCGCCGAGACTTCCACGAACAGCCAGGTCTTGCCGCGTGCGTGCACCAGCGCCTTGTGCGGAACGGCCCATTGGCGACCGGCGGGCGGCATTTCGATATGCGCGACGACGCTCTGATTCAGCCGCAAGCCCGAACCCGTTTGGTCGAGCCGGGCGCGGACACGAACCGTCTGCGCGGCATCGACGGTGCGCTCGACATATTGCACCGTGCCACGCGCCGCAGTCCCGGCCACGCGCACCGCCTGATCCTTGCCTATGCGTGCAGCCAGATTCACCGGAACCTGGATCTCCAGCCATAGCGGCTGGAGACTGGCGATGCGCAGCAGTGGCGCCGCCGCCGTCACGCGTCCGCCGACCACCGCCTGCTGCTCAAGGACCGTCCCGGAAATGGGTGCGGTCAGACTCAGCGCATCGAGGACACGCTCGCCGCGCTCGACGGCGGCCAGCTGTCCGGCGGACAGTCCGAGCAGATGCAGCGTGGCGCGCTGCGCCTGGTAACGGGCGCGCGATTGCGCCAGCCGGGCACGCGTGGCATGGACCCGCGCCTCGGCGATGATGCCTTCGGCGAGCAGCGCCTCTTCACGCTGTGCCACCTGTTCGGCCAGCCTGAGTTCGACGGCCGCCTCATGCAGGCCACGCTGGGCATCGAGCAGCTCTTCGCTCTTCAGCACCACGACCGTGGCGCCCGCTTCGACCCGTTCCCCCGGCACCGCGCGCAGTTCGCTGACCAGGCCGGCAAGCGGCGCGGCGATGACCCGCTGCTGCGCCGGCACGATGCTCACATGAGCCGGCAGGTCCGTGGTCTCGATGGCCTCGGTCGACGTGGCAAGCGTGACCGTCTCGATGCCGAGCGCCTTGCGCTGAGCGGCCGAGACCGGCAACTCGATTCGGTCGGCTGCGCTGGCCAACGCGCCGGCCAGACCGACGCAAATGGCGATCAGACATGCAGCACGACGGCCGCCGGGTATTCTCGTTGCCCGATTCATCAACACTCAGATCGCAGCCTCACCGGTCTCGCCGGTCCGGATGCGGATCACCTGCTCCAGCGGCATGACGAATATCTTGCCGTCACCGATCTTGCCGGTGCGCGCCGAACGCACGATGGCCTCGATGGCGGGTTCGACGACGGCGTCGGACACGATCACCTCGATCTTGATTTTCGGCAGAAAGTCGACCACGTACTCGGCGCCACGGTACAGCTCGGTGTGTCCCTTCTGCCGCCCAAAGCCTTTCACCTCGGTGACGGTCAATCCGGAAATACCCACTTCCGACAAGGCCTCCCGGACCTCGTCCAACTTGAACGGCTTGATGATCGTTTCGATTTTTTTCATGCTCATGTCCTCGTCTTGGGTCAGAACTCGTCCAGGTAGCGATTGGTGATCGGATAGCGCCAGTCCTTGCCGAACCCCCGGCGCGTGATGCGGATGCCGACCGGCGCCTGGCGCCGCTTGTATTCGTTGCGCCGCAGCAGACCGACGACACGGCGAACATCGGCCTCGGCGTAGCCGGCGGCCACGATGTCACGCGGCGACAGGTCACGTTCCATGTAGGCCTCGACGATCGCATCGAGAACCGCATACGGCGGCAGGCTGTCCTGGTCGGTCTGATCGGGGCGGAGTTCGGCCGAGGGCGCGCGCGTGAGGATATTGTGCGGGATGTCGGCACTCAGCGTGTTCCGATAGTCCGCGAGCTGGTAGACCATGGTTTTCGGAATGTCCTTGATGACCGCGAACCCGCCCGCCATGTCGCCGTAAAGCGTCGCATAGCCTACCGCCATCTCGCTCTTGTTGCCGGTGGTCAGCACGATGTCACCCGACTTGTTCGACAGCGCCATCAGCAGCATGCCGCGTATGCGCGCCTGCAGGTTTTCCTCGGTGGTGTCGGCCGGCAAGCCCCGGAACTGCGGCGCCAGCATGGTTTCGAACGCATGCATCGCAGCCTGGATGGGGATTTCGTCGTAGCGCACATTCAGGTTCGCGACCAAGGCCCGCGAATCGTCCAGGCTCATGGTGGCCGTATAAGGGGACGGCATCATGACCGCACGCACCCGATCGGCGCCCAGCGCATCGGCGGCGATGGCCACGGTCAGCGCGGAATCGATGCCGCCGGAGAGGCCAATGATCGCGCCCGGAAAGCCATTCTTGTCGAGATAGTCGCGGACGCCGAGCCGCAGGGCCGAGTAGACGGCCGCCAGTCGTGGCGCTTGCGGCACGATGTCTCCGCGCAGCAACTTGCCGTCCGCGAAGACCACCTGACCGATCGCCTCCTCGAAGGCCGGCGCCTGAAACACCAGCTCCCCGGAGCGATCGAGTGCGAACGATGCACCGTCGAAGACCAGCTCGTCCTGCCCGCCGACCAGATTCGCATAGACGATAGGGATGCCATTGTGGACAACACGCGCGCGCACCACTTCGTGGCGGTGTGCCTGCTTGTCCATATGGAATGGCGAGGCGTTGAGCACGAGCAGCAACTCCGCCCCGGCGGCGCGCGCGCGTTCGGCCGCGCCGGACTGCCAGACGTCCTCGCAGATGTTGATGCCGACCTGGACACCGGCGATCGAGACGACGCATGCCGAGTCGCCGGATTCGAAATAGCGCTCTTCGTCGAACACCTCCGCGTTCGGCAGCCTGAATTTTCGATAAGTCGCTTCGACGCGGCCACCGCGCAGCAGCGACGCGCAGTTGAAACAGCGGCCGCCTTCCCGCAGCGGATGGCCGACGATCATCGCGACGTCCCGCATCGACTCGGCGAGCTCTTGCAGCGCGCGCGCACTGCTGCGATGAAAATCCGGCCGCAACAGCAAATCTTCGGGGGGATAACCGACCAAGGCCAGTTCGGGGGTCAGCACCAGCTGCGCACCCTGCGCGCGCGCGCGCTGCGCCGCATCGCGCAGACGCCGCAGGTTTCCCGCGATATCGCCCACGACGGCATTGATCTGGGCGACGGCGATGGTCAGTGCCGGCATCGCGTGTCCGAAAAACCCTGTTTCCGCATGGCTTGCTAGATCTTGAAGGCGTGAGCGCGGTAGTAACGCAGCTCGTCGATCGATTCCATGATGTCCGCGAGCGCCTGATGCTTGCCCTGCTTGACCACGCCCTTGGCCAACTGCGGCTGCCAGCGCCTCACCAGTTCCTTGATCGTGCTGACATCGAGATTGCGGTAATGGAACCAGTTCTCGAGTTGTGGCATGTGGCGCGCCATGAAGCGCCTATCCTGACAGATCGAGTTGCCGCACATGGGCGATGTGCGCGCCGGTACCCGTGCGCGCAAGAACTCCAGCATGCGCGCCTCCGCCGCCGCTTCATCGAGCGGCGAATTCCGGACCCGCTCGATCAGGCCGGAACGACCATGGGTGCTGCGGTTCCATTCATCCATGGCAGCGAGCACGGCGTCGGGCTGATGGACCGCCAGCACCGGCCCCTCGGCGACCACCTCGAGCTGGCTGTCGGTGATCACCGCTGCCAGTTCGATGATGCGATCGGCATTGGGGTCGAGACCCGTCATTTCCATGTCGATCCAGACTAAGTGCGTCGCGTCCTGTGCCATAATCGTGTCGCAAATTCGTGCCAAACATCGCCCACCGTCGCCCACCGCAACTTACACTCCGAACGACAAGACGGCCAAAAAAGTCAGGCATTTTGGCACAGATGAAAACCTCGCCGCACGCCGACCCAGCGCCTCCGGCAATGACCTCCATTCAAGCCTTCATGAACGACCTCGATACGGCCTCATCGGCGTGCAATGTTGCTTAATCACTACTCGGTATTCCTACTGGTCGCCCTCACGCTGTGCACGGCGCTGCGCATCGGTCTGATCCTGCGCCACCGACGAAGCGTGGCCGCGCACCGGTCCGCGGTGCCCGAGCCCTTCGCGCAAACCATCGAACTCGCTGCGCACCAGCGTGCCGCGGACTACACGCGCGCCCGGCTTCAGGTCGCACTGCTGCAGACACCCGTCGAGGCTGCGCTGCTCGTCCTCTGGACGCTGGGCGGTGGCCTCCAGTCGCTATATGAATGGACGGCGTCGCTCGCATCACCGGGCGGCTCCACGCATGCACTGCTCTGGATAGCTGCATTCGCGCTCGTGAATGGCTTCGTGGAACTGCCCTTCTCGGTCTGGCGAACCTTCGTCGTCGAAGCCCGGTTCGGATTCAACCGCAGCACGCCACGCCTGTTCCTTGCCGATCTCGCCAAGGAGATCGCACTCGGCATGCTGCTCGGCACGCCGCTGATCCTGGCGGCGATCGCGCTGATGAATTCCGCGCCTGCCTGGTGGTTTTGGCTATGGTTGCTGTGGCTGGGCTTCAACCTGCTCGCACTCTGGCTGTTCCCCAGCGTCATCGCGCCGTTGTTCAACCGCTTCGAAGCGCTCGACAACCCGGAACTCGCGCGACGCATCGAAGCACTGCTCGATCGCTGCGGCTTTCCGCACTACGCGCTGTACGTGATGGACGGCTCGCGCCGCTCGGCGCACGGCAACGCGTATTTCGCCGGCATCGGGCGCGCGCGTCGGATCGTGTTCTTCGACACCCTGCTCGCCAAGCTCGACGAAGCCGAGGTCGAGGCGGTGCTCGCCCACGAACTGGGCCACTATGCCCACCACCACATCTGGTGGCGTTTCGTCGCCCTCGCGCTGGTCAGTCTGGCCGCGCTCTGGCTGCTCGCGTGGGCCGCCGCCGACCCAGCCTTCTATCATGGCCTCGGACTGGCGTCCGCACAGCCGGCTGCGGCGCTGCTGCTGTTCGCGATGATCGTGCCGCTGGTGGGCTTCCCGCTGGCACCGATGTTCGCAGCGCTGTCGCGAAGTCACGAATACGCCGCGGACCGGTATGCCGCACGGCATGCGGTCGCCGACAAGCTGATCTCGGCTCTGGTCAAGCTCTACCGCGACAATGCCGCGACACTGACGCCCGACCCGATTTATTCACTGTTCCACGACACCCATCCGCCGGCGACCTTGCGTATCGCGCAACTGCGGACGGCCACGCACTGAAGTGAGGAAAAGAATCGAGATGACCCTACACGACCTGTCCGCACGCCATTGCAGCCCGCTACGAGGCGTCGAACACCGACTCGACGACGCCAGGATTGCCGAACTGCTCGCACAACTGCCCGGCTGGGCTCTGGTCGATGGCCAGCTTTCGAAGACCTTTCAGTTCACCGATTATGCGCAGACGCTGACCTTCGCGAACGGCATCGCCTGGGTGGCCGAGCGCGAGAATCACCATCCCGAGATGGTCATCGGTTTCAATCGCTGCCGTGTCGCCTACTCCACGCATGACGTGCGCGGCCTGTCGTTGAACGATTTCATCAGCGCAGCAAAAATCGAGGCGCTGCGCAGCCTTTGATGCCGGGTGCGGACCCGGCCTTTCCGGGGCTCGTCATCGCCAGTTATGGCCGCCATGCGCTCATCGCGCTGGCCGATGGCAGGATCTGTCATGGCATTCCGCGTGGTCGGAAGATGGCGCTGGCCTGCGGCGATCGCGTCGCCATCGACCATATCGGGGTCGACGAATGTGTCGTCGAACGAATCGCCGAGCGCACGACGCTGCTCTACCGCTCGGACAGTTATCGGGAAAAGCTCTTCGCCGCAAATGCCACGCAGGTCATGCTGGTCACGGCCGCGGAGCCCGCGGCTCACCCCGAGCTGCTGCACCGCTGCCTGATCGCTGCGACGGCCGGGGGGCTTCCGGTGATCGTCGTGTTGAACAAGGTCGACCTGAGCGATCGCCTGCCTGCCGCGCGCGCCGGGCTCGAACCCTTGCGCAAATTGGACATCGACATCATCGAAGCCAGCGCACAAGACGATTTCCTGCCGTTTCGCGCGCGTCTGTCCGGGCATTGCACGGTGATGGTCGGGCAATCCGGCGTCGGCAAATCCAGCCTGATCAACCGGCTGTGCCCGGGCGCCCGCGCGAACACCGATCGCATTTCCGAGGCGCTGGGCACTGGCAAGCATACGACGACCGCGACCCGGCTCTATCGCATCGACGACGATAGCAGCGTGATTGACAGCCCCGGCGTTCAGGTATTCGGCATCGGGCATCTGAGCGTGTCGCAACTGGAAAGCGCCTTCGTCGAGTTCAGGCCGCTGCTGGGCCAGTGCCGATTTCGCGATTGCCGTCATCGCGACGAGCCCGGCTGCGCCATACAGGCGGCCGCTGCCGTGGGCGCGATCGATGTCGCGCGCGTGGCGCTGTTTCACAAGCTGTGCGCCGAATCGGCCGACGCGGCACGCACCCGGCGGGGTCATTGAAACGACACCCGGGCACAGTACCCGATTCGAACGGAACCGATACAATCGGCGCATGACAGGCGGCACCCAGACCGCCGGAGGAGATCGATGTGGACATTCCGTTCTATTACCGCACGCTGGACTGGCAGAAGCTGGTAGCCGACTATCCGCCGGCGCCCCACTTCTTCGATGGTGTCTGGAGCTGGCCGCGGGAGCGCATCGAAGCCATGCAGACCGAGCGCATGCGTGCGGCCGTGGCGCGCGCCTGGGACACCCCGTTCTATCGACGACGCTGGTCCGCCGCCGGCGTTCATCCCGGAGACATCCGCACGCTGTCCGACCTATCCAGGATCCCGTATTACACGGTCGATGACATACGCGAGAGCATCGCACTGTCGCCCCCCTATGGCGACTACCAGGGCCGCCCGGCCAGCGCGGTCGCGAACGAACCCCTGCGCGTGTTCTGGAGTGGCGGCACGACCGGCGAACCGCGCCCAACGCTCTACACCCAATGGGACCGAGAGGTGGGCGCGATCCTGACGCAGCGCATGTATTACTTGCATGGCTTGCGCCCGGGCGATGTCGTGTTGAACAACTGGGCCTTTTCGACACATAACGGCGCCTGGATGTATGACCATGCGCTGCACCACTGGCTGGGCTGCCTGAACATCACCACCAGCACCGGCAACGTCACGCCCACCGAAAAGCAGCTGATGTTCGCGTCGAAGTACCGGGCGGCGAGCATCCTGAGCTGGGCGGACCATTTGGTCTATATGGCCAACCTGGCCAAGGAGCTGGGTTATGACCTGAAGCGCGATTTCGCGATCCGCACGCTGCCGACGTTCGGCAATCCGCTGCCGGTGGCCAAGGCCTGGGACTGCCCGTCCTATGAGGCCTATGGCTTTCACGAGGTCCAGGTGGTGTCGGCGGAATGCGATGCGCATGCCGGCCTGCATGTGTTCGAGGACGCCTTCATCGTCGAGGTCGTCGATGTCGACACCGGTGAGGTGCTGGCGGATGGCCAGACCGGCAACCTGGTGCTGACCTGCCTGTACAAGACCGGCAACCAGCATATCCGCTACAACATCCAGGATCTGTGCCGCATCGTCTCGCGCGAACGCTGCGCCTGCGGTGGCACGCATCTGCGTACCGATCGCTTCCTCGGGCGCAGCGACACCATGGTCAAACTGCGCGGCATCAATGTCTGGCCGGAAGCCTGCGGCAAGGTCGTACTCAAGGACGACCGCGCAGGGGGTGAATGGTTCAGCTATGCCGAAACGGTGCACACACCGCGCGGCGACGTCGACGAGCTGACCATCATGGTCGAACATCGACCAGGGGTCGGCGATAGCGAAGCACTACGCGAACACCTCGAAGATCGACTGAAGATCGAGATCGGCTTGCGTATCCGGGTACAGGTCGTCGCCCCCGATGCGCTGCGGCCCTTGACCGGGCTCGGCACCGATCGTCCCAAGCCAAAGCGCTTCGAAGACCGCCGCAGGAAAGCCTGATCCGCCCTACCCCACCCTTCATTACCCCGAAAGGATCACCATGATCTCCGTCGAAGATGCCATGCGCTCGCGCAAGTCGGTGCGCCGCTTTTTGCCGACCCCGGTGCCGGCAGCCGTGGTCCGGCAAATCATCGAGGTGTCGGCGCGTGCGCCCAGCGCCCACAACATCCAGCCATGGAAGGTCTATGCCATCGCCGGCGAGGCGCGTGACAAGCTGTGTGCAGAAATCCTGCATGCCGCGGAAACCGAGCCCGACAAGCACAAGCCCGAATATGAGTACTACCCGACGCAATGGCACGAGCCCTACATCAGCCGGCGCCGCAAGACCGGATTCGGACTCTACGGTGCACTCGGCATCGGACGCGATGACATGAAGGCACGCGAACGGCAGATGAATCGCAACTACGTGTTTTTCGATGCCCCGGTCGGCATCTTCGTCACCATGGATCGACGTCTGGAGAC
>JAJVIJ010000008.1:0-9546 GCA_022072095.1 Rhodocyclaceae bacterium
ACTTAAAAGTCCCGGCTGTAGGCGGATCGCAGTGGACTACGGCAGAACGTCAAAGAGAGGAAAAGTCCTTGTGTGGCAACGACTTGCAGACTCTCTTGGACTTCTGCGGAAGTCCGCAGAATGATGCGGTGGAGCGGGTGAACGGAATCGAACCGTCGTATGCAGCTTGGGAAGCTGCCGTTCTACCATTGAACTACACCCGCCGAGGTGCTGCCGCGAATGCTCGGACCATGCGCATCGCCGCGGATTATACCGGCCCCTCGCTGCGCCCGGACCGCTCACTCGGCCATCGCTTGTCCCATGCGTACCAGCGCGCCCGGTTGCCAGTCAGGGTTGAAGCACAGCGGGCCGGCTGGGAATAGCAATATGACCGTGGAACCGAGCAGGAAGCGCCCCATTTCCTGGCCCTGGTCCAGCTCGATGTCTTGCTGCGCGTAGTTCCATTCGCGCACCGTGCCCGGGCGCGGCGGCGTGACCACGCCGTGCCAGACCGTCGCCACCGAGCCGACGATGGTGGCGCCGACCAGCACCATGGCGAAGGGGGCACGCTGCTCGGACTCGAACACGCAAACCACGCGCTCATTGCGCGCGAACAGCCCGGGCACCGCGCGCGCCGTGCCCGGATTGACCGAGAACAGACTGCCCGGAACGTGCATCATGCGCAACAGGCGGCCGGTGGCCGGCATGTGGATGCGGTGATAGTCGCGCGGGCTCAGATACAAGGTCGCAAAGTGGCCATCGCGAAAGCGTTCGGCGAGCGGGGCGTCGCCACCAAGCAGGGCGGTGGTCGAATACCGGTGTCGCTTGGCCTGCACGATCCAGTCCCGATCGATGCGGCCCAATTGGCTGACGGTGCCGTCGACGGGGCAGATCAGTCGCGCCGAGGAGAGCGGCCGGGCACCGTCGGCGAGTGCGCGCGTGAAGAACTCGTTGAAACTGCCATAGGCGGTGATGTCCGGGGTGGCCGCCTCCGCCATATCGACCCGGTAGCGCGCGACGAAACGGCGTATCGCCCAACGTGTCAGACAGCCCAGGCGCGCCGCAGCGAGGCGACCGATGAGCGTGGTCAGTGCCTGCTTGGGCAACAGATACTGAGGTAGTACAGCCAAACGATCGATCACGTCGCGCGTCTCCGGTTCCTGCCGATAGGGCGCGACATTTTAGGGCCAGGCGCGCAAATGACCGATGCAGTGGCCAGGAAGTGCGGATGAAGCGCGTCCGCGCGAACAGCCACATGTTTGACCGGCATGGGTCTGGCCCAGTAGAATCGCCGCCCTCGGGGTGTAGCGCAGCCCGGTAGCGCGCTTGCTTTGGGAGCAAGATGTCGGGGGTTCGAATCCCTCCACCCCGACCAAGTCGGCACTGCCCACGACCCCGGCTTTGTCCAGGAGCTGCCCGTAGCTCAATCGGATAGAGCACCAGCCTTCTAAGCTGGGGGTTACAGGTTCGATTCCTGTCGGGCAGGCCAGTTTCAGTGGTGGCGGTAGCTCAGAGGTAGAGTCCCGGATTGTGATTCCGGTCGTCGTGGGTTCGAATCCCATCCGCCACCCCATCTGACCCTGTCCGACCACCCGCCCAGCTTTACTTTCCTTGAGCATCCATCCGTCACTGCCATGCCCGTGGTTCTCGTCCGCGCCGCCCATGCCCAGCGCCGGAAGACCTTTTCCGGCCGACCTGTAAGCTTTTCGGCAACGGGCCGGTTATGCAACACGAAGGCCACGAATCGGCTTTCGCGTCGCGCAGAGGCCAGCTCGGCCCGCGTTTGCCAATCGGTCGACGCCACTCAATCCGATGGAGATAGCAAGCATGCAAGCCACCGTCACCAAGCTTCCCGCCACGGTACTCGCCCTGGCGCTCGGCGCCGCGTTCACCAGCTTGCCGGCCGCCGCACAGCCGGCGGACAAGGAAAAATGCTATGGCGTCGCGCTGAAGGGCAAGAACGACTGCGCAGCCGGCCCCGGGACCACCTGTGCCGGCACGTCCAAGGCCGATCATCAAGGGAATGCCTGGTCCTATGTCGCCAAGGGCAGCTGCGAGAAGACCGCTTCGAAGACCTCCCCGACCGGCTTCGGCAAGCTCGAATCGTTCAAGGAGAAGAAAGCCTGAGCGTGGCCGGCTTCTGCGGCTGACATCCGCTATGCCGGATGCGTTGGGCGCGATGCCCGTTTCGGGCTTGCCGGCACGTGTCGGGCTGGGGCTCAAGCCCCAGCATTTCCGGGACGTGCTCGACGCCTGTCCCGACATCGGCTTCTTCGAGATACACGCCGAGAACTATCTGGTCGATGGCGGCCCCTTCCATCATTTTCTCGGTCGCATCCGCGAACGCTACCCGCTGTCCGTGCACGGCGTCGGCCTGTCGATTGCCGCCGAGACGCCACCGGACGAGCGACACCTCGATCGTCTGGCGGCGCTGATCGAGCGTTACCAGCCTGCGGCCTTTTCCGAGCATCTGGCCTGGTCCGGCCACGGCGGGCGATTCTTCAATGACCTGCTGCCGGTAACTTATGACTCGCCGACGCTGGACCGTGTCTGCGCGCACATCGACCGCATCCAGACGCGGCTGCGGCGGCAGATGCTGCTGGAGAACCCCGCCACTTACGTCGAATTCTCCACATCGACGCTGTCCGAAGCGCAATTCCTGACCGAAACCCTGCGGCGCACCGGCTGCGGCCTGCTGCTGGATGTCAGCAACGTCCACGTGTCGTGCACAAACCATGGACGCGATGCCCGCGCGTACCTCGATGCGCTGCCGCTGGACCGCGCCGGCGAGATCCATCTGGCCGGGTTCGCTCATGATGCCGACGCCATCGGCGCGCCCTTGCTGATCGATACCCATGGCACCGCCATAGATCAGGCGGTCTGGGAGCTCTATGCCTACGTGCTTGCACGCACCGGGCCCATGCCGACGCTGATCGAGCGCGATCGCGACATCCCGCCGCTGAGCGCGCTGCTGGCCGAGGCGGGGCGTGCCGACGCATTGCTGGCGACTGTGGCGGAGCCGCCCGGCTCACGCCTGCCGCGGCTGCAAGGACGCATTTCGTGACGCTCGCGACCGACCTCAGGCAGGCGGATTTTGCAGCGGCGCTGCTGGACCCGGAACGGCCGTGCCCGGCGAACCTGGTCGCATGGAACGGCTCCGATCCGTCGGCACGTTTCGCGGTCTATCGCAACAACGTCGTCTTCTCGCTGATCGAGGCCTTGGCCGACACCTTCCCGGTCGCCCGGCGCGTGGTCGGCACCGAGTCCTTTTGCAGCATGGCGGCCGCGTTCGTGCGTGGACATCCGCCGCACTCGTGCGTGCTTGCGCAGTACGGGGAGGCGTTTCCGGATTTTGTCGCGGATTTCGTCACGCATTTCGCGCCCGCCGGTGAGCTGCCCTATCTGGCCGATCTCTGCCGGATCGAGATGGCACGCGTGCGTGCTTACCATGCCGCCGACCTCGATCCGGTGGCTCCGGACGCGGTCAATGCCGCGCTGGCTTGCGGCGAGGACATCGCCGACATCACCTTGTCGCTGCACCCGTCGCTGAGCGTCGTCGAGTCCGACTATGCCGTGGCCTCGCTGTGGGCGGCCGATCAGACGGACGCCGATGCCGACGCAATGTCCTGGGATCGGCCCGAATCGGCACTGATCCTGCGCGATGGCCTCGATGTGCTGGTGAGACCCGTGAACTTGGGCAGCGCACGTTTCGTCCAGGCAGTGCAACAGGGCCTTTCGTTCGGAAGTGCGGCCGCCGTCGCAGCGCACGGCCGACCCGCGTTCGACCTGAGTGCCACACTCACCATGCTCGTCCGGCACAGTGCGCTGACAGCCATCCACCCGCCCTTCCGGGAGCCCTCATGAACACGACGACATCGCCCTCCGGAGCCGAGGGCACCCGAGATGCACGAGCCCTCGTGCGCCAGGTGGTGGCCGCCATCGATGCGCTCGCGCGCCTGCCCCATACGCTGATCGCGCTGCTGGCTCGTTTTTCGATGGCGGCAGTTTTCTGGAATTCGGGGCAGACCAAGATCGAAGGGCTGGCGATCAATATCGTCACCGGGGAATTCACGCTGGGCTGGCCACGTCTCGCCGATTCGGCCGTCGCGCTGTTTCGCGATGAGTATCGGCTGCCCTTCATTCCGCCGGAATTCGCCGCGCCGATGACGGCACTGGCCGAGCACCTGTTGCCGATGCTGATGCTGGTCGGCCTGGGTACGCGCTTTGCGGCGCTGGCCCTGCTCGGCATGACGCTGGTGATCCAGCTCTTCGTCTATCCGGGCGCGTACGCGACGCACGGCACCTGGGCCGCAGTGCTGCTTTATCTGATGGCCCGCGGGCCCGGCGCGGCTTCGCTCGATCACGCGCTGGCCACGTGGGCGCGCCGATGCCCTTCGCGTCGAAGCCGATGACTCAGCGACCGAGCAGCAAGCGGCTCACCAGCGCACGCAGCTTGCCAGGCTGCACCGGTTTGGCCAGCACCGGCATGTCCGCATCGTCGTCGGCAGTCTGCGGGTCGTGGGCGAAGCCGGTGACCACGATCACCGGCAGTTGGGACCCATACAGCGAACGCAGGCTGCGCGCCATCTCGGGCCCCGAGGACCCCGGGCCGAGGTGGCGGTCGGCAATGATCAGGTCAGGGATCGTCCCCAGGCGCTCGAGCGCCACGCGCACCTCGGCCAGACGAGTCGCGAACACCGGGCGCATGCCCCAGGCCTCGAGCAAGACCCTCATGGCCTTCTGTGTCGCCACGTCATCTTCGAGAACGACGACGACACGGCCCGCAAGCGAGTCAGCGGCCGCCGGTGCCTCGGCGGGGTCGAGCGTGCCGGATCGCGGCAGCCGCAGGCTGAAGACGCTGCCGCGCCCCAGCCTGGAGCGCACGCCGACCGGATGGGTGAGCAGGCGCGCGAGCCGCCTGACGATCGCCAGGCCGAGCCCCAGTCCGGGCGACGAGCGCAGGCCGCGCACCGGCGGCAATTGCGTGAACTCGTCGAAAATGCGCTCGTAGGCCTCGGTCGGGATGCCACAACCGGTATCCCAGATTTCGAGCGACACCTCATCACCGCGCGGCCGCATCGCCAGCAATACGCCACCGCGGTCAGTGTGCTGAATGGCGTTGATCAGCAGATTGCGCACGATCCGTTCCAGCATGCGCCGGTCCGAGCGCACCTGCCAAGGCCGGACACGTACTCGCACCGATAAACCCTTGGCCGTCGCCTGGGGCATCAACTCCTGGACGATTTGCCGGCACAACCCATCCAGCGCAATGCGCTCGCATACCGGATCGACCTTGTGCGCATCCAGCCGCGACAGCGCCAGCAGGTCGTCGAGCATGGCGCGCAAGCTGCGCACCGAGGTGTCCATCGATTGCGTGATCTGGCGTGTCTCCGCGTCGTGCGCGCGCTCGTGCAAGGCCCCGGCGAGCAGTGCCAGTGCATGCAAGGGCTGCCCGAGATCGTGGCTCGCCGCGGCCAGATAGCCCGACTTGGCGCGGCTCGCGCGCTCTGCAAGCGTGCGCGCATGGGCCAGCTCGACATTCTGCCGCTGCAATTCGGCCGCGAGCTGCTCGCTGCGTCGCCGACTCGTCACCATGGCGGCGACCTGAAGATGGATGCGTTCGCCCAGACCGAGCGCGGTCATCAGGAACAGGATCAGGATGACGGTTATCCAGCTCGTACTGGGGCGCCCGTAGACCCCGAAATACACCACCATCGGCAACAGGCACAGGCCGGAGAATCCATACAGGCTGGGCAGATGAGAAGCCGTGATCGGAATGGCGATGGCGACGACGCCGACGATGATGACGATGCCCAGCATCTGATCCAAATCGGAGAGCCCCGGAAAGAACAGCCAGCTCATCAGCCCCCAGCCCAGGCCGGCCGTCATCGAGCAAGCGGCCCAGATGCGCGCCCAGAACCGCGCCCGCTCCGGACCGAAGCCGTGTCGCCGTACGTGCAGATACAGACCGAACCGTATCAGCTGCACGACCAGCATCGCGACCACCCAGGCCGCGGCCAGGCCGGGCCGTGCCGCGCGCGCACCGAACAAATATGCACAGAGCACGATCGCAGCGACGGACCCGGCCATCGCCGTGGACAGGCTTCGGTAGAGCAGCCGCGTCTGGAAGCACGCGATCGACTGCGCAAGCGGTAGATGACTCCACGTATCGCTGCGCCATACCGACTGTTCCGGGCGCGCGGATGGCGGTGCGTCCGATACGGCATTCATTCCCATGCGAGCACTGCATCCTCCGTCGAACTGCCTTAATATCTGCACGGTACCAATGAACAACAATACAACCGGCCCGAAGTCGGACTTGAGCGACGCGCAGCGGTCGATCCCGCCACCCTCTATCGGGCATTGCAGGCAAATCATGCGACAGGCCTTGATTGTGGACGACCATGCGCTGGTGCGCGAGGGGATGGTGCGCACGCTGCGCCGTCTCGGCCGGACCTGGCACATTCGGGAAGCGGCGGACATGGCGGCTGCGCTCGCCTGCATCACCGCGCTAGACAGCCTGGACTTGGTGGTACTGGATATATTGTTGCCGGGCCGCAGCGGCTTTCATCTGCTCGACCACTTGCGCGCGCACCGCGCCGATATCCCGATCGTGGTCGTGTCGGCCCTGGACGACGCCGTCACGATGCGCCGCGCACAACGCGCCGGGGCGCTGGGCTTCGTCTCGAAATGCGGGTCCGGCGAAGCCTTGCTGGATGCAGCGCGCACCGTACTGGCGGGGAATCTGGCCTTTCCGGCTCTCACCGATGGTGGCCCGGAGCGGTCCGGCGGCCATCAGGGGGAAGGCCTCACCGTCGGTCAGCTCAGAGTGCTGAAATTGATGGAGGCGGGGCAGACCAACCGCCAGATCGGCGACGCACTGGGCATCACCGAGGGCACGGTCAAGCAGCATGTATCGGCCATACTGCGGACGCTGGGTGTGACCCGGCGTTCGGAGGTGCTGGCCGCGCGCCGTCGCGCCGGACCCAGTTCGAATTCAGGCGAACGCAAGTCCTGACCGGTCGGATACGGCGGGCCGGGGCGCGCCCGTAGCGAGCGACAGCGAGCGCTCGGGCAGCAGTGCGGCCACTTGCGTCGCCAGACGCCGGCAGCTGTCCTTGAGCGCAAACGGCAGTGCAGCCGGCAACTCCTTTTGCAGCAGCAGCTTGCTCGCGGACAGCATCGGCACCGGGGACAGCACACGCGATGACAGCGCGCCCAGCCGGGTGGTGAGCATGCGCTCACTCGCTTCGCGTTGCCAGGGATTGGTCGGCCACTGCGAGGGCAGCGCCCAGGCTTGCGGGAAGCGCGCCAGGTCACGTACGAGGCAGCGCAGGTCCTCCTGCGAATCGCGAAACGGGATCAGGACGAGGTCCGCGATCCGTGACAGTCGATCGTCGGTCTCCGGCCGGTTCGCCCCGCCATCGATGACGCCGATCCAGCCCTCGAGCGTGCGCAGGGTCTGCACCACCTTGATCAGCGCCTCGCCGGAGCGCGCGTCGGCGATCAGGTAGCGACGCCCGGCGGGATCGAGCGGTTCGCGTCCGGCATCGGTGAGCACGCAGGCCGCTGATTGCCCGTTCAGCCCCAAGCCCTGGGCGAGCAGATGCGACACCGTGGTCTTGCCGGTGCCGCCCTTGTAGCCGATGACGCAGATGATGTGTGCCATGGTCAGTTCCGTCGAAAAAGATCCGGGGGCGAGGGGCGGACATCGGCCAGCGTGTTGCCCGCTCGAGCAAGCGCACGCGCACGCCGATCCTTCGGCAAGGTCTGCCGGAGTTCAGCTTCGCTGTAGTAATGGAGCGGGCGTATCCGGCCGCGCGCCGCGATCGTGCGCGCGGGGGGCACATCGGGCAACGGAAAACTGTTGCTGATCATCATCGCGCCGGGCGCAAGCTCCGCACGCAGCTTGTCCGCCAGACGCGCCATCGGCGCGGGCGACAGGAACGCATAGACGACGTCGTAGCCGGCCAGCGATTCGCGCCAGAAATCGGCGCGCCGAACATGGCAGTTGGCGAGACCGCGCGTGCGCCAGCGTGCGATCGCACAGGCCAGTGGCGCGTATTCGATGCCCTCGAACCGGCAATCCGGCCGTGCCCGCGCCAGGCGCCGCAGCATTGCTCCGGTGCCGCAACCCAGATCGATCACACGCAGCGCCCTGTCCCTGGGCAGCGTGCGCAGTACCGTCCGCGCCGTCGCCGCATTGGTCGAAAACAGCGGAATGCGGGCGCCGACGGCACCGGGCGACAGCGCGCACAGCAACAGAAAACCCGCGAGATAGACGTAGGTCGGCCACTGCATCGACCACGCGAGCACGACGGCCGGCGCGAACACCAGATGCAAGGCCAGCCACCAGACCGGACTGCGCAGAAACCAGGCCACAGCCGCGGCACAGCCGCCCTGCATGAGCGCCATACCGAGCAGGCTGCTGGCCACGCTGCCGCTGACGGCGAGCATGGCCAGCGAGATCAGCACGCCGGACAGTTGTGCAATGAGGGCCTTGAGCAGATACATGCCGGCATTCTCGATCGGCGGCCCCGACCCGCGCGCGCGGAACAGGCAAGGAATTTCGCCCTTGATCCGAGGATTCGATCGGCCCGCGGCGGCCAGCACAGCCCGCGTCAGACGGCCGCTGCCTCCGCGCGCACCACATGCTCCAGCCAGAGCAGGTATTGCGCTGCCTTGAACAGCGTGTAGCTGTGATCGGCAAGGCCGTCTCGATGCCGATCGAGCATCGTCAGCAAGCGGGCGCGGTCGAGGCCGTCGCCCATACGACCCGCGCGCGCGGCGATGCATTCGCGCACCGGGCCATACAGGCTCGTGCGCAGCCAGCGCGCACCGGGCGTCGGAAATCCCATCTTCTCGCGCCGCGCCTGCACCGAATCGGGGATGCGTCCGCGCATGGCCCGACGCAACAGGACCTTGTTCAGACCGCCATCCAGCTTCCACTCCCGGCCCAGGGCCATCTCGAACTCCACCAGCCTATGGTCGAGGAATGGAACCCGCGCCTCGATCGAATGCGCCATCGAATTCCTGTCTTCGACCCGCAGATAGATCGGCAGCGGAAAGCTTCGCACCGAGCGCATCAGAGCCGAGCGCAAGTCGGCACCGCCCTCGTCGGACTGCCCACCGGCCCGGGCGGCGAGCTCCGGATCCATCCAGCCCAGGGTCCGGCAGCGCTTGCGGTAGCGCGTGAGCGCCATGCGACGGTAGCTCGGCCAAGCCCGCAGCCGGCTCTTCGCCGCGTGCAGTACGAATCGCCAAAACAGGCGCTGGCCGTGCTCGCCCTTGTCCTCGGCATAGCGCGCGATTTCCTGCCATGCCGCCGGCAGACCGCGCCGGGCCAGTTCGCTCATCCAGCCATCGCGAAAGAAACTCGGATAACCGCCCAGCGTCTCGTCGGCACCCTGGCCATTGAGGATGACTCGGATACCATGCTGCGCAGTCAGCGCCATCAGCTGGAAACCCACCACCGCCGTCAGCGAGTGCACCGGTTCGTCCTGAAAGGCCAGCATGCGCGGCAGATCACGCCAGACCCTGTCGCCATCGGTGTCCAGCTGCACCAGC
>JAJVIJ010000008.1:9646-12317 GCA_022072095.1 Rhodocyclaceae bacterium
CGCAGTCAGCGCCATCAGCTGGAAACCCACCACCGCCGTCAGCGAGTGCACCGGTTCGTCCTGAAAGGCCAGCATGCGCGGCAGATCACGCCAGACCCTGTCGCCATCGGTGTCCAGCTGCACCAGCTTGGCTCCGGTCTGCGCGATGGTATCGGCGATGAACGGCGACTCATCGAATTCATGGTCGTTGTAGGAGAAGGCCATCAGCGGCGTGTCTGCACCGGCCAGGGCCCGCACCCTGGCGGCTACGCAGGCGATGGCGGTGGAGTCCAGCCCGCCCGACAGATGTACGCCAACCGGCACATCGCTGCGCATGTGCAGCGCGATGGCATCCTCGAACAGTGTCGCGAAGCGCTCCACCGGATCGGTCATGCGTACCTCGGAAAAGTCCTCCAGACGCCAATATGGCCACTGTCTGAAACGGCCATCCGGCTCGAGCTCGAAACAATGCGCAGCCGGAACCTGTTCGATGCCGAGAAAGAAGGTCTTCGGGGTGTCGTCCAGCCCACCCTCGACCAGATAGTCGGCGACGCGATCGCGGTCGAGTTCGGTGCGGGTCAGGCCCGAAGCACGCAGGGCCTTGATTTCGGATGCCAACAGTGTCCGCGCACCATCGGTCCAACGGAACAGCGGCTTGATGCCGAAGCGGTCACGCGCGCCAAACACGCGGCGCCGCACGCGGTCGATGATGACGAAGGCCCACATGCCGTTCAGGCGCACGAGGCAGGCCGGCCCCCACTCGGCATAAGCGTGAAGCAGCACCTCGGTATCGCCGGACGATTCGAAGCGATGCCCCGCCGCCTGCAACTGCGATCGCAGCTCGAGGTAATTGAAGATTTCGCCGTTGAACACGATGGTGTAGCGCCCGTCGGCGCTGGTCATCGGCTGGTGCCCGTGGGCCGTCAGATCCAGGATGGACAGACGCCTGAAGCCCAGCGCCGCGAGCTCGTCATCTGCAAAGCCTTCATCGTCCGGTCCGCGGTGGTGAAGCGTCGCCAGCATGCTGCGCACCACCGTCGCGCGCCGCCCGGCATCGCCCTCGCCGGCGAAAACCACGAAGCCGCACATGATCAGCCCGCCAGTACGGCCTGGGATGGCCAATCCGGATGCCGCAAGCCCCGACTGCAATGAAGCGATGACATGGGTGTGGTTTTCTTTCGTTCGAGGTGGGTTGGAGCGAGCACCTGAGCCCTTACGGATTTGCGGGGGCGATCTTGATCGTGGCATCGATTCCTGACGCATGCATTATCGCATCCGGATTGCTTCCGCAGGCCCGACCATCCGTCCGATCCGGCGCAAGCACCGGGCTGGACGGGCGGACTCCGTGGCCGGGGCGCGACACCCGGTGCGGTGCCGGCGTTAAGATCGTTCCCTACATTCAACCCGCCATATCGCCTTTCTCCAGCCGAGCAGCGTGCACATGCTCCCTCCTCATCCCCGTCGCCACACCCCTCGGTGCGCCGGCCGTGCCGCCCGCATGGCGACGGTCCTTGCTTGCGTCGGGCTGTCGGCCTGTTCGCTGGCGCCACCTCATGAGCGGCCACCCTTGCCGACCGCGGCGAGCTATCCCGACGAGACCGCAGCGGGCCCGGCGCGCCCGCTGGACTGGCAGGAGTTCTTCGTCGATCCGGTGCTGCGCGAGCTCGTTGGACGCGCACTGGACAACAACCGCGATCTGCGCATCGCCGCCGCGCGCATCGACGAAGCACGTGCGCTGTATGGCATTCAGCGTGCCGACACACTGCCCAACATCGCCATTGGTGCCGGTGGTGCGCGCACGCGCCTGCCGGCCGATCTGTCGCCGACCCGTCAGGCCACGATCACGCAGCAGTATCAGGTCACGCTCAACCTGACTGCCTGGGAGCTGGACTTCTGGGGGCGGCTGGCCAACCTCAAGGACGCGGCGCTGGAGACCTATTTCGCCTCCGAGGCGGCGCGCCGCGCGGTGACGCTGAGCCTGGTGGCGCAGGTGGCCAACACCTATCTGCTCGAGCGCGAACTCGACGATCGCATCGCGCTCGCCGGACGCACCATCGCCAGTCGCGAGGACTCGCAGCGCATCACCCGCCGCCGCTACGAACTGGGCGCGGCGTCGAAGATCGACGCCGCGCAGGCGGAAACGCTGCTGACCCAGGCGCGCGCCGAACGCGCCAGCCTGCAACGCCTGCGCGAGCAGAACCACAACGCACTGGTACTGTTGCTCGGTACGCCGGTCGCACTGGCGGCGGCCCCGCTGGCCGTTGCCGATGATGGCTTCGCGCGGGCACTGGCGCCCGGTCTGCCTTCGGATCTGCTCGCCAACCGCCCCGACGTGCTCGCCGCCGAGCACCGACTCAAGGCCGCGGCGGCCCATATCGGCGCCGCGCGGGCCGCATTCTTTCCGCGCATCGTGCTGACGGCCGGCTTCGGTAGCGCCAGCAGCCAGCTCGAAGGCCTGTTCGAGGGCGGCAGCCGAAGCTGGAATTTCGTGCCCAGCCTGAGTCTGCCGCTGTTCGATGCCGGCCGCACGGCCGCGAACCTCGACCTGGCCGTCGCACGCCGCGATGCCGCCATCGCCGATTACGAACGCACCGTGCAGGCCGCGTTTCGCGACGTCGCCGATCAGCTCGCCGCGCAGCGCTGGCTGAGCGAGCAACACGCGTTCCAACAGGCGCCGCTGGCCGCGCAGGCC
>JAJVIJ010000011.1 GCA_022072095.1 Rhodocyclaceae bacterium
TGCCGAGTTGCACATTACAGCGCGCAACAAACTCAAAAGCGCCCAGAAGCGCCCCTCGATCATCGCCGCTTGCTGGATGCAAGCTACGCTGTGGTAACGTCATGAATTATGGAAGCCTCAATAGTCGAGCTTGTGCACATTTTTCAATGAGTTCGGCTGCGGCACGTTTTGCCTCGGTCTTGCGGCTGAACTCGGATGCTGGACGCTCCACTGCTGGGGGATAGCGTCCCTGTCCGGCAACATTGATCTCTGCTCCGCGCGCGAGCGTTTCCAGCACATGATAGAAACGACTGTAATGGACGCCCGAGTAAGGCGGATCGGCGAACACGAGATCGCCAGGCCGCATGTCGCATAGTGTGACGCGGAAGTCACGAGCACTGGCGGTGCCCGCGCGATGTGCGAAGCGGCTGGCGATGGCATTTACCGCATCGGAGACTCGGGACCAGACGTCACGGCTCCAAGCTTCCACGATATACAAGGCAGCACCAATGGTAGGCTGGAACGGCTGGGCCGTATGCCCAGGCGCCGCCGCGCATCGGCTGGCGGCTTCGATCAAGGCAGAGAGCGCCGTGTCGCGCACCAGTGCGCAACGTGGCAGCGTATGTCGCAGCGCATCGAGCACAAGCGCCTGCGTTGGAGAAAAATAGTACCCGCCGTATGCTTTGGATATGGGCCATTGCCCGCCGATTTGATCGAGTAGCGGTGGAAGCACTACGCCTGAGAAGCGGCGCGATCGCTCGACAACCTCCCGAATCTCCCGTGGATCCTCCAGGTCAGGTTTAATAGAACGCATGGCATTGGGAAAATGGCCAATCACGCGGTCGATTCTTTCTCGCGCTGCGGCAAACCAGCATGTGAGCACGGCCGGCGCCTCGATAGACGCCGTGCGCTCGATCACCGCGGCGGCCCGAACACTGGCAAACCGCTGCAAGTCACCAGCATGGACGACAAGGTCGGTGTTCTCAGCCAGAAACCAGGAGACAACACCTGAACCACAGAACGGATCAGCGGCATTTTCGGAGTCGCGGCCCACCTCCAGCAGCACTTGCCCAAGGGTAGGCAGCAACCGTCCCTTGTGGCCCATATATTTCATGCGAAAACGCCCCATGCGAGGCAAGCATCCGGACGGGACAACAACGTGGATTGGCGAGCATTCTTCTCATTCCAAAGCGTCAGAGGCAAAGGCTCCTGGGGCGAGAATTCTTCCAACGCCAAATCCCAATCTTCGGCAAGATCGGCCGACTCAACCTCGGACTCCTTATCTTTAAGCCCGGCGTGTTGCAGCCAATTGGCGATCCAAGCTTTCACCGCGCCGCCGGACCGCGGCAGTCTTTCATTGACCGAAAGTGTTGCTAACCGCAACAGAAAGACCGCGCGGCAGAGCATATTGCCAACCGCGGAATCCTTCTCCTCTGCTCGGGTAAATGGGTTAACTATGGACCCACTGGTTAGCACTCGCATCAAATGATCAGCATTCGCGCCCGTCCGGGCGCTAACGGCATTTACGATTCGCTGTAAATCGACATCTTGTTGGGCGAGCGTCGCAATAAGATTGCAGGCATTTTCGTCATCCTCTAGCTCGTGATCACTTCGGCTTCGTTTGAGTATGGACAGAGCCCGACGTACCAGGAAGCAAATCAGTTCGACGTCGAAACGCAACCGTGCGCCCTCCTCGGGCAGGAGCAGCCTCCATAGGTCGGAAAGCAAATTCAATTCGCCTTGTGTCATATGCGCCAGGGGGCGACTTGCCCAAGAAGCTTCGTAACTGGCTGCATTGCGCGCGTCGTGGTCATTCTCCAAATGAAGTAGGTCATAGCCCCACCCTTGGAGGCTCTGACTAACCCCCAAGCCAATCAGACTGGCCTCAAAATCCTCGATTGTCACGCCCGGCAGTAGGGTGATCTGCCTCTTCAGCAAATCCATCGCATCAGCGCGTTGCGCCCACAACGGCCAAAATTCCCAAACTATTTTGTGGGTCCGTTGCTTATTAAGAGGGTGCTGCTGCTTGTGAGCGTCTAGGCAATAGCCGTCTCCCAACTTTACACGGATGCCGCTGCCAGCGAAAAGCGACAGTGCCGCACGCAGCTCTGCATAATAGGCGAAATGCTGCGCATTATCGGTGGCATTCACGAGCATGGCATGGAAGGCCGCCGCGCAGTATCGCCAGCCTTCCACGAGATGCGCGATTTGCTCCGCCGCCAAGCGCTTGGCAAGATCAGGCGGGTCGTCGACGGCGAGCACGCTACTGAAGTCTACAATCGGCCCGAGGCGAGAAAATGCGTCCCGAACAGGATCGCCGGAAGCAACTTGACAGGCAACGGAGGCCTCCAATTGGCGAGCCATCATCTGTTCAGGCATCTACTGAAGCCAACCAAGGAGAGCTTCAGCCCCCTTCGCCGCCTCAGACACGGCGGTATCCTGAGAGCTGCAAAGAGTCTCCAATACCGCGCGCTGTAGCGCCGCGTAGCCGCTGCTGCCTCGGTAGATGGCCTGGGCATTCCGCTGTTCCGGCGTAAGACCAGGAAAACTGCTTGTTCGCCAATCAAAACCATCGATCAAGGCGCACGAGACGGAAGTCAGAAAAGCGTTTATCGCCGCTAAAGCGGATAACTCTTCAAGCGCCTCCGTGACACTCGCATCGTCCGTCGTTTCGGAGAAGGCATCATTCTGCCAAGCATCCAACGCCAGCGGCTCGTAATTGGCTTGACAGAGGGCGTTGAATATTACGCTTACTGCGCGTACCCCCTGATCTGTAGCGAGCAACGAGTACTGCCCCACAAAGGCGGCATGGCGTTCGGCTTCTATCTGTAATGCAGCCTGAGTTTTGTCTCTCTTGCACGCTTTTACCCACGACGCATCAGAGCGCCCTACGGCCTCTTCAAGTTTCTGCCAGATCCGAATCAGAAATGCTGCCTGCTGCGCCCGCTTCCAAGGCAGCACGTAGTTTTTTCCGTGTCGGTCAATAGAACCAAAGAGACCGCCGATTTTTTCCTCTGGACCCCATGGGCGAACGAAGCTGGCCATCAATGTACGGATGAAGGCCGCGTTGGACACATGACCGGCAATACGGTTGCCAAAAAGTTCGATCCGTTCCCGCCAGGGGCTTTCGGGGTGGCGCCAGAGTATCTCGGTAAGCTCCTGGGCACGATGCTCACGATAGACGGTGATCGCCTCGCCACTTTCCAGCCATTTCTGATTGCGCAATTCGGGGTAGAGATCAAATGCGAGGCTGGGATTGATTTTCTTCGGTTCGACGTTGATGACCCAGAACAGATAGGCTTGCCAAGCCGGGCTCAGATTGTCGAAAAGCACGACAGGTACGCAATAATCGTCACCCGGATCGAAGCCCTCTGCGATAGCAAACAGGCGGTGCTGTCCATCAATTACTTCAAACGGAGCCAATGCGTTGTCCGGCAGGCGTTTTTCGCTGCCGAGTAATTCAGGCAGGATGAGAAAGGACGTGCCACCGTCCTGAACTATCGATGTCGCGTATTGCGGCTGAAGCGCCAATTCTTCTCCGCTACGAGTACGTTTGGCACCTTCCGGGAGTAGATTGACCAACACAGACCCAGGAAGCCAGCCGGGGTGGATTAAATCGCGATGTTCATTCGGATCGAGCGATCTCTGGCTGGAAAGCGGATAGCCATACTGGAGATATCGAGCGATTTTTCCCGAACGTTCCCTTTCGTGGGGGCGTTGATAGCCGGGCTGGGGATTTGCCTGTTTGCGGGCGCTCATATCTCGTCGTCGTACGTCGGACAGGGCGTAGAGCGTGCGGAGCGGGATCGACGACACATAGAAATGATGCGGCGGCTCATCGAGGCCATCCTGCGGATGCCAACCTCCCACTGCCCAACTATCCAGCCATTGAGGAACCTTGAGCAGCGGAATCTTTTCGCCTTGTGACATTGTGTTTTCCCCGAGTGCTCGACGGCCTGGAAGCCGAGTCCATTACGTCAGAACGGCGCTATGTATGAAATCACCACCCCCTCACTCCCACTCAATCATCAACGAGCCTTCTAAGCTATTGATTTGTAATGCACCGGAGGCTGATCCGCAGAAATTTACCGTCACTTTTACCGTCAAAGTGCGGAGCACCAGCATTGGCGCGGGTTTGCGGGCGATTCGGCCGGATGCGACCTTTCGAGATCTATCGACATCTATCGACTCCAAGAACCATCGCGGACACCGTCGGCGACGCATCGGCGTCGGTCAGGGCAACGACGAAGAAGGACTGGCATCGAATTCATTAAGCTATTGTCCCGCCTAGCTTTTTTGCCAATTTTTTTACCGTCACGAGTCGCAAGGGCGGGGTAGTTGAAGGTCATCATCAAGATCGATCGACTCGCTCCTCTCGGAGAACGATCTGGCGGAGCCAGATCAACCTCAAGCATTCTGGCAGAGCGCTTCACCAGCGGACAGTGGTGGTCGGCTGTGGTCGCGCCAAGGGGTCTCTCCTGACTGCTAAACCCGCCTTGCGAGCTTTCCCAGCTTGACGCCCAGGACAACAACGGACAGCTTGAGGTAGGTGTAGAGCCCCTCTACCAGCTCCTGCCCACGCAGACCTTCGTGGCTGGGAAAGGCACCCGTCGCAAGAGCCGCGAGCGTTCCCAGGCCCGCGAAGACAAACCCGGCCGTCATGCCGTGATGCCAGGTCGCCAAGCCTACGGCGATCCCGTATGGAAAGAGGCTGCGGACCGGTGTGTCCGTCAGCCAGCCGAGCACAGCCACCAGCACCAGCATGGCTGCCGCCGCGATCAGCCATATTGCGCTCCACAGCCGCTCGTGGGCGGTGTCAGGGCGTCCCGGTTTCATCGTCGCTGGGATTGTCAAAGGGATTCTGCCGAATGTCCACGCCCGGATCGCTCCAGGCGCATCGCTCCCCGTCCTTCCAAGCGTCGTTGCAGCCCTTGGGGACGCGCGCGGCGCCGGACGGGCGAAACAGGCGCTGCGTGGCTCCGCCCAGGAAGGGACCAGCGCCAACACCGAGCGGCTGTGTCGCAATGCGGCCGCGCCGCTCCAAGGGCACAAGAGCCCAGAGCAGCTCACGACGATGTGCCCTCCTCACGGCGCCCGCATTGCACGAAGACGCAGCCGCATGTGCTTCTCGATTTCAATGATGGCAAACAACGCGATGCCGACACTGACGATGAGCAATCCGTCCAGGAACGGCACCGATTCGGTCCCAAATACCGCTTGCAGCGGCGAAGGTAAGTGATCGAAAACTGGGCGACCGTGATGATGATGACCGTCAGCCACACCACCCGGGTGCCACGCACCGCCTTCCACGTCAGGGACGTTCCGTAGATGTTCCGGATGAAGAACAGATGGAAGATCTCCATGACGACAAGTGTGTTGAGGGCGATGGTGCGGGCGAGTTCGACCGAATAGCCGCGGTCGATCGCGTAGGCGAAGATGCCGAATACGCCACACACGAACAGAACAGCCACCAGCACGATGTGCCACACCAGTTCGCCATTGAGCAGGGGTTCGTTGCGAGCGCGGGGCGGACGGCGCATGGTGTTGTCCTCCGTCGGCTCGAACGCCAATGCAATGCCGAGCGTGACGGCGGTAATCAGGTTGATCCACAGGATCTGCACCGGCGTCACAGGCAACGTCATACCCACCAGCAGCGCCGCGATGATGGTCATGGCTTCGCCTGCGTTGGTGGGCAGCGTCCAGCTAATGACCTTCTTGATGTTGTCGTAGACCGTCCGCCCCTCCCGGACGGCCGCGACGATCGACGCGAAGTTGTCGTCCGCCAGCACCAGTTCCGCGGCCTCCTTCGCGGCCTCCGTGCCTTTCCTGCCCATCGCAATACCGGCATCCGCCCGTTTCAGCGCCGGCGCGTCGTTCACTCCGTCACCCGTCATGGCAACGGTGATGCCATGTGCCTGTAACGCCATCACCAGTCGAAGCTTGTGCTCGGGACTGGTGCACGCGAAAACATCGGTCTCCAGCACCGCGGCGGCAAGCCTCGGGTCGTCCATGGCGTCAAGATCGACGCCGGTGAGTACCTTCTCCGGATTCTGCAAACCGATTTGCCGAGCGATCGCCCTTGCAGTTCCCGCATGATCGCCAGTGATCATCTTCACGCGAATGCCCGCGCTATGGCATTCGCCCACTGCTGCAATCGCCTCCGAGCGCGGCGGGTCGATCAGCCCGACCAGTCCGAGCAGTGTCAACGTGTCTTCGACTTCCGCGTGCTCCAGCACGGTGTGCTCTGGCAACACCGGTCGTGACGCGAGCGCGAGCACGCGCTGGCCCTGAGAAGCGATGCGGTCGGCGGATTCGTGCCAGAACCCCTCCTCCAGGGGCTGCACCCCACCCGCGGCCGATCGTTGCTCCTTGCACATGGAGACGATCCGCTCCGGCGCACCCTTCACGAAGACGAACGCATGCCCTTCGTGGTCGTGATGCAACGTGGCCATGAAACGATGCTTGGCATCGAAGGGGATGGCGTCGGTGCGGGTCCAGGTGCTGCGCTCATCGCGCCAGTCGACGCCGGTCTTGCCAGCGAATGCAAGGAGCGCACCTTCCATCGGATCGCCCTCCACCGTCCAATCGCCTTCGTGCTCGCGCAGCGAGGCGTCGCTGCACAAGGCAGCGACGCGGCCCAGCTCGGCCAGCATCGGGTGTTCAATGGCTGCGGTCGCGCGACCCCCAAGGAAGATCTCACCTGCAGGTGCGTAGCCCGCGTCCTGAACCGCATAGACGCCAGCAACGGTTGCAACAGACGCCACCGCCATCTCGTTGCGTGTGAGAGTGCCGGTCTTGTCCGTGCAAATCACCGACACCGAACCCAGGGTCTCGATGGCAGGAAGTCGCCTGACGATGGCATTGCGCCGTGCCATGGCGTGCACGCCGATGGCGAGGGTGATGGTCAGAACGGCCGGGAGCCCTTCGGGTATCGCGGCCACGGACAATCCGACCACCACCATGAACATGTCTGCGAAGGGGTAGTGGCGGACGAAGTAGCCGAACGCGAGCAGGATCGCGGCGACCAACAGGATCAGCACGGTCAGCCAGCGGGCGAACACGTCCATCTGCTTCACCAACGGCGTCGTCAGTGCCTCGACGGTCGACAGCATTCCGCTGATGCGCCCGATCTCGGTCGCCGCTCCCGTGGCGACCACCACCCCTTTGCACTGGCCCGTGGTGACGAGCGTGCCGCTGAACGCCATGCCGGTCCGGTCGCCCAGCGCAGCGCCCTTGGGAACCGGCTTGACGCCCTTCTCCACCGGTATCGATTCGCCGGTGAGGATGGCCTCTTGAACGAATGCGCCGTGCGTCATGACGAGCCGCACATCGGCGGGCACCTTGTCGCCGGCCTCGAGCAGCACGATGTCCCCGGGCACGAGCGCCTCACCGTCCACCGTCTGCCGTTCGCCGCCACGCAGTACTGCGGCGCGCGGGGCGAGCATGCGGCGAATGGCCTCCATGGCCTTCTCGGCCTTGCCTTCCTGGACGAATCCGATGATCGCGTTCGCGATCACGACCGCGAGGATCACCGCCGTGTCCGCCACGTGGTCCAGCGCGAGCGTGATCACGGCCGACCCCAGCAGCACGTAGATCAGGATGTTGTGAAACTGCAGCAGAAAGCGCATGAGCGCGCTGCGCCGCGGCGGTTCGGGCAGTCGATTGGGGCCGCATGTCTCGAGGCGTGACCGCGCCTCGTCATGGCTCAAACCTGACGCAGTGGCCTTCAGGTCGGCAAGTACCGATTCCGCCGACCGGTCATGCCAGCTCGGCATTTCACCCTGGGTCACGTTGTTCCGCATCGTCGATTCCAAAATTCGAGTCGGACCTGTGGACAAGCGCTCGCACGGCGACGCCTCAGATCCAACCCAGCCCGCGGCTCATCACGAGCCCAATCACGGCCGGAAGCACAAGTCGCATGCTCCAATGCCACAGTGCGCCAGCGACGGTCTCAGCCAGATCGGCCGCGCTGCGCGCCGCCGTCCCGCGCCATGCCCATCCGACCAGCAGCGCGATGGAAATGCCGCTCAGCGGAAGGAGGACATTGGATGCCACATGGTCGATGCGGTCGAGCAACGGAACGCCGCTGGGTTGGGCCGGTGCGAGCATGCCGTAGCCCAGTGCCACCGGAACACCACAGGCCAGCGCGAGTCCGCCGATAGCAACCGCCGCTCGGGCGCGGCGCCAGCGCCACCGCGCCATCGCCCATGCCACCGGTACCTCGAGCAGCGCCACCGACGAAGTCAGTGCGGCGATGATGAGCAGCAGGAAGAAGGCGATCGCGAACCAGCGCCCTCCGGGCATCAATCGAAACACCTCCGGGAGCGCCGCGAACGCCAGCGTCGGCCCTTGTGCTGGATCCACGCCGTATGTGAAAACGGCCGGGAAGATCATCAGCCCGGCAAGGAGTGCGATCAGTGTGTCCCCCAGCACCAGAAACAAGGCGGCACGCGGGAGCTTTTCACGCGCGGGGACGTAGGCACCGTAGGTGATCAGCACGCCCATGCCGAGACCGATGGAAAAAAACGCCTGACCGATGGCGGCGAGGTAGGTCGCGGGCCTGCGCAAGGCATCCCAATCGGGCATGAACATGAACGACATGGCGCGCCCGGCGCCGTCGAGCGAGAGTCCATAACCACTCAGAGACACGAGCAGCAGGACGAAGACGGGCATCAGCAGCGTGCAAGTGCGCTCGATCCCGCGCTCGACGCCCGCCGCAACGATCGCGATCGTTGCAATCATCACCAGCGAAAAGAAGAACAATGCCTGTACCGGATCCGATATCACCGACTGGAAGTGGGCGGCGTATCCGGCGGGCTCAGGCAGAGCGGCGGGGCCATGCAGGTATTGCCACAGGTAATTCGCCACCCAGCCTGCAACGACCGGGTAGTAACTCAGAATGCCGACGCATGCGAGCACTCCGATCCAGCCCAGCCACCGCCACGGCCGCGCCGCCGAGATCCGCCCGAACGCCGAGACCGCATCGGCACGAGTGGTGCGACCGATGGCCAACTCCGCGATGAGCAGCGGCCATCCCAGCGCAAGCACTGCGACGACGTAAACAAGGACGAAGGCGCCGCCGCCGTTCTCGCCGGCGACGTACGAAAAGCGCCAGATGTTCCCCAGCCCTACGGCTGCGCCGAGCGTTGCTACCAGGAACCCATAACCCGAGCTCCACTGTGTCGTCCCGCCGAGAATCCGGCCCGCTCATCGCCGCTTACGCGCAGTGGCTCCCGCACTGCGCGTCGCGGCCCGCTGCCTGCCGACCTTGGATCGCGACGTCGGCCCCTGCCCGGCCGCCGAACAGCGCGAGGGACTCACGGCAACCTGTCTTCGGCAGGGCGGGTGTCCGCCACGACGAGCACGTCGCCCTGCGCTTCGGCCAGCACATGCTTGGTCACGCTGCCGAGCAGCAACTCCTCGGTGATGTGCGTGCCGTGCTTGCCCACGACAATGAGGTCGGCATCGTATTCCTGTTCCATGGCGATGATCTGCTGGGAGGGGTCGCCGTGAATTACTCGCACCAAGCAGCTGCCCGAAGCAAGACCCGCGCTCGCCGCGAGTTCATGAAGTCGCTCGCGCCGAGTCCTGATGCCGTCGCTGATGTACTGCCGAATGACTTGCTCCTCGACGCCGGCATAGGTCAGCTTGCCCTCATAGGGCAACTCGAAGGCATGCAGCAGGACGAGCTCGGCCCCAGGTGCCCATCGCCTCGCCTCACGGATGGCCAGCCGCGAGGCCGGCGAGAAGTCCACCGCGACCAGAACGTTGCGGTAGTCTCCGCGCGGCGGTTGCTTGACCACGAGTACCGGGCGCCGCACCGACTTGCGCAACAGACGCGCCGCCGTCGATCCGAGCATGGCGTGTCGCAGGAAGGACTCGCCGCGTGCGCCAAGCACGAGGAGGCCGGCATCCAGCGCATCGGCCTCGCCAGCGATGACCGCGAGCGGCGCTCCCGCAACGACCCGCGTCTGCGGGGCGAGGCCCTGGCGGTCTGCGGCATCGGTCGCCAGTTGCGCCAGCCGGTCGCATGCGTCGGCCTCGAGGGCTGCCTTGGTCGCCGAGAGGTTCGCGCCGAGCAGCTCGCGCAGACTGTCGAGGGCATCCAGCTCCAGCGCGTGGACTATGTGAACTTCGCTGCCGGCAGAGGAGGCCAGAAGAAGGGCGCGCTGGACAGCATGGCGCGCCGGCGCGGAAAGGTCGGTGGCGACGAGGATCATCCGGGCAGTCGTCATTTGGGCTCCTCCTTCACGTGGTCTTCGACGACGGGCTGGTAGTCCGAGTTGCGGATGTCCTGCATCATCTGGTCGACGTCGACGGTGGGCACGCGCAGCACCCGCAGGGCGATCGCGCCGAGACGCAGGCTGGACTCGATCGCCTCGGGATAGGCGTGCATCGCGCCTGCGCTCATCAGGGCCGAACTGGTTTGGAGATCACGCGCACGGGCGATCACCGGAACCAGTGGGCAATGCTGGCGTAGGGCAGCAACCGCTCGCAGCGCGACGACATGGCTGTCGACGGTGATTATGGCCAGGCTGGCGCGCTCGGCCCGCACTGCGGTCAGCAGCTCCGGGTCCGCGATGTCGCCGTAAAGAACGGCGTGTCCGTCGGCCTGCCCTTGCTGTACCCGCTTCGGATCGGTGTCGAAAGCCAGGAAATCGACGCCGCTGGACTTGAGCAGAACGGCAATGGTGTGACCGACTCGGCCGTAGCCGCCGATCAGCACCTGGGGCGAGGGTAGGCCGGCAAGCGGGTCCGCCAGCGGAGAAGACTCGGCGGCAGGCTTGGTCAGCCGGGCCGCGATCCTGTCGTTGTAGCGGATCAGCAGGACGCCTCCAATCATCGACAACAGGACGGCGTTGAGCACGATCTGACCGGTCTCCTGTGCGATAACACCGGCACCGAGTGCGACGGCAAGCAGGGCAAAGCCGAACTCGCCGCCCACCGCCAGGAGCAGGGCGGTACGCCAGGCGGCGAGTGCATCCATGCCGCTCGCGCGCACGATCACGACGACCACGACGATCTTCGTCAGCAGCAACAACAGAGCGCCCATCAGGGCCCAGTGCCAGATGCGCGGCAGTGAAGCCGGATCGATCAGCATGCCGATGCCGACGAAAAAGAGGCCGAGCAGCACGTCGCGAAACGGACGGATGCTGGATTCCACCTGATGTCGGAACTCGGTCTCCCCGAGCATCATGCCCGCCAGAAACGCGCCAAAGGCCAGCGACAGCCCCAGACTGCTGGTCGTCCACGCGGCCGCGAGCACCACCAGCAAGACCGTGAGGGTGAACAGTTCGGCAGAGCGCCGCTCGGCGACCCTGTGGAAAAACGGGCGCAAGGCCCACCGTGCCGCGTAGAAGACGAATGCGAATGCCAGCACAGCCTTCGCCATGGCCCAGCCCAGTTCGCCGGCCAGCTTGTCCATGCCGGTGGCTGTGCCCAGCACAGGAATCAGAATCAGGAATGGCACGGCGGTGACATCCTGGAAGACCGAAATGGCGAGACCAAGCCTGCCGTGCGGGCTGCCGTCCTCGCCCTGTTCGCCCAGCTGACGGCCGATGATGGTGGACGAGGATTGTGCAAATACGGCGCCGATGACGAAGGCCACCACGGCACTTATCCCGGCCAGCCACAGCAGCACGGCCACGACGACCGTTGTCAGCACAACCTGCGCGGTGCCGAGACCGAGAATCTGGTGGCGCATCGCGTGCAGCTGCGGCAGGGAGTAATTGAGCCCGATCGAGAACAGCAGGAAGACCACGCCGAACTCGGCCAGCACCTTGAATCCCGCAACATTCACAGTCGGGCCGGCGGTGTGCGGCCCGAGGATCAGGCCGACCAGCAGGTAACCGAGGCTCGTCGGAACATGCAGCCGCTGAAATGCGACCATGATCGCCACGGCCACGGCCAGCAGGAGGATGACTTGAGCCAGGTTGTCCATAGGGTTCGACGACTTATACCGTCTTCTTGTGTAGGCACGAAAACAAGTGTCTACGCATCGATGGATGCCGCAGGCCATCTCCGCATACCCAACCACGTTCGACGAAACGGCGAAATTTGCTGCGCAGTAAACATCGCGCTGCGGGGATCGCCAGCGCTACCCGAGTCGAAGATGCGGTCGTGCAGGCCCCCAGCAGATGGCGCCTCATCGCGGTCACGCGTCGCGCCATCGTCTCAAGCCGTAGGCCCGCGCGATGCGTTCGACAAGCTCGACGACGCTGCTGTTGATCTTGAGCGACTTCGGATCGATCGAGCGATCTGCCTCGATCGCGTCGAGGAAGCGGTTCAAGTCCTGCGCGATTCGCTCGACGACGGGTATCCGCGTGTCCGGGGCG
>JAJVIJ010000023.1 GCA_022072095.1 Rhodocyclaceae bacterium
ATCATCTTCTTGTCGACAGCTTGCGAAACCGTTCGACTGTTTTGGCCGATGAGCATGAAGACGGTGCCCAGCACCACTTCACGGCCATTGTCCGTAGCAGCACCGGTGCGAAGCTCACGTCCGATGCCGACCTCGGCAACATCACGCACCCGAATCGGCACACCACCCGCGCTGCTGAGGATGACATTGCCGATGTCCTCAAGTGTCTTGACCTGCCCGGGGGCTCGAATCAGGTACTGCTCACCGCGCTTTTCGATATAACCCGCGCCCACGTTGCCGTTGTTGCGATCCAGGGCCGTCACAATGTCCTGCAGGGTGACGCCCAGCGAGGCCAGTCGCTCGGGTATCGGTGAGATTTGGTATTCCTTGGCAAAACCACCAATCGAGTTGATTTCCGTCACGCCGGGCACATTGCGCAACTGCGGCTTGATGATCCAGTCCTGAATCTCGCGCAGATCGGTGGCCGTGTAGGGCTGGCCATCAGGTTTTTTCGCACCATCCTTGGCCTCGACTGTCCAGAGGTAAATCTCGCCTAGGCCTGTAGATATGGGGCCCATCGCAGGAGTGATTCCGGGAGGCAGTTTGTCGCGTGCCTCCTGGATGCGTTCATTGACCAACTGGCGCGCGAAGTAAATGTCGGTGCCATCCTTGAATATCACAGTCACTTGCGACAGCCCGTAGCGTGACAAGGAACGGGTCTGCTCCAGATTGGGAAGACCCGCCATCACGGTTTCAATCGGGTAAGTCACCCGCTGCTCGGTTTCCAGAGGGGAATATCCCGGCGCTTGGGTGTTAATCTGCACTTGGACATTGGTGATGTCCGGGACGGCATCGATAGGTAGCTTTTGGTAGTTGAACACGCCGATGGCAGCCATACCAAAGACCGCCAGCAACACCAACCATCGGTGCTCGATGGCTGCGCGAATGAGTTTTTCAAACATGTGCATCGCTCCGGTATCAATGGGTGTGTTCGGCAGAGGCTTTGCCAAGCTCTGACTTCACAACAAAGCTGCCCGTCGACGCATACGGTGCCCCGGCTTTGAGCCCTTGCAAAACCTCGACGCGCTTGCCATCGCTGCGGCCCAACTGCACGGGCTGAGCAATGAATCCCCCATTCACCTTTAGGAACACCACTGGCTTATCGCCGACGGTCTGAATGGCATCACTGGCCACTGTCACGGGCACGTCAGCCTCAGAGGAGGTCACTTCCACGTTGACGAACAGCCCAGGACGCCAAGCACCTTTCGGGTTGGCCAAGACCACTCGGGCTTTGGCCATACGGGTTTGTTCGCCAATCAGCGACCCAACAAAGGTGATGACACCTGTAGCGCTGGCATCGAATGCAGTTGCCTTGATGGTCACTTTTTCTCCGATTCTGACCAACGGCAAGTCCTTGGCTGGTACGTTGATTTCAGCCCAAACTTGCCCCAGGTCCGATACGGTGAACACGGCAGCGTCTTCCTTGACGGCTTCACCGAGGCTGAGATGTTTTTCAATCACCAAGCCATCGAAGGGCGCACGCAATTCAAAGCGGTTAAGGCCCCCCTGCGAACCCGGGGCCAGCCCCAAAGCGGATAGCTTCTGTTGAGCGTTGGCCACAGCGACTTCCGCCTCGTGCAGCGCTTGCCCTGCTTGCAGATAGTCTTGCTCTGCGGAAATTTTCTGCTCCCAGAGTCGTTTTTCACGCTCGAACGTGGTCTTGGCCAAGGTCAGACGCTTTTGTGCGGTTTGCAGTTCACTGCGTTGCTCGGACGCGGCCGGGCTCGCAATGACAGCCAGAACCTGGCCTCGTCTGACCGCTTGCCCCAAGCTGGCCTGCACGCTCTCGACCACCCCCGCAATGCGTGGCACAACGTGCGACGTCCGGTCTTCGTTCAGGCGAATTTCCCCTGGCAATTGCAGGGCGGACTTGATTCGTGCCGCACCAGCCGTATCGATACCGATGGATGCCGCTTTGATTTGCGCATCACTGAGTTCGACCTTCCCCTCTTCTTGGTTGAGCACGAACATGAAGGGTTCGTTGTCGGTCTGGGCAACGATGCTTATCTCAAACGCGTGCGGCTCCGGCACGACCTCGCGGCTCAACAGGCTGTCCTTGTCACGTGCGAAATTTAGAGTCTGCTTCTCTCCGGTCAAGCGCGTGATGGTGGCGCTGACCTTGGCTGCACCGCTGGGTAGAGGCTTGTCCTTATCGAATAGCCAGATGCGCAAACGGGGTTCACCACTGTCCTCAGACAGCAAAGCCTCCAGCCCGAAATCCCCCTCCTTGAACAGCTTGCCGCCATGTGGGCCCTTGCTCGGGGCCTCGTGGTGCTCGCCGTCCGCATGACCCTTGTCGTGATCGTGTTTGTCTCCACTGGCCTTACCGTGATGCTCACCATCACTGTGTGCCTTGCCTTCGACGTGGCTGCCGTGACCGTCATCTTCGGCTGTCTTGGTTGCTGTGACGCCGAGAATGGCGCTGCCCAGTACAACGCCCGTCGCAACGATCACGGCGATGGCGATCAGATGCTTCTTGCTGACATTCAGTTTGTTGGTATCAATTTTCATGTTTATTCCTTATTCGCTGGCTGGGTAGCATTTGCGCCAGGTTCGCCGAGCACGCGGTCAATGTCCGCAGCCGTGCGATGCGCCTCAGCCAATGCTTTGAGGTATTGGGACTTGGCGGCAAAGTAGGTGCGCTGTGCGTCCAGCACTTCCAAGAAGTTGAACTTGCCGTTTTCAAATCCGACGGTGGCCGCGTCGTAGGCACTTTTGGCCCCAGGTAAAACATCCCGTTGCAAGACGTCGACTTCCCCACGAATGGATTCCAGCCGCTCGCGGGCTTGCAATACGTCCGTGCTGACTCGCATGTTCAAAGCTTGGAGTTCGTCCCGCGCCTTGTCTTCGCGCTTCAGCGCTTCCAACAAGTTCCCCTGATTGCGATCAAACAGCGGCAAGGGGACGGAAACACCGAACAGCAGTTGATCGCGCTGCAGTTCGTTGGGGCGTTTCACCCCCAGGCTGAAAGTGACGTCGGGTATCCGTTTGCTGCGCTCTACATCGACCAACGACCTGCGGCGCTCAACCTCCAGCTGCATACGGCGCAGCGTTGGCGAAGCGGACAGGCGCTGCTGGACGTTGTCGAACGAAGGGACAGCCGGAAGCTCTTCCACGTTGCCCGACACGAGAGTAAATCGCGGTGGGTTGGCCCCTAGCAAACTGGCCAAGCGTGCCCGAGCATTACGTTGCTCGCTCTGGGCCTGTGCCAATTCGACTCGCACACCTGCTTCGGCCACCCGTGCCTTGGTTTCTTCGACCGGAGAAACCTTGCCCGCTGCCACGCGTTTGGCAACAGCATCGGTAGCGCGTTTTGCCAGATCGACACTGGCTTGAGCCAATGCTGCGCGTTCCTGTGCCGCCAAAGTCTCGAAGAAGGCAGCGACCACGGCGGCACGAATTTCGACGCGGCGCAAGTTCAGTTCTTCGACCGCAATGTCGCGTCCTCGCTCTGCCGCCGTGATACGGGCCGCGCGCTTGCCACCCATTTCGACGGGCAGGTTGATCTGCACACTTTGTGTGCGGGTCGCTGCCCGCTGGTCTTCCAGCGAGTACGCCAGTTCGGGATTGGGGCGAGCTTGCCCCTGGATCACCTGACCTTGCGTTGCCTCGATTTCCCGCCTTGCGACAGCCAGGTCTAGATTGCTGTCCAGGGCTAAATCGATGGCCTTTTGCAGCGTCAGGATCGTTGCCGCTTCGCTCTGCAAGCCGCTTCTGACGGCTGAATGATTGTCTTGTGCTGCTGGCAACGCCTGGGCGAAAGCTGCCCCTGCAGTGAGCGCTACGAGCAAGCTCATAGCAGCCGCAACTCTTGATGTGCGGAGGACGGAGACTGACTTCCGTCTTTTGTGATTGTGATGACTTTTCAACATCCGATTCTCCAGTGATATTCAAATACACGAGGGAATCGGCGGAGAGCGATCCAAATGATCGCCTGCTCGTCGTCACGTCAGCCGAGCGAGGTCGGCTTGATACGGTCACGCGCTAGGCGTATCCGTGCATTGGTGATGACGAAGGGGAAGGAACGCGCTCCCCGCCGATCAGGCGAGGACACGCCACTGAGGGCGTTCAAGGCGTTCAAAAGGGGGCGACGTGAGACGAGCCCAGTAATCTGCTGTATCCAGAGATGAGTCGGCCAGCGATGCAATCGTGACTGCCCCAGGCAAGGCCGACAAACATCCCGCGTGACAGGATGCGCAATCGGGATCACCACCGATGGTCTTGGCTGGATCGGAAGATGCGTCTTTGCCATCCGCAGTCTTGTGCTGATGGTCATGGTGACCAAAGTGCTTGGCTGCGGCACCGGTTTCGTGTTGGCAATAGCTGGCTGCAGCCGCCCAGCCAAGCTGTAGCGGCATAAACACCAACAAAAGGATTGCCAACCATTTACGCATATGGGCAACAGTGTAGCAGCTATAGACTTCCCTGTACATCTTTTCTACTTGCTCTGTTGCCTTCCAAGCAACCGTAGCCCATTGAAAACCACCAGCAAGCTTGCCCCCATATCCGCAAACACTGCCATCCACATGGAGGCATTGTCGAAGATGGCCAGAAGTAAGAAGACCAGCTTGATGCCTAGCGCAAGACTGATGTTCTGCCAAAGCACGGCGTGGGTGCGCTTCGAGAGTCGTATCGTTTCTGGCAGACGCCGCAGGTCGTCGTTCATGACCACAACATCGGCGGCCTCCATCGCCGTATGGGTTCCAGCAGCACCCATGGCGAAGCCGATGTCGGCCTTGGCAAGTGCTGGCGCGTCATTGATGCCATCGCCTGTCATCGCCGTCATGCCCAGGCGCTGTTGAAGTTCCCAGATGGCCTGCAACTTGTCTTCGGGTAGCAGGTTGCCCCGCACCTCGGCAATGCCCGCCTGAGATCCGACGGTGCGCGCGGTCGCGATGTTATCTCCTGTCAGCATGACCGGTGTCACGCCGAGCGACTTCAGGTCGGCCACCGCTTGGGCAGAGGATGGCTTGATGGTGTCCGCCACCGCACAGATCGCCATCACACGTTCGCTGTTAGCGAGGAGTGTGACCGTGCGACCTGCCTCTTCATGAACTGCGAGGCGGGCTTCGAGTTCAGCCGAACATTGCCCACGCTCCTCGATCCAGCGGTGGTTGGCCAGCGCGTAGGAATGATTGCCGATGACGCCTTGCACTCCACGCCCTGCAACGGCTTGAAACTCTCCCACCTGTAGATCGGCGGTTGACAGCCCCTCTGCGATGGCTTTGGAAACCGGGTGATCCGACCGACCCGCGAGACTCTTTGCAAGTCCCTCCAGCACACGTTGATCAAGACCTGTGTCCACGGGCTCGAAGGCCACCAGTTTGGGCTTACCTTCCGTGATCGTGCCTGTCTTGTCCAGGGCCACAGCTTTGATCTTTCGCGCATCCTCCAAGTAAACGCCGCCTTTGATCAAAATTCCCCGTCTTGCCCCGGCCGCCAAGCCGCTGACGACTGTGACCGGCGTGGAAATAACCAAGGCACAAGGGCAAGCGATGACCAACAACACCAAGGCTTTATAGACAGCCTGTATCCAGGTTAAGTCCGCAAGCCACGGCGCTAACAACGCGACGGCGACAGCCAGGATGAAAACTGCAGGGGTGTAGATCGCGGCAAACCGATCTACAAAGCGCTGTGTTGGCGCACGCGACGACTGTGCTTGCTCGACTGCGTGGATGATGCGCGCCAAGGTACTGTCCGAAGCGGGCGCGGTGACACGGAATTCCAAGGCTGCAGATTGGTTAATGGTGCCTGCGTAGACTTCGTCGCCAGGAGCCTTGTCTATAGGCAGGCTTTCCCCAGTCACAGGGGACTGGTCGATGGCGCTCTGGCCCAGCGTCACGACGCCATCGAGCGGAACGCGCTCTCCTGGACGGATGCGCACTATCGCATCGACAACGACCGCTTTGACGCCAACGCGTGTCCAACTGCCGTCACTTTGACGCACCTCGGCTTGCTCCGGTGCAAGAGCCAGCAAGCTCTTGATGGCGCTGCGCGCCCGATCCACCGCTCGAGCCTCGATGGCCTCTGCTATCGCATACAAGGCCATCACCATGGCAGCTTCGGGCCACTGGCCTATCAAGAAGGCGCCCGTAACGGCCACCGTCATCAATGCGTTGATGTTCAAGCGGCCTTGCCGCAGTGCGGAAAGCCCTTTTCCGTAGACGGAGAAACCCGCCAGGGCGATGGCCACTCCGGCCAGCGCCATTCCAAGAGCTCTTGTTGGCCAACCGTCTGGAAAAGCGAATGCCAAGCCTTCAGCCGCCACGGCCAGCCCCAATGCAGCAATCAATTTGCCCCATGAGGCCCAGAAACCGATTGGCTGGGTCGCAGCAGCACCCTCAGATTTATCCTTTGTCCTGATAGGTTCCGGTTTGAAGCCCGCTTTGCGAATTGCATCCAGTGCCACCCGCAGAGCATGTTCCTCGGCAGCAATGGCCAACTCGCGGTCGCCCAAGTTGAACTGCAAACCACGAATGCCTGCCACGCCGTCCAGCGCTCGGCGAATTTCTGACTCTTCCGATGCGCAGTCCATGTTCGCGATCCGGAATCGCTGCGGCTCAACAGCCGTTGCATTAGACGCCATCGGCCCGCCCACAGCAGGCGATGTCGCGCAGCCACTCCCACAACCGCAGGCAGTGTCAACTTGTTGGCGTTGGTGAGTAGGGTTCATGATCTTCTCCTTGTTGGATGGATTAAAAACCCTGTAGCCACTACAATGTCAAGTGCTTACAATAAAACTGTGTGCAACCTTCCTGCCACCGCTCAAGGTGAAGATATGAAAATCGGTGAACTGGCCAAGGCCGCTCACACCCAGGTTGAGACGATCCGGTATTACGAACGCGAAGGATTGTTGCCAGAAACGCCTCGCACAGAAGGTAACTACCGGGTGTACGGCAGCGAACACGTTGACCGACTGTCCTTCATTCGGCACTGCCGAGGGTTGGACATGACGTTGGACGAAATCCGAGTGCTGCTGCGCTTCAAGGATTCGCCTCACGAGAACTGCGCACAAGTGAACGACCTGCTCGACGAGCACATAGGCCATGTAGCTGCCCGCATCAAAGAGTTGAAGGCGCTGGAACGACAGCTCAAGACTTTGCGGGAAAACTGTCGTGAATCTCAGCAGGCCAGCCAATGCGGCATTCTGACCGGATTGTCCACGGCATCGCTCCAAGATCACGGCTCAACGACCAGCATGGGCCATGTCCATGGGGCACACAGCCTCAAAGGAAAGCATTGAACGAACGGTGTCAGCCAAGTAGCCGTGCCTCAGCATCGCGTTGGGTTGAAATGGTGTGAGAGAAATAACGCTCGGTGGTATGGAGACATGCGTGCCCCTCACACGGAAGAATTCCAGCCGCATGAGGGGGATAAAAAGGAAGTTGCGATCTAAGGGTACCCCCGTGTCCTTTGGCGACGACGCATCAAGAAGTAAACCGCAGGCACCACAAACATCGACAGCAATGGCGCGGTAATCATTCCACCGACCATGGGCGCAGCAATGCGCTGCATCACCTCAGAGCCAGTTCCACTGCCCCACATGATCGGAAACAAGCCCGCCAAGATGACTGCCACCGTCATGGCCTTGGGACGCACGCGCAGCACCGCCCCTTCGCGGATCGCGTCCAGCAGGTCTTCTGTGCTGGCTTTACCCTGCGCGAGGCGCTCATCCCACGCATGTTTGAGGTACAGCAGCATGATGACCCCGAACTCTGCCGACACCCCGGCCAGCGCAATGAAGCCCACGGCCCCAGCCACCGACAGGTTGTAGCCCAGCAGATACAGTAGCCAGATGCCCCCCACCAGGGCGAAGGGCAGCGTTGCCATGATGAGCAGGGCTTCATCAAACCGCTTGAAGGTCAGGTACAGCAGCACAAAGATGATGAGCAGCGTGAACGGCACCACCACCTTGAGCTTGGCCGTGGCACGTTCCAGAAACTCGAACTGCCCCGACCAAGACACCGAATACCCGGCAGGCAGAGCCACCTTCTCGGCCACCGCCTTTTGCATGTCCTGCACCGCCGAACGCAAGTCACGCCCGCGAATGTCCACATACACCCAGCCTGAGAGTCGGGCGTTCTCGCTTCGCAGCATGGGTGGGCCGTCGGTGATGCGGATGTCGGCCACATCGGACAGCACCAGCCGTTGGCCGCTCTCCGAGACGATGGGCAGGACGCGCAGCTTCTCCAGCGAGTCACGGATTTCACGGGGATAGCGCATGTTGATGGGGAAGCGTTGCAGCCCCTCCACCGTCTCGCCGATGTTGTCGCCCCCCACGGCGGAGGTGATGACGGACTGCACATCCGCGATGTTCATCCCAAAGCGGGAGGCCGCATCGCGGTTGATGTTCACGTCCACATAACGCCCCCCCGTCAGGCGTTCAGCCAAGGCGCTGCTGACGCCGGGCACGTCCTTCAGCGCTTTTTCGATCTCGCCGGTCAGGCGGTCGATGGTGGCCAGGTCGGTTCCGGCCACTTTGACCCCCACCGGGCTTTTGATGCCGGTGGCCAGCATGTCGATGCGGTTGCGGATCGGCGGCACCCAGATGTTGGCCAGGCCTGGCACTTTCACAATGCGGTCCAGCTCGTCCACCAACTTGTCCTGCGTCATGCCGGGCCGCCATTGGTCTTTAGGCTTGAACTGGATGGTGGTCTCGAACATTTCCATGGGGGCGGGGTCGGTGGCGGTTTCGGCACGGCCGGCCTTTCCGTATACGCTCAGCACCTCGGGCACCGTCTTGATAAGCCGGTCTGTCTGCTGCAGCAGCTCGCTGGCCTTGCCTGCGGACAAGCCCGGCAGCGCGGACGGCATGTAGAGCAAATCGCCTTCGTCCAGGCGCGGCATGAATTCACCGCCAATGTGCTGCAAAGGCCAGAAGCTCAGGCCCAGCAACAGCGCAGCCACTGCCAGCGTGGCCTTGGGCCAGTCCAGCACCGCGTTCAGCAGTGGGCGGTAGATCGCAATCAGGAAGCGATTCAGTGGGTTGGACTTCTCATCCGGGATACGGCCCCGAATCAGGTAGCCCATCAGCACCGGAATCAGCGTAACCGACAGTGCCGCTGCCGCTGCCATGGCGTAGGTCTTGGTGAATGCCAGCGGTGAGAACAAGCGGCCTTCCTGCGCTTCCAGCGTGAACACCGGAATGAAGGACAGCGTGATGATGAGCAGCGAGAAGAACAGCGCAGGGCCTACTTCAGCTGCCGACTCGCCAATCACCCGCCAGCGGGCATCCCCTACGAGCTTTTGGTCCGGGTGATTGTGGCTCCAGTGCTCCAGATGCTTGTGGGCGTTCTCGATCATCACCACCGCCGCATCGACCATGGCCCCGATGGCAATGGCAATACCCCCCAGCGACATGATGTTGGCGTTCACGCCCTGGTAGTGCATGACAATGAACGCAGCCAGGATGCCTAGCGGCAGTGACACGATGGCGACCAAGGCCGAACGCAGGTGGAACAGGAATATGAAGCAGACCACTGCCACCACCGCAAACTCTTCCAGCAGCTTGTAGCCCAGGTTCTCCACTGCCCGCTCGATCAGTCCGGAGCGGTCGTAAACGGGCACGATCTCCACCCCCTTGGGCAGGCTGGATTGCAGGCTCTTGAGCTTGGCCTTGACGGCGGCAATGGTCTCCAGCGCGTTCTTACCGGAACGCATCACGATCACGCCGCCTGCGGCCTCACCTTCGCCATCAAGTTCACCAATGCCCCGGCGCATCTCTGGCCCGAGCTGGATACGCGCCACGTCGCCCAAACGGACTGACACGCCAGTCGCCGTAGTCATCAGCGGCACCTTGCGGAAGTCGTCCAGTGATTGCAGGTAGCCGCTGGCGCGCACCATGTATTCGGCTTCGCCCAGTTCCAGCACCGAGCCTCCGGCCTCCTGGTTGCCCTTCTGAATGGCCTCCACCACCTTGCTGTGCGGGATGCCGTAGGCAGCCAGTTTGTCGGGCTGCAGCACGATCTGGTACTGGCGCACCATGCCACCGATGGAGGCCACCTCAGCCACATTAGGCACGGTCTTGAGTTCGTACTTGAGGAACCAGTCTTGCAGGGCACGAAGTTGCGAGGCGTCCTGCGTGCCGCTGCGGTCCACCAGGGAATACTGGTAGATCCAGCCCACCCCGGTAGCATCCGGGCCGAGTGTGGCCTTGGCTCCGGGTGGCAGGCGGGATTGCACCTGGTTCAGGTACTCCAGCACACGAGAGCGTGCCCAGTACAAGTCTGTGCCATCCTCAAACAGCACGTAGACAAACGAATCACCAAAAAACGAGTAGCCGCGCACCGTCTTGGCCCCCGGCACCGACAGCATGGTGGTCGTCAGCGGGTAGGTGATCTGGTTCTCGACAATGCGCGGCGCCTGCCCCGGATAGGTCGTGCGGATAATGACCTGTACGTCCGACAGGTCCGGCAAGGCATCGAGGGGTGTGCGGATCACGGAATAGACGCCCCAGGCCGCAACGATCAAGGTCGCCAGCAGTACCAGAAAGCGGTTGCCTATAGACCAGCGGATGAGCTTGGCAATCATGGTTTGCTCCCAGCTGGTTTGGCGGTGGCCGCTTTGGGCTCCGGTGCCATGGCGCTCACGCGGGTGAGCTGTGGCAAGCCTTCCGCATCCATGTAGAACTCGAAACTCACCTTGTCGCCAGGCTCCAGATTGCGCGGCTGGCCGCTGGCAGGCAGTTTGAAGTCCATGGTCATGGCACCCCATTTGAGGGAAGGAATCGGGCTGTGCGCGAGCGTGACGCTGTCCTTGCCAATGGCCTCAATCCTGGCTTCGCCCTCATGGCGAGGTGCGGTGTTGGCCGCGCTTGGCTTGGGGGCATCGTTCAAACGTGCTTCCACACCTTTGAGGCTGGCTTCCGAGTCGATCAGGAACTGGGACGACACCACCACGCGCTGCCCCATTTGCAGGCCGCGTTTGATCTCGGTCTGGCCATTGCTTTCGATGCCGGTTTCCACCTCGACCGGACGGAACTTGCCTTTGTCCTCGGCCAGCATGACCACCACACGCTTGCCGGTCTGGATCACGGCTTCCGTGGGAATCAGCAAGGACTTCTCTGCCCGCATGTCCATGAACTGCATGTTGACGAACATGCCGGGCACCAGCAGGTTGCCGGGGTTGGCCAGTTCCACGCGGGCCTTGAGCGTGCGGGTGACCGCGTTCACCTCGGGCAATATCGCTTGCACCGTGCCGCGCAGGGCCGTGCCGGGGGCAGCGGCGCTGCTGGCCTGCACCTTGGTACCGGGGCGAATCAGGGCCGCCTGGCTTTCTGGTACTTCGGCATTGGCCCACACGCTGCCCAGACCGTTGATACGGAACAGCGTCGCGCCCGGCATCACCGTCATGCCTTCGCGGGCCATCAGTTCCACCACCACACCACCTATTGGTGCGGTCAGGGTGATGCGGGCTTGGGTTTTGCCGCTGCTTTCCACCAGGCGAATCTGTTCATCGCTCATGCCCACCTGACGCATACGCTGGCGGGCGCCATCGACCAACGGTGCCAGGTCTGTGCCCTGCATGCGCCGCACCGACAGAAATTCCTCTTGTGCCGCAATCCAGTCGGGCACGTAGAGTTCGGCCAAAGGCTGCCCTTTGCTCACGCGGTCCAGCGTTGCGCGCACATGCAGGCGCTCGATGTAGCCGGTGGCACGGGC
>JAJVIJ010000064.1 GCA_022072095.1 Rhodocyclaceae bacterium
GATGTGCTCGTCGTCGTCGTCGAGGAACGGCCGGCCGTGGCGCAGATCGAATTCAACGGCATCAAGGAGTTCGACAAGGACGCACTGAAAAAGGGCTTGCGCGACCTGGGCCTGGCGGAATCGCGGATATTCGACCGCGCGCTGCTGGACCGCGCCGAGCAGGAGCTGAAGCGGCAGTACCTCACTCGCGGCAAGTACGCGATGGAGGTCAAGACCACGGTGACACCGCTGGAGCGCAATCGCGTATCGATCCGCTTCGACGTCGACGAGGGCGAGGTCGCCAAGATTCGCCAGATCAGCATCCTCGGCAATCAGGCCTTCAAGGAGTCCGATCTCCTCGACCTGTTCGTGCTGCGCACCCCGGGCTGGCTGACCTGGTACACCAAGAACGATCAGTACTCCCGTCAGAAGCTGACCGGCGATCTGGAAACGCTGCGCTCGTATTATCTCGACCGCGGCTATCTCGAATTCAACATCGACTCGACCCAGGTTTCGATCACGCCGGACAAGCGCGACATCTACATCACGGTCAGCGTCACCGAAGGGGCCAAGTACTCGGTCTCGGCGGTGCGGCTGGCCGGTGATCTGATCATCCCCGAAGAAGAATTGAAGGCACTGGTCAAGCTGAGACCGGGTGACGCCTTCTCGCGCCAGTTGCTGACCGAGACGACCAAGGCGATCAGCGACCGGCTCGGCGCGGAGGGCTATGCGTTCGCGAACGTCAATGCGCAACCGGAGCTGGACAAGGAGAAGCGTCAGGCCGCTTTCACCATCCTCGTCGATCCGGGGCGGCGTACCTATGTGCGGCGCATCAACGTCGTCGGCAACACCCGCACGCGCGACGAGGTGATCCGCCGCGAACTGCGGCAAGTCGAAGGCGCCTGGTACGACATCCAAAAGATCAACAAGTCTCGCACCCGCGTCGACCGGCTCAACTACTTCGACGAGGTCACCGTGGAAACGCCGCCGGTGCCCGGTACCAGCGATCAGGTCGACCTGAATGTGGCGGTCAAGGAACGCCCCACCGGCAATCTGCTGATCGGGGCCGGCTTCTCCAGCTCGGAAAAGCTGGTGCTGTCGGGCTCGTTCGCGCAGCAAAATCTGTTCGGCAGCGGCAAGTCGCTCGCCGCCCAGATCAATTCCGGGCGCATCAACCGCACCTACTCGCTGTCGTACACCGACCCCTACTACACGACCGACGGCGTCAGCCGCGGCTTCGACATCTATCAGCGCAATGTCGACTCGTCGACGCTCACCACCATAGGCACCTACAAGACCTCGTCCCTGGGTGCCGGGATTCGCTTCGGCGTACCGATCTCCGAAGACGATGGCATAAGCTTCGGCCTGTCGGTCGATCGGACCCAGATCACGACTTATTCCGACAGCCCGCAGCGCTACATCGATTACGTGAACAAATTCGGAGAGAGCAACACCACCTTTCTCGGATCGGCGGGTTGGGCGCGGGATGGCCGCGACAGCCTGCTCTACCCGACCAAGGGTACGCTGCAGCGGGTATTCGGGGAAATGGCCCTGCCCGGCGGCTCGCTGCGCTACTACAAGGCGAACTATCAGTATCAGCGCTATTTCCCTTTGTTCGACAATTTCACCTTGATGGCCAATGGCGAGATCGGGCTGGCGAACGGCATGAGTGGCAAGGACTTGCCATTTTTCAAGAATTTCTTCGCAGGCGGCATCGGTTCGGTCCGCGGCTATCAGATCGCCGGCGTCGGTCCGCGCGATACCAACGGCGATTCGCTGGGTGGCAACCGCAAGATCGTGGGCAACATCGAACTGCTGTTCCCACCCCCGGGCGCGGGCAAGGACCGCTCGCTGCGTCTGGGTGTGTTCCTCGATGCTGGTCAGGTATACGGGAAGGATCAGAAATTCGAACTGGGAGACTTACGTTATAGTGCGGGCCTGTCGGTCTCCTGGGCGTCGCCGATGGGTCCGCTCAAGGTCAGTGTGGCCAACCCGCTCAATCGTGGGGAAGGCGAGCGCACGCAGCGCTTCCAGTTCCAGTTCGGGGCAGGATTTTGACGCCAACAATGAATGTGAGGGGCAATTTGAGCACGATGCGCGGTTTCGTAACCTTGTTGGCGGCATGTGCCCTGTCGGGTGCGGCCTGGGCGGAAACGAAGATCGGTTTCGTCGACACGGAGCGGATCATGCGTGAGTCGGCCCCGGCTCAGCGGGCCGAGAAGAAGCTCCAGAAGGAGTTCGAAAAGAAGCAGCAGGAACTGGAGCGTATGGGCAAGCAGTTGCAGAGCATGCAGGAGAGCCTGGAGAAGAACGCGGTCACGATGTCCGAGAGTGATAGGCGGGCGAAGGATCGCGAGTTCGGCGACCTCAACCGAGAGTTCCAGCGCAAGAAGCGTGACTATGGCGAGGAATTCAACCAACGCCGCAACGAGGAACTGGCGCAAATCATCGAACGCGCCAACCGGACCATCCGGCAACTCGCAGAGGCCGAGAAATTCGATCTGGTCCTGCAGGAGGCTGTCTATCGTAGCCCGCGCATCGACATCACCGACAAGGTGCTCAAGGCGCTGGTCGATATCAAGTAGTTCCGTTCCTATCGCCTATGGCGCCGTCCCTCGCCGAAATCGTCGGCCGCTTCGGCGGGCGCCTGGTCGGTGATGGTACGGCCCGTGTCGCGCGCATCGCCACGCTCGCTCACGCCGACGCCGACACGATCAGCTTTCTCGCCAATCCGCGTTACCGGGCGCAACTGGCACAGACCCGTGCCGCGGCCGTCATCCTGGACGAGGCCCACGCCGAGCACTCTCCCGTGGCCTGCATCGTCACCGACGAACCCTACCTCTATTTCGCGCGCGTCGCGCAATGGCTGCATCCGCCGGCGCCCTGTCATCCGGGCCGTCACGCCAGCGCCATCTGCGAGACCGAACGCATCGCGCCGTCCGCCGCTATCGGGCCCGGCGCATACATCGGACCGGACGCCGTCATCGGCGAGCGCGTGTCGATCGGTGCCGGCTGCTATGTCGGCGCCGGCGCCGTCATCGGCGTGGACACGCGGCTCGCGCCGCGTTCGACCGTCATGGACGGCTGTCGCGTGGGTGCGCGCGCGATCATGCATTCCGGCGCCGTGGTCGGCGCGGATGGCTTCGGCTTTGCGCGCAGGCAGGACGGCGAGTGGCTGAAAATCCCGCAAATCGGTCGTGTCCGCATCGGTGACGATGTCGAGGTCGGCGCCAACACCACCATCGATCGCGGCGCCATCGAGGACACCGTGATCGGGGATGGGGTCAAGCTGGACAACCAGATCCAGATCGGCCATAACGTCATCATCGGCGCACACACGGCCATCGCCGGCTGTGTCGGCATCGCCGGCAGTGCGCGCATCGGTCGCCGATGCACGCTGGGGGGCGGCGCGATCGTTCTCGGCCATCTCGCGATCGCCGACGACGTACACATTTCCGCCGGCACGCTGGTCGCGCGCTCGATTCGCGAAGCGGGCCAATATACCGGCACCGTACCCAGCCTGCCGCACCGCGAATGGCGACGGCATTTCGCGCATCTGCGCAGGCTGGACCATCTCGCCACGCGCCTGCGCGCGCTGGAAAAACCCGGCACGAAGCACGCCAATACCGAGGATTGATATCTTGAGCGCGATGGACATACACGAGATCCTGGCCCACCTGCCGCATCGCTATCCGATGCTGCTGATCGACCGCATACTCGAATGCGAGCCGGGGCAGCGCATCGTCGCCATCAAGAACGTGAGCATCAACGAGCCGTTCTTCGTCGGGCACTTTCCCCATCATCCGGTCATGCCCGGTGTGCTCATCGTCGAAGCCATGGCGCAGGCGGCCGCGGTGCTGTCGTTCCGCACGCTGGGCACCAGGCCGGACGAAAACAGCGTCTACTATTTCGTCGGCATCGATGCCGCGCGCTTCAAGCGCCCGGTGACCGCCGGCGACCAGCTGCGTCTGGAAGTCGTGCTCAATCGCCACGCGCGTGGAATCTGGAAGTTCTCGGCCAAGGCTCTGGTCGATGGCGTCGTCACCACCGAGGCGGAACTGATGTGCACACAGCGGGCGCTGTGAAATCATCATGCCGACGATACATCCCTCCGCGCTGGTCAGTCCGAAGGCCGAGCTTGCCGCCGATGTGCAGGTCGGACCGTACGCGGTCATCGGCGCAGGCGTGCGCATCGGCCCCGGAACGGTGATCGGCAGTCACACCGTCATCGAGGGCGAGACGACGATCGGCGACGACAACCGGATACACGGGTTCTGCTCGCTCGGCGGTCCGCCCCAGGACAAGAAATATCGCGGCGAACGCACGCGCCTGGAGATCGGCGACCGCAACACCATACGGGAATTCTGCACCTTCAACACCGGCACCGCGCAGGACCGCGGCACCACTTCGGTCGGCAATGACAACTGGATCATGGCCTATGTGCACATCGCCCATGACTGTGAGGTCGGTCACCACACCATCTTCGCCAACAATGCGCAGCTGGCGGGCCATGTGCGCGTCGGCGACTGGGCCATATTGGGGGGGTTCACGGTCGTGCACCAGTTCGTCCGCATCGGTGCGCACAGTCTCACCGCGATGGGCACGATCCTGCTGCAGGACCTGCCGCCCTACGTGACCGCGGGCGGAAATCCGGCGCAGGCGCATGGACTCAACAGCGAGGGTCTGCGCCGACGGGGTTTCGATGCCGCCGCACTGGGCGGCCTGCGCCGCGCCTACAAGGTCTTGTATCGCAGCGGCCGCACGCTCGAGGATGCCAAGCGCGAGCTGGCCGATGCCGCGCGCGATGTGCCGGAACTCCTGCCTCTGGTCGACTTTCTCGCACGATCCGGACGGGGCATCGTGCGTTGATGGCCACCATCGCGATGGTCGCCGGCGAGGCGTCCGGCGATCTGCTCGGTGCCCATTTGCTGCAGGCACTGCGCCCGGCCCACCCCGAGCTGCGGGCATTCGGCATCGGTGGACCGAAGATGCAGGCCGCCGGCTTCGAGGCACGCTGGCCGGCGGAAAGGCTCGCCGTCCGTGGCTATGTCGAAGTGCTGCGCCACCTGCGGGAGATCCTGAACATCCGCAGGAGTCTGCTGAGCGAACTGCGGCAGGTCCGGCCGCAGGTCTTCGTCGGCATCGACGCTCCCGATTTCAACCTGCCGCTCGCGGCAAAGTTGCGGCGAGCCGGCATCCCGACCATCCAGTACGTCAGCCCTTCCGTCTGGGCCTGGCGCGGGCACCGGATACGGCACATCGCGCGCGCCGTCGATCACGTGCTGTGCCTGTTTCCCTTCGAACCCGCACTCTATCAGCGCGTCGGCGTCGCCGCCACCTTCGTCGGCCATCCGCTCGCCGACATCATTCCCCTGGAATCGCAGCGGCACGCCGCGCGCGAGCGGCTCGGCCTGGGCCGGGACGACCGGATCGTCGCGCTGCTGCCCGGCAGCCGCCGCTCCGAGCTCGACTACATGGCCGAGCTGTTCATCGACGCCGCCGAGCTGCTCGCCCGGCGGCAGCCCATCACGCGCTTTCTCGTGCCCATGGCGACGCGCGAGACCCGGCAGCGGTTCGAGGCGGCACTCGGGCGCCGGCGAGAGCGGGCGCTGCCGCTGACGCTGCTGTTCGGACATGCACAGCATGCGCTGGCGGCGGCCGACGTTGCGCTGGTGGCGAGCGGCACGGCGACGCTGGAAGCGGCGCTGACCAAGACGCCGATGGTGATCGCCTACAGGATGGCGCCGGTGTCGTGGCAGCTGATGCGGCGCATGCGCTATCAACCCTGGGTCGGCCTGCCCAATATCCTTTCCCAGCAGTTCGTCGTGCCCGAATTCCTGCAGGACGAGGCCACACCGGCTCGTCTGGCCGAGGCGTTGCTCGATATCCTGCAAAGCGGGCCGAGACGGGCGGCGATGCGCCAGCGATTCGAAGACATCCATCGACAATTGCGGCGCGGTAGCGCCGAGCGCGCCGCGGAAGTCGTCGCCGCCTATCTGGACCGTGGCGGGCCCGCGCCGGTCGCGTCGGGCGCGCAAGCCATGGCACTGCCATGACGCCGCCGGCATGAACGATATGCCCGCCCCTTCGAGTGGCTACCGGTCCTGGCCGCCGTCGGACGATTCATCCTCAGTGGCGAGCCTGGTGTGCGGCGTCGACGAAGCCGGACGGGGTCCGCTCGCAGGGCCGGTGGTCGCCGCCGCCGTGATCCTCGATCCGGGTAGCCCGCTCGCCGGACTTGCCGACTCCAAGCTGCTGTCGGCGCGGCAGCGCGAGCGCATGGCGGTGCGCATCAGGGCGCAGGCGCTGGCCTGGTCCGTGGCCAGTGCGAGCGTCGCCGAAATCGATGCACTCAATATATTGCAGGCGAGCCTGCTGGCCATGCGCCGGGCCGTCGCCGGCCTGACCGTCCGGCCGCAGCGCGTGCTGGTCGACGGCAACCAGGACCCGGGGTTGGACTGCCTCACCGAAACCATTCCGGGCGGCGACCGCACGATTCCCGCGATCTCGGCGGCGTCCATTCTGGCCAAGACCACGCGCGACGCCTGGATGTGCGCGCTGCACCAGCGCCATCCGCTGTACGGCTTCGACCGTCACATGGGTTACCCGACCCGGCAGCACATCGCGGCGCTGAAGGCGCATGGGCCGATCAGCGAACACCGCCGCAGCTTCCGCCCGGTCGCGTCGTTGCTGATGCCCGACCAGGGGGCGGGTGCAACACCGCCGGGCTGATCGGCAGCGCTCACGCGGGCCGGGCCATGGGCCCACCCACCTCCTGCGCCGAAGGTTCGGGCCGGTGTGATATTCGGTGCCCGTCAGGGCGAAAAATTTATGTGTGCGGCGTATTCATGACGTGCGAAATGTGAAATGATGCCGCCCGCGACAAGCGATCGCCAGAATCGCCGCCCACACAGGGGTCGCCACGATCGCCCGCCACCGGGGCATCGATCACCATCGTCACGAGGAGGTCTTCATGAGTTTCGTCGCGCCGTACCTTCGCCGCCTGCACCGGTTTGCCTTGCTCGCCCTGGTCGTGCTGATGTCCTCGGCTGCCTGGGCCGAGCCCTATCCCAGCAAGACCATACGCATCATCTTTCCGTTCTCGGCCGGTCTGGCCGGTGACGCCGTCTCGCGCCTGATCGGGCAAAGGCTGTCCGAGGCCGTCAAGCAGCCGGTCGTGGTCGAACCGCGTCCGGGCGCCAACGGCGTGCTCGGCTCGGATGTCGTCGCCAAGGCCATACCCGATGGCCATACCATCATCTTCTCGACCATCAACACCCAGGCCATCACGCCGCATCTGCTGGGCAAGTTGCCCTACGACCCGCTCAAGGATTTCGCGCCGATCATCTCGATGGCCGGCACGCCGTATTTCCTGATCGTCGGCAACCATCTGCCCGCGAACAGCGTCAAGGAGTTCATCGCGCTGGCCAAGTCCAAACCCGGCAAGATCTCGATCGGCTACACCACCAGCACACCGCAGCTCACCGCCGAACTGTTCCGCCTGCAAGCCGGCATCGACGTCGTGTTCGTGCCCTACAAGACCAGCACCACGGCCTATACCGACATGATCGGCGGCCAGCTCGACGCCATGTTCGAATCCGCCCCGTCGGCCAACATCCAGGTCAAGGCCGGGCGGCTGAAGGCGATCGGCGTGACCTCGCCGAAGCGCGTGGCCATCGCGCCCGATCTGCCGACCATCGCCGAATCGGGCTTCCCCGGCTTCGAATCCGACACCACGCTCGCGGCCTTTGCGCCGGCCGGCACGCCGAAGGAAATCATCGACACGCTCTACGAGCACCTCGCGCGCATCGTCAATATCCCGGAGGTGCGCGAGCGCATGGTGCAGGTCGGCTTCGACAACATCGTCATCAAGTCCCCCAAGGAGCTGGGCGAGACCGTGGCCCGGGAGTACGCCAAATGGGGCAAGGTCGTGAAGGACGCCAAGATCGCCAAGGGCGGCTGAGGCCTAGGGGTGCGGCGAGCTGTCCCGGGCCAGCTTGCCCCCTAGTCAAGCTCCGCTCGATTCTCCCTTACAGGTCGGCATACACGGCCGCGTCGCGCAGCAGCGGCGCCGCCGCGTCCTTCGCCGACAGCACCGGTGTGACATCCAGCGGCCAGTCGATGCCGATATCCGGGTCGTCCCAGCGCAGCGCGCGTTCATCCTCCGGCGCGTAGAACTCGCTGCACTTGTACAGAAAGTCCGCGTGCTCCGAGAGCACGCAAAAGCCGTGTGCAAAGCCGGGAGGGACCCAGAGCAGGCGCTTGTTGTCCTCCGACAGGCGCGTGCCCACCCAGCGGCCGAAGCTCGGCGAACGCCGGCGCAGATCGACGGCGACATCGAACACCTCGCCGCTCACCACGCGCACCAGCTTGCCTTGCGGCTTCCTAAGCTGGTAATGCAGTCCGCGCAGCACGCCGCGGGCCGAGCGGCTGTGGTTGTCCTGGACGAAGCGGGCCGCGATGCCGGCCTCGGCGAAGGTCCGTGCATGCCAAGTTTCCATGAAAAACCCGCGCGCATCGCCGAACACGCGCGGCTCGATCAGCACGACCTCAGGAATGGCCAGCGGCGTCGCCTTCATCGCGCGGGCTCCGCGGCGAGCTGACGCAGATACGCGCCGTAGCCGCTCTTGCCCAGGCCCTCGGCCAGTCTTTCGAGCTCGGTGCGGCCGATGTAGCCCATGCGGTAGGCCACCTCTTCCGGGCAGTTGATCTTCAGCCCCTGGCGCTCCTCGACCACGCGGATGAAGTTCGCCGCATCCAGCAGCGAATCGTGCGTGCCGGTGTCCAGCCAGGCCGTGCCCCGGCCCATGATCTCCACGCGCAGACGGCCGCGCCGCAGGTATTCCAGATTGACGTCGGTGATCTCCAGCTCGCCGCGCGCCGAGGGCTCGAGCGCGCGCGCGATCTCGACCACATCGGCATCGTAAAAATAGAGGCCGGTCACCGCGCAGTTCGAGCGCGGGTGCGCGGGCTTCTCCTCCAGCGACAAGGCCTGCCCGTCCGCGTCCAGCTCGACCACGCCATAGCGTTCCGGATCGCGCACCGTATAGCCGAACACCGTCGCCGCGCCGGTGCGCGCGCACGCGGCCTGCAACTGCTGCGGCAGCCCCTGGCCATAGAAAATGTTGTCGCCGAGCACCAGGCAGACCGGGCGCGCATCGATGAACGATTCGCCGATCAGAAACGCCTCGGCCAGACCGTTCGGCGCCGCCTGCGTCGCATAGGCGATCGTCAGGCCCCACTGGCTGCCATCGCCCAGTGCGTCGCGAAACGCCTGCTGGTCGCGCGGCGTGGTGATCACCAGGATCTCGCGGATGCCGGCCTGCATCAGCGTCGCCAGCGGGTAATAGATCAGCGGCTTGTCGTAGATCGGCATCAACTGCTTGCTGACCGCGTGCGTCAGCGGGTACAGGCGCGTGCCGGAGCCACCGGCGAGGATGATGCCGCGGCGCGGTGTGGCGGACGACGTGCTGCGCGCGGGGGCGCTGCGTTCGGTCGGGTTCATGGCGAAGGTCGGCGTAACGTTGAGGAAGGAATCGTTCGTCTCGGGCGGGGGCTCAGGCCCCGGGGCGTGACAGCTCGGCGAGCATGCGCTCGACGCCCTGTTGCCAGGGCGGCAGATAGAGATCGAAATCCGCCTGCACGCGGCGGCAGTCGAGTCGCGAGTTCAGCGGCCGGGGCGCCGGTGTCGGGTAGTCGCGGGTCGCGATCGGTGCCACCGCATCCGCGCCGGCCCTGAGCGGCCAGCCCATCCCGGACGCGCGCGCGAGCAGCCAGCGTGCATACTCGAACCAGCTCGTCTCGCCGGCCGCGGCCACGTGGTAGAGCCCACCGCGCCGCGCGGGCGTCGCGTGCACGGCGCGCAGCAGATGTGCGCTCACGTCCGCGAGCAGTTCCGCGCCGGTGGGCGCGCCGAACTGGTCGGCGACGACGCTCAGCCGCTCGCGCTCCGCCGCCAGCCTGAGCATCGTGCGCGCGAAATTGCCGCCACGCGCCGCATACACCCAGCTCGTGCGCAGGATCAGGTAGCGTCCGCCCGCCGGCTGCATCAGGCGCTGGATCGCCTGCTCGCCGGCGAGCTTGCTCTCGCCGTAGGCATTGATCGGAGCGGGAGCGTCGTCCTCGGTCCAGGGACGCTCGCCGCGACCATCGAACACATAATCGGTGGAGTAGTGCACGAGCCAGGCGCCGCGCTGTGCGGCCTCTTCGGCCATGAGCTGGGGCGCTTGCGCATTGATGCGGAGGGCCAGCTCGCGCTCCGTTTCCGCCCGGTCCACCGCGGTCAGCGCGCTGGCATTGACGATCACGTCCGCGGCCTGCGCGCGCAGCGCATGCCGCAGCGCCGCGGCGTCCGCGACATCGCAGGCGGCGCGGTCCAGCGCCGTCACCGGCCCCAGCGGCGCCAGCGCACGCTGCAATTCCCAGCCGAGCTGTCCGGATGCGCCGAACAACAGCGTCCTCATCGCGCATCCCCGCGTTCGTCATAGTTGCGCTGCACCCATGCGCGATAGGCGCCGCTCTGCACGCGCGCCACCCAGTCGGCATGGTCCAGATACCAGCGCAGCGTCCTGCGGATGCCGCTGGCGAAGGTTTCGGCCGGGCGCCAGCCCAGCTCGCGCTCGATCTTGCGCGCATCGATGGCGTAGCGCCGGTCATGGCCGGGGCGGTCGGCCACGAAGCGGATCAGGCGCGCGCGCGGGCCGGCCGGGTCCGGCACCATCTCGTCCAGCAGCGCGCACACGGTGTGCACGATGTCGAGGTTCGCCTGCTCGTTCCAGCCGCCGATGTTGTACACCTCGCCGGGGCGGCCGGCGGCGAGCACGCGCCGGATCGCGGCGCAGTGGTCGCCGACATACAGCCAGTCGCGCACGTTGCGGCCGTCGCCATAGACCGGCAGCGGCTGGCCGGCCAGCGCCTGCACGATCATCAGCGGAATCAGCTTCTCCGGAAACTGGAACGGCCCATAGTTGTTCGAGCAGTTCGTGGTCAGCACCGGCAGCCCGTAGGTGTGGTGCCAGGCGCGCACCAGGTGGTCCGAAGCCGCCTTGCTGGCCGAATACGGGCTGTTCGGCGCATACGCGGTCGTCTCCGTGAACGGCGGATCATCGGCCGCGAGCGAGCCATAGACCTCGTCGGTGGAGACATGCAGGAAGCGAAACGCCGCACGCGCGGCCTCGTCCAGGCCCGTCCAGTGGGCGCGCGCCGCCTCCAGCAGCACGAAGGTCCCCTCGACGTTCGTGCGCACGAAGGCCGCCGGACCGTGGATGGAGCGGTCGACATGGCTCTCGGCCGCGAAATGCACCAGCGCGCGCGGCCGGTGCTCGGCCAGCAGCCGATCCACCAGCGCGCGATCGCAAATGTCGCCGTGCACGAA
>JAJVIJ010000005.1 GCA_022072095.1 Rhodocyclaceae bacterium
GCCACCGGCGGCGCGCACTGCCAGCCTTCGCGCGCGGTGTCGAAGGTAGGCGCCTCACCCGCCCCCGGGCTCCAGGGGTCGCGGCGCGCCAGACCGTCGCTGTCCATGGCGCGGCGCACCGCAGTGGCCATGGCCGGATCCTGCCAGCGCCCGAGGTCTGCGGTGTAGGCTGGATACAGCGCCAGCCGCTCCACCAGCAGCTTGCCGGCGGCAGCGGTCTGCGCGGCCAGCGCCTCCAGATGCGGCCAGGGTTTTTCGGGGTTGACGAAATCGGGGGTCACCGGCGACACCCCGCCCCAGTCGTTGATGCCCGCCGCGATCAACTCCGCCAATGAGCCGTCGTTGAGGTTGGGCGGCGTCTGCAGGTTCATCTCCGGCGGGAAGATCAGGCGCGCCGCGGCGATGGTCCAGAGCAGCTCATCGAGGGGCGCATCGGGCGCCTGCGCCATGCGCGTGCCGGCCTTGGCACGGAAGTTCTGGATGATGATTTCCTGCAAGTGCCCGTGGCGGTCGTGCAGTTCGCGCAGCGCGAACAGGGCATCGAGGCGCTCGGCACGGGTCTCGCCGATGCCGATCAGGATGCCGGTGGTGAAGGGAATCGCCAGCTCGCCAGCGGCGGCGATGCAGGCCAGGCGCAGCGCCGGCACCTTGTCCGGCGAGCCGAAATGAGGGCCGCCGCGCGCGCCCAGCCGCGCCGCGCTGGATTCCAGCATGATGCCCTGGGACACCGACACCGCGCGGCCGGCGGCCAGTTCCGCCGGCGTCATCACGCCGGGATTGAGGTGCGGCAGCAGCCCGGTCTCCGCGAACACCAGCCGCGCCATGGCCACCAGGTAGTCGTGGGTGCTGGCGTGGCCGAGTTCGTCGAGCGCCCGGCGCGCGGCGGGATAGCGCAGCTCGGGCTTGTCGCCGAGCGTGAACAGGGCCTCGCGGCAGCCCGCGGCGGCGCCCTGCCGCGCCAGCGCCAGCACTTCGTCCGGGGTCATGAAGGGTTGGTCGAGCCGGCTCGGCGTGGTCGCGAAGGTGCAGTAGTGGCAGACGTCGCGGCACAGCCGGGTGAGCGGAATGAACACCTTGCGCGAGAACGAGATGCACTGGCCGTGGGCGGCGTCGCGGCGCGCCGCGGCCCGGGCCAGCAACTCGGCGGGCGGCAATTCGGCGAGCAGGGCGTCGAGTTCGGCGCGCACCGGCAACGAGGATTCGGGACGAAAGGAACTGTTCATCAGGCCTGTCTCGCGAGCGGCGGGCCGCCGGTCTGTGGACACAGCCGGGCCCGGATGTCGAGCCGGCGCAGCAACGCGCGGGTGCGCGGCGCGCCGGCCAGGGATTCGAGGGCGAGCAGATCGGCGGGGCGATCGATGTCGAGCGCCACCTGGGGCAGCTCGAGCAGTTTGGGCGCCACGCCGAGTGCCGCGGCGGCCTGCCGATAGCGCGCGCAACTGCCCGGGCCGAAGGCCGGCTCGAGCAGCCCGGGCGGCGCCAGCAGCAGGGCGTTGGTGCCGCCATCGGCGCTGGCCGCCACCAGCGCCACGGCCGGTTCGCCGGCGCTGGCCAGCAAGGCCTCGACCGCGGCGCGATCCAGCGCCGGAACATCGGCCGGCAGGATCAGCAGGCGCTCCGCGCCCGCGGCGGCAAGCTCGACGCGCGCCGCGCGCAGTGCGGCATTGAGGCCGGGTTCGGGCTCGGCCAGCAGACGCAGACCGCGCCCGGCCAGATGTCGCGCCAGCTCGGCGTCGCCACCCACCAGCGCCACACCGGCGAGCCCGGACATCCCGGCGAGGGCATCGAGCACGTCGTCGAGCATGGCCAGCACCAGGGCGCGCCGCTCGGCAGGCGCCAGTACCCCGGCCAGCCGGGTCTTGGCGGTGGCCAGCGGCTTGACCGGTATCAGCACCCAGGTTGTGGCGCTCACCTCAGGTTCACCTCTATCCCCCCTATCCGCTGCGGTTGCGGCAGTCGCGCGCGGCCTCGAGCACGGCCCGCGCCAGCGCGACCTTGTCCGCCTCGGAGCCCATCACGGTAGCGGCGACGCGGCTCCCCGGCAAGTCGGCCGCGAGCGCACCATCACTGCAGTCGAGCAGCAGGCAGTCGAGGAAGTCCCGGTAGTGGGCGGCGATGGTGCGCGCCGAGACCTCGAGACCGAGCTCGGCCATGATCTTGGCGGTCGGCCCCTTGAGCGCCTGCCCGCCCACGATCGGCGACACCGCCACCACCGGCGCCGGCGCGGCGGCGAGCGCGGCGCGCACGCCGGGCAGCGCCAGCAGCGGATCGATGCTGAGCCAGGGGTTGGACGGACAGATCACGATGGCCGCGAGCGCCGGATCGGCGAGCGCGGCGAGCAGCTCCGGATGGGGCGCCGCCTGCGCCGCGCCCTGGTAGTGCAGCGCGCGCAACGAGGGCCGGCAGCGCTCGCGCACGAAATAGTGCTGAAACGCCAGGATGCCGGTATCGGTCTCTACCTGGGTCGCCACCGGCTGGTCGGACATCGGCAGCACGCGGGCGGCGATGCCGAAGGCCGCCGCGACCGCGGCCGTCACTGCGCTCAGGGATTCGCCCGCGGCGAGCCGCCGGGTGCGCTCGACGTGCAGCGCCAGGTCGCGGTCGCCGAGAAAGAACCAGTCCTCGCCGCCCAGTTCGGTCACCGCCGCCATGAACCGGCCGCTGTCGTCGGCGCGGCCCCAGCCCGTCTCCGGATTCACACGGTCGGCAAGTGTGTAGGTGACGGTGTCGAGGTCGGGACAGATGCGCAGGCCGAGATGGGTGAAGTCGTCGCCGGTGTTGACCACCAGGGTGAGCGCCGGGCCGAGCAGCCGGTACAGGCCGAGCGCCAGCTTGGCGCCGCCGACGCCGCCGCACAGGGCCAGCACCCGCGGCGTTTCGCTCACCGGAACAGATCCTGCTCGCGGGGCCGCAACAGCGCGCTGGCCCCAGTCGCGGGCGCCGCGGCCGGCCAGGTCAGGCCGCGCACCAGCACCACCGGCCGACCCTCGGCGGCCTCGCCCTGCACCAGCGCCGCGGCGGCCGCCACCTGATCGGCCAGCGCCACCTCGGTGATTTGCAGTGCGCGGCCGAACAGATCACGCTCGCCGCGGCGGTCGAGCAGGGCCGGAAAGCCATTGCAGCCGAGCGCGATGCCCACGGTCCCATTGCGCCAGGCGCGGCCGACGCTGTCGTTGATCACCACGCCCGGCGTCACGCCGGTGCACTCGCCCAGCGCCGCCGCGAGCCGCGCCGCACTGGCGTCCGGATCGACCGGCAACAGCAGTACCTGGTCGACCACTTCGACATCCTCATGTTCCAGGTTGGAGGCATCGACGCCTGCGTTGGCCATGACGAAACCCAGGCGATGCTCGACGACCAGAACGCCCGGCGCCTGGCGCAGCACCGCGCGGGATTCGCCGAGCACGACCTCGACGATGCGCGGGTCCTTGCCCACTACCCGGGCGATCTCCCGTGCGCGCCCGGAAACCGTCACCTCGGTCAGCCGCACATAACGGTTCTCGGCTTTGGAGACGATCTTCTGTGCCACCACCAGGCTGTCGCCGGGCTGCAGCCGCACGCCGGCGGCCTCCAGTCCGGTGGCGATCAGCGCGGCAAGATCGGCTCCAGGCTCGACCAGCGGGATCGCGGGCAGCGCGATCAGCTCGATGCGGCTGCCGGAAGGGTTGAAACGGTTCGCGGTGACAGTCACGCCTGCGGGGTACCGGTGATGCGAAGTCCGGCACCGGGAATCTTGTAGCGGCGGTTGAGTGTGATCAGCACCGAGGTTAGTGCTTCGGCCGCAGCGGCATTGGCGATCGGCCCCGCATGCCAACCCTTCATGCCGGCCGCGGCGACCAGCGTCAGCACCTGCTGGCAGGCCGCGGCATCGTTGCCGCACACCAGCACGTCGCAATCGGGATCGTGATCCGGATCATCGAGATGAGCCGCGGCCACGTTCTGAAATGCCGACACCACGCGCACGCCCTCGCCGAGCAGGCTCTGCGCGATCTGGCCGGCGCTGCCGCCCGCGGGCAGCTGCACGGTGCCCACCTTGGGCGGCACCAGGGGCACGGTGACGTCGATCAGGATCTTGCCCTGCAAAGCTGCCCTGACCGCCTCCAGCGTCGGCGCCTGATTGGCGAAGGGCACGGTCAGCACGACGATGTCGCCGGCCGCCGCCGCCGCTTCGTTGTCGAGCCCGCGCGCCGAGCCGCCGACACCGCGGCCAGCAAGCTTCGCCGCCGCTTCGCTGGCCTTGTCGGCACTGCGGGAGCCGATGATGATCGAATAACCGGCGCGCGCCCAGCGAAACGCTAGGCCGCCGCCCAGGTCCCCGCTGCCCCCGAGTATGGCCAGAGTGGGTTTCGTTAAGTTCATGGCTGGTATCCTGACTGGAATCGATGAAACGGCCGACGGGCAGGGCGCGTGACCGGCTCTAGTGGCCCAACCGCGCGCCGTCGGCTCCGCTCGCCGAGTGCTGAAAATCATAGCAGGCCCGCGCGCGGGATCGGCGGCGTCGCTGGCCGAGCAGTCCGACAAGGCTGCGTGTTTCATCGGGCACACCCAATCAGGCTTAGAATCGCGCTTGCTCAGCGAAAGAAGGGGAGACATACCATGAAACTGGGATTGATCGCCGGCCACGCCGGCAGCCGTGTCGATGTGCAGCTGGATCTGATTCGTCGTGCCGAAAAACTGGGCTATGACTCGGTGTGGACGTCGGAGGCCTGGGGCTCGGATGCGGTCACGACCGCGACCTGGATACTCGCCCATACCACGCGCATCAAGGCGGGCACCGCGATCATGCAGATGCCGGCACGCACTCCGGCCATGACCGCGATGACGGCCATGACGCTGTCGCAGCTGTCCGGCAACCGCTTCATCGTCGGGCTGGGCGCATCCGGACCGCAGGTGATCGAGGGCTGGCACGGCGTTGCCTATGGCAAGCCGGTGACGCGCTTCAAGGAATACATCCAGATCATGAGGCGGATCTTCGCCCGTGAGGCGCCGCTCAGTTTCGACGGCGAGCTATATCAGCTGCCCTATCGGGGGGAGGGCGCGACCGGTCTAGGCAAGCCGCTGAAGAGCATTCTGCACTGCGATGCCAGGATCCCCATCTACGGCGCCAACATCACGCCGGCGGGCGTAAGGGCGGCGGCGGAGGTCGCCGACGGCTTCTTCCCGGTGTGGATGGACCCGGAGCAGTTCCATGTCTTCGAGAAGCCCATCGCGGAAGGCTTTGCGGCGTCGGGGCAAAGCAAGACCTTGCGCGATTTCAACATCGCGCCCTTCGTGCGTGTGGTCATCGGCGACGACCTGAAGGCCAGCATGCGACCGCTCAAGGACAATCTCGCGCTCTACATAGGCGGCATGGGCGCGCGCGCCAAGAATTTCTACAACGATTACGCCAAACGCCTCGGCTTCGAAGAGGCGGCTGTCAAGATCCAGGATCTGTATCTGGCCGGACGCAAGGACGAGGCCGCTGCGGCGGTGCCGGACGAGCTGGTGGACGCCGTGAACCTGGTGGGCTCGCCGGCGCGCATCCGCGAGCGCGCGCAACGCTGGGTCGAGGCGGGCAAGCGCGGCCACGTCGGCAGCATGCTGTTCGCCGATGCCAACGAGCAAGTGGTCGATCTGATGGCGGAGATTTTTCTGTAGGAGTCGCCCGGCGGGGCCCGCTGCGTCCCGCAGCCATTCAGCGCGGTGAGGGCAGCAGCGTGATGCGTGCGACTGCTGCCGGCAGATCGGGCAGTGCGATACGGAAAGGGCCGGCCGGAAGGCGCAGCAGACTGTGGCGCACATAGGGGCCGGGCAGCGATGGGGCGCGCTCGACGAGCGCGCCACGTGCCGCCGCCGAATGGCCCACGAGCCAACGGCGGCCGTCATGTTCGACGATGCGCGCAGCGAATGGGCGCGCCAGCGGCTCGCCTATGAATAGGCCTTCACCTGGCCAGGCCACGCTCTTCCAGTAGGCCTCGATCAGCGCGTCGCCGTCGAGGTAATGGCGCAGAAACACCGCCGGGTGAGGAAATTTCTGCAGATGGTTGCAGGGCTCGACGACGGTGCCATAGCTCGCCGTGGCCCCGGCCGTCAGCCATTCCAGCGCGCTCATCTGACTGCCTCCGATCAGCTGTCCGCCCGCCGAGGTCAGGTGATCCGCCACCGCGCCGGGGCGGAATCGCAGGCTTTCCAGACCGGGTACCCGGACAGCGCCCGTGAACAACGCCAGGATCGGCTCGCGCCCAGGCAACTCGTCGAGCCCAATTTCGTGGACGCTGATTGCCGGACCATAGCGTCTTGCCGTGTCCGCAAAAAAGGTGGCGCGCACATTGCGTGCGGCGTCGGCCGTGCGCGCCAGATAGACGGTCCCGGACGGCATGCTGAAATCGGCGGCCAGGCCGCGCTCGATCAGACGCTCGGTTTCGGCGGCCTCCACACCGGCCAGCAGCATCGTCGGTCGCATGCCGAAGCGGCTCATCGGCGCATGCTCGTCGCTGTCGAAATAGGGGCTGGGTCGGCTAGCCCCGCAGCGCTCCGAGCAGTAGGCGACATCGAAGCCGAACGCGAAGGCGCTGGTGATGCTCATGCAGTCCACACGCCAGGGCTGTGTCCAGGCCAGCACGTAGGCCTGGACGCCAGCCGGCGTACGCCGCAGCACCTCCTCGCGCAGGCTGGCGAAGCGCGTGCGCGGCAGGTTGCTCTCGGTGCCAGCGTGGACCGCGATGAAATTTTCGACCGGTATGCCGCGCGCGGACTGGTAGCGCGCGGCCAGCGCGCGGCTGTCGGGGTCGTCTTCGTTCACCACGATCGCCAGTTCGCGGGCCGTGAGTGCCGCGGACTGCAACCACCAATGCGTGGGTGCGCTCTGCGCAAGTGCCGACATCGCCGCCAGACCAAGTACGCTCAGCCAGGTCCGGCAAGAACGTTGGAGTTGGTCAATGATGCGGCGCGCGAGCGCGCGTGCCAATGGTGGTCGCGGTGCGTTCGGGAAGGTCGACCACAGGCAAGGCGGGGTACGGGTGTTCATCAATCGTCTCGCAGGGTGGGGTGCATGGTACATTGAGCGCCCCTTCGCCACGTCTTCAGCGATCATGTCTCTGCCCGAATTGTTCCGTGACCGGCTGCGCATCCCGGTGATCGCGGCGCCGATGTTCCTGGTGTCCGGACCGGAACTGGTCATCGCCAGCTGTCGGGCCGGTGTTGCCGGCTCGTTCCCGACACTGAATGCACGCCCGGTGTCGGTGCTGGAGGAGTGGTTGCAGCGCATCACCGGCGAACTCGGGCCCAGGGATGCGCCATTCGGGGTCAACCTGATCGTCCATGACAACAACGAGCGTTTGGCGGAAGATCTGGCGCTCACGGTCAAGTACCGCGTGCCGTTCGTGATCACCAGCCTCGGCCTCCCGGCCGACGTCGTCAAGGCGGTTCATGCCTATGGTGGCGTGGTGTTCCACGACGTGATTCATGCCTACCATGCGAAAAAGGCCATCCAGGCCGGCGTCGACGGCATCATTGCCGTCGCGGCCGGGGCGGGCGGCCATGCCGGCACGCAGAATCCGTTCGTGCTGGTGCGTGAAATCCGCGAGTTCTGGGACGGCCCTCTGGTTCTGGGTGGCACCATTTCGGATGGCGCCGGCGTGCGTGCCGCCGAGGTGCTGGGCGCGGATCTGGCATACATCGGTACGCGCTGGGTTGCCACCAAAGAGTCGATGGCCAAGGAAACCTACAAGCAGATGATCGTGGACTCGGGCGCGCGCGACATCGTCTATACGCCGGCCATTTCCGGCACCCACGGCAATTACCTCTGGCCCAGCCTGGAAAAGGCCGGTTACGTCAAGTCCGATCTCGGCCAGCCCCGGCCTGGTGGCCACAAGATCGCCGACGAATCCCGTGCCTGGCGCGACATCTGGAGCGGAGGGCAGGGTGTGGCACTGATACACGACGTGCCTTCGGTTGCCGAACTGGTGGAACGACTCGAAGCCGAATACCGGCTGGCAATGAAACGCTGAGTGCGACGGGCATGCATGGCGCGTACGGGCCTGCGCTGAAATGCTCGAGGGTGCTTGGTTTCACAACCCAGTTTGCCCTTGGCTGTCCAGAACAATGCGGACCCGCGGCGCCATGATGGCTTGGCTAGAACTCAAGATCCCGCCGCCTGTAGTGACGCTTATTGTCGGTGCACTGATGTGGTTCGTGGCGAACTCCTCAGGGGCATCGATTGGGGTGTCGCGCAGTGTCCGCGTCGCCATCGTCATCGCACTGGTGGCCATCGGCGTGGCGGTCGGACTCGCGGGCATTGCCGGCTTCAGGCGCGCCGCGACCACGCTCAATCCGACTCGACCCTCCACCGCCTCGGCGCTGGTGACCGATGGCGTTTTTTGCGTGACACGCAATCCGATGTACCTGGGGCTGTTGTCATGCCTGTTGGCCTGGGCTGTCTACCTGTCGAGCTGGCAGGCGTTGCTGTGCGTGCCACTGTTCGTGCTCTACCTCGATCGCTTCCAGATCCGGCCCGAGGAGCGCGCGCTGTCCGCGCGCTTTGGTGCGGACTACGACGCCTACAGGGCCGCGGTGCGCCGCTGGCTGTGAGACCCGCAGCGCGCGGCTGGCCGATCGGCCTCGGCCACGCACGGATAGCGGGGTCGAACGGCCGCAGAGCGCGCTCGACATGCCGTCCACAACCCGTCCATGTCCAGCGGGGTTTCACTCCCGGAAGGAAGGGATCAGATACGCAAGCCGATCGCCGCACCATCTGCGATGGCGGCAAGCCCATCGCGAACGTTCGCCGCATCACCGATCACATGCACCTCCAGCGCACCGCCACCGAGTTCCTTGGCCAGTGAGTCGTCCGCGGTGTAGCCGGTCGCGAGCACGACGGTATCGAACTCCTCGACCTGTTCCTTGCCATCTATCCTCAGCGTGACGCGTGTCCCTGTCACCTCGGCGATTTCCGCTTTGCGCTTGATGACGGCGCCCAAATCCCGCAGATGATTCAACAGATGAAAGCGGGTGGTCAGGCCCATGTCGGTGCCGAGATGCGCGCCGGCGATGACCGTGACCTTGCGTCCGCGTGAGGCCAGAAATTCGCCCGTTTCCAGGCCGAGCCGGTCGCCGCCCACGACCAGGGCACGGGCACCGACCTTCCAGGGTGCCGTGAGCGCCTCATCCGCACCGATTGCGCCTGCCAGCGATCGATCGTCGCGCCGGACGGAGCCGCCGGTGGCGATAATGACTGCGTCGGGCGCCCTGCGCCGGATTTCCGCGGCATCGGCGAGCACGCCCAACTCGACGCGCACGCCGAGCTTGCGGAGCTGCCGTTCCTGCCAGCGCACGAAGCCCCCCAGTTCTTCCTTGCCGGGGGGCAGCGTGGCGAGCAGCCAGCGACCGCCCGTTCGCGAATTGCGGTCCAGCACGGTTACCGCGTGCCCACGCTGCGCGGCGAGCCTTGCGGCCTCCAATCCAGCCGGGCCCGCACCCACGATGAGCACCTGGCGCGGCCGCTTCGCGGGTTGCGGCGTCATCTCTCGCTCCCGCCCCCAGCCCGGATTGACGAGGCAGGTGCGCGGCTTCGGGCCGACCCGGTCGATGCAACCCTGATTGCAGGCCACGCAGTGATTGATCTCGTCCAGATCGCCGGCACGGAGTTTCCGCGGCAGGTCCGGGTCGGCCCATAGCGCACGGCCCAGAGCGATCAGATCCGCGGTGCCGTTCGCGACGACCGCGGCCATCAAGTGTGGATCCCACAGTCGCCCGACCAGCGCCACCGGCACGCGTACCGCGGGCTTGATCGTCTTGGCATAGGGGAGGTTGAAACCGAACGGGACCGAGTAGGGTGCGACGATGACCGGATTGGAACCGTAGGCACCACCGGAGATGTTGATCATGTCGAGCCCGGCTTCCACCAGGCGCGGCGTGATGAGCGACATGTCCTCGGGTGTCAGGCCGCCATCGATACGCTCGCTGCCGCTGATGCGGAAGGAAAGCGGGAAATCGGCCCCGGCTCGCCGCTTGATCGCGCGGATGACTTCGATCGGAAAGCGCAGGCGCCGCTCGGGGTCGCCGCCATATTCATCGTTGCGCGTATTGCTCCGCGGCGACATGAATTCGGTGACCAGATATCCGTGGCCGCCGTGTATTTCGACCATGTCGAAGCCCACTTCGCGCAACACGGCCGCCGCATTGCCGAAACGCTCGATCACGACCTGGATTTCGTCGAGCGTCAGTTCCTTGGGAGTCGGCTGCCGGGGCGACCACGGGATCGGGGAGGGCGCGTACAAGTCTTCGGTTACGCCCTGGCGCCCGGTATGCACGATTTGCATGCCCACGCGCGCGCCGTGTTCGTGGGCGATGCCGGCCAGCTTCCGCAACACGGGTAGCGATTCGCGATACCACTCGCCGTGCTCGCGACCGGGTGGCAACGCGCTGACGTCGGCCGGACCCATCGAGCACAGCAACAGCAGCCCGGCACCGCCGCGGGCGCGGGCTTCGACGAAGCTCTCCAGGTTTTCGCGATACCGAACCACGTTGGCGCTGTAGGCACCCAGCCCAGTGGGCGACAGCATCAGCCTGTTCTCGACCCGCATCGAGCCGATCGACAGCGGCTGGAACAGGACCCGGAGGTCCTCACCGCCCTTCGAAGTAGTGCCTGCCGAGTCCTCGCTTTTCATGGTCTCTCCTCCAATGCTAAATAAGTATTTTGGGCCGCGCCACACTTGTCGTTGTTTGTCGTTGTTCGTTTGCGCATCGCGGAGCGCGTCGAAACAGGACGCATGGGTTCGATCTTTACATGCAGCGCTGCTCGCTGTCGAGATGAACCGTGATGGACGCCACGCAAGCCGGCGCCTGACCACCGTGTCTCGCACGGGCGCGATTGACGTACCATGCCGGCACCTTGGTCAAGGCCGTCCTGCCGAATCCGACTGGTATGCACGATTATGTGACGTTGATCCTGGGTTTCATGTGTGCCGGCGCGGGCGGCGAGCTGTTCGTACGAGGCACGGTCGGGCTCGGTCATTGGTTGCGCATCGCGCCGGGCATCATCGCGGCGA
>JAJVIJ010000060.1 GCA_022072095.1 Rhodocyclaceae bacterium
CTCGACCTCTGCTCGCGGCGCATCATCAACGAAGTGCCCGGCCTCTCGCGCGTGGTCTACGACGTCTCCGGCAAACCGCCGGCGACGATCGAGTGGGAATGATTCGGCGTCTTTCAGCGTCTATCGGTTTCTGTCGAAATCGCGGCTAAGTGCCTGTCCCATATAGATAACGTCTGTCGAGATCTATCGACATCTATCGGGGGGATGCCTTCCAGTTTGACGGTAAATCTGACGGTAAGAATCTGGCACTGACAACCTTGGAATTTTTTACCGTCAGCACTTTGCGGTAGTTGACGGTAAAAAAATAGGCAAAAAATCATTTTGGGACAATAACTTAGAGAAGTTGTAGCGGCCAAAACATCGTGACGGTAAAATTCCCCCGAGAGGAGGGACTGCCGATGCTGTCCGATGGCACGCTCAGGGGCATCAAGCCCCAGGCCACCACCTACAAGATCGCCGACCGGGACGGCATGTACGTGACCGTCTCCCCCAGGGGCACGATCACCTTTCGTCTCGACTACCGGCTCAACGGCCGGCGTGAAACGCTCACGATTGGTCGCTACGGGTCGAAGGACGGGATCTCGCTCCTGATGGCGCGCGAGCGCTGCGTGGAAGCGCGCAAGGCGATCGCCGAAGGCCGGTCTCCGTCCCAAGAGAAGCAACGCGAGAAGCGCAGGGCGGCCGAGGCCAAGACCTTCGAAGAGTTCACGAAGCGCTGGCTGGAAGAAGCCAGGATGGCCGAGAGCACGAAGTCGATGCGCAAGAGCATCATCGACCGGGACATCCTGCCGGTGTTCCGCAACCGCCTGATGGCGGAGATCGGGCCGGAAGACCTGCGCAACCTGTGCGCCAAGGTCAAGGCGCGCGGCGCGCCGGCCACCGCCGTGCACGTGCGCGATATCGTGAAGCAGGTGTTCGGCTTCGCGGCCCTGCACGGCGAGAAGGCGCCGAATCCCGCGGACGAAGTCGGCCCCTCGTCGATCGCGACGTTCGTCGCAAAGGACCGCGCGCTGTCGCCGTCCGAGATCCGCGTCATGCACCGCGTGCTGGACGCCACCGCAACCCTGCCGACCATTCGCCTGGCACTGCGCCTCATCCTGCTGACCCTCGTGCGCAAGAGCGAGCTGATCGAGGCCACCTGGGACGAGGTCGACTTCGAGAACGCCGTCTGGACGATCCCGAAGAGCCGCATGAAGGCCGGCAAGCCCCACAACGTGTACCTGTCGCAGCAGGCGCTCGACATCATGGTGGCGCTGCGCACCTGTGCCAGCGGGTCCAAGTTCCTGCTTCCCTCGCGCTATGACGCTGATCGCTGCATGTCGAAGGCGACCCTGAACCGGGTCACCCAGATCGTCGTGGAGCGAGCCAAGGAAGCGAAGCTGCCGCTCGAACCGTTCACGGTGCACGACCTGCGCCGCACCGGCTCGACCATCCTGAACGAGCTCGGCTTCAACAGCGACTGGATCGAAAAGTGCCTGGCCCACGAAGACGGGCGCTCATCGCGCGGCGTCTACAACAAGGCCGAGTACGCAGAGCAGCGACGCCACATGCTGCAGGAGTGGGCCGACATGATCGATGCCTGGGTGGCGGGGAGGACGCACACGCCGACGCTGCTGCCGCCGACGATGAAGGTGGCGACGACGGCGGCGCCGATATGAGTGGCTGCGCGCAGAGCGTGCGAGCCTGCACTGCTACACCGCTTGCTTCGCGCGCGGCCCCTCTGCAAGAGCTGGGCCTCCCGAGGGCGATACTGACAGTATCGGAGGCAATGTTCGCGGACTGACCAACGCGGCATGACAGGAGCTAATGATGAAACGCAGCCTGTTCCGGCCCGGCGGACCGGTCAACATCCGCGACATGGGTGCAGATCAGTACCGCGCAACGATCAATCTTCCGAGCGATACGGACGGCCGCATTGCCCGAGAGTGCCCTGATGCTTCTTGCTCTCCGGGGTATTTCAAAGTGAAGCCGGGGACCGGAATTACCGGTAAGCAGGTCAGCGCGTTTTGCCCTTACTGCCGTCACGAGGCTGACCCCGACGACTTCGCGACGAAGGAGCAGCAGCGCTACGCCAGAGAGCTTGTAGTGCGTGAGGCCCACCGCGGGGTCGACAACATGATGCGGGACGCCCTCGGCCTGGGCGCTTCGGGCAGGCGGAAACTGAACGGGGGCCTGATCTCGATGGAGATCAGTCTGAAATCCGCTCCGCTTCCTTACGTACGCCAACCGTTCGAGGATGAAGTCCGGCGTGATGTCGTGTGCCCGTCATGTGCGCTCGATCACACGGTGTTTGGGTTGGCCACCTGGTGCGGCGACTGCGGTGCCGACATCTTTCTGACGCATGTGGCAACTGAGCTCGCTGTAGTGCGCAGCATGGTCGGCGACATTGACCGCCGTCGTGAAGTGCTCGGGCGCCGCGTCGCTGCAAAGGACCTGGAGAACTGCCTCGAAGATGCTGTGTCGATCTTCGAGGCCGCGATGAAGGCGATCACTCGCCGCCACATAGCGGCATCTGGCGTAACCCCAGATGAGGTCGAGGCAAAGCTAAAGAAGGTCGGCAATGCATTCCAAAACGTCGACAGGGCCGGTGAGATGCTCCGGGACATTCTCGGCATCTCAGATCCGCCGGAGGTGCCATGGGCCGAACTGGCCGCTTCGTTTGCCAAGCGCCACCCGATCACTCACAACCTTGGTGTGGTTGACCGCAAGTATCTAGAGCGCGCGCATAGCGCTGAACGCGAAGGTTGTGAGGTCCGTATGACGGTGGCGGAGGTCTGCAAGACGCTCGATCATGTACTCGCCGCCGTGTCCGCCGTTCACGGACTGCTATTCGCGGCGAACCCATGGGAGGGGGCTGCCAGCAGTCCACTGCCGAGATGATCAGAAGGCGGGAGCCTGCCGGCTATTCCGGGTTGAAGCACGACATACGAGGAGGATTGTTTTGTGAAGGCGCTCACGATCGACCTGGAAAACTGCTACGGCATCCGCAAGCTGACGGCCACACTGGATTTTTCAAAGAGCAACGCGATAGCTGTCTACGCGCCGAACGGCTCGATGAAGACATCGCTCGCGCAGACCTTTCAAGACATTGCGAGCGGCACGGCATCGAAGGACCGAATTTTTCCGGCTCGCCCATGTAAGCGCGTCGTGAAGGACGATGCCGGAGCGGATCTGCCCCCAGACAGTGTGCTCGTCGTCCGGCCCTACGAAGAGGCCATGGGACATACTCCGAAGACGTCCACGCTGCTGGTTAACCCAGCTCTGAGGAACGAGTACGACACACTGCACGCCGAGATCGATGCGGCGAAGGACGCGCTCGTTAAGGCACTGCGAGAGCAGTCGAAGTCGAAGCGAGACATTGAGAAGGAGCTGTCGGCGGCGTTCACCGCTAATGACAACAAGTTCTACATCGCGCTGAACCGGATCAAGGACGAAGTTGCGGACCGGCCTGACGCTCCGCTGAAGGATGTGCCGTACGACCTCATCTTCGACGAGAAGGTGCAAGCCTTCTTGGAGACAAAGGACTTCAAAACCGCAATTGACGGCTTCATCAAGAAGTACAACGAACTATTGGCGGCCTCGACCTACTTCAAGAAGGGCGTCTTCACCTACTACAACGCGGCGCAGATCGCCAAGCAACTCGCTGACAACGGCTTCTTCGCGGCCAAACACTCGGTCAATCTGAATGCCGGCGAGAAGAAAGAGATCACGACGCAGAAGGAGCTGGAGGATCTGATCGCCACGGAGAAGGAGGCGATTACGAACGACAAGGACCTTCGTAAGAAGTTCGCTGAGATCGAGAAGCTCATCCAGAAGAACGTAACGGTGCGCGAGTTCGAGGCGTACCTGCAGAACCACGAAGAGCTGCTCACAAAGTTCGCAAACATGGCCGACTTCCGCCAGGAAGTCTGGAAGTCCTACATCGAGAGCCGATATCCGCTGTACGTCGCCCTGCTGGAGAAGTACCAGGCGGCCGAGGCGAAACGCAAGGCGATCGAAGAGCAGGCAAACAAGGAGCGAACTCAATGGGAGGATGTCATCGACATCTTCAACGACCGGTTCTTTGTGCCCTTCAAGCTCGAGGCGTCAAACCGCATCGACGTGATCCTCGGCCAGCAGGAAATGCTCAGCCTGGGCTTTGTGTTCGATGACGGTACAGAGCAGGCGCCCGTGGACCGTGCGGCGCTGCTGCAGGCACTGAGCACTGGCGAGAAGAAGGCCTTCTATGTGCTGAACATCCTCTTCGAGATCGAGGCGCGCAAGAAGGCCGGGCAAGATACGCTCATCGTGGTCGACGACATCGCGGACTCGTTCGATTACAAGAACAAGTACGCAATCATCCAGTACCTCATGGATATCGCGTCGGGACCACACTTCAAGCAGCTGCTGTTGACCCACAACTTCGACTTCTACCGGACCGTCGAGAGCCGCTTTGTGGGATACGGTAACTGCCGGATGGCATCGAAGACCAGTCATGGTGTTGCTCTTGAACCAGCTGCGGGTATCAAGAATGTCTTCACGAAGGACTGGAAGGAAGCATTTTTCAACGAACCGCTAAAGAAGATCGCCTGCATCTCGTTCATGCGGAACCTGATCGAGTACACGCGCGGCGAGGCCGATCCTGAGTTTGCGAAGCTGACGTCGTTGCTCCACTGGAAGGCGGACTCAGCCGGCATCACGGTCTCCGACCTGGATGCCACCTACAACGGGCTGTTCGCGACAAGTGAAAGTTCGCCCGCCGGTCATCGGCCAGTTGTTGACCTGATCACCGAGGAGGCGGGGAATTGCCTGAAAGCGCCTGATGGCATCAACTTCGCGAACAAAGTCGTACTCGCTATCGCCACGCGGCTCGCTGCTGAGCGATTCATGGTAACGAAGATTAACGATCCTGCATTCGTTGCCGCGATCACGTCGAACCAGACTGCTGCGTTGCTCCGGAAGTTTCAGGAGCAGTTTCCGACCGAGCGTGATGTTCTGAGTACGCTGCAGAGCGTCGCGCTGATGACCCCCGAAAACATCCATCTGAACTCATTCATGTACGAGCCGATCCTCGACATGTCTGACGTCCATCTTCGGAAGTTGTACTGCGCGGTGCTTGATCTCAAGTAGGGGGCGTAGTGTCCTTGCTCCGTGCGCGGATCGGCCGGCGCATCCTCATTCGAAAGTCCGGCATCGGCGCCTTCTTCACCCCGCTGCTCCCAGCTTGCCTCCGGCTCTGTAGCCAGGCCATCACCTCGGCCAGGTCCCACACCACGCAGCGCGCCGTGAGATAAAACCGCTGCGGGAATTCCCCGCGGCGCTCCAACTCGTAGATCGTCGAGTCCGCCAGCGGGACGATCTGACGTAGCTCGCTGCGTCGAATCGTGCGCCGCAATCCCTTGGGATCCGTCGGCGCCGCCTTGTAGAGATCCCGGATCGCGTGCGCGTCGAACGCGCCCGGCGGCTCCGTCTCCCGCACCGCTTGGCGAAGCGCCGGGGCGCCATCTCGCCCGGCATCACGATCGTCGGCGACGTCCCCGTCGAGTGCAGCAGGCATCGCCCGCGCCCCCCCGGCGCCGGCTGCCCGCGCCACATTGATGAACTGATTCCCGCGTTTCATCCGCACCTCCGTCGCCGGTCCAGGGGCCACCGCCGCGCCCCCGACCGACTCGCTTGACCATCGACCTCGCGCACCGCCATCGACTCGGCGGCGCGCGATCCCCGGGACCCCGACTTGGCGTCCCGGCGCCTTCCGCCATGGATCGCCGGCCTTCGCTGTCTATCGCCAGGCCCCTTGGTCTCCGGTTACGGAATCCGGCGCAGAAGTGTCGGGACCCATCGACCACCCCTGTCGCCGTTGTCGGCCCTACGAATTAGGTCGCCTGTCGCTCTTTTCCTTCCGCTGACCTTCGCTCGATCTCCTCCCCGTCACGCAACCGACGGGGAGAGCCATGGCGCTCAAGGCAGGAGAGGGTCTCCAGCGATGGGAGATCGCGGTCACGAAGAAGCTGGTGGGTGAGTTCAGAAGGCGATCGCGAAGCCTCGCCCGCGAGGAGTTCGACGATCTAATCCAGGAGTGCCTGGCGCACTGGATCGTGGTGCGACGGAAGCTCGCGCCCGATCCCGATGCGCCTCCCGTGGGCTATATGGCGCAGGTCATCCGTAACAAGCTCACGGACCTGATCCGCGAGCGGGCGGCCGACAAGCGGGCCGGAGAGCAGGACGCGCTATCGCTCGACGCCGCGCCCGACGGCTCCGACGAGGGCCTGACGCTCGCCGAAGTGCTGGCCGACGACGAGTCAGCCCAGCAGGGCGAGGCCGATGCCGTCGATCGCCAACACGCGCGCATCGACATCGGCCGCGCCCTGGCTCGGTTGACGCCGGTTCAGCGGCAGCTGTGCCGGATGCTCGGCGAGGAGGGGCTGACGGTCAAAGAGGCTGCCGAGCGGCTCCGAATCCCCCGCGGCACCCTGTACGAGGAGATCAAGCGCATCCGTCGGGTGTTCGCAGATCAGGGGCTTGGCGACTATCTGAAGGAGTAGCCCGACACTTTTCCACGCGATTCCGTATGCCTGAAGACCGACCTGAATCGGCACGGAATCGATGATCAAGTTCACCATCACCAGCACCAAGGGCGGCGTCGGCAAGACGACGCTCACGGCCAACCTCGGCGCCCTGCTGGCGGACATGGGGCTGCGCGTCCTTCTGGTCGACGCCGACGTCCAGCCCTCGCTGTCGAAGTACTTCCCGCTGGCGGCAGCGCAGCCGGCAGCCGGCCTCACCGAGGTAATCCTGCGCGGCGAGGTGACCGCGGCGTGCATCACGGCCACGGTCTTCCCGAACCTCGACATCGTCGTGTCGGACGACCCCGAAGGCCATCTCCCCAACTGGCTGCTCAACCGGATCGACCGCGGCTTCCGGCTGCGTTTCGCACTGCAGGCCGCCGTCGTGGCGAACGCCTATGACTGCGTCCTGATCGACACGCAGGGCGCTATCGGCCCTCTGCAGGACGCGGCCCTCATGGCTGCCGACATCCTCGTCTCGCCGATCACGCCGGAGGTTCTCTCCGCGCGCGAGTTCAAGGACGGCACGATGGAGCTGCTGGATCGGCTGGAGCCGGGCAGCGCCCTGGGCGCCACGCTCGGGCCGGTGAAGGCGGTGATCTACCGGCAGGACCGCACGGCCGACGCCCGTCTCATCGCGAGCGGCATCCGCGAGGACTTCATCCGCCTGAAGGGCAGGGTGTCGGTGCTCGACACCGTCGTGCCGCACGCCAAGGCCTACAAGGAGGCGGCCACTCTGCGGATCCCGGTGCACCGGCACGAGCCTCGGAGGGACGGCGTCATGCCGAGCGCGTCCACGGTGATGCACCAGCTCGCCTGGGAACTGATTCCCAGCCTCCAAGGCGTTCACGCCGGCGACTCCGCTGCCGAGGAACGATCGGCATGAGCGGCAAGGTGTCGGTCGACGAGCGGCGGCGACTGGTGGCGGAGTCGTTGCGCGTCGGAAACCCGGGCAACAACGCCCGCGATCTCGCCGGCCAGATCGACCCGCGAGCGGAATCGCAGATCGAGCTCGCGGTCGACGAGATCCAGCCCTACGAGCACAACCCGCGGCGCGCGACGAACGCGAAGTTCGACGACATCAAGGAGTCGATCCGCACCAGCGGCCTGAGAAGCCCGCTCACCGTGACCCGCCGCCCCGGCGAGTCGCACTTCATCGTCGAGGCGGGAGGCAACACGCGGCTGCTGGCCTTGCGACAACTGTGGGCCGAGACGCGCGATCCGCGCTTCCGCAAGCTGGTGGTGCTGTTCCGGCCGTGGCGATCCGAGAGCCACGTCCTCACCGCGCACCTGATCGAGAACGAACAGCGCGGCGAGATGACCTTCTGGGACAAGGCGTGCGGCATCGTCGCGCTCAAGTCCCGCCTGGAAGCGGAGCAGGGCCGCGCCTTGACGCTGCGGCCGCTGGAGGACGCGCTCCACGCGTTGGGTCTGGCCGTGAACACCGCCACGCTCGGTCTTCATCTCTTCGCCACCGAGCGATTGCGCACCCTTGGCGAAGCAGTGACGGATCTCTCCGGCCTTGACGTCAAGACGATGCAGCCGAGGCTGAACGCGCTGAAGCGCTACGCCCAGACGCGGAGCTCCATCTCCGAAGACGACCTCTACGCGCAGGTGTTCGAACCCGTCTTTCGACGCATCGCGCAGCAGTACCCGCACACCGGCACGTTCAGCGTCGCCGCCACCAGCGAGGCCTGCGAAGTCGCCCTGGCTCATCACCTTGGCGAACCCGTCGAGTCGCTACGTTTGGCACTGAGGTCGAAGGGCGAGCGCGAGTCCCAGGCGGACCCGTCGACGACGGTGGCCCGCTCCTCCGCCGATGGCGCGGAGGTGGACGAACTGCTGACGCGTGCCAGGCGCTTTGCGGACGCCGTCGGCATCTCCGGCGTGATTCAGCCGGAACCGCAGTCCCCCGCCGGCTTGCGCATCGCGACGCTCACCGGCGGCGACGCGGAGGATCCTGCGCGCCACCGCGCCTGGTGCCTGCTCACGGCGCTCCTCGGCCAGCTCGAGCCGAACGCGGCGTCGTCGAACGCGCCGGAGCCGGCGTTCCTGCAATGGCTCGTCGATCCCGACGACCCGTCGTCAACGGCGTTTTGGGAGCTGCTGGCTTGCGCCAGGCGATCGGGCGGCCTTCGCCGGCAACCCGGTGTCGCGGGCGAGGCGGCTTCCGCCTCGGAGGGAGCGTGATGCTCCCGCTGCAGGACGCCCAGGTGCGGCTCGTTCTCCTCAATCACGTCACGGTGCGCCTGGCCGACGCCGCGCAGGACGAGCTCCACGCGGCAGGCATCGAGATGGAGCAGCTGGCCCACCTTCGGCAGCTCTCGGCCGTCGATCTCAGTCGCCTCGCCGCGATGCGCAGCCTGACCATCGGCGTGACCTTCGACGGTGCGGCCCTCAGGGCCGGGCTGCGCGCGGTGGCCCTCGTCAACGAGGCCAGGGCGCTGGAAACGTACTTCATCCGCCACGGTGCGTCCACGCACCTGATGAGCGCGCTCTTCAAGCTCCGCCGCAAGCTGACGCTCAAGCGCCGCCGAGACATCGGTGCCCGGCGTCCGGCCGGTCGGGTGCCGCTGCCCGACTACGCGACGCGCGAGCGCATCTACCAGGCGTGGCGGGCCATCGCCGATCCGTCGCCACGCGTTCGCTACTACCGGCTGCATCAGGAGTTCCAGCACATCGCGATCGCCGTGCTGGAGGCGGTCGTCCGCGAATTCGAGGCCGACGAATGAACGCTCGCATGGAGAGCCTCGGCATCACGCCGCAGTTGTTGCTCGAAGTCTTCGACATTCCGGTGAGCTTTCATCGCTGCCTGGTGCCGATCACCGGCGGCGTCACATCGGCATTGATGCTCTCGCAGGCGATCTGGACCAGCCAGTCCCTGGAGCCTTCTGCCGACGGCTGGTTCCTCCGCTCCCAGGAGCAGTGGACACAGGAGACCGGGCTCTCGCGCTGGGAGCAGGAGACCGCGCGGCGCACCTTGCTTCGCTCGGGGCTGCTCGA
>JAJVIJ010000044.1 GCA_022072095.1 Rhodocyclaceae bacterium
TCAGTCATCGAGCCGAGCAGGCAGGCGGCCGCAGCCATGCCGAAACCGGACAGGACGAGCAGCCACTTGCCGCGTATCCAGCGATCGGCGACGAGGCCCCAGGTGAGCCGGGCGCTGATGCCGGCGAGCTGCGCGATGGTGAGCAGTACCCCCGCTGCCGGCAGGCTGAGATGGAATTCCCCGGTGAAATAGCTGGTCGCGTAGGTGATGAAGCAGTGCTGAATGCCGGCGAAGAAAAAGGACGCGACGGCAATCACCGCGAGCCCGGGGTCGGTCAGCACAAAGCGCAAGCCATACAGCGCGTCGGGACCCTTGCTGCCTGTACGGTCCACATGGTCGGCGCGTGCGCGTAGGCCCTCGAGCGACACGGCGAGCACGACACAGGCTACCGCCACGGCTACGACACCTCCACGCCAGCCGACGACGACAGCCAGGCCGGGCACGATCGCGCCGGCGAGCGCGACCCCGGCCGGCACTCCGGACTGGCGGATGGAAAAGGACAAGGCCATCCACTCCACCGGTGTCACCCGCGCCAGCAGCGCCGAGCCCGCCGGTGTCACCGGCCCCATGCCGGCACCGATCAGCACGGCCGATAGTGCGAAGGCGGGCAGACTGCCGTGCGTCGCCACCAGCAAGCCGAGCGCGCACGTCAGCAGCGAGATCTGCGTGATGCGCAGGGCGCCGTGCCGGTCCACGAGGCGGCCACCGAGCAGCGCCGTGTTCATCGCGATGGCATAGGTGAGCGCCGCGTAGTAGCCGACCAGATGCGCGCCCATGCCCAGTTCCGGGATGATGGTCGGCGCGAGCACCGGGACGGTCGCCACGGTGAGCGTGACGACCGCCTGGATGCCCGTGGCGATCGCGAGATAACGGACGTGCGCCAATTTCGCCGGCCGGAGCCTGGGCGGTCAAGCGTGCGTGTCGTTCAGGCAGGGCGCCGGCGCAGCATGCGCAAGGGGTTGTAGGTGATGACCGTATCGCCATGCTGATTGACGATCCGATTCATCGTGCGCAACAGTCCGCGGTCGGGCTTCGAGGTTGGCCTGGATTCGATGACTTCACAGTGGACGTAGATGGTGTCCCCGACCTGGGTGGGGCCCTTGACGTCGAGCTGCATGTTCAGGAAGGCCATGCCCATGCCCTGGATCGAGGGCATCAGCAGCCCTTCGGCGAAACAATAGACCAATGCCCCGGGCACCGAGCGGCCGGGCAGCACCACGTGCTCGCGATCATGCTGGTTCGTGAACAGTTCTTCGATGAACCACGCCAGATTGACGAAGTTCGACAGGTCGGGTTCGGTGATGGTGCGGCCCAGCGTGCGCCATGTCGTGCCGACCTCCAGCTCTTCCCAGAAGAAACCCTTGCCGAGTACGCCCAGATCCTTAGCCATGTTGCCTTCCTCCTCAGGTTGAAATGTTGTTTGCTGCCACAGGTCGGGCAGTGCGAAGCGTGACGATTATCGCCGTGTTTCCGGTGTATCCCCTCCGTGTGGCGATGACGGGCTGCCCAGCCCATGCGGCAGCCAGAACGGAATGCCGCCGAGCAGCACCGCGATGATGGCGATCACGAAGCTTGCCACATAGCCGCCGGTCAGGTCGTGCAGGACACCCGCGCACAGCGCCCCCATGGCGGAGCCGACCCAGGCACCCGAGAACAGCGCGCCCTGGATCGTGGCCTGGCCGGCGCCGGCAAAGCGACGGGCGCACAGGCTGGACACGATCGGACCCCGGCCGCCCTGTCCGAGTCCAAATGCGAGCACGTAGGCGGTGACGAGCCAGCCGGCCTTCCAGTAGGCCAGGGCCAGGAGGGCGACGATGCCGAGTCCGGTGCCGATGAACGTGAGCGTTGCCACGCCCCGGTGCCCCAGTCGATCGACCATCCAGCCGGCACTGACGATGCCGAATACCGAAAGCATGCCTTGCAGGCCGAAGGCACTGGCCGATTCCATCGACGAAAAGCCGCGCTCGACCAGGAAGGGGACGACCTGGACGAGCACGATGTACATGCCGACCGCGGTAAAGAAAAACACCTGCGCCATGTACCAGAACTCGGGTACCCGCAGCGCACGCGCGAGCGTCCAGGCGGCCGGACTGCCGTGCTGGCCGCGGACCTTGCTCGGGTGGGCGGGGTGGCCGGCCTTGAGCGCACGCCAGGGCAATAGCTGGATCGCCGCGCAGATGGCCAGCACGCCGCCACCGACCAGATGGAAACAGTAGCGCCAGCCCAAATTGTCGAGGATGAACTGACAAAGAGGCACGAGCGCGAGCAGGCCACAGCCGCTGCCGGTGTAGGCGATGGCCATCGCCGTCGTCAGGCGCTTGTGGTGCCAGCGGCCGATCAGACTGGCCCCCGAGACCATGCCCAGCGCCGTCACGCCGGCGCCGCCGAGAATGCCCAGACAGGCATAGAGTTGCCACACCTGGTCGATGAATCCGGCGAGAAACCAGCCTCCACCCAGGCAACCCAGACCGAGGCTGTAGACGAAGCGCGGCCCGAAGCGATCGAACAGCATGCCGATGATCGCCGCGGTGATCCCCGACACCGCGAGATAGAGGGAGAAAACCCCGGTGAGCGCCGAACGGCTCCAGCCCAATTCACGTCCCAGCGGCAGCAGAAAGACCGAATAGGACTCGCCGACACCACGGCTCAACAGGTAAAAGAAAAAGGCCAGCGCCACGGCGGTCGTGGCGAGCCGGCGGGTCTGTCGGCGATCGCTGTCCGAAGGCTGAGCGTCCACCGAAAATCAGTCCGGAGCCTGGACTGCGCGAACCGATAGCAGGCGCTGAATCTTTTCTTCCGCATAGCCGAGCTGCCGCAATATGCCGACACTCTGCTCGCCGGCGCGCGGCGCCTGCCGGCTGGCTCGCGGCTGCGTGCGGCTCCAGCGACTCGGCACCCCGATCGTCCGGATGCGGCCCTCGGTCGGATGATCGATCTCCTCAAAGAAACCGATCGCGCGCAGGTGTTCGTCCTCGAGCAGCGTATCCAGACTGTGCATGGGCATGACCGGAATATCGGCCTCTTCCAGGATATTCAGCCATTCCGCCGTGGTGCGTGTGGCCAGGATCTCGGCGACCCAGGCGTAGAGCTCGTTGATGTGCCGCGTGCGGCTGTCCATGTTGGCGAAACGCGGATCGCGGTCGAGTTCCTCCTCGCGACCGAGCAGCCGAAAGAAGCTGCGCCACTGCTTGTCGTTATAGATCAGTGCGCAGACATGGCCATCCTTGGTCGCGTACGGGCGGCGATGCGGCGCGATCAGACGCGGATATCCCAGCGCACCTTCGCGCGGCACGAAGCTGGCGCCGCCGATGTGGTCGCCGAGCACCATGCTCGCCATCGTTTCGAACATGGGGACGTCGATCGTCTGCCCTTCTCCGGTACGCTGCTTGTGATACAGCGCGCCGAGAATCGCGTTGACCGCGTGCAGGCCCACCGTGCGATCGGCGATGGCCGCGGGTACATAGCGCGGTTCGGTCGCGCCCGCCATCAGGAACAGCGCCGGGATGCCGGCGGCACCCTGAATCAGATCGTCATAGGCGGGCTTGCTCGCATAGGGGCCATCCCGCCCGTAGCCGAACACGCCTACGTAAATCAGCCCCGGGTTGATCGCCTGCAGCGTCTCGGCACCGAGGCCCAGCCGCTCCATGGCCTGCGGACGCACGTTGTACAGAAACACGTCGGCATCGCGCACCAGATCGAGCAGCACGTCCCGGCCCTCGGCCTGCTTCAGATCGAGCGTGATGCTGCGCTTGCTGCGGTTGCAATGGAGGAACACCCCGCCCATGCCGGCATGACGGAACGGCGGGATGCCGCGCACGCTGTCCCCGCCCGGCGGCTCGACCTTGATGACATCGGCGCCCATGTCGCCCAGAATCTGGCTTGCATAAGGGCCCATCAGTACGGTGGTCAGATCGACGATCTTTACGCCCTGCAAAGGTCCGGCCATAGGGTGTCTCCCATAGATCAGGCATGCGGAGCCGCAAGCCTGGGGTGAATGTTGGAGGTGAAACCGTTGTTCAGCCCGGGGCCGGGGCGGCTCCGGGCGTCGAGTCTCGATGACGTGTCGCGGGCGCTATCCGGACTGCCTCAGCCTGAGCCGATGGGCCAGATAAATCGCGGCGCCGAACAGCAGTACGGCACCGGTCTGATGAGCGGCCCCCAATGCCACGGGAACCTGGTGCAGCAGGGTCGCGACACCGAGCGTGAATTGAAGGGCGAAAAACCCCAGCAGCAGGAAGGCGCCGCTACGCGCCCAGCGCGCGTGACGCACCACCTGCCAAGCCAGCAAGGGGATGCACAGCACGAGCAGCCAGGCGATCAGGCGATGGTCGAACTGCACGGTCGCCATGTTGAAAAAGAAATTCGCCCACCATGGCTCGATCATCATGATTTCCGGCGGCACGAAGTGAGCGTTCATCAGCGGGAACGTGTTGTAGGCCTTGCCGGCACGCAAGCCCGCGACCAGACCGCCGCTGAGTACCATCACAAACAGCAACAGGACGAGTCCATCCGCCAAGCCGGCGAGGCGGGCCGCCCGACTGCCGGCAGCGGGCGAGGTTCGTGGCGCGAGCAGGCCCAGGCCGACCCAATACAGCGCCGCGAAGATCAGAAATGCCAGTCCCAGATGCACGGTGAGTCGAAAGTGCGACACGCTGGGCCGGTCCACCAGGCCGCTCGCGACCATGTACCAGCCGACGAAGCCCTGCACGCCTCCCAGCAGGAAGATTCCCGCCAGCTGCCAGGACAAGCGGCCGTGGATACGGCCTCGGATCAGGAAATACAGGTAGGGAAGCAGAAACACCACGCCGATGCCGCGCCCGAGCAGGCGGTGCGCATATTCCCACCAGAAAATGCTCTTGAAACCGTCCATGTCCATATCGTGATTGACCAGACGGTACTCGGGTGTCGCCTGATATTTCACGAACAGGGCCTGCCAGTCCGCGTCGGAAAGGGGCGGCAGCGTGCCGACGATCGGCTGCCATTCGGTGATCGACAGGCCGGAATGCGTCAGCCTGGTCACGCCGCCTATGCCCACCATCAGCAATACGAGTGCCGCGCAAATCAGCAGCCAGCAGGCGACGGCGCGTTGTTCGGGAGGTTTCATCGGCGCCGATTTTACTCTGGCGGCGTCAGGCGATGCTGCGATAATCGAGGGCATCATGCCTGCTGCCACCATCCGACCGCTCGAGCGCTCGCGTCTGAGCGCGCGGCAGATCGATGTACTGTTCGAACGCCTCGCCGCCAGGGACCCGAACCCGACCACCGAGCTGGAGTACGACAGCCCGTTCCAGCTGCTGGTCGCCGTCGTGCTCTCGGCGCAGACCACCGACCGCGCCGTCAATCGTGCGACCCGCGCCCTGTTCGCGGCGGCGCCGACGGCGGCCGCAATGGTCGCGCTGGGCGAAGCGGGCATCGCCGCGTTCATCACGACGATCGGGCTCTATCGAACCAAGGCCCGCAACGTGCTCGCGCTGTCACGACAGCTGCTGGAGCGCCATGGCGGCCAGGTGCCGCGCACGCGCGCCGAGCTGGAAGCGCTGCCCGGGGTCGGGCGCAAGACCGCGAACGTGATCCTGAATACCGTGTTTGGCGAGCCGACCATTGCCGTCGATACGCATATCTTCCGGCTCGCGAACCGGACCGGGCTGGCGCCGGGCGATACCGTCAAGGAGGTCGAGGCCGGTTTGATGTCCGTGGTGCCGGAACGCTTCCGCCGGCATGCCCATCACTGGCTGATCCTGCACGGACGCTACGTGTGTACGGCGCGCAAGCCGCGTTGCGCCGATTGCATCATCCGAGACTGCTGTCAGTTCCCGCAGAAGACGCTCGACGGCGCGACGGCGGCGTCGGAGCGCTGAGCGAGCCGGCACCAACCCCATGTTCAGCCCCGATCGCGATCAGGCGCGCGCATTCTTCGTGCAGGCATGGCGAAAACGTCGCGCAGGCGTGCCGGAGATGCCGCTCGAGGCGCTGGCCGCCGACGTGATCGCGGCCCATCCCGAATATCACGCCCTGCTCGAATCGGACGACGGTGGCATCGACCGGAAGTTTTCGGTGGAGGAAGGGCGGCCGAACCCGTTTCTGCATCTGTCGCTGCACCTGGCCATCGAGGAGCAATTGCAGATCGACCAGCCCACCGGCATCGTCATGGCGTTTCAGCGCCTGACGAACCGGCACGGTTTCCGGCATGCCGCCCTGCACGCGGCGCTCGAATGTCTGGGCGAGACGCTATGGGAGGCGCAGCGCTCGGGTCAGGCGCCGGATGGCGAACGCTATCTCGAGCGCATGAATCGAGCGGCGGGGTAGGGCCGACAGGCCGCCGCCCGCCGCCAGACCGGTCAGCGCTTGCTGAACAAGGGGCTTGCCTGTCCGGCGAAGTAGGCGGCCAGGTCGGCCAGATCCTGCTTGGCCAGATTCTCGACCTGCGATTGCATGATCGGATTCTTGCGTTTGCCCGACTTGTAATCCAGCAGCGCGCGCAGCAGGTAATCCTGATGCTGACCGGCGATACGCGGATAGTCGGCAGTCGGGCTGTTGCCGTCCGCTCCGTGACACGCCGCGCACGCCGCCGCCTTGTCCTGGGCACGGCTGGCGTTGCCGGCGGCGAGCGCAAGGCCGGGCAGGGTTGACAGCAGGACGGCCAGCGTCAGGGTCTGGCGACGAACGATACCGGTCATGATGCATAGGTCCTTATGGCTGGGCAGGTCGGGATCCCGCGATGAGATTGAGTTGACGATCGTCAGCGGGCGCGCGTCACTGCGCGCCGTAGTAGGCGGCGATGTCCGCCATGTCCTGTTCCGACAGGCTCTCGGCGATCCCGCGCATGGTCGGGTGCGAGCGTTCCCCCTTCTTGTATTGCAGAAGGGCGGAAACGAGATATTTCGGGTGCTGTCCGCCGATCTTGGGGACGTGGTAGACGTTCGGGAAAGTATTGCGGTAGCCGGGAATGCCGTGACAGCCCTGGCACATGGCGATCTTGTCTTTGGCGGCGTCGGCGCGGCCGTCCTGAGCGACGGCCGGCGCGGCCGCCAACAGCGCCACGGACATGGCGGGAAGCCAGCCGCACAACCTAGGGGCGAAGTGCTTGCTCATGATGAGTCTCTCGATGCTGAATTGGGGGCGGCGCGATTGTATCAGGGGAGCAAAACTCGTCGCGCGGGCGCGTTCGGCCTCGATTCGGGCTTCAATCCGACGCCCGGCTCGCTTCACAAATCCTTACAGCACGTTACCTGCCGACATATCCGCGCAGGGGGCCACTGGCTATGCTGGCTCGGCGCGTACACGGATTTTCGAGCGTCGCGCAAATTCGATTTCTTCGAGGATGACACGATATGAATGCTATGGATTCGAAGCGCATGGGTCGTACCACCCGCCTGCCCATCGCGCTGGGCACGCTGGGTCTGACGATCCTTGCGGCGGCTTCCGCGGCCCAGGCCGCGCAGGCCGATTCCGGCAACCCGGCGCAAGCGCCGTGCGGCCCGCGCCACCAGCGCATGGCCGAGGAGGGGCGGTACGGCATGATGGCAGGGTTGCCGCCCCCCGCCAGCCTGACGCCCGACGAACAGAAGCGATGGCGGGAGATCGGCGACAAGCATCGCGACGAGGCCAAGTCGCTGATGAAGCGGATGCGCGATACCCGCGCTGCGGTGACGCAGGCCAGAGTCGACGATCCCGCAATCGCCCAGCTCGCCCAGGCACATGGCCAGGCGCTCGCCGACATGATGGTGCTAGCAAAGCGGGTCCAGGCCGAGCGCGAGCAGGCATTCGGCGAGCGCGCGAAGCGGCCCGCGCATCGCCCACGTGGTCCGGCCTGAGGGCTCTACAGCTGATCCAGCGGGCTGCGCACGCCGCGCCCACCGCGATTGAGCACGTGCGTATAGATCATCGTGGTCGACACGTCCGCATGCCCCAGCAGCTCCTGCACGGTACGGATGTCGTAACCGCTCTGCAATAGATGCGTGGCGAAGGAATGGCGCAACACGTGCGGCGTGCAGGGTTTGACGATCCCCGCCTTGCTGGCAGCGCCCCTCACCGCCCGCTGCACCGATTCCGGCAGCACGTGATGACGCCGCATCGCGCCGGAGCGCGGGTCGACACTGCGGTTCGGTGACGGAAACACATATTGCCAGCCCCAGCTCTTGCCGGACTTGGGGTATTTCACCGCCAATGCATCCGGCAGCCACACCTCGCCAAAGCCGTCGGCGAGGTCGGCATCGTGCAGCCGTCTGGCGCGGGCCAATTGGTCCTGCAACGGCAAGATCAGGTTTTCGGGCAGCACCGTCATCCGGTCCTTGCCACCTTTGCCGTCGCGCACCAGGATTTCGCGCCGCTCGAACTCCACGTCCTTCACCCGCAGCCGCAACCCCTCCAGCAGACGCATGCCGGTGCCGTACAACAGGCTGACGATCAATCCCATGGTGCCATTCAGTTCGTCCATCAGCGCGCGTACCTCGCGCGGCGTGAGCACCACGGGCAACCGCTTGTTCACCTTGGCCTGAACGATCTCACCCAACCACGGCAGCTCAACTCCCAGCACCTCCCGGTACAAAAACAGCAGCGCCGCCTTGGCCTGATTCTGCGTCGACGCGGACACCTGCCGTTCCACGGCCAGGTGCGTCAGGAATGCGCCGACCTCGCCCGCGCCCATCTCCGCCGGGTGGCGCTTGCCGTGAAACACAATGAAACGCCTCGACCAGTCGACATACGACTGTTCCGTGCGATAGCTGTAGTGACGCACGCGCAGCGCCTCGCGCATCCGGTCGAGCAGCTTCGGGGGTCGGGCAGGAAAGGGATCGGCCATCTGGAAAAGATTGGGTCGTCTAAATCAGGATACGAAGCATAACCGATTGAAAGTTTGGAGGCCATGCTTGATTTGGCCGGCATCTCTCCGTATGCTTCAGTTCGTCTAATTTACGTT